>NZ_JZJL01000057.1 GCF_000971335.1 Chromobacterium vaccinii
TATCCAGCGGCACCATGCGGGTGTTGTGCTTGACGCGGTATCCCCACCACAGCGCCACAAACAGCGGGATGCCAAGATAAGTGGCGATGACGCCGTTCCAGTCCACCTTGGCCGCGGTGAAGGCGGTGTAGTTCTGGCCCAGCATGATCAACAGGCACAAGACGAAGATGCTGCGAACAGGAAATGGAAGGCTTGATCGCGCGCCAGCTGGCCCTGCGCTGGCGCGGCATCACCGCCGGAGTGCTGGAGGCATTGTTGGGCAACTGTGATCAAAGCGAGCTGCTGCTGCGCCGGGTGGAGCGCCAGGTGGCGCGGCTGCTGCCGCGCGGCAGCGTCAATCTGCATGTCGCGCCGCAAGCGTTGAGGGCGGCGGAACTGGCCTACGCCGACGTGCCGGAGGTGGCGGTGCTGGCCGACGCCGCGCTGTCCGTCGGGCAGGCGAGGCTGGACAACGGCTTGGTGCGCATCCATCTGGACACGCCCGCGCATCAGGCGCGGGTGCTGGAGCAACTGAGGGGCGATGCCCGGGAGGCGGCCCATGCTTAGGCTGGATCAGGTGACGGCGGGAACGGCGCTGGGCGGCGTGGATGACGGCATCGCCGCCCAGCCGATGGGCAGGCCGCCGGCGGCGGAGTCGGTGCTGGCGCTGGCGCAGGCCGAGCTGTTGGAGTTTCAGAGCGACGCGCTGACCGAGACCCAGGAAGACCTGGGCTTCGCCCTGGGGGGGCGTCTGCGGGACAACCGGCGCGGCGGCATCGGCCAGGACGGCGCGCGCGGCCGGGTGCTGGCGCAGAAGCTGGTGGCGGAGCTGGCCGCCGTGGACGCCGCCGATCTGGACAGCCTGCTGAGCGGCCCGCAAGACTGGCAGCGCGCGCCGCATTTGCTGGCCGCGATGCAGGCGCAGACGCCGGATCCGGGCCGCATGGCCCTGCAGCTGGCCGCCTGGCTGGCGAAGGGCAGGCCGGACGCCAAGCTGCGCCGCCGCATGGAAGAGGCGCTGGCGGCGCTGACCGCCGACGACACCCTGGCCTTGTCCCTGTTCGGCGCGCTGGAGTACGGCGCGACGACGCCAGCCTTGCGCCAGGAACTGCTGCGGCTTTACCACCGCGCCGGCGCGTCCCGGCAGAAGCTGTCGCAGTGGCTGGCGTCGCTGGGCGAGCGGGACGGGCGGCAACGCAAGCTGCGCACCATGCTGCGGGTGCTGTCCTACGAGCTGTCGGCCAGCGGCCAGGCCATCGTCGGCAGCCATCTGGCCGCGGTGATCGGCGACCTCAGGCAGCTGTTGCGCATCCTGGGCCTGGAGGCCCATTGCGACCAGGCCGCGGCGGCGCTGGCCTTGCCGGCCCTGGACGGAGAGACCCTGCTGCGCGGCGTGGTGTCGCTGCTGGAGCAGGTGTGGGTGAACGCGGACAGCGTGGCGGAGGCGTTGCCGCCGGTGGAGCCCGAGCAGCAGTATCGGCTGGCCCACGCCCTTGGCCGGCTGGCGCAGCTGCTGCCGGAAGACTGTTTCGGCGACGCTGAGCAGAAGGCGCAGCTGGAGGCCGCGGTGGCGGAGCTGCGCGACCGCAGCCTGGAATAGCCGGCCCGCGCGGCATCCTTGTGTCAAAAACCGAATGATATGCGGTTTTCTGAAAGCCGGTCGCCGCGCCGGCTGATATGTTGGCCGCCATTGTCTCCGCTGGCGCGCGGCGGCTTCCGGCCAAGCCGGGAGGCTGGCGGCGCGCGCCATGTCCCATCGAGTTGTCGGCAATTTGCGAGTCCAAACCACATGACCATTCAATTCAATCGCGCGGCGATCACGCCAAGCAATGCCGGCCAGGCCCAGCTGGATTCCGTCTTGAACCAAGCCGCCGGCGCCAGCGGCGAACCGCTGGGTCTGGGACAACAGGTTGAGGCGGTGAAGGACAAAACCGGGATGGTCGCCGCCCATCTGATTCCGCTGCAGCAGGTCGCGCGCGACCACAACTGCATCATCGGCATCCGGCCAGTGGATAGGCTGGCCACCGAGCTGATTGAAACCGGGCATCCCACCAAGGGGTTTCACATCAAGGGCAAAAGCGCGTCCTGGGGCGCGCAGGCCGGATTGATCTGCGTCGATCAGCGCTTCAGCAAGCTGGAAAACGCTTCGGCCGACCGCATCGCCAAATTCAACTCCCAAACCCGGCAGTGCATTCGCGACGGCGACGCGGCGGCGGTGCCGTTGACGATCTCCGGTTCGCGCTTGTCCAGCCTGCTGCAGGCGGGCGTGCTGAACAATCTGTCGCGGGAAAACGCCGAAGGCGTGCGCACGTTCACCGCGAAAGCGCCCAGCGGCAAGGAATACGTCTTCGAGGCGGCGCGCAAGTCCGGCGGCGAGGAGGCGTATGAAATCCGCCATGACGGCGCGCCGATTGAAGTATTGGCGCCGAAGGCGGACGCCAAACCCCTCACCGCCGACTACGACTTGCTGGTCATCGGCCCGCATTTGAGCGATGTCGGGCCGCAGGACAATCTGCCGGTGCCGGACGTCGCGCATCAGGTCTTCCGCGACCGGATCGACCATTACCGCGGGATTCCGGCCAATGTCGGCCTGCTGGACGCTTATCTGAATCCCAAGAGCTTTTATCGCCGGGAGGATGCGGAAATCGGCAATGCCTCGGCGCGCATCCGCGACATGATTCCCGTCATCAACCAGGCCCTGGTGGGCGACGGCGAGCGAGTGGTGCACCACAACGCCGACTCGGGCAGTCCGGCGACGGACCCGGACGCGAACTATCCCGCCACTTTCGCCTTGCCGGCCAGGATCGGCCGCTTCGACGAAATCTGCGTGATAGCGAACAAGGAGGAGCTGGCGGAGCTGGTGAAGCAGGCCAAGGACAGCGGCTACCACCTGCCTTTGAACCCGCTGTGGGAAAAAGAAGTGAGCGGCGTCAGGCGCGAAAGCTTTGTCGACGCCCGCCGCCGGTTGGGCGGAGAGTGAGCGTTCGTTAGGCCGGCGTCCGGGCGGGCATGTTCCGGACGCCGGCATCGGACAGGCTGCCGGCGGGGCTCAGCCGGCCAGCAACGGCCGCAGCTTGGCGCGGGCGTCGCGCAGGATGTCGGCGGTGGTGTGCCAGTCCACGCAGGGATCGGTCACCGAGCAGCCGTAGCGCAGCTCGGACAGATCGGCTGGGATGGCCTGGTTGCCGGGCTCGATGAAGCTTTCCAGCATGAAGGCGCGGATGCTGCGGTTGCCGTGGCGGATCTGGGACACCGCGTCGGCCAGCACGCGCGGCTGCAGCGCGTGCTGCTTCCACGAGTTGGCGTGCGCGCAGTCCACCATGATGGCCGGCGGGATGTCGTGCTTCTTCATCGCCTGTTCGGCCAGCGCGACGCTGACGGAATCATAGTTGGGCCGGCCGCCGCCGCCGCGCAGCACCAGATGGCAGTGCGGGTTGCCGCGGCTGTTCACCACCGCCACCCGTCCATCCTTGCCCATGCCCAGGTAGGCGTGCGGCGCGCTGGCGGAGACGATGGCGTTCAGCGCCGCGTCCAGCGAGCCGTCGGTGCTGTTCTTGAAGCCCACCGCGCTGTCCAGCGCCGACGCCAGCTCGCGGTGGATCTGCGATTCGGTGGTGCGCGCGCCGATGGCCATCCAGCTGTACAGGTCGGCCAGGTACAGCGGCGACATCGGGTCCAGCGCCTCGCCGGCCAGCGGCAGGCCCAGTTCGGCGGCGGCCAAGAGGAAGCGGCGGGCGATGTGCATGCCCTCGTCCACGCAATAGCTGTCGTCCATGTAGGGGTCGTTGATCAGGCCCTTCCAGCCCACGCTGGTGCGCGGCTTTTCAAAGTAGGCCCGCATCACGATCAGCAGCGTGTCGTTCAGTTCGGCGGCCAGCTCCGCCAGCCGGGCGGCGTAGTCCAGTCCGGCGCGCGGGTCGTGGATGGAGCAGGGCCCCACCACCACCAGCCAGCGCGGGTCGTCGCCGCTCAGCACTTTTTTCACCGCGTCGCGGCCGGCGTGGACCGAGGCGCTGGCGCGCGCGCTGGCCGGCAGGCTGCGCAGCAGTTCGGCGGGGCTGGCCATCGAGCGGTAGTCGGCCTGGCTGGATGGCGGCGCGTGGCCGTGTTCGGGCGCGAGTAGGCCGGGTTCCGGCCTGGCAAGCGTTGTCATGATGTTCTCCACAGGATGATCCGCAAACGAGCCGCGGATTCAGCCCGTCGTTTGCGGCAGGGCCGGCGCGCGGCCCCGGTGTCGGCGACAGGGCGGCCGCGCGCCGACGGCGCGTCCAGCCTCTCCCCGCCGCGCGGTCCGCATGTTCAGGCGGCCAGGGTGGCGCCGCCATCCACCACGATGTCCTGCATCGTGACGTGGCCGGCTAGGTCGGAAGCCAGGTACAGCACCGCGCCGGCGACGTCGGCCGGGGTGGCCAGCTTGCCCAGCGGGATGCCCAGGCGGAACGCTTCCGGCTTGCCGGCGATGGTGCGGGCGGCGCCGTGCTCGTCCTGCCACATGCCGCGCAGCATCGGGGTGTCGGTGGAGCCGGGCGAGACCACGTTGCAGCGCACGCCGTACGGCGCCAGTTCCAGCGCGGCGTTGTGGCTGAGGCTGGCCATCGCCGCCTTGGACGCGCCGTAGGCGGCCATGGCTATGCGCGGCACGTGTGCGGCGTTGGAGGCGACGTTGACGATGGCCCCGGCGCGGCGCGCCTTGAAGTGGGGCATCAGCGCGCGCAGCAGGTAGAACGGGCCGCTGACGTTGACGGCCAGGCATTGCTGCCAGTCGTCGACCGACAGCGCGTCGAACGCGCCCAGGCGCAGCACACCGGCGGCGTTGACCAGCACGTCGGGCAGCGCGTCCTCTTCGGCCAGCCGGCGGCACAGCGCGGCCACGGCGTCGGCGTCGCGGATGTCCAGCGGCAGCTCGCGCATCACGCCGCAATGGGCGGCCGCTTGTTCGAACTGCAGGTCCAGCGCCACGACGCGCGCGCCGGCCTCGACGAAGCGGCGCGCCACTTCCTGGCCTATGCCCTGGGCCGCGCCGGTCACCCACACGCATTGGCCGGTGAAATCCAGTCCGACCATGATCAGGCCTCCTGCGGCAGCTTGGCCTGGATGGCGGCCCACCAGCCGTCCAGCGTCAGGTCCTGGGCCAAATCTTCGAAGCCGATTTCCAGGCCCAGCTTCTGCCACTGCGCCACCAACTCCATCACGCGGATGGAGTCCAGGCCGTAATCCAGCAGGTTGTCGCCGCCGGCCAGGCTGTCGTCGCCGTCTTCCAGCACGGTCAGCACCTGGGCTTTCAGCCATTCGCGGGTCAGCGCGGCGTCGCCGCCGGCAACCGCGAGGTCCGACTGCGCGATCACCGCGCCGCAGCGGGTGGCCACGTAGCGCAGCGCCATCTTGTGCTCTTCCTCGCTGAAATCGGCCACCGCGTCGCCGACCATGAAGGCCTGGATGTCGCGCATGAAGGCGTCGCAGGCGGTCATCATGCAGCCGATGTGGGCGTAGACGCCGCAGATCACCAGCTGGTCGCGGCCCCAGGCCCGCATTCTTTCCTGCAGGTCGCTGCGCTGGAAGGCGCTGTAGCGCCATTTGACCAGCACGGTGTCCTGCTCGCGCGGGGCCAGCCGCGGCGTCACCACTTGCACCGCCGGATCGGCGGTGGTCAGGCCCGGGCCCCACATATCGTTCAGCAGCGCGCGGTCTTCCGGTTTCTGTTCGGTGGGCTGCGCGGTGTAGATCACCGGCACGCCGTGGCTGTCGGCCCAGCGGCGCAGCGCCTCCACCTTGGATACCAGTTCATTGACCAGCGCGCTGTCTTCGCCGTAGAAGGCGAGGAAGTAGCGCTGCATGTCGTGGATCAGCAGCGCGGCGCGCTTGGGCTCCACGCGCCAGGCGGTCTTGTTGGCGGGGAAGTCGGCCGCCTGCGGCAGCGGGTAGGCGTTCAGCTTGGGAATGCTCATGGTGTTCAGGCTCCGGCCGCGGCGGCCAGCATGCCGCGCAGCGCTTGTTTGTCTATTTTGCCGACGTGGGTCAGCGGCAGGGTGCTTACCAGTTCGAAGCGGTCGGGCAGCTTGTAGTCGGCCACGCCCTGCTCGCGCAGGAAGCGGCGCAGCGCTACCGATTTCAGCCCGTCCTCATGCGCCACCACGTAGGCGCAGCTTTTCTCGCCCAGCATCGCGTCGGGCATCGCCACCAGCGCGGCCTGGGCCACTTGCGGGTGTTGCAGCAGCAGGTGTTCGATCTCCTCGGCGGCGATCTTCTCGCCGCCGCGGTTGATCTGGTCTTTGACCCGGCCGACCACGCGCAGATAGCCGCGCTCGTCGGCCACCACCACGTCGCCCGAGTAATAGAAGCCCTCGTTGTCGAACACGCGGGCGTTGTGCTCCGGGGCCAGGTAGTAGCCGCGGAAGGTGTAGGGGCCGCGGGTGGCCAGCATGCCCGGCGCGCCGATCGGCACCGGGTGGCCGGCTTCGTCCACCACTTTCACTTCGTCGGCGTCGCTCATCGGCCGGCCCTGGCAGCCGAAGACGATGTCGTCGCCGTCGTCAAGGCGGGTGTAGTTGACCAGTCCCTCGGCCATGCCGAACACCTGTTGCAGCTTGCAGCCCAGCACTTCCGGCACCTGGCGGGCGGTGGCTTCGGCGAAGCTCGCGCCGCCGACCTGCAGCAGCTTGAGGCTCTTCAGCTGAGCCTCGCGGCCGGGCGCGGCTTGCAGCCACAGCGCGACGGCCGGCGGCACCAGCGCGGCGATGTCCACCTGGTGGCGCGCCACCAGCGCGAAGCAGGCCAGCGCTTCCGGATTGGGCGCCAACACCACCGCGCCGCCGGCGTGGAACACGCCAAGCGCGCCCGGCGAGCTGAGCGGGAAGTTGTGCGGCGCGGGCAGCGCGCACAGGAAGCGGGTGCGCGGGCCGAGCTCGCAGATCTCGGCGCTGCGGCGCACGCTGTAGAAGTAGTCGTTGTGGGTGCGCGGAATCAGCTTGGGCGTGCCGGTGCTGCCGCCGGACAGCTGGAAGAACGCCACTTCGTCGGCGGCGCTGGGGCCGGCCTCGGCCGGCAGGCCGCCGCAATCCCGCTCCAGCACGGCTTCCAGCTCGTCGTTGGCGAACAGGCGCACGCTCAGCGCCGGCGAGATGGCGGCCAGCTCGTCCGCCATCGCGTCGTCGCCGAACAGCGGGTGGCGGCGGTCGGCGATCAGCAGCATGGGCTGAATCTGGCGGGCGTAGGCCGACAGCTCCAGCTTCTGGTGGCTGAACAGCGCGTTGACCGGCGCGGCGCCGATCTTGAACAGCGCGAACAGCGCGATGTAGAACTCGGCGACGTTGGGCAGCTGCACCAGCGCGGTGTCGTGGCGGGCCACGCCGCGCGCCAGCAGCCAGGCGGCCAGGTTGTCGGAGCGGCGGTCCAGCTCGGCGTAGCTGATCTCGCGCTCGCCGCACAGCACGGCCGGCGCGTCGGGTCGCTCGCGGCATTGCCGGGCCAGCATCTCGGTCATCGGCTGGTCGTTCCAGTAGCCG
This sequence comes from Chromobacterium vaccinii, assembly GCF_000971335.1. Classification (GTDB taxonomy): domain Bacteria; phylum Pseudomonadota; class Gammaproteobacteria; order Burkholderiales; family Chromobacteriaceae; genus Chromobacterium; species Chromobacterium vaccinii. Next base: position 7,482 of record NZ_JZJL01000057.1, read on the forward strand.
GCGGCGCGGTAGCGCGCCGCCAGGTCGTCGGGCCAGCGGGTGAAGGCTACGCTCATGCCGCCGCCTCCTGGCCGGACAGGCCGAAGGCACCCAGCATGGTGCCCAGCTTGGCCTGGGTTTCCGCCCATTCCGATTCCGGTGTGGACGCGGCGACGATGCCGGCGCCGGCGAACAGCCGCACGCGGGTATCGGCCACGGTGGCGCAACGTATGGTCACCGCCCATTCGCCGTTGCCATGCTCGTCGCACCAGCCGACGATGCCGCTGAACACGCCGCGCTCGAACGGTTCGATCTCGCGGATCAGCTGGCGGGAAGCCTGGGTGGGGAAGCCGCAGATCGCCGGCGTCGGGTGCAGGCGGCAGGCCAGCTGCAAAATCGGTAGCGAGGCGTCGGAGAGCACGCCGTCTATCTGCGAGCTCAGGTGCCACATCGCGCGGGTGCCCAGCAGCGACGGCGCGGACGGGATGGTCAGCTCGGCGCAATAGGGGCCCAGCACGTTCTGGATGTCGTCGATGACCAGGCTGTGCTCGTAATGGTCCTTGGACGAATCCAGCAGCCTGGCGCTGGCGGCGGCGTCGGCCGCCGGGTCGCTCTGGCGCTTGGCGGAGCCGGCCAGCGGGAAGGTGCGCACGCGCGCGCCTTCCTTCTGCAGCAGCAGCTCGGGGCTGACGCCCACCAGGCGGCCGCCGTCTGAGAGCGGCAGCTGGAACTGGTAGCCGTTGGGGTTTTGCGCGCACACGGCGTCGAACACGCGATCCGCCGACACCGGGCGGTCGAAGTCGACTTCCAGCACGCGAGACAGCACGGCCTTGCGGATTCCGCCATGGCTGAACTGTTCGATGGCTTGGCTGACGGCGGCCTTGAAGCCTTGCTCGTCCGGGATGCTGCGCGAGCCTACCACCTTGCCGCCGTCGCCGGCGCGCTGGGCGGCCGCCTGCAAGCGTTCTTGGCGGTCGAAGAAGGCGTGGCGGGCGGGGATGAACAGTTCGGAGGGCTGGTCGATGTCGAAGGGAATGGCGCCCATCAGCACCGGGGAGGCGATGCCGTCGGCGCGGGCGCGGGCGAAGGCTTCCGCCACTTCTCGGGAGAACGCGCTGTCCGGATCGAGCGCGCCGCGGGCGGGGGTGTGGATGCGGGCATGTACACCGGCGGCCTTCAGGCTGCGGTGGGACGACATGAAATAAAACTCGCCGTCTTCGGCGCTGCCGGTCGTGGCCGACTGGGTGTGCATGGCTTGACTCCGATGATAATGATAATAATTATCGTTCAATGTATATTCAAAGTAATCGTCTGTCAATCGCCGAATACCCCTGTTCATGCCTTGGGAATATCGGAAAATTGCGCAATCTGGCTTGGATGGAAAATAAAATCCATTTTGCTGACGCAAGAGAGGGGCGAAGCCCGGCGCGAGCGCGCGCCGGGCATGGGGTTTCAGGCGCGGCTCAGCCGGCGCGACAGTTCCTCGCCGATGCGGCGCATCGGCTCCGGATCGCTCATGCCGAAGTGGTCGCAGTCCAGCTCCACGCAGTCCAGCCGGCCTTGCAGATAGGGTTGCCAGTCGGCCGGCGTCGGCGCGTCGCCGGGATGGCGGCCGGCGCGGAACAGCAGCACGTCGCCCGGGTAGGCCGGCATGCGGCTGTCGCGGAACAGCCGCATGCCGTGCAGCGAGGCCTGGCCCAGCTTTTCCAGCGCGGCGCGGCCCAGCGGCGCCAGCGGGCTGCCGGCGCGCAGCAGGCGCTGGTAGATGGCGTCGTTGTCCAGCGGCAGGCCGTCGGCGTCGGCATCCACCTCGCCGTTGACGCTGAGCACCGTCACCAGCGCGTCGTGCAGCGTCGGCTCGGGCCGGCCTTGCCAGCTGCTGACCGGGTAGCTGTCCATCAGCGCCAGCAGCTCAACGGTTTCGCCGGCGTCGGCGAGCGCGGCGGCCATCGCCTGCGCCAGCGCGCCGCCCAGCGACCAGCCCAGCAGCCGGTACGGGCCATGCGGCTGGACGGCGCGCATGCGGGCGACGTAGTCGGCCACCATCGCGTCGAAGCTGGCGGGCAGCTCGCCCTGGATGCCAGCGGCCTGCAGGCCGTAGATGGCGGTGTCCGGCAGATGGCGCGCCAGTCCCAGGTAGCACCAGGACAGGCCTTCCGCCGGATGCAGGCAGAACAGCGCCGGCAGCTTGCCGGGCTGGATGGTCAGCAGCGGCGCGAATTCGCTGCCCTGGCTGGCTGATGGCGGCCGGTGGGCGGCCGGCGCGCTCAGTGCCTGCGCCAGCGCGGCGACGGTGTTGTAGCTGAACAGCGCCGATACCGCGACTTCGCGCTGCAACAACTGGGCCAGCCGGTTGGCGGCCTGGATCGCCTGCAGCGACTTGCCGCCCAACACGAAGAAGTTGGCGTGCGGGCCTTCCGGCATGCGGCCCAGCACCTGGCTCCACACTTCCATGATCTGCCGCTCCAGCGGCGTGGCCTCGGCGGCCGGGGGCGCGTTGCGGTCCGGCGCGTTGTCCAGTGCGGCCAGTTGCTTGCGGTCTATCTTGCCGTTGACGTTGCGCGGCAGTTGCTGCAGCCATTGCCAGCGGTCGGGAATGGCGGTGGAGGGCAGCCGATCGGCCAGCTGGCGGCGCAGCGCGCCGGCGTCTCGTTCCGCGTCCGAGGCCAGGAAGGCGGCCAGCGTGTAGCCGCCGCCGGCCAGCGGCAGGCCGATCACCGCGGCTTCGCGCACGCCGGGGCAGGCCAGCAGCGCGTTTTCCACTTCGGCCGGGTCGATGCGCAGGCCGCTGATCTTCAGCTCGTGGTCCAGCCGGCCGAGGAAGCGCAGCTGGCCGCCCTGCCAGACGGCGCGGTCGCCGGTGCGGTAGGCGCGCGGCGCGCCGGGCAGCGCGTCCAACGCCACGAAGCGGCGGGCAGTCAGCTCGTCGCGGCCCAGGTAGCCGATGGCCAGCGCGTCGCCCAGCAGGCACAGCTCGCCTTCCTCGCCCTGCGCCACCGGCTGCAGGCCGGCGTCGACGATGGCGGCGGCCACGCCGGGGCGCGGCAGGCCGATGGGGATGTCGTCGCCGCCATCCCATACCGCGTCCGGGCCCGCCAGCGCGGCGCCGGTGGCGATGATGGAGGCCTCGGTGGGCCCGTAGCTGTTGAGCAGCGTGGCGTCCGGCAGCAGCTCGCGCCAGCGGCGCGCGCGCTCGGGCAGCGCGGCCTCGCCGCCGATGATGGCGAGGCGGACGCGGGACAGCCGGCCGGCCAGTTCCGGCGTCAGCGCGTAAGCGAGCTCATGCCAGAAGGCGGTGGGCAGGTCCAGCACGTCTATCTTCAGCCGTGCGATGGCGTCGGCGAAGGCGGGCATCGATTCCAGCATCGCGTCGTCGCGCAGCGCCAGCGTGCCGCCATGGCACAGCGCCAGGAAGATTTCCTCGATGCTGGCGTCGAAGTGCAGCGGCGCGAACTGCAGGATGCGCTCGCCGGCCCGGACGCGGTAGAACTGGCCGGCGCTGGAGACGAAGTGGGCCAGCGCGCGGTGGCCGACCAGCACGCCGTTGGGCTTGCCGGTGGAGCCGGAGGTGTAGAGCAGGTAGGCCGGGCTGTCGACGCCGGCGGCGCAGGCGTCCAGGCGCGGCGCGTCTTCGCCCGGCGCTTCGTCCAGGCACAGCGCCGGCGCGTCGCCGCACAGCGCGGCCCAGCGACGATGGGTCAGCGCCAGCCTGGGGCGGGCGTCGTCCAGCGCCATGGCCAGGCGGGCCGACGGGCCTAGGGGATCGAGCGGGACATAGCAGCCGCCGGCCCACAATGTGCCGAGGATGGCGACGATGGCGTCCACCGAGCGCGGCAGCAGGATGGCGACGCGCTCGCCGTCCTCCAGGCCCTGGGCTTTCAAGCGGCCGGCCAGCGCCCGCGCCCGGTCCAGCAGCGCGCGGTAGCTGAGGGCCTGGCCTTCGCCTTCCAGGGCGGTCGCGTCCGGCCGGGCGGCGGCCTGCGCGGCCAGCCGCTCCATCACCGGGACCGCGGGCTGCTCCAGCGCCGGGCCTTGCAGGATGGACAGCGGCGGCAAATCCGGCAGCAAGCTCGCCAGCGGCGTGGCGGGCTCGGCATGGGCCAGTTGGTCGAGCCACTGCGGCAAGTCATGCCACAGCGCGTCCAGGCGTTCGGCCGGATAGGCGTCCGGGTGGGCTTCCAGGCTCAGCCGCCACTCGGTGTTGAGCAGGCTGATGTTGATCGACAGGTCTTCCACTGGGCCGGAGCTGATCGGCCGGATGCGGGTTTCCAGGCCGTCGAACGGCGCGTGGCGGTCGAAGGGCATCAGGTTGAGCACCGGGCCGAACAGCCGCTGGCGGCCGTCTAGCCGGCCCAGATCGCCGCGCAGCCACTCGTAGCGGTAGCGCTGGTGGGGGCGGATGTCGCGCAGGCCGGCGGCGGCCTGCCGGGCCAGCTCTCCCAGGCTGCGGGCCGGGTCCAGCCTCAGGCTGAGCGGCGCGATGTTCATCGCCATGCAGGGCACGCCCAGCGCGGCGGAGCCCATGCGGTTCATCACCGGCAGGCCCAGCGTGATGGCGCGCTGGCCGCCGTGCCGCGCCAGCCAGGCCGCCGCCGCCGCCATCAGCCAGGCGGCCCAGTTGACGCCGCAGGCCTTGGCCGCGCGCTGCCAGGCGTCGATCTGGCCGGAAGTCAGCGCGCGGCTGGCCTTGCGCACGCCGTCGGCCAGCGGCTGGGGCGGGGCCAGCGTGGCGGCGGCGGGGAAGGTTTGCTGCCGCGCGGTCCAGAACGCCTGGTCGCGCTCGCGCTGTGCGGACGCCTGATAAGCCTGGTCTTCCGCCAGCACCGGCTCTAGCCGCCAGTCGGGCAGCGGCGGCGCGTCCTGTCCGCGCAGCGCGGCGTTGTAGCGCGCGGCCACGACCTTGCACAGCAGGCCGTAGGCGAAGCCGTCCAGCGCGATGTGATGGGTTTGCACGTACCACAGGAAATGACGCGGTCCCAGCTGGATCAGCGCGCTGCGGTACAGCGGATCGACGGCCGGGTCGCAGGGCTGGGACAGCGCCCCGCGCATCCAGGCGGCGGCCGCGGCTTCGGGATCGGATTCGCCGCTCAGGTCGTGCCAGGGCAGCGGCTGGGGCGAGCTGCGCCGCGGATGCTGCCATAGCGTCTCGCCGTCGAACTCGAAGCGCATGTTCAGCGCCGGGCAATGGGCAAGCGCCTCGGCGGCGCAGGCGCGCAGAATGCCGGCGTCCAGCGGGCCTTTCAGCTCGATGGCCTCAGCGGTCCAATAGCCGGGATTGTCGGGCGCCAGGCGCTGGCCCATCCAGATGCCGTGCTGGGCGTAGCTGACGGGAAGGCGGGGGGAGGTCTCGGTCATGTGGAAGTCTGCCTGTTATTGTTCCGGCCGCCTGGGCGGCGCTTGAGCGAAGGCTGACATCATAAATGCGATTGAATATCAATTTCAATCGCATTGCGTGAGAAAAGAGAGAATTCAATCCGGCGGGACTACGCTGGCCGTCCCGCCGGGAGGGTCAGCCTGCGGCCAGGCCATCCACCAGCACGTGGGGCACACCTTGCGAGCAGCGCTCCACCCGGCCGTCTACGCCGTAGACCGCTTGCAGCGTGGCGGCGTCTATCACCTGGTCCGGGCAGCCGTTGGCCAGCAGTTGGCCGGCCTTCAGCATCAGCGCTCGGTCGGCGTGGCGCAGCGCCGCGTTCAGGTCGTGCAGCACGATCACCGTCACCATGCCGCGGCGGCGGGTTTCGCGCCGCAGCAGGTCCATCACGTGGAACTGGTAATTCAGGTCCAGCGCCGACAGCGGCTCGTCCAGCAGCAGCACCGCAGGCTCGCGTATCAGCGCCTGGGCGATGCCCACCAGCTGGCGCTGGCCGCCGGATAGCTGGTCGAGGAAGCGCAGCGCCAGGTGGTCGATTCCCAGCGACTGCAGCAGCGCGAACACCTGCTGGTCGTCGTGGCGGCGGAACAAGCCGGCGGCGGTGGCCTGGCCGGCCACCATCAGCGATTCGAACACCGTCAGATGCACGCAGGGCGGCAGCGTCTGCGGCAGGTAGGCCACCTCGCCGCGCTGGCGGCTGAGCGGGCGGCCGCGCAGGCGGACCAGGCCGTCGCCGCCCTGCAGGCCGGCCAGCGCGCGCAGCAGGGTGGACTTGCCGCTGCCGTTGGGGCCGAGCAGGGCGGTGACCTCGCCCGCCCGCATACAGGGGACGGACAGCTTGTCGATGACGCGGCGCTTGCCGTAGCTGACTGACAGTTTTTCGATGGACAGCTGCTCGCTCATGTCCGGCCTCCGTTGCGCAAGACGATGACGATGAAGAAGGGGATCCCCACCAGCGCGGTGACGATGCCCACCGGCACGATGACGCCGGGAATCAGGTTCTTGGTGACGACCGAGGCCATGGACAGGATGGCCGCGCCGGTCAGCGCGCTCACCGGCAGGTAGAAGCGGTGGTCCTCGCCCACCAGCCTGCGGGCGATGTGCGGCGCGATCAGGCCGATGAAGCCAATGGTGCCGACGAAGGCCACCGCCAGCGCGGTGAGCAGGCTGGCGCGCAGCAAGGAGGTCAGCCGCAGCCGGCGCACGTCGATGCCGAAGCTGGCGGCGCGGTCCTCGCCCAGGCGCAGCGCGGTCAGCCGCCAGGAATTGGCCAGCGACCACGGCAGGATCAGCGCGAAGGCGGCGAAGATCAGGCCGATCTTGGGCCAGTCGGCGCGCGACAGGCTGCCCATCAGCCAGAACACCAGGTCCTGCAGCGCGTCGGCGGTGGAGACGAATTGCAGCAGCGAGACCAGGGCGTTGAAGCTGAAGAACAGCGCGATGCCGAACAGCACCACGCCGCTGGCCGCCATCCGCGTCCAGCGCGCCACCAGGTCCAGCAGCAGCGCCGAGCCCAGCGCGAACACGAAGGCGTTGACCGGCAGCATCCACGAGGCGGGAATGCCGGGCAGGCTGATGCCCAGCAGCAGCGCCAGCGCCGCGCCGAAGGCGGCGGCCGGCTGCAGGCCCAGCGTGAACGGGTCGGCCAGCGGATTGTGCAGCACGGTCTGCATCTCCGCCCCGGCCAGGCCCAGCGCCAGGCCGGCGCCGACGGCGATCAGCGCGTAAGGCAGGCGGATGTCCCAGACGATGACCGCGGTGGCCGGGTCGGCGGCGGAGGGCTCCAGCAGCGTGCGCCAGAACTCGGCCAGCGGCATGCCGCTGGCGCCGGTGGTGACGTCCAGCGACAGCGACAGCGCCAGCAGCGCCAGCAGGCCGGCCACCAGCAGCAGCCGGCGCATCAGCGCGCGGCGGTAGTCGCCGCTGACCGCGGCGGCGGTGAGCGGGGGCAGGGCGGACTCGCTCATTTGCCTCCCTTGACCCAGTAGGTGCCCTGCGGCGGGATCGCCAGGAAGTCGCGGTGCAGTTGCTGCCAGCTGGCGTCCGGGTCCAGCTTGGCGAAGCGCGTCGGCTGCAGCGTTTTGGCGAAGGCTTCCAGCAGCACGATGTGGTAGGGCGTGTTGTAGAAGTGGTGCCAGGCGCCGAAGGTGCGGCCGTCGCGCACGGCGGCGAGCGCGCCCACCGGCTTGCGCGCGGCGGCGCGGGCCAGCGATGCGCGGGCCTGCGCCGGCGAGATGTCGGCGCCGAACTGGATGCCGATCTTGTCGGCCGCGTCGGCGGTGCCGGTGCCGATGTACCAGTCGGGCCTGGAGGCCAGCACGTGCTCCATGTTCACCTCGCCCACCGCGCCGGGGATCAGCTTGTCGCCGATGTTGACGCCGCCGGCGGCGTCCACCAGCTCGCCCAGGCTGCCCTTGCCGGCGCTGGTGACGTTGGGGAAGGCGGCGGCGCGCAGGTCGAGGAAAACCTTGGGCTTCTGCTGCGCCGGGATGGCGGCCACCGTCTTGCGGATGGCGTCCATCCGGCTTTGGTAGAAGCGGATGAAGCGTTCAGCCTCGGCCTCGCGCTGCAGCGCCTGGCCCATGATGCGCAGGCTGGGCACGGTGTGCTCCAGCGGCGCGTTGCGGAAATCGACGAACACCACTGGAACCTTGGCCGCCTGCAACTGCTGGACGATGGGGTTGTTCAGGCCCGGGCCATGGCCGGAGATGCTGAAGATGGCGATGTCCGGCTTCAGGGTCAGCACCTTTTCGGCGCTGACCGAGTTCTCGCTGGTCTTGCCGATCAGCGGGATGCGGTCGATCTCGGGAAAGCGTTTCTTGTACTGGGCGTAGGTTTGCGGGTCCAGCTGGCGGAAATCGCCCTGCCAGCCGGCGACGCGCGCCAGCGGCTGTTTGCCTTCCAGCAGCGCCAAGGAATAGAACAGCCGGCCTTCGCCCAGCAGGATGCGGTTCACCTTGGCCGGCACTTCCACTTTGCGGCCGGCGATGTCGGTGACGACGGCGGCTTGGGCCGATAGCGAGGCGGCGGCGATCAGCGCGGCGGCCAGCAGGCGGGAGAATACGGTCTTCATCGGGCGTCCTTTACTTTTGCCAGTCGAGCTTGAGTTCCGGTTGCTTGGCCATCAGGCCCAGGTGCTCGTCCATGATGAATTCGATCTTGGCCAGCTTGTCGGCCGCGTCCGCCGCGCACACCATGTCCAGCGTGTCGCCTTCGCGCTGGATGTCGCAGGTGCCGATGGGGAACTGCACATGGGCGCGCTCGGTGTCGAAATCCACCGGCACCTTCAGCGCGTAGTGCTTGCACAGCTTGTACAGCACTTTGTCGGCGTTGGCGGTGGTGAGGGAAGCGCGGCTGCTCAGCATGATGATTTCTCCATTCTTTTAAAACGGGAACAGGCAGTTGGCGGACCGATGGGGTCCGGCAACTGCCGTGCGTAGCTTCCCGTCCGCTTTTGCGGCGCGGACGGGGAGCGCGGGGTTTAGAACTTGCCGGTCAGGGTCAGCCAATAGCGGCGGCCCTCGTCGACCATCCAGTTGCCAGGGCGAACGGGCGTCCGGCTACCCACATCGGACATGTCTACCGGGACGATTTTGTCAGTAACGTTCAGAACGACGGCATTGACGCTAAAGGTCTTGTTGATCTGATAGCTCAGGCCGAGATCAAAGGTGGTGGACGCAGGGCGCTCGCGCACGCTCATGGAGTAGTTGCGGAAAGCTGCCCAATTCGATTTGCCTGTGTATGCGGCGCTGGCATAGGCATTCAGTTTTTCATACGGCGTCCAGTCCAGTTTTAGATTGGCTACGTGCTTGGGTGTTTTGTCCAGTGGCTGGCCGTCCAGAGAGGTTTTGTCACGACTGGTTTCTTTGCCGCCTTGACGACGCGAGTCGGTATAGGTGTAGTTGCCTGACAGTTTCCATTGTTTGTTGATTTCCCAGGCCCCGGACATTTCAATGCCCTTGATATCTACTTTGTCCACATTGTCGTAGACGTAGATAGTACGCGGTGCAGCTTGCGGGGAAAGAACGCCGGTGTCGTAGCTGACTACTTTGTTCTTGAACTGGCTGTTGAATACGGTGAAGCTACCGGAGAGACCATCCGTACCGTCGTAGCGGATGCCGATTTCTCCGCTGGTGCTTTCTTCGGGCTTCAGATCCGGGTTGCCGCACAGAATGCCACCTGTTTCACCAGGGCCCCCAGATGTCATGCAGTAACCGGAGGAAGTTTGACGCAGTTTGGGAGCCTTGAAGCCTTGAGCCACACCGCCACGCAGTGTGATGGTGGGCGTCAGGTTGTAGACGGCGTAGAGACGCGGGCTGACGTGGCTGCCGTACTGGCTCTGGTGATCCAGACGCAGGCCACCGGTCAGCGTCAAATCTTCAGTCGCTGCAAATTCATTCTCGGCGAACAGCGCGGAACTATCGGCGCTGATCTGATCAGGGTTCGGCGCAAAGCTTTTGTTTGGCACGTTATCGTTTTTGGATACGCCGCTCAGTTTTTGCTGCTGCCATTGCATGCCCAACTTCAAGGTATTGCGAGTGAATGGGAACGTCAGCTGGCCGTCCACTGTGGTGTTGACGATCTTGGGTTGAACCGGGCTGTCCACGTCATTGGTGGAGCTGATTTCCTTGGACGATTCCTGATATAGGGAGAGGCTGCTTTTACCCCAGTCCCAGCGGCCATTATGACTAATGCCCCAGTTGTCGCGCGGGTAGCTTACTTTGCTCTTGTCGTCGTTGGATGCCGAGCTTTTGCCTGGGGTATTGGTGTAGCTGAGCGAGTTGTGGCCGGCTTCCAGCACAATATCCTGATTAGCGGTAGGTGTGATGGACAGCTTGGCGGTGAAATTGTTGTTCTGGGTGTCAGGCACGCCTACGGAGCCGACTTTCGGGTAGCTGATGCTGCTTTCTGAGCGGTTGTAGCTGCTGCCATACAGTTGCAGTGCAAGCAGGCCTTCTTTCAACGGACCACCGACCCAGAAGCTGGTTTCGCCAGCGTTTCCGTATTTGGAATCCGAAGGAATGGAGCCTCCCAAGGTCATCGAACCATGCCATTCCTTGGGGGATTTGCGGGTGATGATGTTGATCACGCCGCCCATCGCATCTGCGCCATACAGTGAGGACATCGGGCCGCGGACGACTTCGATGCGTTCGATGGCTTCCAGCGGCGGCATCTGGTATGGCTGTGTGCCGCCGGTGCCGCGGTTCATTGTTTCGCGGGTGTTCTGGCGCTTGCCGTCCACGAGGATCAAGGTGTATTCGCCGGGCAGGCCGCGTACGGCGATGTCGATATCGTTAGGAGCACCGCCGATGATGCTGACGCCTTCCAGCTTGCGTACGGCATCAGCCAGATTATTAACCGGCATTTTTTCCAGCTCTTCGCGGGTAATCACCGAGATGCTGGCCGGGGCTTCCTTGATTTTCTGCTCGTAGCCGGTGGCGGTCACCACCACCGAGGGCAGCACCGTTTCGGCGGCGTGCGCGGCGGGCAGGTAGAGGGCGCCGACGGCGGCGGACAGCATGGCCAGGCGGAATGCCGGGCGCGCGAGGTGCGGGGAGCGCTTGTTTTTCATTGTATTGGTCATACCCAGAGTGTTCATCACGGAACGCATATCCAATTGGCAAGCCGGCTGGCGCATCGCAAGCCGTTCCGATCATGACGCCGGATTAGATTTGCGCAATGAATGTCAATTGAGCGGACCATTATCACATCGACTTATTTTTAACACAAATAGGAATCGTTTTTATTCGCATAAAGACCGCGCATGACGGGCCTGGCAAGCGCATCGAGCGTTCGCAAGAGCATGAATTTGTTGGGGATTGGCGTGAAATTCCACCATGTTGCAAGAAGATGACATCGCAACGGCGTTTTTACGGAATTCGCGCAAGCCCATTGCGCAAAGTTTGCATTGCGCCAGTCCTAATTGGCAGTACCGCTTGCGCGCCACTCAGAATACCAATTAAATACCAATGCCGTTTGCATCGCGCATGGCCGGGCAACGGCGAGAGCTCCGGACGCGCGCGCCCGGAACGCCATGGTGGATAGCGAGGGAGTGGACGATGAGCGTGAAGCGATTACTGGGCGCGGCCGTGCTGGCCGCCTTGTCGGCGTGGGCGTGGGCCGCGCCGGATGCGGCGGCGCTGGGGCAGAGCCTGTCGCTGAAAATTGCGGTGGACACCAATAAGGGCGCGGCCGCCGGCGCGCCGTGCTCCGACCTGGGGGCGGACTGGACGTCCTGCCTGAAAGGGAGGCTGATCCTGGAGAACAAGGGCGGGCAGGCGGTGGCACCCGGCGGCGGCTGGAACCTGTATCTGCACAGCATCCGCCGTATTCTGAAGCTGGACACGCCGCAGTTCTCCCTTCGCCACATCACCGGCGACCTGTACCAGATCACCCCGACCGCCGCTTTCCAGGGCCTGGCGCCCGGCCAGAAGCTGGAGCTGCCGCTGATCGACGAATACTGGATCCTGCAGGAAAGCGATGTGCTGCCTCGCCCCTATGTGACGGTGGACGGCCAGCAGCCGGCGCTGCTGCAGCACGACAGCAGCGACGAGGCCAGCTATCTGCTGCCGCTGACCGGCGACAACTGGAAAAATCCGGCCGGCGAGCTGCGGCCGCTGGCCACGCCGGAACAGCGCTACCGCGCCTTCAGCGAGCGCGGCCCGCAGCTGTCCGCCGCGCAGGCGGCCAATCGCGTCATTCCGGCCACATTGCGCCAGCAGCTGGGCGGCGGCGAGCTGCTGGTTCGCGGCCTTAACCTGAACCTGTCCGGCGTCAGCCCGGCGCAGCGGGACGCGCTGGCGCTGCGCGCGGCGCAGCTGGGGCTGCGCAACGAGGGCGTCAATGTCAGCGGCGGCGTGGCCGGCGCCCGCTTGCCGGCCGACATCGCCGTGTCCGGCGGTTACCGGCTGCTGATCGGCCAGCAGGGCGTGAAGGTGGAAGGCTTTGACGCCGCCGGCGTGTTCTACGGCGTGCAGACCCTGCTGGGCCTGCTGCCGCAGGGCGGCGGACAGGTGCGCTGGATGACGGTGGAGGACGCGCCGCGCTATGTCCACCGAGGCTTCATGGCCGACCTGGCGCGCAACTTCAAGCAGCCGGCCACCGTGCGCCGCCTGATAGACCAGATGGCCGCCTACAAGCTCAACAAGCTGCATCTGCATCTGTCCGATGACGAAGGCTGGCGCTTGCAGATTCCCGGCCTGCCGGAGCTGACCGACGTCGGCGCGCGCCGTTGCCATGACTTGAGCGAAACCCAGTGCCTGGTGCCGCAGCTGGGCTCCGGCCCGGCCAACCAGTCCGGCGGGGGCTATCTGACCCGCGCCGACTACATCGCGCTGGTGAGCTACGCCCAGGCCCGTTTCATCGAAGTGATTCCGGAGTTCGACATGCCGGCGCACGCCCGCGCCGCGGTGGTGTCGATGGAGGCGCGCTACCACAAGCTGATGGCCCAGGGCCAGCCGCAGGCGGCGGCCGAATACCGGCTGCTGGACCCGCAGGACCAGTCCAACACGCTGTCGGTGCAGTTCTACGACCGCCGCACTTATTTCAATCCCTGCGTGCCGGGCAGCGGCCGCTTCGTGTCCAAGCTGGTGGCCGAGGTGGCGCAGATGCACCGCGAGGCCGGCCAGCCGCTGCAGACCTGGCACTTCGGCGGCGACGAGGCCAAGAACATCTTGCTGGGCTCCGGCTTCCAGGACGCCAGCGGCAGCGACCCGTCCAAGGGCAAGGTCAATATGGCGCAGCAAGACAAGCCGTGGGGCCGCTCGCCGGCCTGCCAGGCGCAGATCGCCAAAGGCAAGTTGAAGAGCGTGGACGACCTGCCGCTGCGCTTCGCGCGCGAGGCCAGCCGCATCGTTTCCCAGCAGGGCATTCCGACGATGGCGGCGTGGCAGGACGGGGTGGCCGGCTCCAGCGGCGCGTCCGATTTCGCCACCCGCAACACCATGGTCACCGAATGGGACACGCTGTACTGGGGCGCGACGCAGGCGGTGAACGGCTACGCCGCCAAGGGCTTCAAGACCGTGCTGGCCTTGCCGGACTACCTGTACTTCGACTTCCCCTACGAGCTGAACCCGCGCGAGCACGGCTATTACTGGGCCTCGCGCGACACCGACAGCTACAAGGTGTTCAGCTTCGCGCCGGACAATCTGCCGCAGAACGCCGAAGTGATGCCGGACCGCCAAGGCCAGCCGTTCGCGGTGACCAGCTCCGCCGCGCCGGCGCAGTACGCCGGCATCCAGGGCCAGGCCTGGACCGAGGTGATGCGCACCGACGCCGAGTTCGAAACCATGGTCTATCCGCGGCTGTTGGCGCTGGCCGAGCGCGCCTGGCACAAGGCCGGGTGGGAGCGGCCGTACAAGGTGGGCGAAACCTACCAGCTGGGCGTCACCAAGCTGGTGGACAAGGCGGCGCTGAACGCAGACTGGCAGCAATTCGCCGCGGTGCTGGGCTGGCGCGAGGCCGGCAAGCTGGAGCGCGCCGGCATCGGCTACCGGGTATCGATGCCGGCTGTGCTGCCGGACGCCAACGGCATTTCGGTGACGACCGAGTGGCCGGGCGCGCGCCTGCAGTATTCGCCCGATGGCCATAGCTGGCAGAACTATCTGCCCGGCTTGCAGGTACAGGCGCGCTACTGGCGCGGCGTCACCCAGGATGGCCGCCGAGCCGGAAGGGTGGAGGTTCTGTCCGGGCAGTGAGCGGCATGGGGCGCGGGCAAGACGCTTGACCGCGTTTTGAAAGCCGAGGTCTTCGCATGGAGTTCGCGGATTGACTGGAAAGGAACGGCGGGTCGTCGGCCCGCTGTTTTCGTTGGAGTGGAGATTTGAAAAGCATGGGCTTGGCCAAGCTGCCGACTGGCAGCATCTCGGCCAAAGTTGTCCCCGCATGCGGGATGAAAGATGGCTGTTTTCGCATTGGAAGCCGCCGTATAAGCATCTGGCAAACGGAGGGCGATTCAGTTGACACTCCCCCGCTGAACTGCGAACCTTCCGGCTTCAATTTCTTTGCCATTTCCCGCCATGAAAATCACCGCCAACACCGCAGTCACTCTGCGCATGAAAGTCACCGACAGCCAGGGGCTGGTTTACGACGATGGCAAGCACCCTGTCTCCTATCTGCACGGCGATTACGACAACCTCTTCCCCAAACTGGAAGCTGCGCTTGAAGGTCAGGAATCAGGCTTTCAAACCACGCTGGAGCTCGCGACTGAAGACGCCTTCGGCGCACGCGACGAAGCTCTGGTCACCACTATGCCCAAGACCGACTTCCCGCCCGGCGTCAAGGTAGGCGGACAGATCCAGCGCCTCGGCCCGGATGGCGAGCCGCGTTACTATTTCGTCACCAAGATCAAAGGCCCGACCGTATTGCTGGACGGCAACCACCCGCTTTGCGGCAAAACCCTGCGCTTCGCCCTCAAAGTTGTGGACGTGCGTGAGGCAACCGCCGAGGAAATTGCCCACCAGCATGTGCATGGCGAGCACGGGCATCAGCACTGACACAGCCCGCCCCGCACAAACAAAGCCCTCCCCATCCGTTATATGGGGTTAAAACCCACTAACATTTGACTGTGTTGAAGCCCACTTTGGTTACTTCGGGTGGGCTTTTTGTTGCTATCTTGCTTGCCATATCAAGGGCTATAGGTCTAACAATTAATAAAATTATCTTTGGCCGGGTACGTTGTGAAGCATACATAGCGAATAGACCGTAGCGGGCTGAGCAGACTCGGTAGCCTGTCACCTGTGTGCTGGATCATGAGTGGTAGCGTTCGGAAGTTAGGAGGCGGTTGACCGGAAGGGATAGAGGTTTGATGAGACATGTCTGCGTCAAGGCTCAGGTTGTACAGGACGAAACCGGCATCCGAGCCGAAATCCCAGTCATCCTCGTCGAACAGGATAGCCGTCTAGAAGCTCTGGGCCCGCTGGTGGACTACCTGCTCGCCCACACCCAGGCCAGGAGCCTGTCTTGGATGCGCAAGCTCTGCCAGGCAGTCGGCTTGCTGCTCGACTACCTGGCGGTCCACCATGCCCACTTCGCGCGGCCGGCGGACCTGTTCGACACCTTCGCACGACGGGTCTACTCGGGCACCATCGGCGAAGACGGTCGCGACCCCAGTGACCTCTACTGGCTGCCGAAACGCTCGGCCAATGCCCGTCAACTGCTCACCTCGCTGAGCGAATTCTCGGACTGGCTGCACAAAACCTACGGTACACAG
>NZ_JZJL01000058.1 GCF_000971335.1 Chromobacterium vaccinii
TGCTGTCAGCAAACGGGACTGGGAGACGCCCAGCCGCTCGGCCGTCATCCGCAGCCCGCCGCAGGCGTCTTCCGGAATCACCGCCGTCTGGGCGAACGCCAGGAACGGGCCATCGGCCGCCGGCAGCGGCGGCTCCGCCGTCGCCAGCTCGGCCGAGCGCGCTTGCCAGAATGCCCGGTCGACCGCGAACTGCTCCGACTGGCGGTAGCGCTCTTCCTCGCGGACGATGGCATCCGCATCGGCGAAACCGCAGGCCGGTGCCGGCTGGCCTTCCCGCAGCGCGCCGTAAACCTCGGCTATGCGCTGCAGCAGCATCACATAGCCGGCCCCATCCATCGCGATGTGGTGATACACATGGCAGAAGATGTGGCGCTCGTCGGCCAGGCGGATCAAGGTCCAGCGAAACAACGCGTCCCGCGCCAGATCGAAGGGTTTCTCCACCCGCTCCCGCATGGCGCGCAGGGCTGCGTGTTCCGGCTCGCCGTGCGTCGATACATCGATGAAGTCCGGCTCCCAGCCTTCATCATCTCGACGAAACTTGGTCAACTGGAGACCATCGTGACGGAAGTTGTATTGCAGCTCCGCGCTCTCACTGGCGACCTGGCTTAAAGCCTGCAGAAACAATCCAGCATCCAACGAGCCGGCGAGATTCAGATACTCGGCAATATTGTTGGGCAGATTCGGTGAAACTTCCTGAGAAATCCATACATCCAGCTGTGCTGAAGATGCCTGAAAATGATGGATTGGCGATTCACTGTTTTTCATTAGTTTTACCTACTGCGTTAATCAAGGAAACGATCAAACCCAAGCGGTGAAACCACTTCGACCAACTTGAGAAATCAAACTCCGCCGCTACGCATCAATTAGGAAGCAACTCTAACCAGCCAAACGAATCAATCAAACCCAACGGCATAACTCGCTCGACCAACACCAACACACCACATTGCCAAACGAATCGAAACAGAACAATAAACCAAGGTTTTGTCATTAGTTTATTTGATTAAATTTTTATTAAAAATAGTTATAAAACATAAAAACCCATAATGAGATGACAATTGACGTAGCCAATTTTCCGGAAGGAAATGCCATCATCAAAATATTCTCATGTGGACAATCTTTTTCGTAACAATTTTAAATGATATATTGATAATAGCATCACAAAGATAGTCGTTTTCCCCATTATTTGTAATTAAATGTTTACAATACATGTTTGGTTGAACATTAGCTCTAAAACTTCCTATCAAATAAAGTCAAACAATGTAAATATTTACATTCAATATCCTTTTGGTATTTCCATGCCTCTATCAGCTGCAGCTTGTCACGGCTGCTTTATCTCTTTCCACAGCCCAGGAAAATCAATCCTGAAGATTGAAAGCGCTGCTATCGACATAAAAAAATGGAGCTGAAAAGGAAGAAAAAATGCTTTGAAAAACGAAAGCCATATTAAAAAAAGAAACGAGACGTATCGGAATGAAGATAAGTGAAAAAACAAAAGCCTGATGCGCCATTTTCAATCACTGCGACAAGATTTACAGTGACCAGAAAATCAGCCAATAGAAGAAGTGGGGGGGAATGCCAAATAAATAACGCTGCAAACTCTAGAGCTGAGCCCCCTACTTGACGGGGCGCAGACTGCTGTACTACCAGCCCGGCAACCACCGGGCCCGGCACTTCTTGCTGGTCTGTTTTTCTCAGGACTGTATTGAGTGGTCTGTCCCGATCCCCGTGGACACTAACTTAAGGTGGATAATCCCCACCAAGGAGCAGTGTTCATGACCAAGACCAGACGTACTTTCCCGGAGGCCCTCAAGCGCGAAGCGGTTGAGCAGGTGCTTGCCGGCACCCCGTTACGGCATGTTGCCCAAGCCTTTGACATTACCGAGTCGCTGCTGGGCAAGTGGAAGCGTCAACTCCAAGACGCAGGACCCGACGCCTTCCCTGGCCGAGGCAAACAGACCGGTGAAGCCGCCGAGCTCAAGCGACTGCGGGATGAGCTGGCCCGCGTTACCATGGAGCGCGATGTCCTAAAAAAGGCGCTCGCCATCTTCTCGCAACCCACGAAGTGAAATTCCGCGCGATTCAGGCGCTGTCGGACCGCTACCCGGTAGCCCCGATGTGCCAACTGTTTCGTGTGTCCCGCAGTGGCTACTATGCGTGGCTACACCGCCCACCTTCGGCGCGAGAGATGGCGAACCGACAACTACTACGTGAAATCCGGCTGGTGCATGCCGAGGTCAATGGTATTTATGGCCATCGGCGTATTCATGCCGAACTTCTTGCACAGGGCTTCGCCTGCGGGCGGCATCGCATCGCGGGCCTGATGCGGCGAAACGGTATCAGGGTTAGACATTGTCGACCCGTCAGTGGTGGTCAACACCTTCTACCCGTGGCGCCTAATCTGCTGCAGCGACAATTTGCTGCTGGTGGCGACATCAATCAGCGTTGGGTGTCGGATATGACCTACGACGTCCCCCCGGTATTGAGTAGCACATGACTTTAGAGTCCAATCAACCACACACGGAGATTGGATATGAAGAAACGATTCACCGAAGAACAGATCATCGGCTTCCTGCGCGAAGCGAACGCGGGAATGCCCATTGCCGAACTGTGCCGCAAGCACGCCTTCTCGGAAGCCAGCTATTACCTCTGGCGCAACAAATTCGGCGGAATGAATGTCTCGGAGGCCAAGCGTCTCAAGGAGCTAGAGACAGAGAATGCGCGCCTGAAAAAACTCCTGGCCGAGACCATGCTCGAGAACGAGATTGCCAAAGAAGCCCTGAGAAAAAAGTGGTAAGCACACCGTCACGGCGGGAGCTGGTGCGCCATCTGGTGGGCAAAGGGCTCAGCGAGCGCAAATCGCTGCGCCTGGCCGGCATGAGTCCCAGTTCATTCCGCTATCAGCCCGCCACCGACCGCAATGCCGCCTTGAAAGCGAGGATCATCGCACTCGCGCAACGGTACCGACGCTACGGCGCCGGCATGATCTATTTGAAACTGCGGCAGAGCGGCATGGTGGTCAATCACAAGCGGGTGGATCGGCTCTATGCTGAGGCCGGTCTGCAAATTCGCCGGCGCAAGCGCAAGAAAATCCCTGTGGCCGACCGTCACCCACTGGCCCGTCCTTTGGCCGCCAATCAGGTCTGGTCGATGGACTTTGTGTTCGACCGAACGGCAGAGGGGCGGGTCATCAAGAATCTGACCGTAGTCGATGATGCCACGCATGAGGCAGTCGCCATTGTTCCGGAACGTGCGATGGGAGGTCTGCATCTGACCCGCGTCCTCGACCAGCTGGCGCAGACACGTGGCTTGCCCAAAGCCATCCGGACCGATAACGGCAAGGAATTCTGCAGCCGGGCGATGTTGACCTGGGCACACGCTCGTGGGGTGCAGCTCATTCTGATCGAGCCAGGCAAGCCGAATCAGAACGCTTACATCGAATCATTTAACGGGCGCTTCCGGGATGAGTGCCTGAACGAACACTGGTTCACCAGCCTGCGCCATACCCAGGTCGTCATCGAAGCCTGGCGTAGGGAATACAACAACGAAAGGCCCAAGAAAGCACTGGGTGGTTTGACACCGGCGGCCTATGCCGAATCACTCGCAGAGAAATCAGGTAAATTAAGCCTGGACTCTAAAGCTCTCTGCTACTGAAAGTGGGGGGACGTCGCCTATATCCGTACCGGCGAAGGGTGGCGGTACTTGGCGGTGGTGCTCGACTTGTACTCCCGGGCGATAGTGGGCTGGGCCATGCATCATCGAATGCAGCAAGAACTGGCGCATGCTGCCCTGACGATGGCAGTGGCGCGCCGCCAGCCTTCAGGAGAGGTGATTCTGCATTCGGACCGCGGGAGTCAGTACTGTGCCTTTGCCTACCAGGCATTGCTGAAACGGCACGGAATGGTACCGAGCCACTCCCGCACCGGGAACTGCTGGGATAATGCAGCGATGGAGAGCTTCTTCCGTTCATTGAAGTCGGAACGTGTTTATCTGACCCACTACCGGAGCTACGAGGAGGCGCGTACGGATGTGTTTGATTACATCCGCTTTTACAATCACCAACGACGTCATTCAACCCTGGGGTATCTGACCCCGGTTGAATTCGAACGCCGCCGTTCAGAGCTTAGTGCTTAACCCTCTGTCCATGGGGAGTGGGACAGACCATGGTTTGTAGTCCAGCCCCTCACCTTGGCCATAGCCCTGCTCAATGTACCGTTCAATGTCGGCCTGAGTCTTGAAACGACGCCCCCTCACTACACTCTCCAGCGATTAGTTACTCACTAGGAAGTATAGGGAGGGGGTGCGATGTGTCAAATTATATTGTCTTGTGTCAAATTATATTGTTTCGTGTCAAATTCTATTGTTGCTCAACAACAATAGTCACGGCCGCCGAATTGGCTCACTCCACCGTCACGCTCTTGGCCAGGTTCCGCGGCTTGTCCACGTCGGTGCCGCGCGACAGCGCGACATGGTAGGCCAGCATCTGCACCGGGATGGTGTGGACGATGGGGCTAAGGACGCCGACATGCCGCGGGGTGCGAATCACGTGCACGCCGTCGGATTCGCTGAAATGGCTGTCGGCGTCGGCGAACACGAACAGCTCGCCGCCGCGGGCGCGCACTTCCTGCATGTTCGACTTCACTTTCTCCAGCAGCGCATCGTTGGGGGCGATCACCACCACCGGCATGTTCTCGTCCACCAGCGCCAGCGGGCCGTGCTTCAGTTCGCCGGCCGGGTAGGCTTCGGCGTGAATGTAGGAGATTTCCTTCAGCTTCAGCGCGCCTTCCAGCGCGATGGGGTAATGCAGGCCGCGGCCGAGGAACAGGGCGTTGTCCTTGGCGGCGAAGCGCTCGGACCAGGCCTTGATCTGCGGCTCCAGGTTCAGCGCGTGCTGCACGCTGCCCGGCAGGTGGCGCAGCTCGTCCAGGTATTGCGCTTCGTCGGCGGCGGCTACCTTGCCGTGCAGCTTGCCCAGCGTCACCGCCAGCGCGAACAGGCCGACCAGCTGGGTGGTGAACGCCTTGGTGGAGGCCACGCCGATTTCGGCGCCGGCGCGGGTGTAGAACACCAGGTCGCTGGCGCGCGGGATGGCCGATTCGCGTACGTTGCAGATCGACAGCGCGCTGTGATGACCGAGTTCGCGGGCGTACTTCAACGCTTCCATGGTGTCCAGCGTTTCGCCGGACTGGGAAATGGTGACCACCAGATAGTCCGGGTCCGCCCAGGCGGCGCGGTAGCGGTATTCGCTGGCGATTTCCACGTCGCACTGCACGCCGGCGATGGTTTCGATCCAGTACTTGGCGGTGAGGCCGGCGTAGTAGCTGGTGCCGCAGGCCAGAATCTTGACGCCCTTGAGCTTGGGCATCAGCGTGGCAGCGGCGTCGCCGAACAGCGCCGGGCTGAAGCCATGGTCCAGCACCGCTTCGATGGTGTCGGACAGCGCCTTGGGCTGCTCGTGGATTTCCTTCTGCATGAAGTGGCTGTACGGCCCCAGCTCCAGCGAGGCCAGCGAGACGTCGGAGACGTGCACCGCGCGTTCGATGGGCTGGTCGTGCTTGTCGATCAGCTTGACGCCGTCGCGGGTGAGCAGGCCCAGGTCGCCCTCCTCCAGGAAGATGACGCGGCGGGTGGCGGACAGGATGGCGGAAACGTCGGAGGCGATGAAGTTTTCGCCTTCGCCCAGGCCCACCAGCAGCGGGCAGCCCATGCGCGCGCACACCAGTTGGTCCGGACGGTCGACGGCGATGACGCCGATGGCGTAGGCGCCGGTCAGCTCGCGGGTCGCCTGTTTGACGGCGTCGAACAGGCTGGTGCCGGCCTGGTAGTAGTGGTGCACCAGATGGGCGATGACTTCGGTGTCGGTTTGCGACTCAAACGCATAGCCCAGGTCTTTCAGACGCTGACGCTGCTCTTCGTGGTTCTCGATGATGCCGTTGTGCACCACGGCGATTTTGCCGAAAGAAACGTGCGGGTGGGCGTTGGGTTCGGTCACGCCGCCGTGGGTGGCCCAGCGGGTGTGGCCGATGCCGAGCTGGCCTTGCAGGCTTTCCTCGGCGGCGGCGCTTTCCATTTCGGCCACGCGGCCGACGCGGCGCACGCGGCGGATCTCGTCGCCGGCCAGCACGGCCACGCCGGCGGAATCATAACCGCGGTATTCCAGACGCTTCAGGCCATCCACCAGGATGGGAACGATATTACGCTTGGCGATGGCGCCAACAATGCCGCACATTATTTTCTCCTTGCACTACTGTCTTGAACTGCGGGCGCGCAAATCAGCGTCACGCCCTTCGCTTGAATCTTGTCTCTGGCTTCCTGGCCCAACGCATCGTCGGTCACCAGGGTGTGGATCCTGTCCCACGGCAATTCCAGATTGGGAATGCGGCGGCCGATCTTTTCCGACTCCACCATCACGATCACCTCGCGCGCCACTTCCGCCATCACGCGGGACAGCCCCACCAGCTCGTTGAAGGTGGTGGTGCCGCGCTCCAGGTCTATGCCGTCGGCGCCGATGAACAATTGGTCGAAATCGTAGGAACGCAGCGCCTGTTCGGCGATCTGGCCCTGGAACGACTCCGAATGCGGGTCCCAGGTGCCGCCGGTCATCAGCAGGATGGGTTCGTTCTCCAGCTCGCGCAGTTGGCCGGCCACGTTCAGCGAGTTGGTCATCACCACCAGGCCGCGCTTGCCGCCCAGCAACGGAATCATCGCGCTGGTGGTGGTGCCGCTGTCGATGATGACGCGATTGTGGTCGCGCAGCCTTTCCGCCGCCGCGCGGGCGATTGCCTGCTTTCGTTTCGAAACTTTGCCGACATCCGGTTCGGCCGCCATTTCGCTGGGCAGCGACACCGCGCCGCCGTAGCGGCGCAGCAACAGGCCGCCGGTTTCCAGCAGGGCCAGGTCTTTTCGGATGGTGACCTCGGACGTGGCGAAGCGCTGGGTCAGCTCTTCCACGCTGACTTCGCCCCGCTCCTGCACCAGCGCGGCGATGGCATGGCGGCGCTGCTGGGTGTTTCGTTTTGTCATCACAAGTTTCGCTTCGAAAGTTTTTGGATGATAGCAGCGCAAGTTTTGCCTTGGCAAGGCCTATTTCGAAAGAAAGCGGCGCCGCCGGGCTGCGGCCGAAACACATGAAAAACGCCCGGCGTTCCCCATTGGAGAAACGCCGGGCGCGGGTCCTGCGCGCGAGCGGAATCAGCTCTTTTTCTGCGGCCGCTTCCAGCCCGGCACCGTCACCTGGCGCGCGCGCGCCACGGTCAGTTCGCCAGCCGGGGTGTCCTTGCTGATCACCGAGCCGGCGCCGATCGTGGAGTCTCGCTCCAACCGCACCGGCGCCACCATCAGCGTGCCCGAGCCGACGAAGACGTTGTCGCCGATCAGGGTCTTGAACTTGTTGACGCCGTCGTAGTTGCAGGTGACCGAACCGGCGCCGACGTTGACCTTGCGGCCGATCTCGGCGTCGCCGATATAGCTCAGGTGGTTGACCTTGGAGCCGTCGCCGATCTTGCTCTTCTTCACCTCGACGAAGTTGCCGATGTGCACGTGTCCGGCCAGCTCCGCGCCCGGACGCAGGCGCGCGTACGGCCCGATCCTGCACTCCTCGCCCACCGCCGCGTCCTCCAGATGCGAGAACGGCGCGATCCGGGTGCCGGAGGCGATCTTCACGTTCTTCAGCACGCAGTGCGCGCCGATTTCCACGTTGTCGCCCAATGCCACCACGCCCTCGAACACGCAGCCGACGTCGATGCTGACGTCCATGCCATGCTTGAGCTCGCCGCGGATGTCGATCCGCGCCGGGTCGGCCAGCGTGACGCCGGCTTCCAGCAGCGCTCGCGCCTGATTGGCTTGCAGAATGCGCTCCAACTCCGAGAGTTGCAGCTTGTTGTTGACGCCGGCGGCTTCCCAGCTGGCGTCGACGTTGGCGCTTTCCACCGCCACGCCGTCGTGCACCGCCAGTTCCAGCACGTCGGTCAGATAGTATTCGCCCTGGGCGTTGCCGTTGTTCAGCGCGTTCAGCCATCCCGCCAATCGCGCATTCGGCAGCACCATCATGCCGGTGTTGATCTCGCGGATATTCAACTGTTCCGGCGTGCAATCCTTGTGCTCGACGATGGCTGTCAGCTTGCCGTCTGCCCCACGCACCATGCGGCCGTAGCCGCTGGCGTCATCCAGCATATCGGTCAGCACGGCCATGCCCTTGCCGGCCGCATCGATCAACCGCTGCAGTGTGGAGGCGCGGGTCAGCGGCACGTCGCCATACAGCACCAAGGTCTTGCCGTCCGCCGGCAGGTGCGGCAGCGCCATCTTCAGCGCGTGGCCGGTGCCCAGTTGCTCCGCCTGCTCGGCCCATACGATGTCCGCATCCTGAATTCTGGCCCGCACCTGCTCGCCGCCATGGCCGTACACCACCACCAGGCGGGACGGATTCAAGCCGCGCGCGGTACGGATCACCCGCGCCAGCATCGGCTCGCCGCCGATCGGATGCAGGACTTTGGGCTGGGAGGAATACATGCGCTTGCCTTTGCCGGCAGCCAGAATGACGATACTCAGACTATCCATGATCTTTTTGCTTCACCAGAACGGAAAAAGGCTGCCACTTGCGTGGCAGCCTGCACTATACACGATTACGTCTCGCGCATTCAGTGAGCGCGCTTCTTGAGGTAGTCCAGCGTCTTGAGCTCGGCAATGGCCAGCGCCAGTGCAACGTGGGCCTTGGCCGTGCTCATGTCGTCGGTCGCGTGCTTGAGGGCATCCTCGGCAGCGCGTTTCGCCTCATTGGCGCGGGCCTCATCGAGATCCTCGCCGCGAATCGCCGTATCGGCGAGTACGGTGATCAGCGTCGGTTGCACTTCCATCATGCCACCGGACACCGCCACCAGTACTTCGTCCTTGCTGCCCGGCACCCGAAGGCGCAGGACACCAGGCTTGATACGGGTCAGGAGCGGCACGTGTTGCGGATAGATACCGATCTCACCTTCGGTAGCCGGCGCCACGACAAACTCGGCCTCACCGGAATAGATGAGTTGTTCGGTGCTAACCACTTCCACATGCATCTTGGACATTAGCCCTCTCCTTAGTTAAGCGTCTTGGCTTTCTCGACGGCTTCTTCAATGCCACCAACCATGTAGAACGCTTGTTCCGGCAGGTGGTCGTATTCGCCAGCAATAATCGCCTTGAAGCCCTTGATGGTTTCGCGCAGCGAAACGTATTTGCCCGGCGAACCGGTAAATACTTCGGCCACGTGGAACGGCTGGGACAGGAAGCGCTGGATCTTACG
Organism: Chromobacterium vaccinii; assembly: GCF_000971335.1. Taxonomy (GTDB): domain Bacteria; phylum Pseudomonadota; class Gammaproteobacteria; order Burkholderiales; family Chromobacteriaceae; genus Chromobacterium; species Chromobacterium vaccinii. Next base: position 9,272 of record NZ_JZJL01000058.1, read on the forward strand.
GGCGCGAGCCACGACCAGCTTGTCTTCCTCGGACAGTTCGTCCATACCCAGAATCGCGATAATATCGCGCAGTTCCTTGTAGCGCTGCAGCGTGGACTGCACGCCGCGGGCGACCGAGTAATGCTCTTCGCCGACGACCAGCGGATCCAGCTGGCGCGAGGTGGAGTCGAGCGGGTCCACGGCCGGGTAGATACCCAGCGAGGCGATATCGCGCGACAGAACCACGGTTGCGTCCAAGTGGGCGAAGGTGGTCGCCGGGGACGGGTCGGTCAAGTCATCGGCAGGGACGTATACGGCCTGGATGGAAGTGATGGAACCATCCTTGGTCGAAGTAATACGCTCTTGCAGACGGCCCATTTCCTCGGCCAGCGTCGGCTGGTAGCCCACCGCGGACGGCATACGGCCCAGCAGGGCGGACACTTCGGTACCGGCCAGGGTGTAACGGTAGATGTTGTCCACGAACAGCAGCACGTCGCGGCCTTTGCCGCTTTCGTCCTTCTCGTCGCGGAAGTGCTCGGCCATGGTCAGGCCGGTCAGCGCCACGCGCAGACGGTTGCCCGGCGGCTCGTTCATCTGGCCGTAAACCATCGCCACCTTATCCAGAACGTTGGAGTCCTTCATCTCGTGATAGAAGTCGTTGCCTTCACGAGTGCGCTCACCAACGCCGGCAAACACGGACAGACCCGAGTGCGCCTTGGCGATGTTGTTGATCAGTTCCATCATGTTCACGGTCTTGCCCACGCCGGCGCCGCCGAACAGGCCCACTTTGCCGCCCTTGGCGAACGGACACAGCAGGTCGATCACCTTGATGCCGGTTTCCAGCAGGTCGGTGGCGGCGGACAGCTCGTCAAACTTCGGAGCGGTCTGGTGAATGGCGCGACGCTTGTCGGTAGCCACCGGACCAGCTTCGTCCACCGGGTTACCCAGTACGTCCATGATGCGGCCGAGGGTGGCGGTGCCCACCGGCACCGAGATCGGTGCGCCGGTGCTGGCAACAACCATGCCACGCTTCAGACCGTCGGAGCTACCCATAGCAATGGTGCGGACCACGCCGTCGCCCAGCTGTTGCTGAACTTCAAGCGTCAGATCGACGTCAACCAGCTTCAGGGCATCATAAATCTTCGGCATGGCATCGCGCGGAAACTCCACGTCGATCACCGCGCCAATGATTTGTACGATTTTGCCTTGGCTCATTATCGCTTCCTAAAATAAACTTTTCACAGTTCCGTAAACGGCTTACACCGCTGCGGCGCCCGCCACGATTTCCGACAACTCGGTGGTAATCGCCGCCTGACGCGCCTTGTTGTATACCAGGCGCAGCTGCTTGATGGTGTTGCCCGCGTTGTCGGTGGCGGCTTTCATCGCCACCATCCGCGCGGCCTGCTCGGAAGCCATGTTCTCGGCCAGAGCCTGGTACACCACCGATTCCAGATAACGACGCACCAAGAATTCCATCAGCGTCGGCGCATCCGGCTCGTACAGGTAATCCCACGAGTGCGAATGCTCCACCACCATATGGTGCGGAGTCAGCGGAAGCAGCTGTTCAAGTGCCGGCTCCTGCTTCATGGTATTCACGAAGCCGGAGTAGACGATGTAAACCGCATCCAGTTCACCTTCAGCGTACTGGCTGAACAGAACGGTAAGCGGGCCAATCAGTTTTTCCATCTTCGGCACGTCGCCGAGATGGACCGCGCTAGCCACCACGTTGAGACGGGCGCGCTGGGCTGCCGCCAGGCCTTTCTGGCCCAGGCAGCAAACGTCGATTTCGACGTTCTGATCCCGCAATTCCTTGACCTTGGCAAAGAAGCGCTTGAACGAGTTCACGTTCAGGCCGCCGCAAAGACCCTTGTCGGAGGAAACCAGGATGATGCCGGCGCGCTTGACCACGTCACGACGGGCAAGCAGCGGGTGACCAAGTTCCGCGTTCGCCTGAGCGAGGTGCGCCATAACCGTGCGCACCTTCTCGGCGTAAGGACGGGCAGCGCGCATACGCTCTTGCGTTTTGCGCATCTTCGAGGTCGACACCATCTGCATAGCGCGGGTGATCTTCTGCGTGTTTTGCACGCTTCGGATCTTGGTGAGAATCTCTTTACCGACTGCCATATCCTGAACCTTTCTCTAGCTACGACTTGAGGCTAAGGCTCAGTTGAAGCTGTAGCCAGCCTTGAACGATTCCATCGCCTTGGCCAGTACCTTCTCATTGTCGGCAGACAGATCGCCGGAGGCGTTCACGGCCTTCAGCACATCAGCGTGGTTCGCGCGCACGTTGGCCAGGAACTCGGCCTCAAACGCCAGAGCCTTCTTCACCGGCACGTCTTCATACGAACCCTTGTTCACCGCCCACAGGGTCAGCGCCATTTCGGCGGTAGACAGGGTGGAGAACTGCTTCTGCTTCATCAGCTCGGTCACGACTTCGCCGTGCGACAGCTGCTTGCGGGTCGCTTCGTCCAGATCGGAAGCGAATTGCGCAAACGCCGCCAGCTCGCGGTACTGGGCCAGCGCCAGACGGATACCACCGCCCAGCTTCTTGATGACCTTGGTCTGGGCCGCGCCGCCGACGCGAGATACCGAGATACCGGCGTTGATGGCCGGACGGATACCTGCGTTGAAGAGGTCGGATTCCAGGAAGATCTGGCCATCGGTGATCGAGATCACGTTGGTCGGAACGAAGGCGGACACGTCGCCGGCCTGGGTTTCGATGATAGGCAGAGCGGTCAGCGAACCGGTCTTGCCCTTCACGGCGCCCTTGGTCAGTTTTTCCACTTCATCCTCGTTGATGCGGGAAGCGCGCTCCAGCAGACGGGAGTGGAGATAGAACACGTCGCCCGGGTAGGCTTCGCGGCCCGGCGGACGGCGCAGCAGCAGCGAAATCTGACGGTATGCCACGGCTTGCTTGGACAAGTCGTCGTATACGATCAGCGCGTCTTCGCCGATGTCGCGGAAGTATTCGCCCATGGTGCAGCCGGAGTACGGCGCGATGAACTGCAGCGCGGCGGCTTCGGAAGCGGTGGCGGCCACGATGATGGTGTGTTCCATCGCGCCGTGCTCTTCCAGCTTGCGCACCACGTTGGCGATCGACGATGCCTTCTGGCCTACGGCTACGTAGATGCAGATGACGCCGTTGCCCTTCTGGTTGACGATGGCGTCGAGAGCGACGGCAGTCTTGCCGGTCTGACGGTCGCCAATGATCAGCTCACGCTGGCCGCGGCCGACCGGAACCATCGAGTCGATGGCCTTCAGGCCGGTCTGCATCGGCTGGGATACCGATTGACGCGCAATCACGCCCGGCGCGATCTTTTCGATCGGGCTGGACAGCTTGGCGTTGATCGGGCCCTTGCCGTCGATAGGCTGGCCCAGGGCGTTCACCACGCGGCCAACCAGTTCCGGACCAACCGGCACTTCCAGAATGCGGCCGGTGCACTTGACTTCGTCGCCTTCGGAGATGTGCTCGTACTCGCCCAGCACCACGGCGCCGACAGAGTCGCGCTCCAGGTTCATGGCGAGGCCAAAGGTGTTGCCCGGGAATTCGAGCATTTCGCCCTGCATCACATCGGCCAGGCCGTGGATGCGGACGATACCGTCGGTCACGGAGATAACCGTGCCCTTGGTGCGAACTTCAGCGCCTTCAGCCAGATTCTGGATCTTGGCCTTGATCAGATCGCTGATTTCAGAGGGGTTCAACTGCATGATCTCTCCTAATTCTTGAGGCTTGCTGCCATTGCCTGCAGTTTGCCGCGCACGGAAGCGTCGATGACGTCATCGCCCACCGACACGCGAACGCCGCCGATCAGGTCGGCGTTCTCACGCACGTCAAGACGCACGGCTTTGCCGTACTTCTTGGAAAGCGTGTTGGTCAGTTCGGCTTTCTGTTCATCGGACAAAGCAAAAGCGGACTCCACCAGGGCGTCCACGATGTTTTCCGATTGCGCCTTCAGCAATTCAAACTGCGCGGCGATTTCAGGCAGCAGCGTCAAACGGGCGTTCTCGATCAGCGCGGCGATGAAGCGTTTCACCTCATCGTTGCCGCGCGTGCCGAGCACATCCAGCATCAGCGCCTCAACCTCTTGTGCGGTATGTTTCGGATTGGTGACGACTTGGGCCAGATCCGGGTTGTTCACCATGGCAGCCAGCCACGACAGCGCGTCCGACCACTGGTCGAGCTTGCCCTGTTCCGTGGCGAGGCTGTATACCGCTTCGGCGTAGGGCCTTGCGACGGTAATGAGTTCTGCCATGAGTTAGTTAAAACTCCGCTTTGATGGAGGCAAGCAGGTCGGCGTGCTTAGCGGCGTCGATCTCCTTGCGCAGGATCTTCTCGGCGCCGGAAACGGCCAGGTCGGCGACATGCGCGCGCAGGGATTCCTTGGCGCGCAGCACTTCCTGGTCGATTTCAGACTTGGCGTCGGCCACGATGCGGGCACCTTCGGTGCGCGCCGCTTCCTTGGCTTCATCCACGATCTGGTTAGCACGCTTCTCGGCGGCAACCACGATCTCGGTAGCCTGCTGCTTCGCCTTGCGGATTTCGTCCGCAACGCGCTTTTCAGCGGCTTCCAGATCCTGCTTGCCGCGTTCCGCGGCGGCCAAGCCATCAGCGATACGCTTGGCCCGCTCATCCATCATGTTGGTAAGCGGAGGCCAAACAAACTTCATGGTGAACCATACCAGGATGGCGAACGTGATCGCCTGGCCCAGTAGTGTTACGTTAAATTCCACGCTTGTTTTCCTCCAGAGTATGACTGCAACAACCGTCTACATATCCGTCGGAAACGGATTAGTGAGCCGCCTTAACGATAGCCAGGGCAGCGGACAGGAACGGGTTGTTGAAGGTGAACAGCATGGCAACACCAACGCCGATCATGGAGATCGCGTCCAGCAGACCGGCGATGATGAACAGCTTGGTTTGCAGAACCGGGATCATTTCCGGCTGGCGAGCGGAGGACTCGAGGAACTTGCCACCCAGAATGGCGAAGCCGATAGCGGTGCCCAGAGCGCCGAGGCCAATGATCAGAGCGGCAGCGATAGCGGTCATCGACTGAATCTGAGAAACGAGTGCTTCCATTGTGTATCTCCTAAGACTTAAAGCAAGGATGGTTGGGTAAAAAGAAGGATGAATCTACGGTAAATCAGTGCGCTTCCACCGCCAGGCTCAGGTACACGATGGTCAGCATCATGAACACGAAGGCCTGCAGGGTGATGATCAGGATGTGGAAGATCGCCCACGGCGCGCCCAGCACCCACTGCAGGCCCCAAGGCAGCAGCGCGATCAGGATGAAGATCAGTTCGCCGGCGTACAGGTTGCCGAACAAACGAAGAGAGAGCGAAATCGGCTTGGCGGCCAGTTCGACCAGCTGGAACGCGAAGTTCAGCGGAGCCAGGATGATGGCGCCGACCGGGTGGGAGCTGTGGAACGGAGCGGTCAGCAGTTCCTTGCCCCAGCCGCCGAGGCCCTTGGCCTTGATCGAGAAGCCGACGATCAGGATCAGCACCGACAGCGACATGGCGAAAGTGGAGTTCACGTCGGCGGACGGCACGACGCGGAAGTACACGTGGTGCGGCTCCAGGCCGAAGAAGGCGTAGCCGATCCACTGCGCGGCCATCGGGAACAGGTCTACCGGGAACAAGTCCATGAAGTTCATCAGGAACACCCAGCAGAAGATGGTCAGCGCCAGCGGGGCGATCATCTTGCTCTTGCCGTGGAACACTTCGCGAACCTGGGTCTGCACCATCTCGACGATCATCTCGACGAACAGCTGCAGGCGGCCAGGCGCTTCGATGCTGGCGCGGCGCGCCACCACCGCGAACACGGCGGCGAACAGGAAGCCGAGAACCAGCGAAATGGAGAAGGTGTCTACGTGCAGGCTCCAGAAGCCGGCGGAAGGATCCGAATTCCAGAAGGTGAGATGGTGCTTGATGTAATCGGTTGCGTTGCTTGCCATCGCTCTTTTCTCAATTTTTGATTAGAAGCCCGAAGCCGTAGCCGGAGGTGGCGGCAAAGAACCCACCCAAAAATCCGACTACGGACAAATCCTTGAAACTGGCCAAAACCACACCACTTAGCAGTACGGTCAGGCAAAACTTTACCGCCTCGGCCAGAAAATGCGCCTTGATCAGCGCCGCGGGCGCCACGTGACGCTTGGCGTAAGCGATCCTGGCGTACACCAGAGCCGGCGCCAGCACCGCCAAACCGCCCAGCAAGGCGGACACGGCGACAGTCACGCTGCCTGCGCTGGCGAGTAGCGCGACCACTACGGCCAGGCCGACCAAACTGGCCTGCAGGCGCAGCACGCGCTTCACTTCCGAATAGATCATGATCGCCAGTGCAAAAAAACCGCTGGATTATAGGCTTTGGGCTTGAGTTGCGTCAACTTTGCTCCAGCAGACTTTTTGCGCTGCAACAAACTCATTTCTTAGGATTTTTTTGCAACCTCTCCAGCAGGAAATCCAGCTCGTCCAGACTCGCATAATCTATGACCAGCTTGCCGCATCCGCCGGATGCCTGGCGGATGCTGACACGAGCGCCGATGGCCTCGGAAACCTGCTCTTCCAGCCGCGCCACGTCGGGATCGACGCGTTTTTGCTGCGGCGCAACTGTGGTTTTTTGCGCAGCATGCTGTTGTACTCGGCGCTCCACCTCGCGCACCGACATCCCTTTTCGCACCGCTTCGTTGGCCAATTCCAGCTGGAAAACCGTCGGCAGGCTCAGCAAGGCGCGCGCGTGGCCCATCTCCAGCTGGCCCTCGTGCATCATCTGCTGCAAGGGCTGCGGCAGCGCCAGCAGGCGCAGCAGGTTGGACACCGCGCTGCGCGAGCGGCCCACCGCGTCGGCGGCGGCCTCATGGGTCAGGCCGAACTCGTCGACCAGCCGCTTGATGCCCTGCGCCTCCTCGATCGGGTCCAGCTCCTGGCGCTGGATGTTCTCGATCAGCGCCATCGCCAGCGCCGCCTCGTCGGGCACGCTCTTGATCACCACCGGCACCTCGGAGAGGCCGGCCTTGCGCGACGCGCGCCAGCGGCGCTCGCCGGCGATCAATTCATAGTCGCCCAGGCCCAGCTCGCGCACGATCAGGGGCTGGATGATGCCCTGGGCGCGGATGGACGCGGCCAGTTCGTCCAGCGCCGCCTCGTTCATGAAGCTGCGGGGCTGATACTTGCCGGGACGGATGCTGTCGATGGGAAGAGTGGAAAGTCTGTCGTCCACCGCGTCAACGGTGGACAGGAGCGCGTCGAGTCCGCGCCCCAATCCTTTGAGTTTGGCCATATTGTCAGACGGTGGGAGTTGCGGTTGCGGGTTCGAGGCGCTCGACCAGCTCTTGCGCCAGCGCGAGGTAAGCCTGGGCGCCGCGCGAGCTGCGGTCGTAGACCAGGCCCGGCAGGCCGTGGCTGGGCGCCTCGGCCAGGCGCACATTGCGCGGAATCACGGTCTGGAACACTTTCTCGCCGAAGTGGCGGGCCAGCTGTTCCGACACCTGTTGCGACAGGTTGTTGCGGGCGTCGAACATGGTGCGCAGCAAGCCCATGATCTCGATCTTGGGATTGACCGCCACCCTCACCTTGCGCAGCGTGGCCACCAGGTCGGACAAGCCTTCCAGCGCGTAATACTCGCACACCATCGGGATCAGCACGCTGTCGGCGGCCACCAGGCCGTTCAGCGTCAGCAAGTTCAGCGACGGCGGGCTGTCGATCAGCACGTAGTCGTACTGGCCGGCCACTTCGGCCAGCGCGCTCTTCAGCCTCGCCTCGCGCGCCAGCTCGTTGACCAGCTCCAGTTCGGCGCCCCCCAGATCGCGGTTGGCGGGCAGCACATGGTAGCCGCCGGCCTTGGCGTCCTGGCGCGCCTCCTCGATGGTGGCCTCGCCCAAGAGCACGTCGTAGCCGGATTTCTCCAGCGACTGCTTGGCGATGCCGCTGCCCATGGTGGCGTTGCCCTGCGGGTCCAGATCGACGATCAGCACCCGCCGGCCGAGCTCGGCCAAACCGGCCGCCAGATTGACGACGGTGGTGGTCTTGCCCACCCCGCCCTTCTGGTTGGCCACCGCGATCACGCGTGGATTCATTGCAGCACCATCCTCACCAGATGGCGTTCGGCGTCCAGCCCCGGCACCGTTACCGGCAGCACCTCCGAAACCGCCACGCCTTGCGGCAGCAAGGCGATTTCCTCATACGGATACACGCCCTTCATCGCCACGTACTGGCCGTCGTCGGCCAGCAGGTGGCGAGTCAGCTTGACGAACTCGGACAGCTCCGAGAACGCGCGGCTGGTGATGCGATCGAACTTCTGCTCCGGCTGGTAAGCCTCGACGCGGTCGGTGACCACCTGCACATTGGGCAGGCCCAGCTCCAGCACCACCTGGCGCAGGAAGGTGGTTTTCTTGTGGTTGGAATCCAAGAGCGCCACCTGCAGGTCCGGCCGCGCGATGGCGGTCGGGATGCCGGGCATGCCGCCGCCGGAGCCGACGTCCAGCATCCGCGTGCCGCCGGCCAGATGCGGCACCAGGCTCAGGCTGTCCAGCAAATGATAGCTGACCATCCGCTCTTCCTGGCGGATGGCGGTGAGGTTGTAGGTCTGGTTCCACTTGACCAGCAGCGCCAGATAGCGCTCCAGCAGCTCCAGCTGCGGTTCGGTCAAATCCAGCGCCAGTTGCGCCAGCCCCTGTTTCAATTCGGTGGTATGTAGTGTCATGCGGTCTTAGCGTCGGTGAAGCCGCGCTTCAGGTGCACCATCAGCAGGGCGACGGCGGCCGGGGTGATGCCCTGGATGCGAGAAGCCTGGCCCAGCGTCTCCGGACGCTGCTGGTTCAGCTTCTGCTGCACTTCCTTGGACAGGCCCTTGACCAGGCTGTAGTCGATGTCGCCCGGCAGACGGATGTCTTCCAGATTGTCGCGGCGCGCCAGCTCTTCGTTCTGGCGATTGATGTATCCCTGGTATTTGACCTGAATTTCCACCTGCTCGGCAACCTCGTCGGCCAGTTCCGGCGCGCCGTCGGCGGCTTCCGGCACCGCCATCAGCTCGCGGTAGGCCACATTGGGGCGCTTGAGCAGGTCCTGCAGCGTGTATTCGCGCTCGATAGGCTTGCCCAGCACGCTCGCCAGCGCGGACGGGTCGGCAAGCTTGGACGGATGCAGCCAGGTGGTCTGCAGGCGCGCCTTTTCCGCCTCGACGGCGTCGCGCTTGCGGCAGAAGGCGTCCCACTGCTCGTCGCCCACCACGCCCAGCTTGCGGCCCATCTCGGTCAGGCGCAGGTCGGCGTTGTCTTCTCTCAACTGGAGACGGAATTCGGCGCGGCTGGTGAACATGCGGTAAGGCTCGGACACGCCCTTGGTGATCAGGTCGTCGACCAGCACGCCAAGGTAGGCCTCGTCGCGGCGCGGGCACCAGGCGTCCCGCTCGCGGGCGAACAGACCGGCGTTCAGGCCGGCCAGCAGCCCTTGGGCGGCGGCTTCTTCATAGCCGGTGGTGCCGTTGATCTGGCCGGCGAAGAACAGGCCCTGGATGGCCTTGGTTTCCAGCGAGGCCTTCAGGCCGCGCGGGTCGAAATAATCGTATTCGATCGCGTAGCCGGGGCGCAGGATGTGGGCGTTCTCCATGCCGCGGATCGAGCGCACGGCGGCCAGCTGGATGTCGAACGGCAGGCTGGTGGAGATGCCGTTCGGATAGAATTCGTGCGTCGTCAGGCCCTCCGGCTCCAGGAACACCTGATGGCTGTCCTTGTCGGCGAAGCGGTTGATCTTGTCTTCGATCGACGGGCAGTAGCGCGGGCCGACGCCTTCGATCACGCCGGTGAACATCGGGCTGCGGTCGAAGCCGCCGCGGATGATGTCGTGGGTGCGCTCGTTGGTGTGGGTGATCCAGCACGGCAGCTGCTTCGGATGCATCTCGCGCTTGCCGCGGTAGGAAAACACCGGCTCCGGCGTGTCGCCCGGCTGCTCTTCCATCACAGAGAAGTCGACGCTGCGGCCGTCGATGCGCGGCGGGGTGCCGGTCTTCAAGCGGCCCACCGGCAGGTCCAGCTCGCGCAGGCGCTCGCCCAGCGTGCTCGCCGCCTGGTCGCCGGCGCGGCCGCCGGTGTAGTTCTCCATGCCGACGTGGATCTTGCCGGACAGGAAGGTGCCAGCGGTCAGCACCACGGTCTTGGCGCGAAAGGTGATGCCGATGGCGGTGATGGCGCCGACCACACGGTCGCCCTCGATCAAGAGATCGTCCACCGGCTGCTGGAACAGCGTCAGGTTGGGCTGGTTCTCCAGCATCTCGCGGATGGCGGCTTTGTACAGGATGCGGTCGGCCTGGGCGCGGGTGGCGCGCACAGCGGGGCCCTTGGACGCGTTCAGCGTGCGGAACTGGATGCCGCCGATGTCGGTGGCCAGCGCCATCGCGCCGCCCAGCGCGTCCACCTCTTTCACCAGATGGCCTTTGCCGATGCCGCCGATCGACGGATTGCACGACATCTGGCCCAGGGTTTCGATGTTGTGCGTAAGAAGGAGCGTGGCGCAGCCCATGCGCGCGGCCGCCAGCGCGGCCTCGGTGCCGGCGTGACCGCCGCCCACCACTATCACGTCGAAGCTTGTCGGATAAATCATGGCTGAAAGAGCAAACCGAACGGAAAAACGGGTTATTTTACGCCAAAACAGTTTGGCTGATAAGTCTTTGATTTCAATAACCCCGCCGCCGTCACCGAAACGTCAAAGACCCTTCACCGCATAGTCATGATATGGACATCGCAACGTCAAACAGCCCCCCTAGCATGTGGCGAACCACAACGAGGGGCAAAACATGCTGCTAAATGAACAGCTTGCAAACAGGACCAAGCCGCGCCTGGCCGTGCGCCTGGCCCAGGGCGCCGAGGATATCCGCCGCGCGCAGAAGCTGCGCTACGAAGTCTTTGCGGGAGAAATGGGCGCGGAGTTGGCGTCGCGGGACTTGGGCATAGATTGCGACGAATACGATGAGCTGTGCGATCACCTGATCGTCGAGGACCACAACAGCGGCATGGTGGTGGGCACCTACCGCATGCTGTCTCCCACCAACGCGCGCCGCGCGCCGCGCCTGTATTCCGAGCATGAGTTCGACCTCTCCCGCCTTTCCCATCTGCGCGATGGGTTGATTGAAATGGGCCGTTCCTGCGTGCACCGCGACTTCCGCTCCGGCGCGGTGATCGCGCTGTTGTGGTCCGGCCTGGCCGATTACGTGCAGCAGCAAGGCGGCGCCTATCTCGCCGGCTGCGCCAGCGTGTCGCTGACCGACGGCGGCCACCAGGCGGTCAGCCTGTACCGCCAGCTGGAAGGCCAATATCTGTCGCCGGCCGAATGGCGGGTGTTTCCCCACCTGCCGCTGCCGCTGGACCGCGTGATAGACGACAGCGCGCCGGTGCCGCTGCCGCCGCTGATCAAGGGCTACCTGCGCGCCGGCGCCCATGTCTGCGGCGAACCCGCCTGGGACCCCGACTTCAACTGCGCCGACTTCTTCATGCTGCTGCCCATGAGCCGGCTCAGCGCGCGCCACAACAAGCACTTCATCGGCGCGGCCGCAGCCTGACCCTGCCCGATGCAAGCCGGGCCGCCGTCCTGCCCGGCTTGCGTCCGCTCCGCCGCGGCGCTCAGGGCCGCCAGCGCTCGCTGCCGGCATCGAAACGCCAACCCCGGGCGAGACAGAACGCTTCGACCGCATCGGCGAACGCCACTCTTTCCTCCACGCCTGCCCAAGGCCCCAGGCACGCGCAATCGACTGCGCCGCCGCGACGCAGCGACACCCTGACGCCGACAGGCCCATGGCCCCGGTAGTAAAATCCAACGGCAGCCAGCTCCCCGCAGTCAATGATTCGGGTAAGCCAGAGACCCCGCAGATGCAGCCTGCCGGCCGCCTCCCAGACCACCAACCGGTTTGCGGCGCGCCGCCCGCGGAAAATCATCCATATCGCCAAGCCAATGCCTAGCACAGCGAAGCCGCCACCCATGGCCGGCCACGCTCTCCCCAGCCCGATCAACGCCGCCGCCGCGATCAGCCAGACGCCATCGCGCGCGCGCCATCCCGGACCGCGACACCCTGTGTTTTCTGTTCTTCTCCGCGCTCCACCCATCCCCCTTCGCCAACTTTCTTCAAAAAAACCAAAACAAAAAGGAAAATTATTTCACAAAAACATCAAAATAAACGACAAAATACCCAAGGGATTACCAGTGCTACAATCCCGGCATGAACTACAGTTTTGAACCGATAGGCGTCATCCATTCGCCGTATCGCGAGAAATTCGGCATTCCGCGCCAGCCGTCGCTAGTCAGCGCCGCCCGCGTGCGGCTGGAGCTGCTGCCGCCGTACGACCATCCGGACTGCGTGCGCGGCCTGGTTGAGTTTTCGCATGTCTGGATCAGCTTCGTGTTCCACCAGACCATGAGCCGGGGCTGGCAGCCGCTGGTGCGGCCGCCCAGGCTGGGCGGCAACGCCAAGGTGGGCGTGTTCGCCAGCCGCTCCACCCACCGCCCGAACCCGATGGGCCTGTCGCTGGTGGAACTGGTTTCGGTGAGCGTCGACAACGGCGTGGCGCTGGAGCTGGCCGGCGCCGACCTGCTGGACGGCACCCCGGTGCTGGACATCAAGCCCTACATTCCCTTCGTGGAGTCGCGGCCGGACGCGTCGGGCGGCTTCGTCGACGGCCCTCCCCCGCTGCTGCGGGTGGAGTGGAGCGAGGCCGCGCGGCGACATCTGGCCGAGGCGGACGCGCCGGCCGGCCTCGCGCTGCTGGTGGAGCAGGTGCTGGCGCAGGACCCGCGCCCGGCCTACCAGGCCGATCCGGAGCGGATCTACGGCGTGTCGCTGTATTGCTACAATGTGCGCTTCGGCATCGCCGGCGGCGTCGCGCGCGTGCTTGAAATTCTGCCGGCGGCACAAAACTAATTCGCATCGGCCCGGTCATACCCGGGCAATTCAAACCTACCAGGAAAATAAAACATGACCACTCGCGCGAAGACGATCGTACTCGCCTTCACCATGGTTTCCGTGTTGGCCACCCCGTTTGCCGAGGCCGCGCGCCTGGGCAAGGGCAAGAGCGCAGGCATGCAGCGCTCCGTTCCCACCCGCAGCTACCAGCCGAGCACTCCGGCTCCGCAACCGATGGCCGCGCCCACGCCGCGCGGCGCAGCCGTGCCGCCGGCTCAGGCTCCGGCCAAGAGCGGCGTGGGCACCGCGCTGGC
>NZ_JZJL01000059.1 GCF_000971335.1 Chromobacterium vaccinii
TGGGCGCGCGACGCGGCCGAGGCGCTGGCGCGGGCGGCCGAGCGGCCGGCGCGCATCCTGCTGGATCTGAACCTGGACGGCGACAGCGGCCTCAGGCTGCTGCCGGCGCTGCGCGCGGCCAGCCCTGACAGCGCCATCGTGGTGCTGACCGGCTATGCCAGCATCGCCACCGCGGTGGAGGCCACCAAGCTGGGCGCGGTGCAATACCTGGCCAAGCCGGCCGGCGTAGATGAGATCCTGGCCGCCTTCGCCCAGCAGACGGCGAATCCGGAACTGCCGGTGGCGCCGCAGCCGATGTCCTTGCGCCGCGTCACCTGGGAGCATTTGCAGCGCGTGCTGGCCGAGCACGACGGCAACATCTCCGCCACCGCGCGCGCGCTCAACATGCACCGCCGCACCCTGCAGCGGATGCTGGCGAAACGGCCGGTCAAGAGCTGAGTCAATTCCGATGACGAATATATAAATCAGACGATGGCCGGCCATCAGAAAATATGATTGGAGTGAAAACTCCAGCGCGGCGTAACGTGCGGATTCCATACCGATAAAAGGGGAGATGCGCGATGCTGCGTGGACAGATGATGGACCAGCCTTTGCTGATTGCGGACTTGCTCGCGCATGCCGAGCGCTTCCACGGCGACACCGAGATCGTGTCGCGCACGGTGGAGGGCCCGATGCACCGCTATACCTACCGCGACGCCGCCCGCCGCGCCCGCCAGCTGGCCAACGCGCTGCCGTCGCTGGGCGTGGCGCCGGGCGACCGGGTGGGCACGCTGGCCTGGAACGGCTACCGCCATTTCGAGATCTACTTCGCGGTGTCCGGCAGCGGCGCCGTCTGCCACACCGTCAATCCGCGGCTGTTCCCGGAGCAGATCGCCTGGATCGTCAACCACGCCGAAGACAAGGTGCTGATGTTCGACGCCACCTTCCTGCCGCTGGTCACGCAGCTGGCCGACCAGCTGAAGAGCGTCGAGCATTTCGTGCTGCTGGCGGCGCGCGCCGATCTGCCGGCCGACAGCGGCATCCCCGATCTGCTCAGCTACGAAGACCTGGTGAACAGCCACAGCGACGTCTACGACTGGCCGAGGCTGGACGAGAACGCCGCCTCCAGCCTGTGCTACACCTCCGGCACCACCGGCAATCCCAAGGGCGTGCTGTATTCGCACCGCTCCACCGTGCTGCACGCCTTCGGCAGCTCGCTGCCGGACAGCTTCGACCTCTCGGCGCGCGCGGTGGTGATGCCGGTGGTGCCGATGTTCCACGCGAACGCCTGGGGCCTGCCATACAGCTGCGCGATGAACGGCAGCAAGCTGGTGCTGCCGGGGCAGAAGCTCGACGGCGCCAGCCTGCAGCAGTTGATCGCCGAGGAAGGCGTCACCACCACCGTCGGCGTGCCCACGGTCTGGCTGCAGCTGTTGCAATATTGCCAGCGCGAAAACCTGCCGCTCGCGCCCTTGAAGCGGGTGATCGCGGGCGGCTCGGCGGTGCCGGAAAGCATGATCGAGCAACTGGCCGAACGCGGCATCGAGCTGCGCCAGCTATGGGGCATGACCGAGCTGTCGCCGTTCGGCACCACCAGCACGCCCAAGCTCAAGCACGAAGGCCTGCGAGGACGGGAGCTGAACGCGCTGCTGACCAAGCAGGGTCGCCCGGCGTTCGGCGTGGACATCCGCATCGTCGACGACGCTGGCCTGCCGCTGCCGCACGACGGCGTGTCCTTCGGCAATCTGCAGGCGAGGGGGCCGTGGGTGCTGTCGCAGTACTTCAAGCGCGAGCTGGACGCCAACCACAGCGCCGACGGCTGGTTCCACACCGGCGATGTGGTGACCATCGACCCAGACGGCTACATGCGCATCACAGACCGCACCAAGGACGTGATCAAGTCCGGCGGCGAATGGATCAGCTCGATCGATCTGGAAAACATACTGGTCGGCCATCCTGCGGTGGCGGAGGCGGCGGCGATCGCGGTGCCGCACCCCAAGTGGGACGAGCGGCCGCTGATGGTGGTGACGCTGAAGCCGGGCGGGCGGGCGACGCGGGAGGAGCTGCTGGCTTACTTCGACGGCAAGATCGCCAAATGGTGGACGCCGAACGATGTCGTCTTCATCGACGAGCTGCCGCACACCGCCACCGGCAAGCTGCTGAAGATGAAGCTGCGCGAGCAGTTCCGCGATTACCGCTGGCCCGAATAATGAAAATTGGATGAATTGCTCTAAAGTGCTGGATTTTCGTAGAGCAATTACGCTAGAATGCCGGCTGCACTGAGAACCGCAAGGTTTTGAGGTGTTAGCCCCTCGAAATATCGCGCTGGCCGAGGCCGGTCCGATGTTTCTTCCTCGTGTTGACCCCTGCCGCATTGCCGCAGGGGTGTTTTTTTTGGCTATGTCCCAATTAAGGGTTGGCATCTAAACTAAAAGCAGAACCCTTGCCGGGAGCCTGCCCATGGACATCCAATCCTTTCAACGACTGCTCACCCTCGTCGATCAGCTCACCACCAAACAGAAGTCCCTGTTACAGCACACGCTACAAGGCCGGGTGCGGCACGATGTGCTGGGTGAGGCCCTGCCCGACCTGCCGTGCTGCCCGCACTGCCAGGCCGATGCCAGCCAGCTTGCGGCGTGGGGATGGCGTCGTGGTTTGCGACGCTATCGCTGTAAAGCCTGCTTGCGTACCTGCAATGCACTGACCGGAACGGCATTGGCCCGTTTACGCCAAGCGGATGCCTGGCTGGACTATGGCGCCGCCTTGATCCAGGGCCGCTCGGTCCGGGACGCGGCGCGTGACTGCGGCATCAGCAAGAACACCGCCTTTTTATGGCGACACCGCTTTCTGCGCGCGGCGGCCCGGCATCAAGACACCCATGAACTGGGTATCGTTGAAGTCGATGAAACCTTCTTCTTGGAGTCCTTCAAAGGGCAGCGTCAATTGCCAAGACCGGCTCGTCAACGCGGTGGCGTAGGCCAAACGCGAGGCACTGGCAAGGATCAGATTCCGGTGATGGTGGTTCGGGATCGAGACAGTCACACGGCGGACTTCAAGCTGAGCAAGCTGGATGCCGGCCATGTAGGTGCGGCGCTACTGCCGCTGGTGGATCGCGAGGCGGTGCTGTGTACGGATGGGGCCGCGGTGTATGCCGCCTTTGCCAGGCAAGCTGGCATTAGCCATCAGGTGGTGCATGCCAAGCGGGGCAGCCGTGTGCGTGGAGGCGCCTTCCATATTCAGAACGTGAACGCGTACCACAGCCGGTTGAAGCGTTGGATGGCCCGGTTTCATGGCGTAGCGACGAAGTATTTGGAGAATTATCTGGGGTGGCGTCGCTTGCTGGAACGTTACCGGCAAGAGATTCTGCCTACCCATTGTCTTGCCGAAGCGCTGGGCCGCCCTTTCCAACCCGTAATTGGGACATAGCCTTTTTTTTGCCCATTCCTCCCCGTTATTCACATCGACTGACATCGTCATTGCACCTATCATATTGTGAAAACGGCATGAGCTTGATCAAGCGCCGGCGCGCCTGCTTGGTTTAGCGTATCCATCCGGCTTTCCAATAAATTACAACCAGTCTGCCGAGGAAATGACCGGCTTTCGCCCAGGCTATACAGCGTAGAAATGAAGGGAATGCGATGAAATCACTTCGTAGTCGATTGATAGCGTTCAATGCCCTGTTGATGGCGTTGTTCGGCCTGGTCCTGGTGACCATAGTTTTCACGCAGATGCGATCGGAAATCCTGGAGGGGCTGGACAATGAGTTCGCGGCCAGTCTGAAGGGGCAAAGCTCGGTGGTGACCACCTGGCTGGGCGAGAAGAAGCAGCAGATCGTCGCCCAGACCGCGGTGGCGGGCGAGGCCGACGCGATGCGCTTCCTCAAGGTGGGCACCAAGGCCGGCGGCTTCAACGTCAACTACGCCGGCTACGCCGACGGCCGCACGCTGTTCTCCGACGACTGGGTGGCCCCGGCCGACTACAAGGTGGCCGACCGCGACTGGTACAAGCAGGCCCAGGCCTCAGGCCTGCCCGTCGTCACCGATCCCTATGTCGACGAGGCCACCAAGAAGCTGACGGTCACCATCTCCGCGCCGTTCAACCACAACGGCGCCTTCGCCGGCGTGGTCGGCGGCGACGTGATGGTGGACACGCTGGTGAAGTCGGTGCTGTCGCTGAAGGTGCGCGGCAACGGCTACGCCTTCATCATCGACAAGAAGGGCACCGTCATCGCCCACCCGCAGGCCGAGCTGACGCTGAAGCCGATCACCAGCGTGGTGCCGGCGCTGACGCCCGACCGCCTCGCGCAACTGGTGCAGAACGACAAGGCGTCCGACGTCGACATCGGCGGCAGGAGCATGCTGATCGCGGCGCAGGCCATTCCCGGCACCAACTGGATTCTGGCGCTGGTGTCGGATCGCGACGAGATTCTGGCCCCGCTGCACACGTTGTTGTACACGATAGGCGGGCTGACGCTGCTGGTGTTCGCGCTGATGATCCCGTTCGCCAGCCTGGTGATCGGCAAGATGCTGGCGGGCCTGGTGCGGCTGAAGGCGGCGATGGAGGACATCGCGCGCGGCCAGGGCGACCTGACGCTGCGACTGAAGGACGACGGCCAGGACGAGATCGCCGCCACCGCGCGCGCGTTCAACACCTTCGTCGGCCAGCTGGGCCACCTGTTCCGCGGCCTGAAGGGCGATGCCGCCGGCGTGGTCGGCGGAGTGAAGGACGCCAGCCAGCTGGTGGCCGACGTCGCGCAGAGCTCGCGCCACATCTCCGACGTGTCCTCTTCCAACGCGGCCACGCTGGAGCAGATCACCGTCTCCATCTCCCATATCGCCGACAGCGCGCGCCAGGCCGACGACCTGGCCAGCGCCACCGGCCATAACCTGGCCGCCAGCGCCGACAATATGCAGCGGCTGTCGTCCGGCATGGAAAACACCGTGCAGTCGGTGCGCGGGCTGGAAGAGATGCTGTCTTCGCTGGACAAGCGCTCGCAGGAAATCTCCGGCATCACCAACGTGATCCGCGACATCGCCGACCAGACCAATCTGCTGGCGCTGAACGCGGCGATCGAGGCCGCCCGCGCCGGCGAGCAGGGCCGCGGCTTCGCGGTGGTGGCCGACGAGGTGCGCAAGCTGGCGGAGCGCACCGCCCAGGCGACGTTGGAAATCTCCAATATGGTCGGCGCGATCCGCGAGGAAACCGGCCGCGCGGTCGGCGATGTCAACTCCACGGTGCAGGCGGTGGACGAGGGCGTCGGCCTGACCCGCGAGGCGGTGGACAATATCGCCGCCATCCGCGCGTCGATGCTGGACGTGGTGGCCAAGATGAGCGAGATCTCCAACTCCACCCAGGAGCAGCACAAGGCCACCACGCTGATCGCGCAAAGCTCCGAGGCGATCAACGGCCACGTGCTGGAAAACGACGACGTGCTGCAGAGCGTCAGCAGCACCTTGCAGGGCCTGGCCGGCAACGCCGGCAAGATGGATGCCGAGTTCAACAAGTTCCGGCTGTAAGAACCTGTTCCGCCATGCCCAACGCCGCCTTGCCAGGCGGCGTTTTTGCGTCGATGATCCGAAGCAACTTTTCCGATCGGCGGACGCAAGATGCCCCCGCTTTCTCCTGACACCCTGCTCGCCGCCCGGCTGCTGGCCGAAGGCGACCTGGCCGGCGCGCTGCGCGCGGCGCAGGCCGGCTTGCAGGCCGAGCCCGGCAACGCGCCTTTGTGGAACCTGCTGGGCGTCTGCGCGGCCCGGCTGGCGCAGCTTCCTCTGGCCGAGCAGTGCTGGCGCCAGGCGCTGGCGCGGGACCCGGCCACGCCGGACGCGCATTACAACCTGGGCTGCCTGGCGATGGAGCAAGGCGACGGGACCGCCGCCGAGATGCATTACCGCGCCGAACTGGCGCGCGACCCCAGGCATCCATCCAGCCTGGGCAATCTGGGCAATCTGCTGCAGGACGACGGCCGGCTGGCCGAGGCCGAGGCTTGTTTCCGCCGCCGGCTATCCTCCCAGCCCGGCGCGGCCGCCCATTACCAACTGGGCCGGCTGCTGGCCGAGCAGGGCCGGAACGGCGAGGCCGAGGGGCAGCTGCGCGCCTGCCTGGACGAAGCGCCTGACGATGCCGAGGCGCTGCAGCTGCTGGGGCGGCTGCTGGAGGAGAGGGGAGAGGCCGGACAGGCTGAAGCCATGCTGCGGCGCGCGCTGGAGTCGGCGCCGGGCCATGCCGCCGCCGGCAACAATCTGGGTTTGCTGCTGATGGCCCAGCGACGCTGGGACGAGGCGGAGCGGCATTTGCGAGCCGCCCACGCGGCAGCGCCCGGCGCGGCGCTGGCCAATCTGGCCTCGCTGCTGCTCGCCACCGGCCGCGCGGCGGAGGCGGAAGCCCTGGCGCGGCAGGCGCTGGCGGCAGAACCCGGCCGCGCCGACTGGTTGAACCTGCTGGGACTGGCCTTGCGCGAAGAGGGCCGGGACGGCGAGGCCGGCCAGGCTTGGGAGCAGGGCCTGGCGTCGGCGCCGGAGCACCGCCGGTTGCGGCAGAACCTGGGCTATCTGCAACTGGCGCGCGGCGACTGGGCGGCCGGTTGGGCTCATCACGAGGCGAGGCTGGAGGCGGCCGCCTATCCCGCGATGCCGTCGCCGCGCTGGCAGGGCGAGAGCCTGGCGGGACGACGGCTGCTGGTGTTGTTCGAGCAGGGCTACGGCGACGCCATCCAGTTCAGCCGCTATCTGAATCCGCTGCTCGAACAGGGCGCGGCGCGAGTCATCGCGCTATGCCGCGAGCCGCTGTCGTCGTTGTTTTCCCGGCAATGGCCGCAGGCGGAGTGGCTGGCGATGGCCGGCGGCTACCCGGCCGAGTTTCCGCCGCACGACTGCCATGTTTTTTCCATGAGCCTGCCATGGGTCTTGCGAGATTTCGAGCCGCGCGCGGAAATCTATCTGCAGGCCGATCCGGCGCTGCGGCAGGCGTGGCGGGAGCGCTTGCCGGCCGGCCGCCATATCGGCCTGGTCTGGCGCGGCCGCGCCGAGCATCCGTTCGACCATTGCCGCTCGCTGCCGGGGCCGGAGGCCTTGCTGTCGTTGCTGACCGATCGCGGCGTCAACTGGATTTCGCTGCAGCCGGAGCCGAGCGGTACTGAGCGGACATGGCTGGCGGAAAACGGCGTGATGGAGCTGGGATCTGGATTGACGGACTTTGCCGACAGCGCGGCGCTGCTGGCGGAACTGGACGGAGTGGTCGCCGTGGACACGGCGATGGCGCACCTGGCCGGCGCGCTGGGCACGCCTTGCCGGCTGCTGTTGGCCGGCGAGCACGTCGATTGGCGTTGGGGCGTCGATGGCGCGGCGACGCCATGGTACCGGTCGCTGACGCAGGAGAGGCGGCGGAGCGGGGAGGAATGGGAAGACACTATCGGCCGCTTGGCGATCTGAATCGTTGCCATCCTCTCCTATGGAAAGAGAGCGGGTTTACAACCACTTGCCCGGATTCATCAGTCCGTCCGGGTCCAGCGCCAACTTGATCGTCCGCATCAGTTCCAGCGCCAGCGGGTCCTTGTAGCGGGCCAGCCAATCCTTTTTCAGCTGGCCGACGCCGTGCTCGGCCGCCAGCGTGCCGCCCAGCCGGTAGACATGGTCGTAGACGATGGCGTTGACCGCGTCCTCGTCGTCGAACAGGTCGGCGTTGCCGGGGCGGGTGTAGCTGACGTTGTAATGCAGATTGCCGTCGCCGGCATGGCCGAAGGCGACGATGCGCACGCCGGGAAAAGCCTGGTCCAGATCCGCCGCGCAATCGCGGACCAGCCGCGGCAGCGCCGAGGTGGGCACCGCGATGTCGTGCTTGATGCTGGGGCCGTCCTTGCGCTGGCTTTCCGATATCTCTTCGCGCAGCGTCCACAGCTTGCGGCGTTCGGTCTCGTTTTGCGCGACGACGCCGTCGGCCATCGTCTGGGCGGACAGCCATTCCACCAGCGCGTCGTTGAGCGGCGCCGGATCGCCGCCGTCGGACAGCTCGATCAGGATCAGCCACGGCGCGGAGAACGGCATCAGCGACGGATGGTGGCGCAGCAGCACTTGCTGGCAGCTGGCGTCCATCACTTCGAAGGCGGTCAGGCGGTCGCCGAAGCGGTGGCGCAGCCGGTTCAGCCAGTCTATCGCCGTCTCGATGTCGCCGACGCCGACCATCGCGGTGGCATGGGCGCTGGGCAGCGGGTACAGCTTCAGCGTGGCGGCGGTGATCAGGCCCAGCTGGCCTTCCGCGCCGATGAACAGCTGCTTCAGGTCCAGGCCGGTGGTGTCCTTGCGCAGGCCCTGCAACTGGCTCAGCACCCGGCCGTCCGGCAGCACCGCTTCCAGCCCCAGCGTCAGCTCGCGCATGGTGCCGTAGCGCAGCACCGCCACGCCGCCGGCGTTGGTGGACAGGTTGCCGCCGATCTGGCAGGTCCCTTGCGAGGCCAGCGACAGCGGAAACAGCCGGCCGGCGGCTTCGGCCGCCTGCTGCGCCTCCAGCAGCGTGACGCCGGCTTCGACGGTCAGCGCGTTGTTGTCGGTGTCGACGTGGCGGATGGCGTTCAGCCGGCGCAGCGCCAGCACCAGCTGCCGGCCGCTGCCGTCCGGCGTCGCCGCGCCGCAGGTGGAGGTGTTGCCGCCCTGCGGCACGATGGCCACCTTGTGCGTGCGGCACAGCTTGACCACCTCGGAGACTTCCACTGTAGAGCCGGGACGCGCGACGGCCAGCGGCGCGCCCTGGTAGCGGCGGCGCCAGTCCAGCGTGTACGGCGCGGTGTCGATGTCGTCGGTCAGCAGGTGTTGCGGGCCGACGATGGCGGCCAGCCGCTGCAGAAAATCGTTCATGCGGATTCCAGTCGGGATGGCGGCTCTCAGAATGGTCCGTTGCTGTCGCGCAGCTTGTCCGGCAGGCCGTCGTGGCCGCCAAGCTCGCGCTCCGGTGCGTCGTCCCAGTGCAGCGGGCCCAGGAATTGGTTGCGCTCGGGATGCACGGCGTAGTGGATGCGGTTGTCCGCTCGGTCGGTGTCGCCGACGCAGAGCAGGCGGACGGTCTGTTCGGTATTGTTGATGAAGGTGTGGGCCAGGCCGTCTCCAGCCTTGAAGCCCACCGAGTCTCCCGGCCGCAGCCGGTAAAGCCGGCCATCCAGCCACACGTCGGGCGCGCCTTCCAGCACGTGGACGAATTCGTCCTCGGTTTTTTCGGCATGCGGCCAACTGGTGCGGCAGCCCGGTTCCAGCAGCTCATGATGGATGCCGAGCCGGGCGAAGCCGTAGTGCTTGCCCAGCGGGCTGCCGCGGGACAGCGGCTCCTGGCTGCCGGAGTAATAGCGCGGCCTGTCGCTTTGCAGCTCGCTCCAATGTTTGATGCAGTCGGGACGGCTCATCTGCTTCTCCTCAGTCTTTTCCATGGCTGCCCGCGCGGCGCGAGCAGGACGCGTCAGCCTTCAACCATACCACTTGCCGGCTCGCCGCGGCCGCCGGGCTTATTCCGGGATATCCGGCGACATCAGCTCGTCAGGATGCTGCCAGCCCGGCTGGGCGGCGATGCGGCCGAGCCAGGCCTGGATATTGGGCCAGTCGGCGATGGCCAGGCCGGCGTCGGACAGCCACCACAGGTAGCCGCTGAGCGAAACGTCGGCGATGCTGACCTGGTCGCCGGCCAGGTAGCGGCGCTCGGCCAGTTCCGCCTCCAGCACCGCCAGGTCGGCGCGCAACCGCGTTTCCAGCCAGGCCTCCACCGATGGCTCATAGTGGGCGATCAGGCGCGAGTAGCGCAGATTGGGCAGCGACAGGCCGAGGCGGTTGGTTTCCCAGTTCAGCCATTCGCGCACGCGCTGGCGCTCGCCCAGGGCGCCGCCCAGCGCGCCGTAGCTGTCGGCCAGCCATTGCAGTATCGCGTTGGACTGGCACAGCGGCACGCCGTCGGCCACCAGCACCGGCACTTCGCCGAAGCGGCTGGCGGCGCGGAAGTCTTCCGGGCGCTCGCCGCGCGGCTGCGAGATGTCGATGTGCACATAATCGTGTGAGATGTCGGCCAGCATCAGCGCCAGCCTCACCTTGTAGCTGTGGCCGGAGTAGCGGTTGCCGTACAGGGTCAGCTTGTTCATTGCGTTCGCTTTCTTGAATTCATTGATGAGTTCGGCCGGCGCGATCCCAGCCAGGCCGCGGCGAAGGCCAGCGGCAGCGAGAACAGCGCCGGGTTGGCGTAGGGAAACAGCGGCTCGGCGTGGCCCAGCGCGGCCACCCATACCGCCGGGCCGCAGACGATCAGCGCCAGCGACGAAGCGATGCCGGCGACGCCGCCCCACACCACGCCGCGGGCGCTCAGGCCGCGCCAGTTCAGCGCCAGCAGCAGCAGCGGGAAGTTGGCGGAGGCGGCGATGGCGAAGGCCAGGCCCATCATCACCGCGATGTTCAGTTGCTGGAAGGTGGTGGACAGCAGCATCGCCGCCAGGCCCAGGCCCAGCGTGGCCAGCCGCGACACCTTGAGCTCGCGGCGCGGATCGGCCTGGCCGCGCTTCAGCCAACTGGCGTACAGATCGTGGCTGACCGCGCTGGCGCCGGCCAGCATCAGTCCGGCCACCACCGCCAGGATGGTGGCGAAGGCCACCGCGGCCACCAGCGCGCGGGCGAAGTCGCCGCCCAGCAGCTCGGCCAGGTGCAGCGCCGCCATATTGCCGCCGCCGATCAGCTTGCCGTCGGCGCCGTGGAATCGCGGATCGGGGCCGATCAGCGTCATCGCGCCGTAGCCGATGATCAGGTTGAGCAGGAAGAAGGCCGCCACCAGCCAGGTGGCGATGCCCACCGAGCGGCGCGCGGCGCGGGCGTCGGCCACGGTGAAGAAGCGCATCAGCACGTGCGGCAGACCCAGCAGGCCCAGGCTCAGGCCCAGGCCCAGCGACAGCGCCTCCACCGGGTTGGCCAGCGCCTGGCTCGGCAGGAAGGCGGCCGCGCCGCGCAACTGGTGCGCGGCGGCGAACAGCGCGGCCGGGCTGCCGCCGTAGCGTCCCAGCACGCCGGCGGCCAGCAGCAGCGCGCAGACGAACAGCAGGCTGGCCTTGCTGATCTGCACCCAGGTGGCGGCCAGCATGCCGCCCAGCGCCACGTAGGCCATCATCAGCGCGCCCACCAGGCCGACGGCGGCGAGATAAGGCAGGCCGAACAGCAGCTCGATCAGCTTGCCGGCGCCCACCAGCTGCACGATCAGATAGCACAGCGTCACCGTCAGCGAGCTGGCGATGCTGACCAGGCGCACGCCGGCGTGGTCGAAGCGCTGGCTGAGCACGCCGGCCACGGTGTAGCGGCCGCGCTTGCGCAGCGGTCCGGCCAGCAGCAGCAGGAGCAGCGGCCAGCCGGCCAGCGTGCCCACCGCGTAGGCAAGCGAGTCGTAGCCCTGGCCCAGGTACATGCCGGCGGCGCCGAGGAAGGCGGCGGCGGACAGGTAGTCGCCGGCCAGCGCCAAGCCGTTCTGCCAGGCGGGCAGGCGGCCGCCGGCGGTGTAGAAGTCATTGAGGGAGGCGGTGCGGCGGCGGGCGGCGGCGGTCAGGCCCAGGGTCAGCAGCGTCAGCGCCAGGAACAGCAGCTGGGACGCGCTCATGCGTCCTCCCCGTCGCCCACGCGGCTGTACAGCGTGGATACCAGGCACAGCAGCAGGATCACCGCCAGCGCCAGCAGGATGGACAGCGGCAGGCCGGCGACGCAGCCAGACAGCCAGTCCGGGCGCAGCGCCAGGACCAGGAAATAGCCGAGGCAGGCGGCCAGGGTGAGGGCGGCCAGCAGGCGCTGGAGCAATGCGGACTTCATCGGCGCTTCAATCTGGCAAAAGCGCCAGTGTAGCGCATGTCAGCCGGGTTGCCACTCCAGCAGCAAGCGGGCCTCGCCGGGGCCGAAGTAGTCGGCCTCGGCGCCGATCTCGGCGAAGCCCAGCTTGCGGTACAGCGCCGCCGCCGGATTGGCCGGGTCCACGGTCAGGCGGATGCTGCGCGCGCGCGGCTTCATCGCCTGCAGCGCCGCCTGCATCAAGGCCTTGCCGGCGCCGCGGCCGCGGCAGGACGGCAGCAGCGCCAGCGACAGCAGCCACAGCTCGTCCGGCCGCTGGGACGGCGCGCCCAGCGCGTAGCCCGCCGGCGCGCCGGCTTCGTCCTCGGCCAGCCAGAACCAGTCCGGCCACAGGTCCAGCGCCTGGCGGAAAAAGAAGTCGGGATAGACGTGGCTGCCGAACACAGCCTGCTCGATGGCGAACACGGCGGGAAGGTCGGACAGTCGGGCCTGGCGTAGCTGCATGGGCGGGCATCCTGCTTGGGTGTGGCGAGCGGGCAAGGTTAATCGATGCGCGTCCGATGGGAAAGGGGCGCGGAGAGGGCGGGGCCTCCCGCTGTCCCGTCTGCCAGCGGCGCCTCGCCGATCGCCGCCGCCTGTTCTTTAATCAAGCCATCACATTGCATGAGCACACTGCGCGCTTGGCCTGGCTTGCCAGGGTCATGAATCCTGAAAATTTACGGAGCGTTGTCATGAGCGAGATGTCACGTCGTGAGTTTCTCAAGTTGTCGGCCGCCGGCATGGCCGCCGGCGCGCTGCCGCCGGGGCTGGCCGCCGCGATGGCGATACGTCCCGCTGGGCGCAGCCTGTCGGCGGTCAAGCATGTGGTGGTGTTCATGCAGGAAAACCGGTCCTTCGACCATTATTTCGGCGCGCTGGGCGGCGCGCGCGGCTTCGGCGACCGCAGCGCGCTGCAGCTGCGCAACGGCGGCAGCGTGTTCCGCCAACCCAATCTGTCCAACGGCGAGTACCCGTTCCGTCTGGACACCAGCCGCACCAACGCCCAGTACCTGACCGATCTGGACCACTCCTGGACCGGCACCCACGCCGCCTGGAACCAGGGCAAGTACGATGGCTGGATCGCGGCCAAGAGCAGCCTGACCATGGGCTACTTCACCCGCGCCGACATTCCCTACCACTACGCGCTGGCCGACGCCTTCACACTGTGCGACCACTATTTCTGTTCGGTGCAGGGCCCGACCAACCCCAACCGCCTCTATCTATGGAGCGGCATGGTGGACCCGGCCGGCAAGAACGGCGGGCCGGTGACGGACAACAGCGAAAAGGGCTACAGCTGGACCACCTATCCGGAGCGGCTGCAGGCGGCCGGCGTCAGCTGGAAGGTGTACCAGGTGCTGGGCGACAACTACGACGACAACGCGCTTGCCTGGTTCAACCAGTACCGCAGCGCCAAGCCCGGCAATCCGTTGTGCGACCGGGGCATGAGCTCGGTGCCCAAGGTCAGCGGCAACTCGGTGCAGGACCTGGTGGCCGCCATCCGCAACGACGCGATCAACGGCACGCTGCCGCAGGTGTCGTGGATCGTCGCGCCGGAGGCGTATTCCGAACATCCGAGCGCGCCGCCGGCCGCCGGCGCTTATCTGCTGGACCGCGTGCTGCAGGCGCTGACCGCAAATCCGGATGTGTGGGCGTCCACCGTGCTGCTGCTCAACTACGACGAGAACGACGGACTGTTCGACCACATGCCGCCGCCGGTGCCGCCGGCCGGCACCGCCGCCGAGTTCATCGGCGGCAAGCCCATCGGCCTGGGGCCGCGGGTGCCGATGCTGGTGCTGTCGCCGTGGAGCCGCGGCGGCCATGTCTGCTCGCAGGTGTTCGACCACACCTCGGTGATCCGCTTTCTGGAAACCTGGACCGGCGTGCAGGAGCCGAATATCTCGGCCTGGCGCCGGCAGATCTGCGGCGATCTCTCCAGCGCGCTGGACTTCTCCAGCCGCAATTCCAGCGTGCCCGCCTTCCCGGACACCGCCGCGCTGCTGACCCAGGCGCAGCAGAGCAAGGGCTGGCCGGCGCCGACCGCGCCGGTGCCGGGCCAGATGCCGCTGGCGGAGGGCGGCCGCCGCCCGGCGCGGGCGCTGCCTTACCAGTGCAACGGCTACGGCAGCACCGACGTCGCCGGCGGCATCTTCTGGACGCACATGCAGAATGGCGGCAGCCAGGCCGTCCATTATTCGATCTACGCCAACCAGTACCGCAGCGACGGCCCGTGGCAGTACGACGTGCCGGCCGGCGGCGAGATCAAGGACTATTTCCACGCCCAGACTTACGGCGGCGGGTTTTACGACCTGACGATGTATGGCCCCAACGGCTTCCTGCGCCGCTTCGTCGGCAATCTCCGCAGCGCGGCCGGCGTGCTGGAGGCGGTGGGCACGGCATCGGCGGTGGCGGGCGTGCCGCAATTGACGCTGCAGCTGAGCAACGGCGGCAAGTCGCCGGTGACCTTCCAGATCAGCGGCAACGGCTACGGCGGCTCGTCGCCGCAGCAGGTCAGCGTGGCGAACGGCGGCAGTCAGATACTGAGCTGGAATCTGTCCGGCGTTTACGGCTGGTACGACTTCACCGTCAGCTGCACCAACGACGCCAATTTCCTGCGCCGCCTGGTCGGCCACGTGGAAACCGGCGCCGCCAGCGTCACCGGCTGAGCGGCACCCCGCTCTCGTTCTGGGGGGCGGCCGCTGGGTTTCGCCCCTCAGGACGACAGCTTGCGGCCCAGCCGCTTCTCCACCTGCCGCCTCTCCCAGTCCGGGCCCAGGATGGGCAGCAACTCGAAAGTGTTTACCGCCTGCAGCAGCAGGCCTATGCCCCAGCCCAGCGCCGGCCAGACCACCCATAGCCGGTGCGGAGAAGTCAGCAGATTGACGGCGGCCAGCAGCGCCATCACCAGCGCGTATTGCGCCAGGTGGCGGTAAAAGCGCTTGAGGCGGTTCACGTGTTGCAGCGCCAGCATTTCTTCCAGTTCGCGGGAGGCGACGGGCGCGGAGGCGGTATCGGGGGCGGTCAAGTCGGTCATGGCGGGCTCCTGGTTCAGTTCCGAGAAATCGATCTCGAACACGGAGGCCAGCGACTTCAGCGACTCGACGCTGGCGCCCTGGCCGCGCTCGATGCGCTGGACGGTGCGCACGCTCAGACCGCTCAGATCAGCCAGTTGTTGTTGCGACCAGCCGCGTTGCAGCCTCAGTTTCTGTATCAGCATAAAACCTCCGTTCGATCACTGGACGCAGTGTGGGGGCGCTTAGGGCAAGAGACAACGACAGCGGGGCGACAGACAGACGACAGCGGCGCGCCAATGCCCGCCAGGCTTGGGTTTCCAGCTGACGCCGGCCAGGAGCGCCGCCCGCGTTTCAGGCGCTCATCGGCATGATAGGGACAGGGAGCGGCCGCTGGCAAGGCGGCGCGCCGGAATGAAAAACGCCGCCGTTCGAGCGAACGGCGGCGCGGGAAGAGGCGGCTTGGCGCCGGGGCCTTACCACAGCACTCTGACCTTGCCTTCTCCCAGCCACTCGGTCAGCGCAAGCAGCAGGCCGTCGTCCAGGCGCACGCCCCATTCCTGCGGCAGCATCAGTTCGCCCTTGGCCTTGCCGTTGTTGTAGGCCAGCCGCACCAGGCTGCCGGCGTCCTGGCTCTTGAACGGATGCAGTTCCGCCTTCAGGCGGGCGATGTCGGGCTTGGCCGGCAACTGCAGCGCCAGGCCGCGGGCGTAGCGGCTGCGCGCCTCGCCCAGGCTGTGCAGCTTGTCGACGACGATGCGCAGGCCGCCGGAGAAGCTGTCCTCGCTGACCTTGCCTTCCACCACCAGCACCACGTCCTCCTTCAGCTTGTCTCGGTTCAGCTCGAAGCTCTCGGCGAACAGGCTGACTTCCAGCTTGGCGGTGCCGTCGTCCAGCTGCACGAAGGCCATCTTGCCGCGGTTGCCCACCTTGACCCGGATGCCGGTGACGAAGCCGGCCAACAGCTGCGGCTCCTTGCGCGGGCTGAGGCGCGACAGCGTGGTCTTGATGAAGCCGCGCACCTCTTTCTCATAAGAGGAGAACGGGTGGTCGGACAGGTAGAAGCCGATCGCCAGCTTTTCCTCGGCCAGCTTGACCGCGTCGCTCCACGGCCGGGTGGCCACCATCTCCACCGCCGGCGCGACGTCGTCGCCGAACATGTCGAACAAGCCGCCCTGGTTGGCGTTGGCGTGTTCCTGCTCGGCGGCTTCCATCGCCAGGCCGACGTTGGCGAACAATAGCGCGCGGTTGGGTTCGATGGCGTCGAAGGCGCCGGCGCGGATCAGCGCCTCGATCACCCGTTTGTTGACCAGCTTCTTGTCGGTTCGCTTGCAGAAATCGAACAGGTCGGTGAACGGTCCGCCGGCTTCGCGCGCCTCGACGATATGGTTGACCGCCGATTCGCCGGTGCCCTTGATCGCGCCCAGCGCGTAGCGGATTTGCTTGCGGTTGACCGGCACGAAGCGGTAGAAGCCATGGTTGACGTCGGGCGGCAGGAAATCGATGCCGTTCTTGCTGTCCTGGCAGTCGTCGTAGAACACCTTCAGCTGGTCGGTGTTGTCCAATTCGGTGGACATCGTCGCCGCCATGTAGGCCGCGCAGTGGTGGGCCTTCAGCCAGGCGGTGTGGTAGGCCACCAGCGCGTAGGCGGCGGCGTGCGACTTGTTGAAGCCGTAGCCGGCGAACTTCTCCATGTAGTCGAAGATTTCGTTGGCCTTGGCTTCGGGAATGGCCTGCTTGGCCGCGCCCTCCACGAACATGGCGCGCTGCGCCACCATTTCCTCGACCTTCTTCTTGCCCATCGCGCGGCGCAGCAAGTCGGCGCCGCCCAGGCTGTAGCCGCCGATCACCTGGGCCGACTGCATCACCTGCTCCTGGTACACCATGATGCCGTAGGTCGGCGCCAGCACCGGCTCCAAGAGCGGGTGAAGGTATTCGAACTTGGCGCCGTGCATCCGCTGGATGAAGTCCGGGATCAGGTCCATCGGGCCCGGGCGGTACAAGGCCACGAAGGCGATAATTTCCTCGAACTTGCTGGGCTTGGCCTCCACCAGCATCTTTTTCATGCCGGTGGACTCGAACTGGAACACGGCGGTGGTGTTGGCGGTAGCGAACACCTTGTACGCCGGCTTGTCGTCCAGCGGCAGGTGGGCGACGTCCACGTCCTCGCCGGTGGTGTCCTTGATGTACTTCTGCGCCAGTTCGATGATGGTCAGGTTGCGCAGGCCCAGGAAGTCGAACTTCACCAGGCCGATCTGCTCGACGTCGTCCTTGTCGAACTGCGAGACGGGGGAGGCACCGTCGCCGCTGGCGATGTACAGCGGGCAGAAGTCGGTCAGCTTGCCCGGCGCGATCAAGACGCCGCCGGCGTGCATGCCGATGCCGCGGGTCAGGTCTTCCAGCGTCATCGCCAGCTCGATCAGCTCGCCCGCGCCCTCGCTCTCGATGATCTCGCCGATCTGCGGCTCCACTTCCATCGCCTTGGTCAGGCTGAGGGGCTTGTTGGCCTCGAGCGGAATCAGCTTGGACAGGCGGTCGCACAGGCCGAAGGGCAGGTCCAGCACCCGGCCGACGTCGCGGATCACCGACTTGGACGACATGGTGCCGAAGGTGGCGATCTGGCTCACCGCCTCCTCGCCGTATTTGCGGCGTGTGTACTCGATCACCCGCCAGCGGTTTTCCTGGCAGAAGTCGACGTCGAAGTCGGGCATGGACACCCGCTCGGGGTTCAGGAAGCGCTCGAACAGCAGCGCGTACTTCAGCGGGTCCAGATCGGTGATGGACAGGCTGTAGGCCACCAGCGAGCCGGCGCCGGAACCCCGGCCCGGGCCCACCGGGCAGCCGTTTGCCTTGCCCCACTGGATGAAGTCCGCCACGATCAGGAAGTAGCCGGGGAAGCCCATCTGGATGATGGTGTCGCACTCGAACTTCAGCCGCGCGTCGTACTCCGGGCGTTTCTCCAGGCGTTCAGCCTCGTCCGGATACAGCTGCTTCAGCCGGTCTTCCAGGCCGCGCTGGGCTTCGTGGACCAGGAAGTCGTCCAGCGACATGCCGTCCGGCGTCGGGAACAGCGGCAGGTAGTTCTTGCCCAGCACCACCGAGATATTGCAGCGCTTGGCGATTTCGACCGTGTTGGCCAGCGCCTCCGGGATGTCGGCGAAGCGGGCTTCCATTTCTGCGGCGCTGAGGAAGTACTGGCATTCGTTGAAGCTCCGCGGCCGGCGTTTGTCGCCCAGGGTGTAGCCTTCGGCGATGCACACCCGCGCCTCGTGCGCCTTGAAGTCTTCCTTTTCCATGAACTGGATCGGATGGGTGGCGACCACCGGCAGCTCCAGCTCGCCGGCCAGCCACAGCGTGGCCTGCACCACGTTTTCCACCTGGGCGCTGTCCACGCGCTGGACTTCCAGATAGAACGCGCCCGGGAACAGTTTTTCCCAGTATTCCGCGCGGCGCCGGGCTTCGTCGCGCTGGCCCATGGACAAGGCGATGCCGACGTCGCCCAGGTGGGCGCCGGACAGGCACAGCAGGTTGCTGTTGTCGCCGGATTCCAGCCATTCGCGCTTGATCTCGGCGCGGCCGCGGTACTGGTTGTGGCTGAACGCCTCGGTCAGCAGTTCGCACAGGCGGCGGTAGCCCTCGCGGTTCTTCGCCGTCAGCAGCAAACGGTAAGGCTTGTCCCGGTCTTCCTCGTTCTCCAGCCAGATGTCGGCCGACACGATGGGCTTGATGCCCTTGTTGCGGCAGCTCTTGTAGAACTTGACCATGCCGAACAGATTCATCAGGTCGGACGCGCCGAGCGCGGGCATCTGATCCTTGACGGCGCGCTTGACCGCGTCGTCGAGGCGGACGATGCCGTCGGTGATGGAGAACTCCGAGTGGAGGCGAAGATGGACAAAGCGGGGTGCGTTCATCCGGCCATTTTAACGGCTGGCGCTGTGGCAAACCAGTTGAATCGCCGACAAAAAGCGGCTGGTGCGGCGGCGGGCATGCACATTAGAATGTTGGCATCCGAAGTCTGACGCAGGTGAAAGAACGAGATGGAGTTCAATGTGCAGCAATTGGAACGGCCGAATCTGTATCAGCTGCTGGTGGGGTGCGTATTGCCGCGTCCCATCGCCTGGGTCAGCACTCAGGATTTGAAAGGCGTGTGCAATCTGGCGCCGTTTTCCTTTTTCAACGTGATGAGCGTCAATCCGCCGCTTTTGGGCATCAGCATCCTGAAGCAGGCGCCGGAGCGGGACAAGGACACGCTGGCCAATATCCGCCTGACCGGCGAACTGGTGGTCAATATCGTCAGCCAGCCGCTGGCGGCGGCGATGAACGCCAGCTGCGGCGGCTATCCGGCGGACATCGACGAGTTCGAGCTGGCCGGCGTGGCCAAGATGGGCAGCGTGACGGTGAAGCCGCCGGGCGTGGCCGAGGCGCCGGTGCGGCTGGAGTGCGCGCTGCACCAGTGCCTGACCTTCGGCCACGGCAGCGGCGCCGGCAACCTGGTGCTGGCCGAAGTGAAATACATCCATGTCGCCGACGGTCTGTGGCGCGACGGCGCGATAGACGAGCAGGCCTTGCAGGCGGTGGGCAAGCTGGGCGGCAACCGCTACAGTCTGGCCGAGGAGGCGTTCACGCTGGAGCGTCCGGCCTGAGCGGATTTCAAACGGCGGCCAGAGCCTGGGCGGTGAGATCGTCCAGCAGGTTGTAGCGGCGCTGGTATTCCGAACGCTTCTTGCTGGCGATGTCGGTCATCGCCTTGCGCGGCAGCGTCAGCGGGATGCGGTAGAAGCGCAGCTTGTCGTCCGCGGCCTCGGCTTCCATGGTTTGCCAGAAGCTGTCGTAGTCGGCGAAGAAATGCCGGCGATAGCGCCAGGAGCTGTAGATGTGCTCCCTGTTGCCGACTGCCAGAATCTCGTCCGCGCCGATCTTGCGCGCCAGCGCGGTCAGCGCTTCCATCGCCAGCCGTTTCGGGAACAGGCCGTGGGCGGCCTTGGTCGCCAGCTGCACCTGCTCCGCGCCGTAGGGTTTGCGCGGGCCTTGCAGGCCGCCGATCACTATCGCCATCTTGTCGCCGCGGCGGGTCAGCGTGAAGGTCAGCGTGGCCAGCGGCACTTGTTCCGCGTCGCAAACCTGCAGCGACATTTCCCCTTCCTTGTCGAAGTTGTGCTGATGCGTGAGCAGCAGCAGCAGGCGGCAGTCGTTCTTGCCGGCGATATCGGCCAGGCGCAGCGGCGCGCTGGACAGCAACTGGGCGCGGATGTCGGCGGAGAAGCGCTGCTCCAGCAGCTGGTAGTGCGCGCAAAGCGCCTCCAGCTTGCCGCGGCATCCCAGCGAGCGGTACAGGTAGGGGCGGTGGAGCTTGCTGGCCAGCCGTGGATTGCGGCGCAGATAGGTCAATAGCGTCTGCGACTGGCGGAAGGTATCCAGCCAGCGCAAGGTCCACGGCAGAGTCAGCATGCCGCGGAAGACGAATTTGAAGCGGTTCTTGCCTTGATCGAAACCGTCGCGCCGGGAGAACTCACCCGTCGCCAGCGACCAGAACAAATCCACGGAGTTTGTGACAGTCATGCAATACCTCATCCTTGGGAATGTCAGGATAAGATAAATTTGCACAAGAATTTGTTAATAGTTATGTGGGACAGTGTGACGGAATGTGACGCAGGATAGCGCTGTCATGATGAAAAATGCCAATTCATCTCAGGCTATACAAGCGGAAGCGTTCCTTGTGGTCGCCCGGCCGCTGGAAAACGTAGACGGGATACAATTTGTCGTAGGGCGGCGGCATCTGGTCGTGCAGGGTTTGCAGCAGCAGCCAGCGGCAGCGGCCGGCGCCGCCCCCGGCTTCCAGGCGTTGCGTGCGCAGGCCCGCATAGTATTCCAGCAAGGCGCGCTGGGGCTCGCCCAGGCCCAGGCTGGCGACGCAGTCTCCGGGCCGGATCAGGGCAGCCGGTCCGGGTTTCAGCGCGGCGAAGGCTTCGCGGTAGCGCATGCCGTGGTCCAGCGCCGGCAGCCATAGCATGGCCATGCCGCACCAGAGCAGGGTCAGGCCCACGCTCCAGCGCCAGATCAGGCGATAACCGTCGACCAGCGGTTGCCGCCAGCACCAGGCGAGCAGCGCCGAGGCGGCGGCGAACAGCAGCCAGCGCCCAGGCTGGAACTGGGGCGTCCAGCCATGGAAGCGTCTGCCCAGCCATTCCCGCGCGGGATGGATGTCCAGGGGGAAGCTCAGCGCGGCGGCGCAGAGCAGCATATAGACGGTCAGCGCGCACAGCAGCAGCGCCAGCGCGATGTTGAGCCAGCGCGGGGGGCGGCCGAAGCCGCGCAGCCCGGCCATGGCCAGCAGCGCCAGCGGCGGCAGCAGCGGCAGCGCGTACAGTTCGCGGGCGTCGGCCGCCGAGGCCAGCACCGCCAGCGTGCAGCCGGCCACCGCCAGCGGCGGCAGGATG
>NZ_JZJL01000060.1 GCF_000971335.1 Chromobacterium vaccinii
AGCGACACCGGCAGCAGCCACAGCGACGGCGTCACCGACAACAATCAGCCGACGGTGCAAGGCACGGCCGAGGCGGGCACACGGTACGGTGTATGTCGACGGCACGGCGGTGGGCACGGCGACGGCAAACGGCAGCGGCGCGTGGAGCTACAACCTGGCCAGCCCGCTGACTGACGGCAGCCACAGCATCCGCGCGACGGCGACCGACGCGGCGGGCAACGTCAGCGCGCAGTCTAGCGGCTACAACATCACCATCGACACCGCGGCGCCGCCGGCGCCGACGGGTCTGGCGCTGAGCGCGGCCAGCGACACCGGCAGCAGCCACAGCGACGGCATCACCGACAACAACCAGCCGACGATCACCGGCAGCGCCGAGCCGAACAGCACGGTGACGGTGTATGTCGATGGCACGCTGGCAGGTACGGCGACGGCCAACGGCAGCGGCGTGTGGACTTACAACCTGACCAGTGTCTTGGCCGAAGGCAACCACAACGTGCGGGCGACGGCGACCGACGCCGCCGGTAATGCCAGCGGCCAGTCGACCGCGTACAACATCACCGTCGACACCACGGCGCCGGCTGCGCCAAGTGGCGTGGCGCTGAGCACGGCGACCGATACCGGCAGCAGCCGCAGCGACGGCGTCACCGGCAACAACCAGCCGACGGTCACCGGCACGGCCGAGGCGAACAGCACAGTGACGGTGTATGTCGATGGAACGGCGGTGGGCACGGCGACGGCCAACGGCAGCG
Organism: Chromobacterium vaccinii; assembly: GCF_000971335.1. Classification (GTDB taxonomy): domain Bacteria; phylum Pseudomonadota; class Gammaproteobacteria; order Burkholderiales; family Chromobacteriaceae; genus Chromobacterium; species Chromobacterium vaccinii. Next base: position 750 of record NZ_JZJL01000060.1, read on the forward strand.
GCGCGTGGAGCTACAACCTGGCCAGTCCGCTGGTCGATGGCAACCACAGCATCCGGGCCACGGCGACCGACTCGGCCGGAAATATCAGCGGGCAATCGACGGGGTACAACATCACCGTCGACACCGCCGCGCCGCAGGTCCAGACCATCAGCGCCGGCGGTCCTCTCGACACCTCCGCCAGTACGCTGTCCTATCAGGTGACGTTCAGCAAACCCGTGGCCTCCTTCACCGCGGACAACCTGAATCTGGTCGTCAGCGGCAGCGCGCATGGCGCGATTTCCAGCGTCACCGCAGTCAACGCCACCACGTATGCCATCCAGCTGACCGGCGTCGGCGGCACCGGCTCGCTGTCGTTGGCGATCAAGAGCGGAACGGTCAGCGACAAGGCCGGCAATCTGTTGACCGGACAGGCAACCGCGCCGTCGTTCCATGTCAGCGCCCAGGCGCCGACAACGGTTGTAACGCCGGCGCCGACAGTCGTTCCGACACCTCCCGCCGCAGCCGCCAACACCATCCAGCTGCCGCCGATCACGCCCAATATCGTGCTGGCGGCGGTGGGAGGCACGCCGACGGTAGCCACCGGCAACGAGCATGCCGACAACGCGGCGCAGAATCTGCTGTCGGATGCCGCTCACGCCGGCACGGGCGTCAATTCGCCGTCGCTGGGCGCCAACGGGCTGGACAATGTAAACGGCGGCGCGCCTTCCTTCGTCAGCAACACTGCCGGCAATCCGACCATCGCCCTGCAGGTGAATCCGGACCTGGGCGTGCGACCCGTGGCCGCGGGGCAGTCGTTCACCATCGTGTTGCCGCCGGCCACCATCATCAGCCGCGAGTCTTCGGCCAACCTCAGCATCGTGGCGCGCCAGAGCAATGGCCAGCCCCTGCCGGCTTGGCTGAAGTTCGACCCGGCGACGGGCCGTTTCACCGGGCAGGCGCCGGCGGGATGGAACAAGCCGGTTTCGATCGACATCCGGGTGCAGGACAAGACCGGCCATCATGGCAACAGCCACATCCAGCTGAATTTCGGCAAACGGCAGGCGACGACGCAGGCGCGCAAAGCGACGCCGGACGCCGGCAAGCTGGCGCTAAACCGGCAGTTCGACAACCACGGCCAACGTGGCTTCCTGCAGCGGCTGGCGGCGCTTCTGGGGGATGACAAGCAGGGCTAGCTTCGCCGCTGCGGGCGGGGCTGCAGAAAATAGACAGCGATAAGGATGGCCAGGGTAAACCGACAATGCTCTAAAGGGGGCAGTGAGATGCAATCCGATTATCAGGTAAGGCCGCGCTCGCGCGGACTCCGATTGGTTCCGCTGGCGTGCGCGCTGGCGCTGGCCGGATGCGCGGTAACGCCGCAACCGTTGAGCCTGGCCGAGCGCCAGTCCCAGCTCCGGGCCGACCGGCAGACGATGTTCGGCAGCCAGGAGGCTGTCAGCGCGCCGGTGACGCTGCAGGAGGCGATGGCGCGGGCGCTCAAGTACAACCTGGACTATCGGGTGAAGCTGATGGAGGAGGCGATGGCGCAGCGGCAGCTGGACCTGTCCAGCCTGGACATGCTGCCCAAGCTGGCGCTGGCCGCCGGCTACACCACCCGCAGCAAGGACAACGCGTCGTCGTCGCAGAACGTCGCCACCGGCGAGCAATCGCTGGTGCCGTCCATCTCTTCCGAGAAGCGCGACCGCACCGCCGATCTGAACCTGAGCTGGAACGTGCTGGATTTCGGCGTCAGCTACTACTCGGCCCAGCAGCAGGCGGACCGGGTGCTGATTTTGGAGCAGCGCAAGCGCAAAGTGGCTCAGCAACTGATGCAGCAGGTGCGCGAGGCGTGGTGGCAGGCGGCCGGCGCCCAACAGCTGCAGGGGCGGGTCGATGCCTTGTTGAAAGACGCCCAGTCCGCGTTGGAGGACGCGCGGCAGGTGGAGAAGCAGAAGCTGCGCTCGCCGCTGGACGCGCTCAACTACCGCCGTCAGTTGCTGGATGTGATCCGCCAGATGAGTGCGGTGCGCAACGCGCTGTCGCAGGCCAAGCCTCGATTGGCCGCGATCATGAATGTGTCGCCGGGCCAGGACTTCCAGGTGGCGACGCCGTCCGGCATGCCGGTGCCGACCTTGGGCATGGATGTCGACCGGATGGAAGAGATGGCCTTGCTGAACCGGCCGGAAGTGGTCGAGGCGCAATACAGCAGCCGCATCAGCGCGCTGGAAACCCGCAAGGCCATGGCCAAGCTGCTGCCCGGGCTGGAGTTCAGCGTCGGCCAGCATTACGACAGCAACAAATTCCTGGTCAACAACTCCTGGAGCGACGCCGGGCTGCGGATCAGCTGGAACCTGCTGAACCTGTTCAGCGCCGGGCCGATCACCCGGGCTGCCGACGCCCAGAAGCAGGTCAGCGAGTCGCAGCGGCTGGCGCTGAACATGGCGGTGCTGACCCAGGTGCACGTCGCCTATCTGGATTTCCAGGGCAAGTCGCGGCAGTACGAACTGGAGCATGAGCTGAGCGGCGTCGACCAGGCGATCTATCAACAGACCCGCAACGCGGTGGAGAGCGGCGCGTCGGCGCGGCTGCAGGGCATACTCGCCGACGCCAACGCGGTGTTTTCATCGCTGCGGCTGTATCAGTCCTACGGCGATCTGCAGAACGCCTACGGACTGATGGGCGCCAGTCTGGGTCTGGATCCGCTGCCGTCCACCACCAAGGGTTACGACCTGGCCTCGTTGAGCCAGGCGCTGCAAGGCGCGGAAAACCAGTGGCAGGGGACCGTCTCGGGAGGCAAGCAATGAGGCTGGCCTGGGTCGTGATGGCCATGTCGATGGCCGCGCAGGCCGCGCCGCCGGCCACTGCCGCCGACGGGAGGATACGCGTGCAACTGATGTCGCGCCACGCGGTCACCCTGTCCAGCGAGATTCCGGCCAAGATATCGGCGATGCCGGTGGTGGAGGGCGGCGGCTTTCGCCGTGGCCAGCCGCTGGTGGAGTTCGATTGCAGCAGCTACCGGGCCCAGCTGCGCAAGGCCCAGGCCTCACTGGAGGCCGCCAGTCAGTTGCTGAAGGTGAACAACCAGCTGGCCAAGTACAACTCGGTCGGCACGCTGGAGCTGACCCAGGCCCAGGGCAAGGCCAAGGAAGCTGCCGCCGACGCCAGCTACGCGCAGACGCTGGTGTCCAAATGCAGCATCGCCGCGCCCTTCGACGGCCGGGTGGCCAAGCGCAGCGCGGCGGTGCACCAGTACGTGAACCCGGGCAATCCCATCCTGGATATCGTCGATTCCGACTCGCTAGAGCTGCGCATGCTGGTGCCGTCCAAATGGCTGGCGACGCTGAAGCCGGGCAGCCGCTTCACCGTGGCGGTGGACGAGCTGGGCGCCAGCTTCCCGGCGCGCATCGAGCGACTGGGCGCGCAGATCGACCCGGTCAGCCAGACCATTCTGGCGATAGGTGTGATAGACGGCAAAGCCGCCAACCTGCTGCCCGGCATGAGCGGCTGGGCCAGCTTCAAGTAGCCGCCATGGGCCACGCCGACCGCAGCCGGGAACTGGCCACGTTGCTGCAGCTGTTGCATCGCGCCCGCGAGGCCGATGGCGCGGAACGCCTGGGTTTCGTCATGGTCAACGAGACCCAGCATCTGCTGCCCTACCGTCAGGCTGCGTTCTGGCGCGAGGGCTTGCGCGCCCATGTCGCCGTCTTGTCCGGGCTGGCCGAGCCGGACCCCACCGCGCCTTATCTGCAATGGCTGTCCGCCTTGTTCCGCCATCTGGCGAAAGAGGATGCCGACCGGCTCAGCGTGTGTTGCGACGCAGCCGGGCTGCCCGAGGCGCTGGCCGACGAGTGGGCGCACTGGCTGCCGGAGCACGGCTTGTGGCTGAGGCTGGACGGGCTCGGCGCGCTGCTGCTGGCCCGCGATCTGCCATGGAGCGACTACGAGGTGCAGCTGGCCGAGGAACTGGCGCACGGCTATGGCCACGCCCTGCGCCAGCATGCGCCGCGGCGCGACTGGACGGCGCTGGCGAAGGCGTGGCTGCGCGAGGGCCGCCGCCGCAAGCGTCTGCTGATCGCCGCGCTGCTTGTCGTCTGTTTCCCGGTGCGGCTCAGCGTGCTGGCCCGCGCCGAGGTGGTGCCCAGCGATCCCATCCTGCTGCGCGCGCCGGTGTCCGGGGTGATAGACAAGGTGGCGGTCTTGCCCAACCAGCCGGTCCGACGCGGCGCGGCCTTGTTCGACCTGGACGCCACGGTGCTGTCCAGCCAGCTGGCGCTGGCGAAGGAGGAAGCCAGCGCGGCGGAGGAAAGCTTCCGCGCCAGCGCCCAGCTGGCGCTGACCGACGACAAGGGCAAGCTGGCCCTGGCGCAGGACAGGGCCAAGCTGGAGGAGAAGGACATCAGCGCCGATTTCGCCGGCCGGGAGTTGAAACGCTTGCACGTCACCGCGCCGGCCGACGGCGTGGTGGTGTTTTCCGACCGGAACGACTGGCAGGGCAAGGCGGTGGCCTTGGGCGAGAAAGTGATGACGCTGGCCGATCCGGCCAAGGTGGAGTTGGCCGCCTGGCTGCCGGCGGCGGAGGCGATCGACCTGGAGCCGGGCGGCAAGGTGACGCTGTACCCGAACGCCACGCCGTTCCAGTCGTACGAGGCCACGCTGCTGCGGGTGGCCTACAAGGCCGAGGCCGGCGAGGGCAATCTGCTGGCCTACCGGCTGCAGGCGCGGTTTGCCGCTGGCCAGCGGCTGCCGCTGCTGGGGCAGATGGGCACCGCCCGGGTTTATGGCGACTGGGTGCCTCTCGCGTATTACGCGCTGCGCCGGCCGCTGACCGCCGCGCGGCAATGGCTGGGCTGGTAGCGTGGCCGCCCGCGTGCTGCCGCCGTTGCGCCAGGAGCTGACGTTGCATGCCGGCCCGGATCTGGCGGACGGATCGCCCAGCTGGATGCTGCACGATCCGGCGGCCAACCGCTACTACCAGCTGGGCTGGGCGAGCTTCGAAATGCTGTCGCGGTGGGCGCTGGGCAGCGGAGCGGCGGTGCTGGAGGCGGTCAATACCGAAACCACGCTGCGCCTGGGCGAGGACGATCTGGCCGAACTGCAGCAGTTCCTGTCGCAGCATCAGCTGCTGCAGGCGGCGGACAGCGACTGGCTGTGGCGGGTGCGCCAAGCCGGGCGGCCGAGCCACGCGATGTGGCTGTTGAAGAACTACCTGTTTTTCCGCATCCCCCTGCTCCGGCCGGAGGCCTGGCTCAACCGCCTGCTGCCCTGGTGCGGATGGCTGTTCCGGCCCGCGTTCTGGTGGGCGATGGCCGGCGTCGCGCTGCTGGGTCTGGCCTTGGTTTCGCGCCGCTGGGACGAATTCACCCATACGTTTTCCGGCTACGGCGGCTGGAGCGCGGCGCTGGGCATCGCGGCATCGCTGAGCCTGGCCAAGATGTCGCACGAGCTGGGCCACGCGCTGACCGCCCGCCATTTCGGCTGCCGGGTGCCGGCGATGGGCGTGGCCTTCCTGGTAATGGTGCCGGTGTTGTACACCGACACCAACGACGCCTGGAAACTGCCTTCGCGCCGCCAGCGGCTGTTGATCGGCGCCGCCGGCATGCTGACCGAGCTGACGCTGGCCGTCTGGGCCACGCTGGCCTGGTGCGCGCTGCCGGAGGGGCCGCTGCGCGCCGGCGTCTTCCTGTTGGCCACTACCACCTGGCTGGCGACCCTGGCCATCAATTCCAGCCCCTTCATGCGCTTCGACGGCTATTTCCTGTTATCCGATTGGCTGGGCGTGCCCAATCTGCACGCTCGTTCCTTCGCGCTGGCGCGCTGGCAGCTGCGGCGCTGGCTGCTGGGCTTGGACGATCCGGTGCCCGAGCGCTTTCCGCCGGCCCGCCAGCGCGGGCTGATCCTGTTCGCCTGGGCGACCTGGCTGTACCGCCTGGTGTTGTTCACTTCGATCGCGCTGTTGGTCTACCACATGTTTTTCAAAACGCTGGGCCTGCTGCTGCTGTTCGTGGAGCTGGGATGGTTCATTGCCAGGCCCATCGTCGGCGAGGTTTTGGCATGGTGGCGCCGCCGCGCCGATTTGCGCTGGAGGATGGAAACCCGGCGCAGCGCCGCCCTGTTGGCCCTGCTGCTGCTGTTTTTGATCCTGCCGTGGCAGAACGAACTGTCCAGTCCGGCGGTGATGGGCGCGGCGCAGTCCCAGGGGCTGTACGCGGCGGAGGCCGCCGTGGTCGCCGGCGTGAGCGCGCGCGAAGGGCAAAGAGTGAGAGCGGGACAGGCGCTGGCGCAGCTGGCTTCGCCGCAACTCGACCAGCGCCTGGCCTTGGCCAAGGTGCTTGAGGCGGATCTGGCCTGGCAGGTCGCGCAGCAGTCTTTCAACAGCGAGCTGCAGAGCAAGGGCACTGCCTTGCAGCAGCAGTGGCAGGCGGCGCGACAACAAGTGGCGGGCTTGCAGAGCCAGCGGGACCGGCTGGCGCTGATCGCGCCCTTCGCCGGCCGGGTGGCCGATGTGAGCGAGGCGTTGAGGCCCGGCACCGTGGTGGCCCAGGGCGAGCGTCTGTTGCAGGTGGTCGGCGCCGATGGCGTGAGGGGCGAGGCTTATGTCGACGAGGATGGCCTGGCGGGCCTGCGGCGCGGCGATGCCGCCCGGTTCGTGCCGGACAGCGGCGAGACCTGGGCCATTGCCTGCCGGCTGGGGCCGATAGACCGCTTGAACCAGGCGGCGCTGGAGCAGCCGTTGCTGGCTTCCGTGTATGGCGGACCGATTCCGGTCGAGTTGAGAGACCATGATCTGGTGCCCTTGCGCGCGATTTTCAGGGTCCGGCTGGAGGACTGCGGCCGGCGAGACCCGCCGTTGCGGGAAATGCCCGGCTGGGCGCGTCTCAGCGGCGAGCGCTACAGCCTGCTGTCGCTGGGTTGGCGCAGGCTGGCGGCTGTGCTGGAGCGCGAGGCGGGGCTGTAGCGGCCCGGCCGGGGAGGCGCGCGCGGGGTTCCTATTTCCATGAACTGGCAAGGAGACATGTGTGTCTGCCGAACTTCATTTTTCCTCGTTATGCCCGTCCTTGTCGCTGCGTCCGGCGCGTCAGGCCGACGCGCCTTGCATCGACCGCATTTACCGCAGCGCGCGTCCCGACTTGCAGTGGATAAGCGGCGACGCCGAGTTGATCGACACGGTGCAGCGCCAGCAATTGCAGGTGTTGCAACAGGGAACGGGGCAAAACTACCCGAACGCCATGCATTTCATCGTGGAAAAGACCGGCGGCGCGGTCGGCGCGGTGATGGTCGATTTCGGGCCCAACGAAGTGCGCATCATTTTCCTGGCCATGCTGCCGGAGGCGCGCGGCCAGGGTTATGGCAAGGCTGTGCTGCAAGGGCTGCAGCAGGCGGCGAAGCAGGTGGGCGCGCCGCTGGCCGTCGTGGTCTGGCATAACAACGGCGAAGCGCGCCGGGTCTACCAGTCGCTGGGTTTCGTGCTGGAAGAGGCCGGCGCGATGGCCGACAAGCTGGTGTGGCATCCGGATGGCCGGGCCATGATGGCCGGCGTGGTCTGAGGCCGCCAGCCGGTTCCGGCTGGCGGAGAGGCGCTAGTTGAACGGCAACTGGAAATAACAGTAGCGCCGGTCGCGGCCCATCGCGCCGGTGCGGCTGATCCACACATTGTCCAGCGTGCGCGCCGGCAGCACCCCGGCCGCCGGCAGTTGCAACTGGCCGACGGCGTCGACCAGTTCGGTGGTCGCGGTGGCCACCAGCTCCACCACGAACGGCGTGCGTTCGCTCCCCTCCCGTCCCGGCACCTGGGACAGCGGCTTTTGCCGTATCGATTGCACCTGCAGTTCCACCTCCGGCCACGGCGCCGCGCGAAAGCGGCAGCATTGCCCCAGAAGCGGCGTGAAATCCTCGCTGCTCAGCGTGTCCAGCATGGCATTCCCCCTTGCATGGCAATGCCGGCGGACGCTATCCGCTCCGCCGGCAGGCTTGTGTTTATTGTCGCGTCGGGAACAGGCCCTGAACCGCGATGCAGAAGTTCAGCGCCAGGAAGGGGTTGAGCACGCTGACCGGGGTGGTGCCGCCGGCCACGTCGGTGTTGCCGGTCAGGCCCAGGCCCTTGACGGTGACCGGGCTTTCCAATTGCTGGCTCCAGATGGTGGCTAGGCCGGTGCCGCCGCCGGAAGCGCCCAGATAGGGATTGCTGGTGCTGGGCGCGCTGGCCGGCGTGGTCGGGTTTGGAATCGTCGATGCCTGAAAGCTGACATTGACCGCCGAGGTGCCGTGGGCATGGAGCGGCATGTTGGAGGTGAGCAGGGCGACGGTTTGCTGGCCGCCGAAATTGCCGATCGCGTAGGACGGCAGGTTGTAAGTGGGTTGGGCCGGCCCGATGCTGATCGGCATCCGGCCACACAAATTGGGCAGTTGGAAGTTGGTGCTGCCGTTGCCGCCGTAATGATTGCCGATGACGGCGAACAGCGCCTGGTTTTGCGAGACTTGCAGCGTCTGGCCCTGGCATTGCGCCCAGTCGACCGGGGGATAGTCAAAGGCAAAGGGGATAATGCTGCCGATATAAGCTTCCACGTTCGCTCCTTCGTCAGATGATCCCGTCGGCGGGGTGCCGGCAGGGGAAAAAAACCCATCCGTTGACATAGGTTTAGTCCATGGGGTTTTAAATTCAATCGACATTGCCCGTTGTTTTGCCAGGTAGTTTTACCTAGGAACCATATGTCGGGCAGGCGGCGGGACGCTGGCCATGGCCGGCGGGCCGCAGAGTCGGAGGAAACATGTCGCAGTGGGTGGCCGGCGTCGTCGCTTGCGCTTTCCTGCCGGCGCTGCCCGGCACATGGTGGATTGGCTTGGCGGCAGGGATGGCCGCCGCCGCGGTTGCCGGATGCCGCGGGCGGCCATGGCTGCGGCAGGGGGCGGTCTGCGCGCTGGCCTTGCTGCTGGGCCTGGGTTACGCCGCCCTGCGCGCGCAGTGGCGGCTGGAGCAATCGCTGCCGCCGGCGTGGTGGCAGAAGCCGGTCGAGCTGGTCGCCACCGTCCGGGGCTTGCCTGACCCAGGCGAGTACGGCATCCGGCTGACGCTGGAGGTGGAGAAGGCGCTGACGCCAGGCGTCGCGCTGCCGGAGCGGGTGCAGCTGCACGACTACCAGCGGCGCGACTGGCCGCCGGGCAGCCGTTGGCAGTTGAGCGCGCGTTTCAAGCCGCGGAGAGGCAGCGCCAATGCCTTCGGCTTCGACGCCGAGCGCTGGCTCTGGTCCGAGGGGCTGCTCGCCAGCGGATCGGCGGGCAAGCCACGCCAGCGGCTGCCGGACCGGAACGATCTGATGGCCTGGGTGGACCGCTGGCGGGGCGCCCAGGTGGCGCGCATCGAGCGCGCGCTGGGTCCCGGGCGGGAATCGGCGCTGGTGGCGGCCTTGACCGTGGGCGCGCAGCAGCGGATCGCGAGAGAGGATTGGCAGTTATTCGCCGCCACCGGGCTGACCCATATCGTTTCGGTGTCCGGCTTGCACATCACGATGCTGGCGGCGCTGGTGGCCTGGATGGGCGCCCGCTTGGTGCGCAGGGTGCCCGGGCTGCGGGCTCCCCGGGTGGCGACGGCGATGCTGGCGCTGTCGGCGGCAGCGTTGTATTCGCTGTTGGCGGGCTTCACCGTGCCGACCCAGCGCACGCTGTTCATGCTGGCGACGGGCAGCGCCTGCCTGCTGTGGCGGCGTCAGCTGTCGCCTTTTCAGGCCTGGTGGCTGGCTCTGGCGCTGGTATTGCTGCTGGACCCGTTCGCGGCGCTGACGCCCGGCCTGTGGCTGTCTTTCGGCCTGGTGGCGGCGTTGATGTTCAGCTCGCTGGCGCGGCGGCGGCCTCCCGTCGGCTGGCGGGCCGCGGCGTCGGGGCAGTGGGCGGCCGGCATCGCCAGCCTAGCGCCGCTGGCGGCGCTGTTCGGCGGTTTCCCGCTGCTGTCGCCGCTGGCCAATGCCTTGGCCATCCCTTATGTCTCCGTCTTGTTGACTCCCCTGTCGCTACTGGCCGTCGCCCTGCCCTGGGATGGCTTGTTGCCGCTGGCGGGCGGGCTGGCGCGCGGATTCTACTGGATGGTCGGCGTATTGGCGCATGGGCCGGCCTGGCACGTGGCCGGCGCGCCATGGGCGTTGCTGGCGCTGGCAGGCATCGGCAGCGTGTGGCTGATCGCGCCGCGCGGCGTGCCCGGCAAGGGGCTGGGCGGATTGCTGTTGCTGCCCTTGCTGGTCTATCGGCCGCCGGGGCCGGAATGGGGCGTCGCCCGCGCCACGGTGCTGGACGTGGGGCAGGGCTTGTCGGTGCTGGTGCAGACGGCCGACCATGCGCTGCTGTTCGATACCGGCGCGGGCGAGGCCGGACGCGTGGTGCTGCCGCAGCTGCGCGGCCTGGGCGTTGATCGGCTGGACGCGTTGTTGCTGTCGCATCACGACAGCGACCACGACGGCGCGGCGGCGGGCGTGAGGGCCGCGCTGCCGGTGGGGCGGGTGTTGGCGGGGCAGCCGGAAACCGCGCCGGGCGCGGCGGGATGCGCGCAAGGGCAGGGCTGGGAATGGGACGGCGTCCGTTTCGACATGCTGGGTCCGCCGCCGGGATGGCGGGCCGACGAGGATAATGCCCGAAGCTGCGTATTGAGGGTGGCCACGCGACGGCAGGCGTTGCTGCTGAGCGGCGACGCGCCGGCGCGGATGGAGGAGGCGCTGGCGGCCCAGCCTGGCCTGCGCCTGGCCAGCAGCGTGCTGGTCGCCGGCCATCACGGCAGCCGCACCGCCAGCAGCGAGGCTTGGCTGGCGGCGGCGAGCCCCAGGCTGGCGGTGGTCAGCGCCGGGCACTTGAACCGCTATCGCCATCCGCACCCGCTGGTATTGGAGCGCTTCCGGCGCGCGGGGGCGGCTGTCTTGCGCACCGATCTGGACGGCGCGCTGACGCTGGAGATGGGGGACGCGCTGGCCTGGCGCTGCCTGCGCCGCGAAGCGCCTCGCTACTGGCGCGATGCCGGCCCCTGCGGCGATGAGGCGGTCACTCCCCTTGATTGACCAGCGCCACCACGCGGTTGCCCTTGCCCTGGTAGCGCAGATCGTCGAACGAGAGCTTGCGGGCGATCAGGATGCCGCGGCCGTGGCTGTTCATCAGCGAGGACGGCTCGGCGTTCTGGTAGTACTCCCAGTCGAAGCCCGGCCCCATGTCCTCGATGACGAATTGCAGCTGCTTGCCCTGCTGCGAGAACGCCACCGTGATCTCACGGTCGCGGTAAGTCGGCGCGGACAACCGGCTTTCCAGCTCCTGTTCCCAGGTGCCGGCGGCGATCAGCTGGCTTTTCTGTTCGTAGCTGATTTCCAGGTTGCCGTGCTCGATGGCGTTGACCAGCAGCTCGAACAGGCCGGTGGCCACCCGTTCCGGATGCGGGCAGGTTTTGGCCAGCAGCGCGGTGATCGCCTGGGCCTCGCGGTGGCTGCGGCAGCGGAAGGTGGCGGCGTTCAGGTGCTTGAGCGCGTCGACGTGGAGATTGGCCAGTTCCCGGAAATGGGCATAGCGGTCCCAGTGGCCGACCGCGGCGCCGACGATGGCCAGCAGCATGTCGCGCGAGAACGGCTTGGTCAGGTAGTAGAAGGCGCCCGCGGCCAGGCCCTCCTGCACGCTGGAGGCGGCGCCCATCGCAGTCTGCATGATCACCGGCAGGAATTCCAGCCGGGGCTCCGCCTTGATTTTCTTCAGCACGTCGAAGCCGCTCATGCCCGGCATCATCTTGTCCAGCAGCACGGTGGAGTACTGCTCGCCTTCGCTGGACAGGATGTCCCAGGCGATTTCCCCGTTTTCCGCCTGCCGGGTTTCATAGCCGGCGTCCTGAAGCAGCTCCGTCATCAGCTCCAGGTTGAAGGGCTCGTCGTCGACGAGCAGGAGTTTATGAGACATCGGAGTCGTCCTCCTTTAGCTGAAAATGGCAGGGAATCGCGAAAGTGAAGATGGCGCCGCCCTGGGGCAGGTTGCCGGCGGTGATCCAGCCGTGATGGGCATGCATGATTTCGCGGCTGATGGCCAGGCCCAGGCCGGTGCCGCCGGCGCCGGTCTTGGTGGTGCTGCTCTGGATGAATTTGTCGAAGATGGTTTCCAGCTCCTTCTCCGGGATGCCGGGGCCGCCGTCTTCGACGCTGGTCATGATCCAGTCGGATCCGTCCCGCTCGGTCAGGCATGCCCGCACTTGGATTTCCGAGCCGGCCGGGCTGAACTTGATCGCGTTGGACAGCAGGTTCCGTATCACCTGCCCCAGGCGGAAGGGGTCGATGTCGGCCGCCAGCATCTCCGGCTCGCAGCTCAGCTTCAGCTGGATTTGGTTGCGGCCGGCCAGCGGCGTCATTTCATCGCACGCTTCGCGCAGGCATTGCGTCAGATTGCCGCGGCCGATCGAGTATTCCATCCGCCCCACTTCCATCTTGGCCATGTCCAGCAGATCGTTGAGCAGAGTCAGCAGCCGGCTGCCGCTGGTATTGATGCGGGCGAAGTACTGCTCCGCCTTGGCGTCGCCCAGCCCCTGCGCGCGCAACTGGCCCATCTCTGTGAAGCCTAGGATGGCGTGCAGCGGAGTGCGAAGCTCATGCGACATATTGGCCAGGAACTCGGTCTTGGCGCGGCTGGTTTCCTCGGCCAGGATCTTGGCGTGGCGCAGCGTTTCCTCCACCGCGCGCTGGGCGGAAATGTCCTGGTACACCCAGATGGTGCCCAGCTTGGGCACCGAGGGGTTGACCGCGCGGCCGTGCAGCCGGCACCAGAACAGCTGGCCCTTGCCGGTGCGCAGCCTCACTTCGGTTTGCACCACCTTGCCGTCGTTGAGCAGGCTGTACAGCGCCTTGCCGGTGCGCTCCCATTGCTCTGGATTCTCGAAATAAGGCCTGGTGGGCTGGCCTATCACGTCCATGCCCTGCTGCTGGAACAGTTCGAGGAAGGCGTGGTTCACCTGGCGCAGGTGGCGATCGACGATATAGGCCATCGCCAGCGGGCTGGCGTCGAGCAGGGCCGCCAGTTGCCGGCTCTGTACCTCGACTTGCTCGGCCAGGCTGTTTTTCAGCCGGATCAGCGCCTCTTCCTGCTCCTTGCGGCGCGAGATGTCGCGGCACACGGTGACGTAGAACCAGTCGTCCGGCATCACCACCCGGCTCAAGGACAGTTCCACCGGCAGGCGCTGGGCGTCGCTGCGCAGCAGGCTGGCCTCGAACGGCCGGCCTTCGTGGCGCTGGGCGGTCTGCTCGAACGGGGGGCTGGGCTCAGGCGTGTACAGTTCCGGGAACAGCACGCCGACGGGCAGGTTTTCCAGCGACTGGGCGCTCTGCTCCACCAATTTGGCGGCGGCCGGATTGGCCTGGATGATGTGGCCGTCGCGGTGGATCAGGATGATGGCGTCCGAACTGGCCTGCAATATCGCGCGTTGGCGCGCCTCGCTTTGCGCCAGGGCCTGCTGCGATTGCTCGCGGTCGTTGATCTGTTCGCGCAGCGTGCGGTCGAGCTCCTGCAACTGCAGGCGCAGGCTTGCCGCGAGCCTTTCCAGCAACAAGCCGCCGCGCAGCTGTCGTTGCTGCGCCAGCAGGAGCAGGGCCAGCACCAGCGCGGACGCCGCCAGGATGATCCAGGCGACCGGGCCGAGCTGGGGACGCACCGGTTTCAGCGCGTAGGCGCCCAGCTGCAGATCGGTGCCGCCTATCGGGCTGAGGCGGGAGAATATCGGCGAATCGGTCGGCAGCGGACGGCCCGGCACCGAGTCCAGCAAGGGCGTGTCAGGCTGGTTTTTGCCCCAGGCCAGCAGCCGCACATGGTGCAGGGGGTTGCCGCTGATCAGCTCGTTGTTGATCGGTTGTATCAGTTTGTCCTGGCGCAGGTGCAGCAGCAGCAGCGTATGGTCGTTGCCCAGGCGGGTGACGACGTCCAGGCGCGGCATGCCGGTATCCAGCGGCTGGCCGGACAACAGCATGGGCTGGTCGCTGCGGCGGGCCAGGTCCAGCACCCATTTGGAGTTGCCCCGGTGGCTGAGATCCAGGCCCTGCGGCAGCGCGTTGGCGTCGTCGGGCAGGTAGCTGGCCACCGGGTAATATTGCAGTTGAATCGGACTGGCCTGCAGATGCTGGTTCTGCAGGAAGCGGATGCTGGTGGCGATGCGGTTTTCAAACGCGGCGCGGCGGTTTTGCTCCACCAGCTCCACGGTGCCGATGCCGGCGAACACGCTGTCGTCGCGGACGACGCGGCGCGCCAGATCGGTCAGGCTGTGGGGGGCGTCGGCGCTGGCCAGCTGTTGCGCCAGCATGCGGGAATGCTCCAGCGCGTTCTGTATCTGCAAGATCACGATGCCGGTGCCCAGCGCGCCCCAGTGCTGCAGCTGCTGCTGGCGCTCTTCCCGGTCATGCTCCAGCAGCAGCCAGTATTCGCCCAGCAACAGGCCTAAGCCCAGCAGGCCGCACAGCAGCAGCGAGGTGAGGCGGTTCAACCTCGGCATGGGCTCCCTCGTCAGCGATCGCTCAACTCTTGGTACAACGCCTCGAATTCACGGGACAGCTTGTGGCGCGGATCCAGATAGATCATAGGCCGCGCGGCCTGGTGCGATTCGCGGATCTTGACCGAAGCCGACAGCGGGGAAGCCAGCACGGGCAGGCCCTCCGCCTTCAATTCGTCCACCAGCCGCACCGGCAGGCTGGCGCGCGGCTGGAACTGGTTGACCACGATGCCCTCGATGAACAGATCGGGATTGTGGTCGGCGCGAATCTCGTCGGCGCTTTCTTTCAGGTTATAGAGGGCCTGGCGCGAGAACGCATCGCAATCGAAGGGGATCAGACAGCGGTCGGCCGCGATCAGCGCCGAGCGGGTATAGAAATTGAGCGCAGGCGGGGTGTCTATCCAGATCTCGTCGTATTGTGGCGCCAGCTGGTCCAGCGCCTCTTTCAGCTTGAACATCTTGTAGCGCGATTCCAGCTTGGCCATCAGCTCGGACAGCTCGGGGTGCGAGGCCAATAGCGACAGGCCGTCGATGCCGGAACCGCGGACGAACTCATGCGGCTCCTTGGCGAACAGCGAGATGTTCAGCATCTGCTGGAACAGGTCGGCCAGGCTGGGGCCGGCTTCGCCGCCGGCGGCGCCGAGCAGGTAATGGCTGGCGTTGCCTTGCGGGTCCAGGTCGATCAATAGCACGCGCCGGCCTCGGCTGGCCGCCACCGCCGCCAGATTGACGGCGATGGTGGATTTGCCCACCCCGCCTTTCTGATTGAATACCACGCGTCGGATGGTCATGGAGACTCCTGTAGTTGGGCGGTGCGGCAGGCGAGATGACGGGGCGCTGCGGGCTTGGGCGCCCGGTGGTTTTCAGAAACCGGGCTGTCCTTTGCAAACCAGCAGCATTTGTTGATAACTGGCTGAATTCTGCACCACCGGCATGGATTTTATCTGACCGTCATTATAGGAGAAGCTGGCGATCTGGCGGCCGTTTTCGTCGAACAAGGTCATGTCCAGCAAGCGGAAGGTGTGCTGCGCGCAATCGATCTGCCAGGTGTTGAGCGAGGTCTTGTGCCGCGGGGTGGTCAGGAAGTTTTCCTTCTTCAGATTGAAGATGGTCTTGCGGTCGCGGAAGGTCATCACCGCGCCCTGGCGCTTGATCGACAGCAGGTCCAGCTCGTTCAGGATATTGCCGTTGGGCGAGACGCCCAGATTCTGCCAGTCGGCGCTGGCCTGGGCCGGCGCGGGAGCGGAAGGCTTGACGGTTTGGGTCGGGGTGGTCCGTTGCGGCGCGGCGGCGCAGCCGGCCAGCAAAATCGCGGCGGCCAGGGTGGTGAACAGGGTGCGCATGAATGTCTCCAGAAGATGGCGCCAGTGTCGCATAGCCGGGAGCGCGGGAAAACCGTTTGCGGCGCCGTGGCAGATTTTTGCAGAAAGTCCGGAACTTTATCGCGGCGAGGCCGGTCTTTCGTAGTGCGAGAGCATTTTTCCTCTTCGTTTCACATTGTCTCCATCCAACTTGAGGCCGCCATCACCTGGCGGCCATTTTTTTGCCCGGCTCGTCCCGGGGGCCTCCTTGCCGTACAATGGCGTTTTCTCCCGCGCCATCCCGTCCCGCTCATGCACGACGCAGTCTCCATCCTCAATCATATTTTCGGCTACCCGGAATTCCGCGGGCAGCAGCAGGAGATCGTCGACCAAGTGGCCCACGGCGGCCACGCGCTGGTGCTGATGCCCACCGGCGGCGGCAAGAGCCTGTGCTACCAGATCCCGGCTTTGCTGCGCGACGGCGTCGCCATCGTGGTGTCGCCGCTGATCGCGCTGATGCAGGACCAGGTGGCCACGCTGCAGGAACTGGGCGTCGCGGCGGCCTGCCTAAATTCGGCGACTTCTCAGGACGAGGCGCGCGATATCTCGCGCCAGGCGCGCGCGGGCACGCTGGACTTGCTCTATGTGGCGCCGGAGCGGCTGTTGACGCCGCGTTTCCAGGAGTTCATCGCCAGTCTGAAGATCGCCTTGTTCGCGATCGACGAGGCGCACTGCGTCAGCCACTGGGGCCACGATTTCCGGCCGGAATACCAGCAGCTGGGCATGCTGGCCGAGCAGTTTCCCTATGTGCCGCGCATCGCGCTGACCGCCACCGCCGACGAGCAGACCCGGCTCGACATTATTCATTACCTGAAGTTGTCCGAGGCCAGGGTGTTCCTGTCCAGCTTCGACCGGCCCAACTTGTTCTACCAGGTGGTGGAAAAGCACAACGCCAAGAAGCAGCTGCTGGATTTCATCCGCCAGGAGCACCAGGGCGCCACCGGCATCGTTTACTGCCTGTCGCGCAAGCGGGTGGAAGACACCGCGCAGTGGCTGAGGGAGAACGGCATCGAGGCGCTGGCCTATCATGCAGGCATGAGCCATGCCGAGCGCGAGGCCAACCAGCGGCTGTTTCTACGCGAGGACGGCATCGTGATGGTGGCCACTGTCGCCTTCGGCATGGGCATCGACAAGCCGGACGTGCGCTTCGTCGCCCACATCGACATGCCCAAGAGCCCGGAAAACTTCTATCAGGAATCCGGCCGCGCCGGCCGCGACGGCCTGCCGTCGGCCAGCTGGCTGTGCTACGGCCTCAACGACGTGGTGCAGCTGCGGCAGATGATAGAAGGCGGCGAGATGGCCGAGCTGCAGAAACAAGTGGAATTGAGCAAGCTGGACGCGATGCTGGCCTTCTGCGAAACCGCCGGCTGCCGCCGCCAGCACATCCTCGCCCATTTCGGCGAGGCGAGCAAACCATGCGGCCATTGCGACAACTGTCTGCATCCGCCCATCACCTACGACGCCACCGAGCCGGTGCGCAAGCTATTGTCCTGCATCTATAGAGTGGGGCAACGTTTTCCCACCGGCCACGTCATCGATGTGCTGCTGGGACGGCAGAACCCCAGCATCGGCCATCACCGCCACGACCAGCTCAGCACCTACGGCATCGGCAAGGACATGAACCAGCGCTGGTGGCGCTCCATCGTCCGCCAGCTGGTGGCGCGCCAACTGGTGCAGGTGGATATCGCCCGCGGCCAGTCGCTGGTGCTGACCGACGCTTGCCGGCCGTTGCTGAAGGGTGAGCAGAGCATCTATCTGCGCCCGCTGGCCGACGAGAAGAAGTCGCGCGGCAGCGGCGGCGCCGACCGCTGGCTGCGCACCGAGCGCGAAGAGCGGCTGTGGCAGGCGCTGCGGCGCTGGCGCCGCCAGGTGGCCGACGAGCACAATGTGCCGGCCTACGCGGTGTTCTCCGACCGCACGCTGCGCGATCTGGTGGAAAAACGCCCGGATAGCCCGGCCGGCTTGCAGCGCATCTACGGCCTGGGCGAGTTGAAGCTGGCGCGCTACGGCGAGGCGCTGCTGAGCTGCCTGCGCGAGGCGCAGGAATAGGCAAAACGATTTGCCCAGCCATGAGTGGCGAAATTCTTATACAATCCGTCGCATATATGTAAATGCTGGAGAGTTTCATGGCTGTGAATCTGAATCCCCCGCAAGCCGGCCTGTTGCCGCCGGTCGCCGGCGTCGAACTGCTGGTGGCCGAAGCCGGCATCAAGACCCCGGGCCGCAAGGATGTGCTGGTGGTGAAGCTGGACAAGGGCAATACCGTCGCCGGCGTGTTCACCCGCAACCGTTTCTGCGCGGCGCCGGTGCAGCTGTGCCAGGAGCATTTGGCCGCCGGGGTGCAGATCCGCGCGCTGGT
Organism: Chromobacterium vaccinii; assembly: GCF_000971335.1. GTDB lineage: Bacteria > Pseudomonadota > Gammaproteobacteria > Burkholderiales > Chromobacteriaceae > Chromobacterium > Chromobacterium vaccinii. Next base: position 18,919 of record NZ_JZJL01000060.1, read on the forward strand.
GGTCAACACCGGCAACGCCAACGCCGGCACCGGCTTCGACGGGCGAGAGCGAGCACTGTCCGTTTGCCGGGCGGTGGCGGAGCGGGACCAGCTGCAAACCGAACAGGTACTGCCTTTCTCCACCGGCGTGATTCTGGAACCTCTGCCGGCCGACAAGATCATCTCTGCGTTGCCGACGCTGCGCCAGGCCGACTGGGCCGAGGCTGCGGAAGCCATCATGACCACCGACACCCTGGCCAAGGCCGCCAGCCGCAAGTTGGATATCGGCGGCCAGGCGGTGACCATCTCCGGCATCGCCAAGGGTTCGGGCATGATCCATCCCAATATGGCGACCATGCTGGGCTTTGTCGCCACCGACGCGGCTGTCACCCGTCCGATGCTGAACCTGCTGGTGCGAGAGGTGGCCGACCAATCGTTCAATAGCATCACAGTGGACGGCGATACTTCCACCAACGACAGCTTCATTCTGATTTCCACCGGGCAGAGTGGCGCGCTGTTGATCGACTCGGCGGAGCAGCCGGCTTATCAACAGTTGAAGCAGGCGCTGCTGGATGTCGCCATCGAGCTGGCCCAGGCCATCGTCCGCGACGGCGAAGGCGCCACCAAATTCATCACCGTGGAAGTGAACGGCGGCCGCTCGGTGGCCGAATGCAAGGATGTGGCTTACGCGATCGCCCGTTCGCCGCTGGTTAAGACCGCCTTCTTCGCGTCCGATCCCAACCTGGGCCGCTTGCTGGCCGCCATCGGCTATGCCGGCGTCGCCGATCTGGACGTCGATCGCCTCTCTCTATATCTGGATGACGTACTGGTCGCCTGCGAAGGCGGCCGCAATCCCCTATATAAGGAAGAGCAGGGCCAGGCGGTGATGAACCAGAGCGAGATCACCGTGCGGGTGGAGCTGGGACGCGGCGCCGCCAGCGCAAGGGTGTGGACCTGCGATTTCTCCTATGAGTATGTGCGGATCAATGCCGACTACCGCAGCTGAGGTGGGGCTACGGCCTGGATAAGCACGAAAAACGCATCCATTAGGGAAAAGCTCCGAAATATCGGGGCTTTTTTCATTTTTCGCACGCAGCCTCTTAGGCTGAAAGCCCGATTTCTGAAGGCGAGAGGCAAGTCCTGCAAAAATCTATATGAATTAATTTATTAAATATCAATTGGTTGTGCGTTATTTTTATAAAA
>NZ_JZJL01000061.1 GCF_000971335.1 Chromobacterium vaccinii
TTTGGCCTTTCTGGATGGTCTTTGCGGGCACCGCATCCGCTCGAGCGGTTGGCGACTGGGATCTTGCCGGGCAGTCAAACTGCTTGCGGTGGCTCGGGATCTAGCAGGCTGTCGATTTCGGTTTCATTCCAGACGGCGATGCCATTTCGTTCCAGCAGGCTGGCGGCTACGCCCTGTCCATCGCGCAGCGTGGCTGAAAAACTGCCGTCGTAAATCCGGCGGTTGCCGCAGGAGGGGCTGTTGGCTTTGAGCAGTGCCTGGGCGCAGCCATGCTGCAGGGCCGCATTCAGGGTGCGCTCCGCGCCGGCGATGAAGGCGGCGCTGACGTCATCGCCGTCTGCGCTCTGGATGCGAGCCACGCCGGCCAAGGCATCGCCGCCGTTTCCTCCGACAATCTCGGCGGCGGGCCTGGGGGTGGGTAGCCCGCCCAGGCATTCCGGACAGACGGGAATCAGGTCGAAGCGTTGCCTCAAGGTTGTCCATCGCGGGCTGGACAACGGTTTGGATTGGCCATCGTAGCGTACGGGCTGTCCCAGCAGGCAGGCGCTGACCAGCAGCGTCGGTTTTGTCATTTCAGTCTCGTTTCCAGCAAGTCCGCCAATTGTTGCACGGCGGGGCGCATCGCGTGGTCGGCGATGCCGGCATAACCCAATACCAGTCCGTTGCGATAGGGTGTATCCAGAAAATGGCGGGCCAGCGGGCGCAGCCACAGCTGGCGCTCCGCCGCAGCCGCTTGCAGTTCCCACTCATCGAAACCATCCGGCAGTTCCGCCAGCAGATGCATGCCGGCATCGCCGCCATGCAGGGGAAGAGCCGAGCCGAGGCGTTGTTCCAATGCGTGCCGCAGCAGTTGCTGACGCCGCTGGTACAGCTCGCGCATATGCCGGATATGGCGGGCGAAGTGGCCTTGCTCGATGAAGTCGGCCACCGCGGCCTGCTGGAGGTAACTGCCCTCGCCTTGCAGCCTGGCCTGGCAGCGGCGGTAGGGATCGACCAGTTCGGCCGGCAGCACCAGGTAGGCCAGCTTCAGTCCGGGGAACATCACTTTGCTGAAGGTGCCGACATAGATCACGCGGCCATCCTGATCCAGGCTTTGCAGCGCGGCCAGGGGCGCCGAGGCGTAGCAGAATTCGCCATCGTAATCATCCTCCACGATCCAGCTGTCGTGGCGGCGGGCCTGCGCCAGCAGCTCCAGCCGTCGCGGCAGGCTCATCACCGCGCCGGTCGGGTACTGGTGGGCGGGCGTGGCATAGATGAGGCGCGGCGGATCGGCTGCCGGATCCGGAAACAGCCCCTGCGAATCAACGCGGATGGCCTGGCAGCGCAGGCCCGCGGCCAGCATGGCGGCCTGCGCTCCGGTATAGCCGGGCTCTTCAATCCAGGCGGTGTCTCCGGGCTCGGCCAGCAGCTGGGCCAGCAAGGTCAGCGCGCTTTGGGCGCCGGGAACGATGACGACCTGTTCCGATTGGCAGCGGACCGATCGCGTCAAATGCAGGTATTGGCTGAGGATGGCGCGCAACTCGGGCAATCCGCCTTGATGCTGATAGTGCAGCCATGCCAGCGGCGCGCTCCGTTGCCGCCGGCTCAAGCATTGTTGCCATTGCTTGTGGGGAAAGAGCCCCAGTTCGGGTTGGCCCGGCACGAAGGCGCCGAGCTTGCGGGCAGGCAAACGGCTGGCATTGGCCAGGGCTTGGCCGCGGAGGGAAAGCTGGCGCGGGAGCGTATCGGCGTTGGCGGGTTGGGGCGCTGCGTCGCCGAAGGCGTCGCAGACATAGGTGCCCGATCCGTGACGGCTTTCCAGATAGCCTTCGGCCGCAAGCTGATCATAGGCGGAAAGCACGGTATTGCGGCCCAGCCGCAGTGTCTGCGCCAGCGCGCGGCTGGCGGGCAGAGCGCTGCCGCCGGCCAGCCGGTGCAAGCGTATCAATTCGCGCAGCTGTCGATAGAGCTGGCGCGACAAATGCTCGGGGCCATTGCGCGTCAGCCGGGGCTGCAGGTAATCGACTATCCAATCATTGCTCAAAGTGGTTCCATTAAATTGGCTTAAGTGGAGCTTTTCTGGTGATGACTTTGAACTTAGCATAACAGTATTCCATGCACGCAGAAGGACAGGCTCCATGATCAGCCAACAGGAGTTTTACGAAGCCAAGCTGGCTTACGAGATCGATGCCGCCGATGTGGCGCAAGCGCTGGCGGAAGGTGGCCGCTCGCTGCTTCTGATCGATACCCGCAGCGCCGAAGCATTCGGCCATGAAACCATCCCCGGCGCGCTCAGCCATCCGCACCGGCTGATGACGATGGAAAGCACCGCCGACCTGCCGCGGGATATCACGCTGGTGGCGTTCTGTGACGGAATCGGTTGCAACGGCTCGACCAAGGGTGCGCTGAAGCTGGCGAAGCTGGGATTCAAGGTGAAGGAGCTGCAGGGCGGCCTGGATTGGTGGAGGCGCGACGGCTACGCCACCACCCGCGATGCTGGTTGCGGCAAGGAGGTGTGCGATGCGTGCTGATTGGGATGCGCTGGCGCAGCCGGCGGAAGCGAACGCGAATGGCCAGATGGTAGGCATGCCGGTTGAGTGGGAGGGGGCGCGGCATCCGCCGCGCAGCCTGTTGGCCGGATGCTATTGCCGGGTGGAGCCGTTGAGCCTGGGGCGCCATGGCGCGCAGTTGTTCGACGAGCTGCATCGGATGCCGGGCGGCGCGAACTGGACCTATCTCAGCCACGGCCCGTTTTTCCGTTTGGAAGACTGGCAGCAATGGGTGGCGGCGAACGAGGCGCTAGACGACCCGCAGTTCTACGCGATCGTCGACGCGCGCGACGACGCGGCGATCGGCCTGTGCAGCTATCTGCGCATCGCGCCGGCTGATGGCAGCATCGAGGTGGGTTTTCTCAATTTTTCGCCTCGCCTGCAGCGCAGCCGGCTGGCCACCGAGGCGATGTATCTGATGATGCGCAATGCGTTCGAGCTTGGCTACCGCCGTTACGAATGGAAATGCGACGCGCAGAACGCGCCGTCGGTGCAGGCCGCCTTGCGTTTGGGCTTCACCTTCGAAGGTCTGTTCCGTCAGGCCCGCGTCAACAAGGGGCGCAACCGTGATACGGCCTGGTTTTCCATCCTGGACCATGAGTGGCCGGCGCGCCGGGTGGCGCTTGAAGCCTGGCTGCATGAGGGCAACTTCGATGCCGGCGGCCGGCAACGGACCAGTTTGGCGAGGATTGTTGCGGCGCGGTAGTAAATCGCGCGGCAGGCTTCAAGCCAGAGGATGGCGGCGCTACAATAGGTGCTTGTAAACGTAGATAGTGTCGCCTGATGAAATCCCTGCCGCGCAATGCCCGTATTCGGGGCGAACCCTACCTGCCCAACCGCTTCATTTTCGGCGATGCCGTTGACGAGCAGGGTTTGGAGGGCGCCGAGTACCTGATGCATACCGAATCTCCCGCCTTTGTCTGCCGCCTGGTGGGCAATGACGATACCGACTTCCCTGGCCGCGAACGCGATGGCCTCGCGAGCGCGATGCTGTATGACGAGGAGGAAAGCCTCACCATCTATGTCTGCAATCTGCGTTTGAGGCTATTCGACTTCAATTTCTACGACGAAATCGAGCCCAGCGTCGGCGAGCTGCAGGATATCTGCGACGAGGCGATGCGCGTCTACCAGCGCTTGCACAAGGCCTATGCCGATCGCGACGCCGCCGGTCCGGAGCCGCGCGAAATGCGCATCGGGCCGACCAAGCCGCTGCCGCCGGCGGAGCGGCAGCTGGCGGTAGGCAAGCTGGCGGAGCAGGCGCGCCAGGCGGTAGGCAAGCCGATGGAGGGCGCGCAGTTGGCGGCAGCGGTGCAAATGGCGTTGTTGGCCGGCGACCAAGCGGTGTTCACCGAGGCGCAGCTGTCATTGGGGGCAGAGCCGGCGGCGCGCCAGCTGCTGGTGAACAGCGCGCGCGACGCGGTGGCCTTTCCCGAGGTGATGCGCAAGGATGGCAATGTGATGTCGTTCGAGCTGTGGGCGCTGCCGTTCGCGTTTTCCCGCAGCCAGGGCGGCGTCTGGTGGCACTTCCCGCGGTTGGAATCGCTGGAGGTGGCGCTGGCCGACGCGCTGGAGGTGCCGGAAAAATCCATTCTGTGGATTTCGCCGACGCTGTTCACCGTGGACATGCTGAATGAGCGCGCCTGCCAGGACCTGGTGCAACTGGCGCCGGTGATGGATGCCGGCTGCGATTTCGCGCCGTTGGACCCGGAATCGTCGCGCGCCACTTTCGACGCGGCGCGCAAGACGGTCGAGCCGCAGTTGGTGATGAGCTGGATCCCCTTCCTGGTGGAACGCGGCGCCCTACCGCCGGAACGAGCGCGCCGCCTGGCGCGCCGCGCGCTGGACGCATCGATGCCGCTGGTTCAGCAGGCGGTCGCCGCCGAGATGGAATACGGCGAGGCCGAGCTGTTCGCACCGCTGCCGTGGTGGGAGGCGCTGTCCAGCGGCATGCGCGCCTGGAACCGCAAGCGGCTGGGCATATCGGTGGCCTTGCTGGCGACCAGCCAGGGCGGCATCGAGAAGCTGGAGGCGGTGGCGGAATACCAGCCGGAGATCCAGGGCTACGAAGTGGGCCTGAGGCTGAAGGGCAGCGATGAAGTCGCCGCCCGCGTGCCGTGGCTGGTGGTGCCGGATGTGGCGCCCGATCGCGACGCGTGCTGGCGCGATCTGGCCGATTGCCTGAAAGAGGCGGGCATTCCGCTGTCGCAAAGCGTGGCGCGGCTGCATTGAGCGGCGGGTTGCGAAAAACAGAAAGGGGCCATTGGCCCCTTTTTCTTTTGTCCGGCTACTTCTGCCAGTAGGTTTTGACGTTGACGAATTCGTACAGGCCGAATTCGGACAGCTCGCGGCCATAGCCGGAGGCCTTGACGCCGCCGAAGGGCAGCCGCAGATCGGAACTGGTGTGGCGGTTGACGAATACGCTGCCGGCTTCGATCTGGCGGGCCAGCGTCCAGGCGCGGTCATTGTCGGCGCTGTAGATGCTGGCGCCCAGGCCAAACGGGGTGTCGTTGGCCAGTCGAATCGCGTCGGCCTCATCCGCGGCGCGCAGGATGCCGGCCACCGGGCCGAACACTTCTTCGTGGTAGATGCGGCAGCTGGGATTGACGCGGTCCAGCACGGTGGCGGGATAGTAGAAGCCCGGCGTGTGGGGCATCTGTCCGCCCAGCTTCAGTTCGGCGCCGTGGTGGCAGGCGTCCAGCACCTGGGCGTGCAGCGCTTCCCTCAGGTCGGCCCGGGTCAATGGCGACAAGGTGGTGGCCGGATCGCGCGGATCGCCGGCGCGCAGCTTGGCCGCCTCGGCGCAGAAGGCGCTGACGAAGGCATCGGCGATTTCAGGTACCACGATCATCCGCTTGGCGGCGTTGCAGCTCTGGCCGGCGTCTCGGAAGCGGGAATTGGCAGCGTCGCGCGCGGCGGCCTGGACGTCGGCGTCGGCTAGCACGATGAAGGGGTTGCTGCCGCCCAGTTCGAGCACGGTTTTCTTCAGGTGCCGGCCGGCCAGCGAGGCGATCACGCGTCCGGTCTGGGTGGAGCCGGTGAAGGCGACGGCGTCGCATTGGCGGATCGCCTCTTCCACCAGCTCGGTTTCGATCCAGGCCATGTCCAGGACATGGATGCCGGCTTGCCGGACGATGTCCAGCAGCAACTGGCTGCATTGCGGAACCGACGGCGCCGGCTTAACCAAGCAGGCATTGCCCGACATCAGCGCAGGGATCGCAAAGCGGAGCACCTGCCATACCGGATAGTTCCAGGGCATGACCGCGAGCACCAGGCCCAGAGGCTCGAAGGCTACGCCGCTGCGACTGGCCTGGGTGGGGATGTTCAGCGACCGCAGCAGTTCCGGCGCCAGTTCCGCGTAATAGCGAATCAGTTGCGCTGACTTGTCTATCTCCGCGAGGCACTCCGGCGTGCGTTTGCCCACCTCCAGCGTCACCAGATCCGCCAGCGCTTCACGTTGCTGGGACAGCAGGTCCGCCAGGCGCAGCAGCGCCGCGGCGCGTTGCTCCACTCCTTGGGCGGCCCAGCCGCTTTGAGCGGTTCGCAACTGTCGCAGGCTTTGTTCCAGGGCCGGCATGTTCCAGGAGGAACGGGTGAAGCAGACTTCGCCGGAAGAGGGATTGCAACTGGTGAAGGCGGTCATGATCAGAGGAGGGCAAAGACCTTAATGTAACAAAAAATCATGGATGGGATGACGATTTGGGTTGGATTTGATTGTGGTTTCTGCGCATTCGCTAGACAAAATTTCATCAAATTTTCCTGTCCTATTTGTCAGATTCAGTTATTTCGGTCTGGTCTTACATTTCTCCTGCCTATACGAACCAATAATAGGAGGTTGAAATGAAAGAATTTTTTCCGCTGAGTCAAGATGGACTGGTACTGGAATGGGCGAATACCGAATCCAGGATGAAACAGCTGTGGGCATTCCGACACAGGATCTTTCGCGAGCAGCTGCAGTGGGTGCCTTTATGCGAGGATGGCTTCGATAGGGACGCGTACGATGACTTTTCTGACAATCTGATGTTGTCTCGCGGGGGCCAGGTTGTCGGCGCGATACGCCTGACGACGGGGGACCATCCTTTCATGCTGGAGGTGGAGTTCTCGCGATTGCTGGCGCCTGGCGAGCGAATAGGCAAGGGATGCGAGTATTCGGAAATCACCCGTCTGGCGGTGGACCGGAGCGTGCTTGGCGCGCGCGAATCCATCATGGCGGCCAGGCTGTTGTACTTGGGGGCGTGGCTCTGGTCGCAAGTACGCGGCGTGCGCTGGATGTATTTCGTGGTGGAGCCGGTGTTTTACCGGCGATTGGTGATGATGGGCTTCCCCATCGTACCCGTGGGCATCCCCCGCCCTCTGGATGGCGGGGTGATGTCTATGACTGGTCTGCTGGACTGGGGGCAGGCGAAAACGGAGCTTATCCGTTCACTAAATCGCGGGGTGTCATCGCCAAGTGCATGCCAAGAACTATGGCATGAGTACGATTATTCGCATTGAGCTTGCGGATCACGTTAGCGACGTGAAACTTCACCGTCCTCTCGCTGATGTTGAGGATGGTGGCGATTTCCCAGTTGGTCTTGCCGCGGCTCATCCAGTGGAAGATGTCGTATTCCCGTTGCGACAGCGGCATATTGCTGGGAGAAGCTGGCGGCAGATTCGCGATGCGGACCGCGGCTTGGTGCAGATGGGGCGTCAGGCAATTCAGCATGGCAACCAGCGCCGCGTTGCGGCTGGGTTCCTTGCCGCCGAGAGATAGGATGCTGCCGACGTTGTTGCGATCGGACGCCGCGCTGAAGGTGATTCCGCTGGCCATGCCGTTGCTGGAGGCTTCAGCGATGAAGCGTTTTTCCTCCGCGCCCTTGGCGCGGCTGAAGCGCTCCTCCCAGATCACCGGCCCCTGGCCCAGATGGATGCGCATGATCGGGTCGTGCTGGGCGAAGTTTTCCTGAGAGTACTGGTCGAGCCAGTCAGACGGGTAGCTGACGTTCAGCACCTTTTCCATGCGCTGGATCTGGTTCTGGTTGTTCAGGCGGCCGAGGACCAGAATGATGCGGTCCGACGGGGCCTGGGTCAGGATGTTGTCCAGGAAGGCCTTGAGCTCGCCTTCGGTTTCGATGTGCCCGGCCATGTGAATCCACTCCAGCAATGTCCATTGCTGCGACGCGGTGAGTCCGGCCGGGAGCGGTCTTGCATTGATGGGTTTTGAAGTCACCATGAGCGGGTCTTCCTTGTTCTTGGTTCTGTGTGCCGCAGATAGTACCCCACATGCTTGTTGCATGTAAGACCCTGCGGATTTGAATTCATATGAATTGTTGCTTTTTCGTCATTGAGTATACCAAATTTGTAAGAGCATGAATCCTAGGAAAATTACTGATAATTCATCATTTTGTTTGTCATAACGGCATTCGTTACAAATAGAAACATGCCGGGAGGGGAAAAGAATTTGACTTTTTTATAATTGTAAAAACGATGAAATTGATTTGCATCTGCGATGACAAGGGCATGATTTGTCTGCAAATAATGCTTTGCTTATATTTATTTTGCAAGATGCGCCTGACGTTGCGATGAGTGAGGATGTCGCATTTCACCTTCACTTCAATGTCATAAATTGTAAGCAATGACTAATAAATTCTGGCAAGCGAACGCTTTAAAGCGCATAATTGGATCGCATAAAATAATTGATAAGCCAGCGGTGCCCGTTCGAGGACGCGGCTGTCAAACATCGGGGATGTAGGGTAGGCAGTCGACGCGGCCAAAGTGGTGGATAGTATATGAGATTAAACTATATTCTTTAATATCATGCAGAATTGATGTAAGCTGTTTTAATAAATAGCTTCAATTCTGTGAACGATCCGACTGCTCGCCAGACCAATCAATCAGGCAAAACAGCATGGATCGCTTCAGGAATCGCCCCGCTTATGGATACCTTAAAAGCACTCATGGTCTTCATGACCACAGCCGAGAACGGCAGTTTTTCCGATGCCGCGCGCAAGCTCGGCGTCTCGCCGGCCGCGATCAGCCAGAGCATTGCCCGCTTGGAGCAGGAACTGGAGGTGCGGTTGTTCAATCGCACTACCCGCCAGTTGACTTTGACCGAAGACGGCCGGCGCTTCTACGCGCAGTGCCGCGGTCCGGTCAACAATCTGGATTCGGCGATCAACCAGTTGAAAGCCAGCCGCGACGAGCCGGCCGGCCATCTGCGCGTCAGCATGCCCAACTCCTTTGGCCGCCGCTTCATCTTGCCCATCATGGGAGAGTTTTGCGAACGCTACCCCAAGATCAGGGTGTTCTTCGGCCTGGATGACCATTTCAGCGATTTGATCGAGGATGGCTACGATGTCGGCGTCCGTACCGGCATGATGCCGGACAGCCGCATGGTGGCGCGCAATCTGGCGCAGATGCCTCTGTACGTGGTGGCCTCTCCCGAATATTGGGACCGCCACGGCCGGCCGTCCGCTCCCGAGGAGCTGAGCGGCTACGATTGCATCAACTTCCAGTTTCCGACTTCCGGTCGCCTGTTCAAGTGGGAGTTCGACCGCAAGGGCGAGCGCATTCCGCTGGAGGTGAACGGCACCTATACACTGAACGACATGGAGGCGGTGGCCGAACTGGCTCGTCTGGGCATGGGCGTCGCGCAGCTGCCGGGCCACGAGGTGGTGCACCTGATCCGCAGCGGCGAGCTGGAGCCGGTGCTGACCGACATGGTGTCGCTGGAGCGTTCCATCTACATTTGCTTCCCGCACCGCGACCATATCGCGCCGCGTACCCGCGTTTTCGTCGATTACGTGGTGGAGAAGCTGGCGGACCATCCGGACATCATGGCGGATCTGCCGGGATTGGATCTGTCGGCCAAGCGCAGCGCTTTGCAACAGAGCGTGGGCGTGCTCTGAGCAGCCTTTCCCCATGCGAAGAAAACCGGCGCCGCGGCGCCGGTTTTTTCATGGCAGCGTGGCGGGGGAATGGTTTTCTCCCACCACTTGGTCCCGGCCTGCTTGCTTGGCGGCGTACAGGCAGATGTCGGCGCGGTGGACCAGGCTGTCTGGCGTGTCGTCGTCGGCCAGGGTCGCCACGCCTATGCTGGCGGTGACGCGGAGCGCCGGATCGAAGTCGGTTTCGCGCAGCAGCTGGCTGATGCTTTCGGCCAGCGCCAGCGCGCCGTCCTGCTCGGTTTCCGGGCAGACGATGATGAATTCCTCTCCGCCCCAGCGGGCGATGGTGTCCAGCTGGCGCGCCCGCTGGCGCAGCACCTGGCCGAAGCGCTGCAGTACCTTGTCGCCGACCAGATGGCCATGGCTGTCGTTGATGTGCTTGAAGTGGTCGAGATCGATCAGCAGAACCGAGTAGCGGCGGCCCGAGCGGCAGCTGCGCTCGGTTTCTCGCTGCAGCGCCTGGTTGGCGCGCCGGCGGTTGGCCAGGCCGGTGATGTCGTCTCGCTCGGCCTGGCGGCGCAGCGCTTTCAGCAGCTGGCGAGCTTCCCGCAGCCGGCGGATGGCGAACCAGGTCATGGACAGCGCCAGCGTGAAGCTGAGCAGCAGCACCTCGTCCAGTTGCGAGGCCGGGTGCTGGTGCAGCCAGATGTCCAGCTTTTCGAACAGATCCCAGTGAATGAACAGCAGATAGCAGCCCAGATTGAGCAGCAGGATCAGGGTCAGTTCCTTGCGTATGCGGCGGGCGCTGAACGGCCAGGGATTCATGGTGCCCCTGCGTGGGTGGCGGACTATTTTCTTGCTAGCCCATCCCGCAGGCCGGGGCAAGCGGTCGCTCAGGCCGCCATCATTCGCGCCAGCGGCGTCTGGCTCCAGTCCACGCTGTCCAGCAGGTTCTTGATGATCAGGCCCAGCTCGGTATCGCCTTCAATGGAGAGCTTGCGCTGGAAGAACAGCGTGTCCGGGTCTTCCTCGCGCAGCATCATGCGGGCGAAGTCGCAGCCGTTGGCTGCCAGGCGCAAATCAGGCTCGCCGCGGCTGGCGACGAAGGCGTCGCCGCTGGCGGCGAAGCCCAGCCGCAATCCGGCATCCTTGACGTGAACCTCGAAGCGTTTGCCGTCCAGCAGCGCCATGTCCACCGGCAGCACGCCGCGTTTCTTCAGCAGATTCAGGGCGGCGGCCAGCAGCCGGCTGGGCGGCGCGGAGGGCAGCCGCGACAACAGCCGGGCGCCGGCGGCCGGGAAGGTCAATTCTGGAACGCGCATCAGTGGGTCTCCTCCAGCGCTTGGATGCCGGCCTGGCCGCGCCAGTAACCGTCTACGAGTTCGCCAGGGGCCTGGGCGCGCAGGCCGTCCAGCAGCGAGCCGGAGCCGTCTTGACCATCCAGCCGCTGGCGGAAGGCCTGAACTACGGCTTCGGTGCCTTGCGCCTGCGGACTGATCCGCGCCCGGCCCGCGCCGGCGGCGTGCAGCTCTTCCAGGCGCGGCAGCAGCGCGTGGCAGCCGTCGGACATGGTCTGGATGCCGTTGATGGCGAGGAAGGGCTGCCCTTCGCGAGTGTCCAGCCTGAGGCCGTCGGGATGCTCCAGGCAGCGGAACTGGCAGTCATCCTTGTTCAGGTTGTAATGGCGGGCGGTGAAGCAGCGCGAGGACAGCGCCAGCGGCAACCGTCCCCAGGCGAACACTTCGGTATCGATTTCCAGCTGCTGGCCGCGGGCGGCTTCCAGCAGCGCGGCCAACGTGTCGCGGCCCATTTCCACCGGCGGCAGCCAGCGGTAGGCGCCCAGGCGGCGCATCAGCGCCAGCGTGTCGGCGTTGTAAATGTTCAGATGGGCGCCGGCGACGAAGGGCAGCTTCTTTTCATTGGCCAGCCGCACCGCGCCGAGGTCGTTGGCCTCGATCGCCAGCTGGCCGTTGTCGACCATCTTGCGCAGCCGCTTGAGATCGGACTCGCTCTCGATCAGCGCCTGGCAGGACAGCACCACCTCGCGGCCGGTCGAGGCGAGATCGGCGGCCAGCGAAATCCAGTCCTGGCTGCGCAGCTGCTGGCGGCGGCCGCATACCACTTCGCCCAGGTACAGGGTATCCAGCGGCCACTCGGCGGCTTCGGCGTAAAAGCGGAGGATGTCGTCGCGGCTCCAGAAGAACAACACCGGACCGAGCGACAGTTTCATGGGAATGGGATTCATGCGGGTATCCATGCGGCGGCTCATTTCCATGGCCGGTCATAGGCGCCCAGCGTCTGCTGGCGTCCTTCGGCCACCTTGTTCAGCGCCTGTTGCCAGGCAGGCAGCACCATGAAGCGGTGCCGCTCGCGGCCGGCGGCGTCCAGCGCCTCGCGCAGCGCCCTCGTCACCTGGGCGACGTAGGCCGGGCTGCGCTGGCGGCCTTCGATCTTGATCGCGGCCACGCCCATGTCCAGCAACTGCGGTAGCACCGCCAGCACATTGAGGCTGGTGGGCTCCTCCAGTGCGTAATAGGTATCGCCCTGCACGTCGAAGCGGCCCTTGCACAGCGTTGGGTAGCCGGCGGGCTGGTCCAGGCCGTATTGGTCGATCAGGATGCCGGACAGGCGCGCGTCCAGGCTGGACGGCGTGTTCTGCCACTGCACGTACTTGGCCGGCGAGCAGACGCCGTGGCTGTTCGGCGATTCGCCGGTGGCGTAGCTGGACAGCAGGCAGCGGCCCTCCACCATCACGCACAGGCTGCCGAAGCCGAATACTTCTATTTCTACCGGGCTTTGCTCGATCACTTTCTTGACCTGCTCCAGGGTCAGCACCCGCGGCAGCACCGCGCGGCGCACGCCGAACAGCTCATGGGCGAGGCGGATCGCCTCGTGGTTGGTGGCCGAGCCCTGCACCGACAAGTGCAGCCGCAGCGCGGGATGGTGGCGGCTGGCGTAGTCGAGCAGGCCCAGGTCGGCCAGGATCACGGCGTCGACGCCGAGGTCGGCGGCCTGGTCCACCGCCCGGCGCCAGCGGCTGATGTCGCCGCCCTGGGCGTAGGTGTTGATCGCCATCAGCACCTGGCGGCCGCGGTCATGCGCGTAGCGGATGCCGACGCGGGCGGTGTGTTCGTCGAAATTGAGGCCGGCGAAGTTGCGGGCGTTGGTGTCGTTTTTCAGGCCGAAGTAGACGGTGTCGGCGCCATGGTCGACGGCGGCCTTGAGCGCGGGCAGGCTGCCCGCCGGACACACCAGTTCCGGCAGTTGCTGACTGGCTGGCATCGGATAATCACGGGTAGGGGAAATGCGGGGACAGTAGCAGATGGGCGTCCGGCCGCCCTTGTTTTGGGTCAAGGAGCGCCGGGCGCGCTATTTCGGAGCGGTCAGGCTCAGGGTGAGGCTTTCGCCCTCGCTATCGGTCCAGTTCACGTCCACCCGGGCGGTGGGGCCGCTATCGTTGCCGCGGCAGCGGAACCGGGCCAGGGTGCCGCTGGCGGCGGCCGGCGCGTAACTGCCCTGGCGGCAGTCGGCGGGCTTGCCGGTTTTCCGCTGCTCCAGCGCCGCCTGGGCCAGATTGGTGGCGGTGTTGTAATCGTTGGCGGCGATCTGACTGTGCAGCAGCTGGGTTTCCAGCCGCAGCAGGCCCAGCGCGCCGACGGCCAGCACCAAGAGGCTGATCATCATTTCCAGCAAGGTGAAACCGCGCGGGGCTCGGGTCTTCATGTGTCCATCCAGCTGTAGGGCAGCGCTTTGAAACGGCCGCCGCCGTTCTGGCCGCCGCCGCTGTCGGGCGGGGCGTCCGGCCGGAACGAGTCGGGCAGTCCGCGCAGGTCTATCGTGGTGCTGGCGCCCCATTGGTGCGGCCGCGCGCCCTGGCCGCCGGACTGGGCCAGCGCGCTGACGTAGCCGTGTATCGTGGTGCTGCCGCTGGAAAACAGCTGGTTGCCGGCCCAGACATTGCCGAACACCCGGCTGGACGAGCCCAGCGTGATGTCGCCGCCATGGAAGCGCTTGTCGACGTAGCCGCCGGCCAGCAACACCGCGTTGCCCACCGGCCGGCCCTTGAACGCGCCGCCGCGGCAGTCGTCTTCCGGATAGAGGCTGGGGAAGTCGACATTGGCGCAGATGCCGATCGCGCCGGCGTAATTGACCGCGTAGCTGACGTGCTGGCCGCTGGTGGCGATGTTGCCGCTGGCGATGAAGGTGTTGTGGTAGGTGCCGTTGCCAACCTCCAGGTCGCCGTCGAACCACAACACGCCGGGCGCGAAGGTGACGCCGTCCAGCTTCCATTGGCCTGGGCGGCCGCCGGCGAAGCAGTCGTTCTGCGGGGAATGCCCCTTGCAGATCAGCGTCGCCGGCGCGCGGCAGACGCCGCTGGCGTCGGCGGTTCTGCACAAGTAGTTGGGCAGCCGGTTGTCCGGGTCCCGGCCCAGCCGGTATTCGCCGTCGGCCAGGCCGTGGACCTTGCGCACCGTCACCCGCACGCCGCCGTCGGCGGCATGGGTGAACACGTAGTGGGCCTGGCCGCGGTAGTCGTAGGCGTCCAGGCGCGGACGTTTCACTTCCAGCGGCGGCAACGGCTGCAGATTCAGTTTCAGGCCGGGCTGGAACGCGATGCGAATGTCGGGATTGCCCGCGTTGTAGCTGGCGGCGCCGGCGACGGTGGCGGCGATGGGCGCGCCCCAGCCCTGCACGCTCAGGCGGCCTTCGGCGCGCAGCGCGTCCAGCGCGCCGATCTGGCGGATGTCGACCTTGCCCTCTGCATCCAGCTGGCCAAAGCGGGCGCCGCCCATCGCGATGTCCACGTCGCCCTTCACCTCGGCCCGAGCCACTGCCGGCGCGACGCTCGGGCTGTTGAGGAAGGCGGCCTTGCCGTTGACCCGCGCCAGCGCGCCGATCGCCGCGTCGCCGCGCAGCGTCAGGTTGCCGAGCGCCTTCACCGTCTGGTAGCGGCCGTTTCCCAGTTCGATATTGCCGTTGGAGTACAGGGTATTGATGGTTTGCGATCCGGTGACGATGATGTCGCCGGTGCTTTGCAGGGTGGCGATGCCGTCTACCGAGCCGCTCAGCGTCACCGCGCCGTCCACCGTCATTTCCACCGGCTTGTCGCCGATCAGGTTGATGGCGCCGCTCAGCTCCAGGTTGCCGACCAGAGTCAGCGCGCTGCTCGATCCGCCCTGGTTGCCGCTCTGGAGGAAGTCCCGCTGCACGGTGACGCGATGGCCGTCGTAGTTGCCGGTGCTGCGCAGCCGCATCCGGTCCGGGGGGATAGCCTGCTGTGTGAGCGAGAAGCGGTCGTTATCCGCCGGGAGTGGCTGGCCGTTTGCCAGCGCCTGGCTGCCTTGGCGCAGGCCCTCCTCGGCGTTGTCCAGCGCCTGGTGGTAGCGATGCTGGTTTTGCGCGTTGGCGTGGATCAGCACCAGCTGGCGCGAGGCCGCCAGCAACACCAGGCTGGCGATCGCCAGCAGCGTCAGCACCGCGAACAGCGTGGCGAGCCCGGCGTGGCGGCGGCTCATCTTGCCGCCACTTTGGGGTGATTGCGCAGCGTCACGCTGGTGTGGATGTCCAGCTTTTCCTCCTCCGTGCCGTTGGCGGCGCGGGCGCTGACGGCGATGCCGATCGCGTCGCCGCCGGCTTCCGGGCTGAAGCGCAGCGCGTCGACGACGCCGATGCCGGGTTTGCTCAGGTCGTCCCAGCCGCTGCTGGCGGAGCAGCTCCAGCCGGCCTTGTCGCTGCTGCGCCGCTGGATGCGCTGCCCTTCCAGGCGGAAGGCGAAATAACGGCGCTCGGGCGCGGCGGCGGGCGTGGTCGGATTATCGTAGCCGTAGAGCAGGCAGCTTCCGTCTCGCTCGATGAACAGTTCGCGGTAGGGATTGTCTTCCTCCGCGCCGGAACCGTTCCAGAAGCCGGCGCGGCGAAGATCCATCGCGATCAGCGACAGCGACGCGTCCATCATCGCGCCCAGCTGCGCCTGGCGGCGTTCGCGGCTTTGCTCTCCCAGCAGGCTGACCAGCAGGCCGGACACCACCAGCAGCAGCAGCAGGCCGATGGTCATGCTGATCAACAGCTCCAGCAGGCTGATGCCGCGCGCCGGTCTCATGGGCATCTGGCCTCGCCGACGATGACCAGGCCGGTGGGCAGCAACTGCAGATCCGCCGGCTGGCAGCCGGAGCGGCTGAGCCGCAGCCGCAGTCCGCCGATCATGGCGCCGCCAGGGGTTTCCGGCAGGCCGCGCAGCGGCGTGAAAACCAGCTGCAGCGGCAGCGGATCGGCCATGTCCAGCGCGATGCCGGCATGCTCGGCGCTGCCGACGCACAGCAAGTCGCGGGCGGTGTCGCATGGGTCCTTCGCGTCGCTCTCCGATACCCGCAGCAGCCAGGCGGCGCCGTCGCGGCGGAAGGTCACCCAGATCTTTTTCTGCCGGGTGGCGGCGCTCTTGCGCGCCAGTTGCAGCCCGCGGTCGATGTCGTCCAGCGCGCCTTGCAGCTGCTGGCGCGCGATCCAGCGGCCCAGCGCCGGCAGCGCCTGGGTCAACAGCGCCAAAGCCAGGACCAGCACCACCAGGAGCTCGATCAGGGTGACGCCTCGCTGCTCGCCGCGCATCATCGTCACCAACAGGCGGGCGGCGTCAGGCTGACCGTCTGCTGCCGCTGGGTGAGCGTGATGGTCTGGCAGTCGCGGTCCCCGGCCTGGGCGCCGCCGGGTTTGGCCGTGGCCTGGACGTAGAAGTCGGACGCGGGCTTGCTGCCGGTTCCGGTTTCCAACTGGTAATGCTTTTGGGCGCTGACGCCGCTGGCGTAGGGCGTTTTCAGGTCCGCCAGTCGCGAGGCGTATTCGGCGTGAAAGCCCCGATAGCGTATTTGCGCCTGCTGCAGCTGGTACAAGGCGTCCAGCGCGTCGCTGCGGCGGCTGCGCTGCATATGGCTCTGGTAGGAGGGGATGGCGATGCCCGCCAGGATGGCCACCACCGCCAGCGCGATCAACAGCTCCAGCAGCGAAAAACCGCGGGTTCGGAGGGAGGCGGGAAGGTCGCTGATCATCTGGCGGCGGACTCCGGGGGCAGGGACGGGATAAAGGGCTGCATCGCGCGTCCCTACTGTGTCCTAGAAGCCGCGGCCGGCGCAGTCAAGCCGGCGAGACCGATCAGAGCAGCGGCATGACCAGTTTGGTTTTGGCCACCAGCACGATGTAGATCACCGCGAGCAAGGCGGCGATGAAGGCCGCCGCGCGGCGCCGCGGCGTGGAGCCGCGCAGCGCGATGGTGCCCAGGGCCACGTAGGCGACCAGGCCGGCGATCTTGGCCAGCAGCCAGGGGCTCTGCAGAATGGGCCAGCCGCCCATCACCACCAGCGCGATGGCACAGGCCAGCAGCAGGGTGTCGATCACGTGCGGCAGAATGCGCAGCGGCTTGTTCTGCAGCAAGTGGCCGCGGCCGCCCAGCACCAGCGCGCCGCGGGCGGCGAACAGCAGGATGGACAGATAGGCGAAGCCCATGTGGGCGTGCTTGACGATCAGATAGGGATACATGGCGGTCCGACGGTTGAGGCGCGCAGCGCGCCGATGCCGGCCATGGTACACGGCGCGGCCGGCGTTTTGTAGCGAGCGCGGCGCGGGGCGGCGGGGCGGAAAAACGAAATGTCATCATCATCGGCGTATTGAATGTCATCCGCGCGGGGCGGGCATTGATGGGCGTCAATCGCCGCCGGTTCCCCGGCCGGCCGCCGCGCGATGCTACAATCCGGCCATATCCGCATCCAGGCGCGCGCACTCCATTCCATGCTGTTTCTTTATCAATCCAATCGTCTCGAGCAACTGGGCGAGCTGTTCTGCGGCATGACCCAGGCGATGCCGCTGGCCGATCCGTTCGCGGCGGAGACCGTGATCGTGCAAAGCCGCGGCATGGGGCGCTGGATCACGCTGGACGTGGCGCGCAAGGCCGGCATCGCCGCCAATATCGATTTCGCGCTGCCGGCGGCCTTCGCCTGGCGGCTGATGCAGCTGGTGATGCCGGAACTGCCGCGCAAGTCGGCCTTCGTGCCCGAGGTGCTGGCCTGGCGGCTGCTGGCGCTGCTGCCGACGCTGGAGGGCGAGCCGTTCGGTCCGGTGCTGCATTACCTGGAAGGCGGCGAGGCCGCGGCTTTCGAGCTGGCCGGCAAGATCGCCGACATCTTCGACCAGTACCTGGTGTTCCGCCCGGACTGGATCCGCGCCTGGGAGGCCGACGAGCTATTGGGCCTGGGCGAGGACGAGGCTTGGCAGGCCGCGTTGTGGCGGCAGCTGGCCGAAAGCGATCCGGGCCGCCACCGGGTGCGGATGCTGGACCAGTTTTTCTCCGAGCTGAAACCCGAGCACCTGCCGCCGAGGGTGACGCTGTTCGGCATCGCCAGCCTGGCGCCGATGTATCTGGCGCTGGTCAAGCGCCTGGCCGAACTGACCGACGTCTGCCTGTTCACGCTGAACCCGTGCGAGGCCTACTGGGGCGACATCGTCGACGCGCGCCGGATGCTGAAGCTCAGGCAAGCCGGCGACCTGTTCGCCACCCAGGGCCATCCCTTGCTGTCGTCGCTGGGCAAGCAGGGGCGCGACTTTTTCGAGCTGATCGCCGAGGACGCCGAACTGGACGCCAAGCCGCTGTTCGCCGCGCCCAAGGGCGCCAGCCTGCTGGCCCGGCTGCAGCGCGACATCCTGGAGCTCAACGATCCATCGCAATTGCCGCGGCCTTCCGACCCGGCCGACGATTCGGTGGAGGTGCACGCCTGCCATGGCCCGATGCGCGAGCTGGAGGCGTTGAAGGACCGGCTGCTGGCGATGTTCGCCGCCGACCCCAAGCTCAGCCCGGCCGACGTGGCGGTGCTGACGCCGGACATCAACGCCTACGCCCCGTACATCGACGCGGTGTTCGGCCGCCGCGACGACGCGCCCAATATCCCGTACAGCATCGCCGACCGCCGTGTCGAGCGCGAGCAGCCGCTGCTGTCCACTTTCGCCGCCGCCTTGAAGCTGGCCGATTCCCGCTTCGCCGCCGACGAAGTGCTGGCGCTGCTGGATTGCCCGGCGCTGCTGGCGCGCTTCGACCTGGCCGACGCCGACCTCGCCTTCATCCAGGACTGGGTGCGCGACGCCGGCATCCGCTGGGGGCGGGACGCCGCGCACAAGGCTTCGCTGGGCCTGCCGGCCGAAGCCGCCTACACCTGGCGCTGGGGGCTGGACCGCCTGCTGTTGGGCACCGTGCTGCCGCCGGCGCTGGCCGGGGACGACGCCGGACTGTTCGCCGGCCTGCTGCCGCACACCGCCGCCCAGGGCCAGCTGGGCGAGGCGCTGGCGCGTTTCGCCGATTTCTACGACGCGCTGGACGCGTTGGCCGGCGAATGGTCGACGCCGGCTTCGCCGCAGCAGTGGGCGCAGCGCTTCCACCTGGCTTGCGACAGCCTGTTCCTGGCCGATGGCGACGACGAGGCGGCGCTGGAGCTGCTGTGGGAAACCTTCGCCGAGCTGGCCGGAGACGCCGATCTGGCCGGCTTCGGCCAGCCGGTGGGCCTGTCGGTGGCGCGCGACTGGCTGCTGCGCAAGCTGTCGCTGTCGTCGGCGCAGGGCTTTCTGTCCGGCGGCGTGACCTTCTGCGCGATGGTGCCGATGCGCTCGATACCGTTCCAGGCGCTGTGCCTGGTAGGCATGAACGACGGCGCCTATCCGCGCGACGAGCGGCCGGTCAGCTTCGACCTGGTGGCGCGCAATCCGCGCCGCGGCGACCGTTCGCGCCGCTTCGACGACCGCTACTTGTTCTTGGAGGCCATCCTGTCCGCCCGCGGCCGGCTGTATCTCTCTTATGTCGGCCAGTCGGCGCGCAGCGGCGAGCCCTTGCCGCCGTCGCCGCTGGTGTCGGAGCTGCTGGACACGCTGTCGGCGATGTGCGGCGAGGATATGGCGGCGCGGCTGACGCTGCGCCATCCGCTGCAGCCGTTCTCGCCCAAATCGTTCGACGGCGGCGACGCGCGGCTGGCCAGCTTCGAGCCGGCTTTCGCCGCCGCGCTGGCCGCGCCGGCTGCCGAACCCGCCCCTTTCGTCGCGCCGCTGCCGGACGAGGCGGCGGCGACGGTGGTCAATCTGCACGATTTCATCCGCTTTTGGCAGAACCCGGCGCGGGCCTGGCTGGCCGACCGGCTGGCGCTGCGCGTCGCCTACCGCGACGAGGCGCAGCCGGCGCGGGAGCCGTTCGCGATGGAGCGCGACGCCAGCCACGCGCTGCGCCGCCAGCTGGTGGAGGCGATGCTGCACCGCAAGCCGTCGGCGCCGGTGCGGCAGCGGGTGGCCGCCGCCGGCTTGCTGCCCTGCGGGGAGCTGGGCCAGG
>NZ_JZJL01000062.1 GCF_000971335.1 Chromobacterium vaccinii
GGTCTGGGTGTCCAGCTGGGCCTGCTGCTTGCCCAGTTGCTTGCGCGCCAGGTTTTCCGCCCAAGTGGAGGGCGGCACCGCGTTGAAGTCGATCGCCATCAGTATTCCTTTCGTCCGCTAACGGTATGTACCGATACAGGGCGACCATCGCCGGCGCGGACTGAAACAACGTGAATATTCACTACTAGCCACGCCCTCTCAGCCAGGCCTGGCCGGCGGTCTCGTCGGTGCGCTTCTGCTCCGCCCGCCCTTGCTCGGTCCGCCATTCCAGCAGCTTTTCCTCGCGCAGCAGCTTGACCTGCTCTTCGCGGCGGCGCGCGTCCTGCAGGCGCGAGCGGCTGACTTCGGCGTCGGCCTGGGCCAGTTGCAAGTCCTGCTGTTGCGACTGGCGCAGGCCCAGCAGATGGCTCTTGTAGCCGGCGCAGTTGAGCGCCAGCGCCGGGTGGCCGGCCGCCGCGCTCGGGCCGCTGGCCGCGCTGAGCTGGTCCAGGCGCTCGATATTGCGCCGGTAGCGCTCCTGCAGCCGTCGCTTGGCGGCCAGCTCGCTCTCCAGCCGCTCGCCGTCGCGTTCGCGCAGCCTGAGCAGCAGGTCCAGTTGTCGTATCGGTTGGTTCATGCGCCGGCGAGCTCCTGCAATTGCCTGAGGGTGTCGTCATAGGGCGCGGCCTCGCCCGCGCCCTGGCACAGCAACGCCTCGATGCGCGGCTGCAATCGCAACGCGCGGTCGGTGGCCGGATCGGCTCCGGGCACGTAAGCGCCCAGCGGCAGCAGGCCGCGCACCTCCTGGTAACGGCTCCAGGCGCCGCGGACGTCGCGCGCGGCGGCGGCGTGCCCGCCATCGATCAGATGGCTCATGCAGCGGCTGACCGAGCGGGAAATGTCTATCGCCGGGTAGTGGCCGCGCTCCGCCAGCTCCCGGCTCAATACGATGTGGCCGTCCAGAATGGCGCGGGCGGTGTCCACCACCGGGTCTTGCTGGTCGTCGCCCTCGGCCAGCACGGTGTAGATGGCGCTCATGCTGCCCTCGCCGCCCTCGCCGTTGCCGGCGCTTTCGGCCAGGCTGGGCAGCAGGCCGAACACCGACGGCGGATAGCCGCGCGTGGCCGGCGGCTCGCCCAGCGCCAGCGCCACTTCGCGCTGCGCCATCGCGTAGCGGGTCAGGGAGTCCACCAGCAGCAGCACGTTGCGGCCGCGGTCGCGGTAATGGGCGGCGATGGTGTGGCACAGCTCGGTGGCCTTCAGCCGCATCAGCGGCGACTCGTCGGCCGGCGCCACCACCAGCACCGCCTTGGCCAGCCCTTCCGGCCCCAGCGCATGCTCGACGAACTCGCGCACTTCGCGGCCGCGCTCGCCAATCAAGCCGACGACGACGACCTCGGCCTCGGTGTGGCGGGTGATCATGCCCAGCAGCACGCTCTTGCCGACGCCGGAGCCGGCGAACAGCCCGACGCGCTGGCCGCGGCCCATGGTCAGCAGGCCGTTGATCGCGCGCACCCCGACATCCAGCGGCCTGTCGACCGGTTTTTTCCTCAAGGGATTGACTTGGGGCGGGTGCGCGCCCAGCGGCGCGTCGCCGCCCAGGCGGCCCTTGTCGTCCAGCGGCTCGCCCAGGCCGTTGACGATGCGGCCGAGCCAGCCGTCGCCTATCATCAGCCCGCCGTTGTCCGGCGCGGGCAGCACCCGCGCGCCGGTGGCGAGGCCGACCGGCTTCTTGAACGGCATCAGGAAGGACACCTCGCGGCGGAAGCCCACCACCTGCGCCTGCAGCCAGCCGCCGCCGGCGGTTTCCACCAGGCAGCGCTGCCCGGTCTGCAGCGGGCAGCCCACGCTTTCCAGCAGCAAGCCGTTGACGCCCACCAGCTTGCCGCTGACGGTGGCGACCGGCGCGTCCGGCACGGAGAGCTGGCTGAGGGCCTGGCGCAGCATCGCTTAGCCCTCTTCCGCTTGCAGTTGTTCGCGCAGGCTGTCCACGCAATGCTCCAGCCGCTGCTGGCAGCCGGCGTCGGCTTCGAACTCGGCGCCGCGCACCCGGCATTCGCCCGGGGCCAGCGACGAATCGGCGCCCAGCTTCCATTGCGCGGCTCGCTCCGGCGCCAGTTCGCGGATGCGCTGGCACTCTTCCGGATTGAGCAACACCTCCACCTCGCCCTGCGCGTGAGCGCCCTGCGGCAGCGCCGCCAGCGTTTCCTCCACCAGGTCGAGGATCTGCACCGGCTTCAGCGCCAGCTCGCAGCGAATCACCTGGCGGGCCACCTTGGCCACCAGATCCACCACTTCATCGCGCTGCGCGGCCTGGTAGTCGCGGCACAGCTTGCTCAGTTGTTCGATGGCCGCCGCCAGCGGCGCGCCCAGGGTTTCCAGCCCGGCCAATGTCTCGGCGCGCGCGGCGGCGACGCCTTCGGCGCGGCCCTGCTCCAGACCTGCCTGGTAGCCGGCGTCGCGGCCGGCGGCCTCGCCGCTGTCGAAGCCCTCGCGGTAGCCGGCGTCCATGCCCTGGCGGAAGCCGTCCGCGGCCGAGGCCTGCACTTCGGCCGCGGCGTCGGGCGCCAGCGGCGCGCCGTCTATCAACGGCGGGAATCGGAAAGGTCGCCAGTGCTTCACTCGACCACTTCCTCAGGGAACAGCTGCAGGTCGATCTCGCCGGCGTCCGCCAGCTCCTTGACCTGGGCCATGATGTCGCGGCGAGCCTCCTCGACGCGGCTCTTGGGCACCGGCCCGGAGCGGCGCATGGTGGCCTCGAAGTTCTGCGCCTGGCGGCGCGGCATGGTCTGGATGATGGCGTCGCGCACCGCGGGCTCGGCGCCCTTGAGCGCGATCGCCCACTGTTCCAGCGGAATGTCCTCGCAGATGCGCATCAGCACTTCCTCGGTCTGGCGCGACAAGATGAAGAAGTCGTACATCCTCACCTCGATCTCGTCGACGATCTCCGGATCGTGCGCGCGCAGCAGCTCCATCATCCGGCTGCGGTCGCCCGGCAGGCGGTTGATGATGTCGGCGGTCTGCTGCATGCCCTCCACCGCGGTGCTCTGGGTGTGCAAGCTCTCCAGGCAGCGGTTGACCAGTTCGTCCAGTTCGTTCAGCAGTTCGCGGTCCACGTCCGTCAGGCGGGCGACATTGACCAGCACCCCGTCGCGGCTGGCCTCCGGCAACGCCTCCACCACCTGGCCGGCCAGCGCCGGCGGCAGGAAGGCGAGGAAGACAGCCTGCATGCGCACGTGTTCGGCGGCGATGCGGTCGGCCAGCCACTGGGGCGACACCCATTGCAGCCGCGCCATCTTGGGGCGGATCGCGTCGCCGTAGATGGTGTCCAGCACGCTGCCGGCGATGTCGCCGCCCAAGGCCAGCTCCAGCGAACGCTTGAGGAAGCTGCGGCTGGCGCCGTGCACGCCGCTCTGCTCGCGGTATTCGTCGAAGAAGCGCTGCATCGTCGTCCTCACCGCGTCCACCTTGATGCCGCTCATGCCGGACATCGCCTGCGTCACTTGCAGCAGCTCCTCGCGGCTCAGGCAGCGCAGCACCGCGGCGGCGGGCTCCTCGCCCATGCACAAGAGCAGCACCGCGGCCTGTTCGATGGCGCTCATCTGGCCATTGCCGGCGGGAGGAGAAGGCGGAATGTAGGCCGGGGATTCCGGCGCCGGATTATTGTTTGCGTCCATTGTTCTGCACCCATTGCTTGACCACTTCGGCGACGCGCTCCGGCTCCTTGGCAGCCAGGCCCTTCAGGTGTTCCACCATCACGTCCACCGGCGAGCCGGCCGGCGGCAGGTCGTAATTTTCCAGCAGCGGCACCACCGGGCTGTCGCCGGGCGCGGCCGACAACGCGGCCTGGCGCTGGGTCGCGGTTTCCCGCAGCGAGCGGTTGTCCAGCAGCGGATCGTCCGGTGTCACGTCCAGCTCGTCCGGCGTGTAATCGCTCAGCTTGCGCTCGGCCAATTGGCGGGCCAGCTTGAGCAGCGGCCGCGCCAGCAACAGGTAGGCCAACAGCAGCGCCACGCCGTAAACCGCCCAGCGCGCGCCCTCGAACCAGGTTTCCGGCTGCTCCCAGAACGGCTCCGCTTGCGCCGGCCGCGCGAAACGCAGCGTGGACACCGCCAGCACGTCGCCGCGGTCTGCGTTGATGCCCAGGCCGTTGCGCAACAGCTTGTCGATATTGGCCAGCTCGGCCGGCTGCCAGCCCTTGCCGCCCGGAGCGGCGGCCTGGTTCAGCGCCACCGCCACGCTGAGGCGGCGCAGCGTGCCGCGCGCGCGCTTGATGTTGGTGATGTTGCGGTCGTACGCGTACTGGCGAGTGACGGCGTTCTTGCTGTTGCCGGCCTTGTCGGCGGCCGGGGACGAGGAATCGGTATTGACCGGGCGGTTGCTCAGCGAGCCCGGCACCCCCAGCGCCATCCGTTCGGTGCTGGTCTCCTCGCGGGAAGCCTCGTTGGTGACCTTGGGCGACTCGCCGTATTTCTCGCGGGTTTCCTCGACGCGGTCGTTGTCGACGTCGGCGGTGACGCTGACCTTGTAGTTGTCGGCGCCCAGCGCCGGCGTCAGCAAGTCGCGCACATTCTGCAGCGCCTCCTCGCGGAAGCGGCGCGACGCCTCGCTGTTGTTGCCGGCGATGCCGCCGTCGCTCAGGTCCACGTGGGCGGACAGCAGATTGCCGGCCTGATCGACCAGCGTCACCTGGGACGGATCGAGCGAGGCCACGCTGCCAGCCACCAGCTTGACCACGGCGGCGGTCTGCTCGCTGGACAGCTGCTGGCCCGGCTTCAGCGTCACCACCACCGAGGCGGAACCCTTCTCGCCGCCGGCGGTGACGAAGGACGTGCTGCGCGGCAGCGACAGGTGCACCCGCGCCGAACGCACCGGATCCAGCGCCTGGATGCTCTGCACCAGTTCGCCCTCCAGGCCGCGGCGGAAGCGCACGTCCTGCACGAACTGGCTGACGCCCAGCGGATCGTTCTTATCCAGCAGCTCCAGGCCGGCCGGCAGCTGGGCGACCACGCCCTTGGCCGCCAGCTGCATCCGGGCGCGGGCCAGATCGCCGTCAGGCACCAGCACCTGGCCGGTCTGCGGATGGACGCGGTAAGGAATCTTTTCGGCGTCCAGCACCGCCATCATGTCGGCGCCGCTAACCTTCTCCTGCGCGCCGAACACTGGTTTGTAGCTGGAGTCGTCGCGCCACAGCCACAGCGTCGCCACCACGCTCAGGCCGATGGCCAACAGCACGATGGGCAGCAGGTAGCGCCAGGCGTTGGCGGGCACCAGCTGGCGCCCCGCCATTCTTTGTTGAACCGCGGCCAGGCCGCTGCGCAATTGTTTGACCACAGTCGGCTCCCGCTTACAGCTGCATCTTGATCAGGTCGTCGACCGCGCCGACCACCTTGTTACGCACCTGCATCAGCATCGAGAACGACAGGCTGGCCTCCTGGCTCATCAGCATCGCGCCGACCAGGTCGTCGCTCTGGCCGCTGTCCACCTCGGTCATCTTCTCGGCGGCGAGGCGGTTCTGCTGATCGACGTCGCGCACGGCCGACATCATAGACTGGCTGAAGCTGTGGCCGGCGGCGGGGGCTTCTTCCTGCGCGGCGATAGGCGCGGGGGCGGATTGCCCCAGTTTCGCCATCTCCCCCAGCAACTGGCTGCGGTCGGCGTGGATCATCAAGCCCAGATTGGTGGCCATCGTTCATCCTTAGAAAAGCGGTCTCGAAACTACTCGGTCAACCTGCAGCGCTTGTTAAATGCAGGCTGGCGGATTTTAAACTCACCGCTTTAGCATACCGATGGTACTTTTCACATTCCCAGCCGTGAATTTTCCCCCTTTACCGCTGGCGGACAGCCAGTAAGATGCACACTCCCAGCAATAGCCGGGGGCTGCCGCGCAGCCGCCCGCCACGATAACGAAGCTCCGATGCCCAAAGCCAAAATCGTCGCACCGCAGGAAGGCGCCCGCCTGCAGGCCTTGGACCTGCGCACGCTGGGCCGCCCGATACACCTGCTGCCGCTGTTTGCCCGCGCCTTGCGGCAGGAACTGGATGACTTTCTCGAACGCGAGCTGAACCGCCGCTACCACGCCGGCTTCCGCATCGACGCGCTGCGCCAGCAGCTTCCGGCCGCCGACGAGCTGCGCTGGCAGTGGCACGCGCTGGACGACTGGCAGCTGGGCAGCCATTTCGACCGCGGCCTGCTGCTGGGCATACTCGATTACCGCTTCGGCGCCCGCGCCGCCGCGCCGGACGGCGAACTGCCGGCCGAAACCGAAACCGAGCGCCGCCTGGCCCGCACGCTGGCCGAGCGGCTGCTGCCGCGCCTGGCCCGCGCCATCCATCAACTGGGCCGCGCCCCGCAGCCGGACGCGCCCAAGCCGCAAGCGCTCGGCTATCCGGCCCAATCCGCCTGGCAGCTGGAAGTGGACCTCAGCGACGGCG
Organism: Chromobacterium vaccinii; assembly: GCF_000971335.1. Taxonomy (GTDB): domain Bacteria; phylum Pseudomonadota; class Gammaproteobacteria; order Burkholderiales; family Chromobacteriaceae; genus Chromobacterium; species Chromobacterium vaccinii. Next base: position 6,414 of record NZ_JZJL01000062.1, read on the forward strand.
ACGCCAGGCTGGGCACGCTGCGCCTGCGGCTGAACGCCTCCGCCTTCGACGCGCTGCTGCAAAACCTGTCCGGCCAGCGGCCGCGGCTGGGCGGCAACGCCGACTGCGCCAATTTCAGCGACCGGCTGCGCATCCGCCTGGACGCCCGCCTGCTGGAGCAGGAGCTGCCGCTGGGCGCGGTGCTGGACCTGCGCCCCGGCAGCGTGCTGTCCGTCGCCATGCAGCCCCACGCCGAAGTCTGCGCCCAGGGCTCGCCACTGTTTCGCGCCCAGGTGGTGGAACGCCAGGGCAAGCTCTGCCTGTCCGGCTTCGCCGACATCGAATAAACCAAGGAACCCGCAATGGAACTGAACCAAGACTTCGACCTGGACGGCATCCTGGACGGCCTGGACGCTGAAGCGCCGGCCGCCGCCGAGCCCGCGCCGGCCCCGCGCGACATGACGCCCTTCCTGCGCAAGATTCCGGTCAAGCTGACGCTGGAAGTCGGCAGCGCCGACATCAGCCTGGCCGACCTGTGCCAGATCGGCGCCGGATCGGTGGTGGAGCTGGACAAGATCGCCGGCGAGCCGCTGGACATCAAGGTGAACGGCACCGTGATCGGCCGCGCCGAGGTGGTGGTGTCCGGCGACAATTACGGCCTGCGCGTGGTGGAGCTGAACGACCTGCAACTGGACAGCCTGGCCTGATGAAACGCGTCCTCCCCCTGCTGCCGCTCGCCGCCGCGGGCCTGCTCGCGGCCGCGCCGGCCTGGGCCGAGCCGCTGAAGCTGCTGTCCGCCAACGCCGGCGGCGCGTCGGTCGACTTCACGATCAAGACCCAGATCCTGATCCTGATGACGGCGCTGGGCCTGCTGCCGGTGCTGGCGCTGATGATGACCAGCTTCACCCGCTTCGTCATCGTGCTGTCGCTACTGCGCCAGGCGCTCGGCCTGCAGCAGGGCCTGCCCAACCGCCTGATCACCGGCGTGGCGTTGATCCTGACGCTGCTGGTGATGCGCCCGGTGGGCCTGCAGGTGTGGAACGAGGCGATGGTGCCGTTCGATCAGGACAAGATCACCATGCAGCAGGCGCTGGAAATCGCTTCCAAACCGATCAGCCGCTTCATGCTGGCCCAGACCGGCAAGACCGCGTTGGCCCAGGTGGCGCGGCTGTCGGGCGAGGAAAACATCGCCAAGCCGGAAGACCACGCTTTCACCGTCAAGCTGGCCGCCTTCGTGCTGTCCGAGCTGAAAACCGCGTTCCAGATCGGCTGCATGCTGTTCATCCCCTTCCTGGTGATAGACCTGGTGGTGTCCAGCGTGCTGATGGCGATGGGCATGATGATGCTGTCGCCGCTGGTGATCTCGCTGCCGCTGAAGCTGCTCTTGTTCGTGCTGGTGGACGGCTGGTCGCTGACCGTCAACACCCTGGTCACGTCGATACAGGCTTATTAGGAGAGACGGAGCCATGCTGACGCCCGATATCGCGGTCGACATCGTCAACGACAGCCTGCGCGTGGTGGTGACGCTGGTGGTGCTGCTGGTGCTGCCCAGCCTGATCGTCGGCGTGGCGGTCAGCCTGATCCAGGCCGCCACCCAGATCAACGAGCAGACGCTGTCCTTCCTGCCGCGGCTCTTGATCGTGCTGTTGACCATCGCGCTGGCCGGCCACTGGATCACCGGCTACCTGATGGATTTCTGCGTCGCCATGTTCCAGCGCGCCGCGAGCCAGGTGGGATAGCGATGCAGGGCCTGTACGCCCAGTTGCTGGACCTGGTCCCCGCCGTCTGGTGGCCGTTCTGCCGGCTGATGGCGGCGTTCGCCATCGCGCCCTTCGTCGGCGACGCGGTGGTGCCTATCCGCGCCCGCGTCGGCTTGGCGCTGGCCCTGGCCGTCGCCTGCATCCCCGGCATGCCCGCCCATTCCCCCATCGACCCATTCACGCTGCACGGCGTCGCCGCCAGCGTCGAGCAAGTGGTCATCGGCCTGTTGTTCGGCCTCGCCTTTCAATTGACCTTGTCGGTGTTGTCGCTGCTGGGTTTCCTGCTGTCGTCGCAGATGGGCCTGTCGATGGCCATCATGAACGACCCCGGCAACGGCAACAGCTCGGACGTGGTCTCCAGCCTGCTCTATCTCTTGGCGGCGCTGCTGTTCTTCGCGCTGGATGGCCACCTGGTGCTGGTGCAGGTGGTGTACGCCAGCTTTCGCGCCTGGCCGCTGGGCGGCGGCATTCCGCAAGCCTCGCTGCCGGTGCTGGCCGCCAGCGTCGGCTGGGTGATGTCGGCGGCGATGATCCTGGCCCTGCCGGTGGTGTTCGCCACCTTCGTGGTGCAGGCCGGCTTCGGCATGATCAACCGCGTGGCGCCGGCGCTGAACCTGTTTTCGCTCGGTTTCCCGGTGGTTACCCTGTTCGGCCTGTCCACGCTGACCCTGCTGATGCAGGTGCTGCCGCCGCAATACCTGAGCCTGAGCGAGCAGACGCTGCGCCTCTTGGACCGCCTGCTGGAGATGGGCCATGGCTGAGGCGCAGCAAGGCGACAAGACAGAAAAGGCTACCCCACAGCGGCTGCGCAAGGCGCGCGAGCAGGGGCAGGTGCCCCGCTCCAAGGATCTGGCCGCGGCGCTGGGCCTGCTGCTGGCGCTGAAAATGATGTTCTGGCTGGCGCCGGGCTGGCTGGACGATTTCCGGCAGCTGTTCGCGCTGGCCTTCGCCTCGCTGTCCGGCCAGGGCGCGCTGGAAAACAGCTGGTCCAAGCTGTTCGGCGGCACCCTGCTGCTGCTGATCAAGATGCTGGCGCCGCTGGCCGTCATCCCCCTGACCATGCTGCTGCTCAGCCTGTTTCCCGGCGGCTGGGTGTTCGTGCTGAGCCAGATCAGCCCCAAGTTCGAGCGGATGAACCCGCTGGCCCACCTGTCGCGGCTGGCCTCGCCCAAGCACGCCAGCGAGATCGGCAAATCCATCGCCAAGGCGCTGGTGCTGGGCTGGCTGCTGTACCGCGTGGCCAGCGACGCGCTGCATGAGTTCTTCGCGCTGCACAGCATGCCTCTGCTGCCCACCCTGGCCGGCGCGGCCGACCTGCTCTTGTCCTGCCTGCTCAAGCTGGCCGCGGTGTTTTTGTTGTTCGCGCTGGCCGACCTGCCGCTGCAGGTGTTTCTGTTCATGAAGCAACAACGGATGAGCAAGCAAGAAATCAAGGAAGAGCACAAGAACACCGAAGGCCGCCCCGAAGTGCGCCAGCGCATCCGCCAGCTGCAGCAGCAGATGGCGCAGCGCGGCGTGCGCAAGGCGCTGCCCGGCGCCGACGTGATCATCGTCAACCCCAGCCATTACGCGGTGGCGCTGAAATACGACGAGAACCGCGCCGAGGCGCCGTTCATCGTCGCCAAGGGCGTGGACGAGATGGCGCTTTACATCCGCCAGCTGGCGGACGAACTGAAACTGACGGTGCTGCCGCTGCCGCCCTTGGCGCGCGCGGTGTACCACACCACCCAGGTCAACCAGCAGATCCCCGCGCCGCTGTACCGCGCGGTGGCGCAGGTGTTGACCTATGTCTTGCAACTGAAGGCGTTCCAGGCGGGTAGCCGCCGCAGCCGGCCCACCCTGCCGGACCTGCCCATCCCCCGCGAACTGTCCGACCCCGAGCCCGCATCATGAACTCGCTGACCAAACTGCTTGCCGACATCGGCCGCCACAAGCTCGCCGCCCCGTTGTTCCTGCTCGCCATCCTGGCGATGGTGATGCTGCCCCTGCCGCCATTGGCGCTGGACATGCTGTTCACCTTCAACATCGTGCTGGCCATCATCGTGATTCTGGTCAGCGTGTCGGCGCGGCGGCCGCTGGACTTCTCGGTGTTCCCCACCATCATCCTGGCCACCACGCTGCTCAGGCTGTCGCTGAACGTGGCCTCCACCCGGGTGGTACTGCTGCACGGCCACGAAGGCACGCATGCCGCCGGCCGGGTGATCGAGGCCTTCGGCAACGTGGTGATAGGCGGCAACTTCGTGGTCGGCATGGTGGTGTTCGTCATCCTGATGATCATCAACTTCATGGTGGTGACCAAGGGCGCCGAGCGCATTTCCGAAGTATCGGCCCGCTTCACGTTGGACGCGCTGCCGGGCAAGCAGATGGCGATCGACGCCGATCTCAACGCCGGCCTGATCAATCAGGAGCAGGCTCAGCAGCGCCGCCGCGACATCGCCACCGAAGCCGACTTCTACGGCGCGATGGACGGCGCGTCCAAGTTCGTCCGCGGCGACGCCATCGCCGGCATCCTGATCCTGATCATCAACCTGTTCGGCGGCGTGGCCATCGGCGCGCTGATGCACAATCTGTCGATGGGCGACGCCTTCCGCCAGTATGCGCTGATGACCATAGGCGACGGCCTGGTCGCGCAAATTCCGGCGCTGCTGCTGTCTTCCGCCGCCGCCATCATCGTCACCCGCATCAGCGACGATGGCGACATGCAGCAACAGGTGGGCAACCAGATGCTGGCTTCGCCCACCGTGCTGATGAGCGCCGCCGGCATGATGCTGATCCTGGCCATCATTCCCGGCATGCCGTGGCCGACCTTCCTCGGCTTCGCCGCGCTCTTGGGCTATGTGGCCTGGCGCATGCATGCCCGCCGCCCGGTCGCGGCCAACACCCTGAACCAGACCGCGGTGAAGTCCGCGCTGCAGGGCGAAGCGGAAATCGAGCTGGAATGGAACACCTTGCCCTACGCCGACACGCTGGGCATCGCGCTCGGCTACCGGCTGGTGACGCTGCTGGACGCCGGCCAGGGCGCGCCGCTGACCAAGCGGGTCAAGGGCGTGCGCCAGAGCCTGTCGGAGCAGATGGGCCTATTGCTGCCCACCGTCAACCTGCGCGATGACCTCAGGCTCAAGCCCTCGCAATACGCGGTGCAAATCTCCGGCAACACGGTGGCCGAGGCCGAGGTCTACGCCGACCGGCTGATGGCCATCCCCTCTCCCGACGTCTACGGCGAGATCGACGGCATTCCCGGCATCGATCCGGCCTTCGGCATGCCGGTCACCTGGATCGCGCTGGCCGACAAGAGCAAGGCGCTGGGACTGGGCTACCAGGTGGTGGACTGCTCCAGCGTGATGGCCACCCACTTGAACAAGGTGATGCGCGAAAACCTGGCCGAACTGTTCCGCCACGACGACGTGGCCGCGCTGGGCGAGCGGCTGTCGGCGCTGGCGCCCAAGCTGGCGACGGCGCTGGGCCAGGCGCTGACGCCGGTTCAGCAGCTGCGCGTGTTCCGCCAGCTGCTGCAGGACAATGTGTCGCTGAAAGACATCGTGCCCATCGCCTCCGCCCTGCTGGAAGCCAGCGACGCGACCAAGGACCCGATCATGCTGTCCGCCGAGGTGCGCTGCGCGCTGAAACGCCAGATCGTCCAGACCATCGTCGGCCCGCGCGACGAAATCCGCGCCTTCAACCTGTCCGCCGATCTGGAAAACCTGCTGCTCGGGGCCCTGTCCCAGGCCCAGCAGACCGGCAAGCCCCAACTGGACAGCTTCCCGATCGATCCCAACGTGCTGCAGCAGCTGCAGGCCAATATGCCGGTGGTCCGCGACCAGATGAAGCAGCAGGGCCAGGCGCCGGTGCTGCTGGTGATGCCGCAGATCCGGCCGCTGCTGGCCCGCTACGGCCGCTTGTTCGCGCCCGGCCTGCATGTGCTGTCGTACAACGAGGTGCCGGAAAACCGCCAGGTCAGCCTGACCGGCACCTTGGGCTGACGCTCGCATTTCTTGCGCCGGATGCCTGCCATCCGGCGCAAATCTTCCCTCCCGCCCACCGGACAACCCCAAGCCATCCTGCCGATTCCCGCATGTTATTCACGCATTTAGCGCCATTCGCTCTCTAATATCCGGGCTATGGAATAGATCCGTCCCGACAAAAAATCATCTGTACTTTTTCGCATGTTGTGAAAATGCAAACGCATGATTCGCAAAATTAGGAAAAATTGCCAGTATGAGCATTTTTTGCGCACATGTCGGCCGCATGGATGCTAGGATCACGATTATGAAAATCATGTGACGGGACATCGCCATGACCACCCCCAAGTCCGCCAACGAAATCATCTGCGACAACATCCGCAAGCAACTGGAGCAGTTCCGCTGGCCAGAAGCCCAACAGGCCAGCCTGATCGAACAGATCCTGGGGCTGAGCACTTCCCAGGCCTACCGCAAACTGAACGGCAGCAGCCCCTGGCAACTGACCCAGGTGGAGCGCCTGGCCCAGTACTTCAATATTCCGCCCTCCAGCCTGCTGGTCGATCACAGCCAGCAGATCGGCCAGAATCCGATGGACAACGAACTGCTGCCCGCCATCCTGCATCTGAACAATCAGAGCGGGGAGGCCCACTGTTGGATTCAGCTGGGCGAACAGCTGGCCGACGATTCCTGCGCGCCGCTGTTCCTGGCCAAGCGCCTGCACGACTGTTGGCACGTGTTTCCCGGCACCCTGTTCGACGGCGAGGACGGCTATGAGGTCGGCTACCTGACCATACGCCCGCCCAAGCGCGCCAACACCAAGCGGCTGCTAGTGGCGGTGCTGGACGACAAGGACGCCGACCTGTTGTCGGCGATCCTGGTGCAGCAAGGCCTGTTCGCGCTGCCCTACCACCAGCCGCAGGCGCTGCTGCAGGCCATGCAACATGAAGAGTTCGACGCCTTCGTTCTGGACTGGGTGCTGGGCGAGCCCACCAGCTGCATGGAGGTGATCGAGACCATACGCCGCCACTCGACCACGGTGCCCATCGTGGTGCTGACCGGCTACGCGCTGGAGCACGAAAGCGAACTGTCCCGCGCGCTGGAAACCCATGGCGTCTATTACATCGGCAAACCGGCGCCCGGCTCCATCCTGGCGCTGCAGATCAAGAACATGGTCACCAACGCGCTGGAGCACGCCTGAGCGCGCGTGACACCTGCGCATGAAAACAGGCTCCCGCGGGAGCCTGTTTTTTTTATCTTTTCCACCCCGCCGCTACAGGGGCAGACTGGCCAGCGCGGCGCGCAGCTGGCCGCTATCGAAAGGCTTGCTCAGCCGCGCCGCGAACCAGCCGGAACGGGCATCGGCGAACTCGTCCGGATCGGCGCTCATCGCCAGCATCAGCGGCCGCTGCGGCTGCTTGCGGGCCAATTCGGCCAACTGGTAGCCACTGTCCCCGCCCAGCTGCATGTCCAGCAGCAGCACATCGAAACGCCGCTGCACCAGGCAATCGGCCGCCTGGCTCAAGGTGGCGGCGCAGGATACCTGGTAGCCGTCCTGCCCCAACAACTCCGCCACCGAGCCGCGAATCTCGTCGTCGTCGTCGACGATCAGCACGCTGCGGCTCTGCTCGCTCCCGCCCACTTCGCGCAGCGGCAGCCTGACGGTGAATACGGAGCCGGCTCCGACCGCGCTTTCCATCTCGATGCTGCCGCCGAACAGCCGCACCAGCTCCTTGACGATGGACAGGCCCAGGCCGCTGCTGCCGGGGCGGCGGTTGCGCCCCTGGCTGAACGGCTGGAAGATGCGCAGCCGGTCCTCGTCGGCGATGCCGATGCCGGTGTCGCTGACCTCCAGCCGCAATTCGGAATGATCGGTATCGTTGACGCCGCGGGCCCTCAGCGTCACGCCGCCCTGGTCGGTGTAGCGTATCGCGTTGGACACTAGATTGCCGACGATCTGGCGCAGGCGGATCTCATCCAGCAACACCCACTCCGGCAGCGACGCCTCCTCGTAGCGCAGCGTCAACCCCTTGGCGTCCGCCAGCGGCTGCATCACATCCATCACCGCGCGCAGCGCGGCCGATGGCTTCACCCTGCCCGGATTCAGCCGCAATTGCATGTTCTTGATCGCCGAGATGTCCATGATGTCGTGGATCTGGCTGGTCAGCTGCGCCATGCCGGCCTTCATCCGCTTGAGCGCCAGCTGGGCGGCCGGCTGCGGTGTCACCGCCGGCTCCACCAGTTCCATGCACATCTGCATCGATTGCAGCGGCGAGCGGATTTCATGGCCCAGCGTGCCGAGGAAGGTAGTGCGGTCCAGCTCCAGCGCCACCGTCGCCTGGTGGGCGGCGCGCTCTTGCTCCAGCAGCGACTGCCGCACCTCCGCCAGCTCCTTCACCTCCCTGAAGCGCATCAGCACCAGCAGCACGCCGCAGATGCCGCCGCACAACACCAGCTGCAGCATCAGCATCTGCGAACGCTGGCTGGCCAACGCCTTGGTGCGCGCCACGCGGGCCGACACCTCGGCTTCGCGGCTTTGCACCGCGAAATTGGCCAGCACCGGGCGCAGCGCGTCGATGCGCACCACCATGCGGCGCGCCCAATCAGGCGTCATCCGCAGCCAGCTCTTGTCGTGGATCAGCGGCCCCAGCGCGCCGACCAGGGCGTCGAAACCGGCCACGCGGCGCAATTGGCGATGCACCAGCACGCTGTCCGGGGCCTCGAACACTTGGTAGCGGCTTTGCAGCAACTGGAACTGCGCGCCCGGATCGAACGACGACGGCTCCGCCGCGTAGCCGATCAGCTCGGCGCGGGTCTTCTCCAGTTCGATGTGCAGTTGCGCTACCGTCCAGTACAGCTGCTCGCTCTTGCCGCCGTCTATCAGCGCCTGGCTGGCGCGGTCGATGCGGTAGAAATTCCACGCAGCGGCCAGCAGCAGCAGCAGCAGCGACACGATCAGCCACCATGGCGCCTGCACATAGCGCTTGATGCCGCCCAGCCTCACATGACCTCCATCGCCTCGACCTGCCACACCAGCTTGGCATCCAGCGGCGGCCCTTTGTCGGCATCGGGTATGCTTTGCAGCGGATACATCAGCCACAGCGGGCCATAGTGGGCGACATCGAACGGCTTGTTGTCGATGCGGCGCGCCAGCATCACGCTCTGCTTGCCCAGCTCGTCCACCGAGATGTCGTAGCGGTAGTAGTTGATCGCCAGCACCCTCACCATGGAGCCCTTGGCCTCCACCTTGGCCAGGATGTCGCGCACCAGCGGCCCGCTGAAGCGCACCGAGGGCGTCCAGCTGGTGGAGGTGGAGAAGCTGACTTGCCTGAGCTTGCCCAGGTCGCTGTCGCGAAACTGGTAGATGCCGCGCTTGGCATCGGTGAAGCGCCCGATCTTGCCCGACACCGTCAATACCACCGGATCGCCGCCCGCCAGCGCGGGAGCGCACAGGCAGAGGCCTATCAGCCAGCACAAGGCCTTACGCATAGCCATCCTCGAATCGCAGATAAAAAACGGCCAATTATATTCATCCTGGGCCCTTCGCAACCAGTGTTATACGAAGAAAACGCTTCCCGCCCCACATTTTGCAACCATTTTTCATCCACGCCGCTGAACCATCGAATGAAAAACGCAAAAAGCCAGTGGCGAACCACTGGCTTGCATCGACGCGGCGCAAGGCCGCGCTTCGACGATTACTGCAGCAGGGACATGGCCAGGCTGCTCATGCTGCCGCTTTGCTTCAGCATGGAAGTGCTGGCTTGCATCAGCATCTGCTTGGCGGTCATGGTGGAGCTTTCGTTGGCGTAGTCGGTATCCATGATGCGACCCTTGGCTGCCAGCGTGTTGTTGTTCACGTTGGACAGGTTGTTGATCACGTGGTCCAGACGGTTGGCGTTGGCGCCCAGCGCGGAGCGCACGGTACCGACGGCGTCCAGCGCCTTGGAGATGGTGTCGATGGTGGCCTTGTCGCCGATTTCGGTGCCGCCGGCCTCAGGCGTAGCTAGAGCGTCGACAGCCTTTTTCACATCGGCATTGGCTGCAGAAGCGTTTGCAACGTAGCCATCATAATACTTGGCATAAGCTTCCGCTTGAGCCTGTTTATTAGCATCAGTGGCGGCCGGCATACCAGCGATAGCAGCCAAATCTTGACCACCAGCGGCAGCTTTTGCTGCGGTAACTGCAGCCGTATCCACGGTACCGCCGGCTGCTTTTGCGGCGGTTTCAGCAGCGGTGAACTTCTTCAACGACTCGGCCTTGGCAGCGTCGGCCTTTTCCAGATCGGTCTTAGCCACTTCGTACTTGGAGGAAACCGACTTCAGCGCGGTATCCAGACCAGTCATATTGTCCTTCAGGTTCAGCGTCATGGACTCGGTGGAAGCCGCGCCGATCTGGAAATTCATCTGTTGGGTCAGCTTGCCGCCTTGCAGCAGCTTTTCGCCGCCGAAGGAGGTGTTCTGCATGATGTTGGTCAGTTCTTTGCCCAGCGCGTCGTACTCGGCCTGCATCGCCTTCTTGTCATCGGCGGTGGCGGTGGCGGTGGCGCCTTCGGTGCCCAGGTCTTTCATCCGTTGCAGGATGTTGGTCACTTCGTTCAGCGCGCCTTCGGCGGTCTGCAGCATGGAGATGCCGTTCTGGGCGTTCTTCATGGCGACGTTCATGCCGCGGCTTTGCGCGTCCAGACGGGTGGCGATCTGCAGGCCGGCGGCGTCGTCCATCGCGGAGTTGATGCGCAGGCCGGTGCCCAGGCGAGTCATGGAAGTGGACAGCGCGCCTTGGGTGCTGTTCATGTTGGACTTGGTGTTCAGTGCCGCGATATTGGTGTGCAGGCTCAGCATGGGAATGCTCCGTCGGTTTGGTTTGGTAAGCGGCATCGCTGCCGTTACCCCAGCAAGGCGGCGCTTATTGCCGGGAACTTAAATCTCAACAGAACGTGAAAAATCACAACGACTTTTATCAAGCGCAAGCACAGTTCGGCATAATGTCTATAACATATTCATCGCAGTCCGAACGCTTGCCCTCGCCGCCGAGCGGAAAGAACCCGTCGATGAACGTGCAATCGAATCCCTTCCTGTTCGAAAGCGCCGCCCTCAGCCACCTGCCTGGTTTCGGCGCAGTCCGGACCACCCAGTTCGCCGGCTATCTGTCCGTCGGCGACTCGGCCGGCGGCTGGCTGTATTTCTGGTTCAGCGAAGCGGGAGACCATCCTGAGAAAGCGCCGCTTCTGGTCTCGATCAACGGCGAGCCGGAGTGGAGCGCGCTGGACGCGATGCTGGATGAGCATGGCCCCTATCTGCTGGACCCGTCCGGCCGCGTCTACTCCAATCCCTTCAGCTGGCATCATCACGCCAATCTTCTGGTCATCGACCAGCCGCTGGGCCAGGGCTTGTCCTTCACCACCCATCCGCGCTATCTGCCGGAGAATCATGACGAAGCCAGCCAGCAGTTGTATCACGCGCTGCAGGAATTCCTGTTGCGCTGGCCGCGCTACCGCGAGCGGGACTGCTATCTGTTCGGCAGCGCCGCCGCCGCCCATTCGATCGCGCGGCTGGCCCACCGCGTGCTGGACGGCAATAGCGGCGGCCAGCCCCCGATACCGCTCAAGGGCCTGGGCCTGGGCAATCCCCAACTGGCGCCGGAAATCCAGCTGCCCAGCCATATCGAATATGCGTACCAGCACCGGCTGATCAATCTGAATGAGAAAAACCGCGCGCAGTCCATGCTGGACGAGTTCATTCGCGCTTATGCCTCGCCCATCGCGCTGCAACGCCAATTGGCCAGCCAGACTGCCATCGAGATCGACCGCTTCATGCAACATTGCTGCGGCCGCGACCTGCGCGACATCCGCCATCCTCCGCAAAAGCCTTCCAAAACCTTGGGCGAATACCTGAAAAAACCCTCGGTGCAGCAGGCGCTGCATATCGACCGCCGCTCCAACAACGAATTGCAGCCGCAATCCGGCCTGATGGCCGAAGCCGCCTGGCTGGAAAACTCGTCCCATTTATTGCCCGCGCTGCTCGATCGACTGAAAGTGCTGTTCTTCCACGGAGAATGCTGCATGGCGGGAAACTATCTCGGACTCGATGCCTGGTTCAACACCCAGACCTGGCCTCAAGCCGACGCTTTCCGGCAGCAGAAGCGCCAGGCCTGGCGGCCTTACGGCCTGGCCGCGGGCTTGATCCGCAGCCATGGCAACCTCAGCCAGATCATCATCCAGAACGCCGGGCTGCGCGTGGCCCGGGATCAACCCGCCGCCGCGCAGGCGATGTTGCGCGACTTCCTCTGCGGCAGCGAAGCCTGAAAGACCTTTGAAAGCATGCCGCCTGTGCACGGCATGCACCGCCCAGCGGGCCGGCTCCGCCTGCTCGGAACAGATCCTCGCATCTCCAGACCGGTAGCTTCCCGCGGTGGCGCTGGACAGCCGCGCCCCGGCCTGGACTGGCTGAAAAGACAGGTTTCACCGCGGACGGCCTCGCTAAAACTGGCGGTTTTCCCTATCCGGCGAGGCCTGGATAAAAGCCAATAAATACCTGATCGAAGCGCTGCTGTTTGCCAGCTACGCGCTGTTCGGCATGAGCTGGGCCGGCGGCAGCGCCTTCATCCCGCAAATCATGCGCGAGCTTGGCATCCACGATCTGGCCGCCGGCTCCCACATCAGCAACGCCGTGGCCGCGGCCAAATTGCTGGGAGCCTTCGTCGCCGCCTGCATATTGTCCCGGCTGCTGGCCAAAAAAGCGGTCGCGCTGGCGATGGCGCTGATGGCGCTGGGAATCTTGACGCCCTTCGTCCACAGCTATCCCTGGCTGTTGCTGACGCGCTTCCTGATGGGACTGGGCGGCGCGCTGGTCATCGTCTATTTCTCGCCCATCGTCATGCAATGGTTCTCCCCGGCGGAACGGCCTTTCGTCAATGGCTTGAACGCGGTGGCCTTCAATGTCGGCACCGCGGCCATCCTGTTCGGCCTGCCGTCGATGCTGGGATGGTTTGGCGACTGGCGCGCCACGTTGCTGGCCATCTCGCTGGGCAGCGTGCTCTGCCTGGCGCTGTGGCTGACGTTCGGCGCCGATGGCGTCGCAGAGACGAAGCCCGCCG
>NZ_JZJL01000063.1 GCF_000971335.1 Chromobacterium vaccinii
GTTGCCGGCGGGCCGCGAGCCTGGCGCGCTGCGCGGCTGGCGCGCGCATCCGTTGCCGCGGGGCGGGGTGGCCGAGGCCAGCCGGCGCTGCCGCGAACGATTGGCGGCGCGTTTTGCCGAACTGTCTGGACAATGAACAGGAGCATGCCCATGGAGCTGGAGCTTCACGACGAGAACGAACGCAAGCTGAACAATCTGACGCTGGCGGTGTACATCCTGCAGGCGGTCAGCCTGCTGGTCGGCGTCACCGCGCTGGTCGGCGTCATCATCAACTACGTGAAGCGCGACGACGTGCGCGGCACGCTGTATGAAAGCCATTTCGAATGGCAGATCCGCACCTTCTGGCTGGCCTTGCTGGGCTATGTCGTCGGTTTCGCCACGCTGTGGATGCTGGTGGGCGGTGTGGTGCTGTTCGCGGTGTGGGTGTGGTACATCTACCGCGTGGTGAAGGGATTCTTGTACTTCAACGACCGCAAGGTCATGCCGGCGAAATGAAAAGGCGGGCGCCGAAGCGCCCGCAAACGGCTCTGCGCGAACCGGGAAAAGCGGCCGATGATCGGCGCGGATTGCTGTGACGCCATGCTAAACCGCCGGCGACGGCGGTGCAGTGAAACCCGGCGGCTGCTTGTCCCCGGTCAAGCCTGGCAGCAAGCCGCCGTCTTTGGCACAATGCCCAACCTCATCTATACCTGCCATCATGCAAGCCGAAGACCTGCTCTCCCTGACCACCCGCGCGATGCCCTTCGGCAAGCACAAGGGCATGCTGATCTGCGATCTGCCGGGTAACTACCTGAATTGGTTCGCCCGCGAGGGTTTCCCGCCGGGCGAGATCGGCCGCCTGCTGCAACTGATGCACGAACTGGACCACAATGGTCTGACTTTTCTGCTGGACCCGATTAGAAAGCGTTGAACAATGGCAATCCAATGGTTCCCCGGCCATATGAACAAGGCGCGCAAGGATGTCACCGAGCGCCTGAAGGATATCGACGTCGTCATCGAGCTGCTGGATGCCCGCCTGCCGGCGTCCAGCGCCAACCCGATGCTGGCGCGCATGGCCAAGGGCAAGCCCAGGCTGATGATACTGAACAAGCAGGATCTGGCCGACCCGGCCATCACCGAGCAGTGGCTGGCCTGGTACCGCGCCAAGAAGCAGACCGAGGCGCTGGGGATGGACGCCGGCGAGCGCGCGCCGGCGCAGCGGCTGATCGCCGCCTGCCGCGCGCTGGCGCCTAACCGCAGCGGCTTGGAGAAGCCGCTGCGGGTGCTGATCTGCGGCATTCCCAACGTCGGCAAGTCCACGCTGATCAACAGCATGTCCAGCCGCAAGATCGCCAAGACCGGCAATATGCCGGGCGTCACCAAGAACGAGCAGCGCATCATCCTGGCCGACGATTTCGAGCTGTACGACACCCCCGGCATGCTATGGCCGAAGATCGAAGTGGAAGAGGGCGGCTACAATCTGGCCGCCAGCGGCGCGGTGGGCCGCAACGCCATGGACGAGGAAGAGGTGGCGCTGGAGCTGCTGAAATACCTGCTGCTCCATTACCGCGCCGAACTGGCCGCCCGCTACAAGTTCGATGTCGAGGCGCTGGACGGCATGCAGGACTGGCAGGCGCTGGGGCTGATCGGCAAGCGCCGCGGCGCGGTGCTGTCCGGCGGCCGCATCAATATGCAGAAGGCGGCCGAGATCGTGCTGACTGATTTCCGCGACGGCCAGACCGGCCGCATCACGCTGGAGCGGCCGGCGGAATGGCTGGAGTGGGAGAAGCGCGCCAAGGTTCTCGCCGCCGAGCGGGCCATTCTGCGGGAAGAGAAGCTGAAAGAGAAAGAAGGCCGCAAGCAAGGCAGCCGCTGATGTTGAAAAGCCCGGAGGAGCATCCGGGCTTTTTTTATTGGCGGCGCGATGGGTCAGGCGATGGTGTCGACGATGCTGCCGTTGGTGCTGTCGGCCACCGCTTCGCCGGCCAGCGCCGGATTGCTCTGCAGGATCGTCGCCCAGTTGCCGTTCAGGCTGGAGCCGGCGCTGTCGGCGGCGCCCAGCGTTTGCGACACGATCTGCTGATCGGTGCTGTCCTGCGCCGACTCCCCGCCGCTTGGACTCAGCAGGCTGCCTTGCAGCGTGCCGGCGGTAGCGAAGCCGTTGAGCAGGCCGGCTGCGTCGTAGGTGGAGACGTCGCTGCCGCCGCCGCTGCCCAGCAGCACGATGGCGCTGGAGTCCTGGGACAGCTGGGCCGCTTCGCTGGCGAGCGCGGGCGTGGCATTGCCGTTTTGCACCACAGGAGACGGCACGGCGCCGCCGTTGAGCAGCGCGGCGCTGGCCAGGGAAATCTGCGCGGTTTGACTGATGCTCATGGCGGGGCCTCCGGTGAATCTGCCTTCGCTGTCAGTATCGGCAGTTTGTTCCCGGGACTCAATGGCGCTTAATAGCTTCTAACAAAACAAAGGCTTGCAGGAAACTTTCAGCAGGAATGAGGGCGGAGGAGACCAGGCTGAGGAAGGGATTCAGCCCCGGATCAGCAGGGCGATGCCGGCGGCGGCGAACAGCAGCGTCAGCAGCTGGCCGGCCCGCACGCTCCAGTGCGCGCCGGCTTCCAGGCAGGCCTGCCGAGGGGGGGCCGGGTTGTAGCGCACCTGGACCGCGGCACCGACGGGGTAGCGATTGGCGGTGTCCTGCGCCAGCGTCGGGCTGCCGCCGAAGCCGGCGTCGGGAATGCGGATGTTGCCGGCGCGATAGGTCTGGCCGTTTACTTGATAGCGGTAGACGACGTCGGCGCGGTATTCGCGCTGGTCGCTGTGATCGCCGCCGCGGCGCTGCCGCCATTCCACTTCGCTGCGCTCGACCGCGCCGGCCGCGATCGGCCAGTCCTGCGCCGCGTTGGCCAACTGCGCCTGGCGCCATAGCCAGCAGAAGCCGGCGATGCCGATGGCGATCAACAGCAAGGAGACGAGTTTTAGCGGCATCAGACGGCGGTGCCGGGCTGCTCGAACCAGCCGGCGAGGATGGCCTGGGCGGCCACCTGGTCCAGCGCCGGCTTTTGCTTGCGGCCTTTCTTGACGCCGGCTTCTTCCAGCAGCTGTTCGGCGATGACCGAGGTGTAACGCTCGTCCACCAGCCACACCGGCAGGCCGAAACGGCCCTTCAGCCGGTTGGCGAAGCGGCGCGACAGCGCGGACAACTGATGCTCTTCGCCGTCCGGGTGCATGGGCAGGCCCACCACCAGTTGCCTGGGCTGCCACTCTTCTATCAGCTTGGCGATGGCGGCGAAGCGCTCGTCGGTGACGGCGGTGTCTATCGTGGCCAGGGGATGGGGAATGCCGAGAATCGTATCGCCGACGGCGACGCCGATGCGGCGCTCGCCGAAATCGAAAGCCAATGCGCAACCTTCAGGCATGGCCGACATCCGACGATAGCAGGGAGGGGTCGAAGCCCAGCAGCGCCATCGCGGCGTCGTAGCGTTCTTCGTAGGGCAGGTCGAACACGATGGACGGCTCGGCTGGCACCGTCAGCCAGCCGTTGTCGGCGATTTCCTTTTCCAACTGCCCGGCCGACCAGCCCGCGTAGCCGAGCGAGATCAGCAGCTTTTGCGGCTTCTTGCCCTCGGACACCGCCACCAGCACGTCCTTGGACGTGGTCAGCGCGATGTCGTCGGTGACCATCAGGCTGGACTGCCAGTTGTCGGCCGGCTGATGCAGCACGAAGCCGCGGTCCGGCTGCACCGGGCCGCCGAAGTAGACCAGGCCGGTGCGGGTGTCTTCGTCGTCCAGCGGCAGGTCGATCTGATCAAACAGCTGGGCCATGGCGATGCCGGACGGTTTGTTGATGATCAGGCCCATGGCGCCGTGCTCGCCGTGCTCGCACAGATAGACCAGCGACTTGGCGAACAGCGGGTCGCCCATGCCGGGCATGGCGATCAGGAAGTGATGGGACAGCGATAAGGATTCCATACGGCCATTATGGCACAACTGCCATGCCGGCTGGCTAGCGGCATTTTGTCGTTTTCGCCGGCGCGAGCGTCGCCGGCGGCGGCCTGATAAAATGAACAATTCGCCCTAATCTCGCAGCGAGGATGTTTTGCGCCTGACCCATATCAAGCTCGCCGGCTTCAAGTCGTTCGTCGATCCCACCAGCATCGCGGTGCCGGGCCAACTGGTGGCGGTGATCGGCCCCAACGGCTGCGGCAAGTCGAACGTGATCGACGCCGTGCGCTGGGTGTTGGGCGAGTCGTCGGCCAAGCAACTGCGCGGCGAATCGATGCAGGACGTGATCTTCAACGGCTCGTCCAGCCGCAAGCCGGTGTCGCGCGCCTCGGTGGAGCTGGTGTTCGACAACGGCGACGGCCAGCTCACCGGCCCCTGGGGCCAGTACGCCGAGGTGGCGATCAAGCGGGTGCTGACGCGGCAAGGCGAATCCAGCTATTACATCAACAATCAGCAGGTGCGTCGGCGCGACATCACCGACCTGTTCCTCGGCACCGGCGTCGGCGCGCGCGGCTACGCGGTGATCGAGCAGGGCATGATCTCGCGCATCATCGAGGCGCGGCCGGAAGAGCTGCGCGCCTATCTGGAAGAGGCCGCCGGCGTGTCCAAGTACAAGGAGCGCCGCCGCGAGACAGAAAACCGCCTGGGCGACACCCGCGCCAACCTGGAGCGCATCGCCGACCTGCGGCAGGAGCTGGAGCGCCAGGTGGAGCGGTTGTCGGAACAAGCCGAGGTGGCCTCGCAATACCACGACATGCGCGGCGCGCTGACCCACAAGCAAAACCTGCTGGCGCTGGCTCGGCGCGAGGAGGCCGCCCGCAACGAGGCGCACGCCCGCGGCGAGCTGGCGCGGATCGAGACCGAAGAGGCCGCCTTCGAAGCGGCGGTCACCCATCTGGAGACCGAGCAGGAAACGGTGCGCGAGCAGCACTTCGCCGCCAGCGACGCGGTGCACGAGGCGCAGCAGCGGCTATTCGAGGCCAACGCCCAGCTGGCGCGGCTGGAAGAGGCGCAGCGCCACCGCGAGCAAAGCCGGCAGCGGCTGGAGCGGGACCTCCTGTCCACCCGCGGCGAGCGCCAGCAACTGGCTGACAACCGCCAGCAGGTGGAGGCCGAGCTGGACGACTGGCTGCCCAGGCTGGAGGAGGCGCAACTGCGGCAGGAAGAGGCGCAGATGGCGCTGGAGGACGGCGCCGACGAGCTGCCGAGCGCCGAGGCGGCGTTCCGCCAGCTGGACCAGCGGCAGTCGCAGTTGGTCGCGCAGCAAGCCAACCTGACCCGCGAGCGCGACCTGTCGCGGCAAAAGATCGAGCATTGGCAGCGCGGCCAGCAGCAGCTTGACGGCCGCGACGCCGCGCTGACGCGCGAGCTGTCCGATCTGAACCTGCCCGAGCACCATGCGCTGGAGGCGGCGCAACAGGAGGTCGGCAAGGCCAAGGCCGCGTTGGACGCAGTGCGCGCGCGGCTGGCGGCCGACGAGGCCAAGCAGGCGGACCTGGCCTCTGAACGCGAGAAGCTGGACCAGCAGCTGGCCGCCAAGCGCACCGAACTGGCGCGCGCCGAGGCGGAAGCCGCCGCGCTGGCGGCGCTGCTGCAGCGCGAGGCGGCGGACGAGCAATTGGCCGGCTGGCTGGACAAGCATGGCCTGGCCGACGCGCCGCAGCTATGGCAATCGCTGCAGGTGGACGCGCGTTGGCAGCAGGCGCTGGAGGCTGTGCTGGGCGAGCGCCTGTCCGCCCGCGAGGCGAGCCTGCCGAATGCGCAGCCGCCTGCGGCGCTGGCGCTGGTGGATGGCCGGCGCGCCGCTGCGGCCGGACTGCCCGCGCGCGGCTGGCCGGCGCTGCTGGCCGAGGTGAAGGCGCAAGCGCCGTTCGACGCGGCCTTGGCCGACTGGCTGTCCGGCGTGTATCTGGCCGATACCTTGGATGACGCGCTGGCGCGCCGCGGCGAACTGGCCGCCGGCGAGTGCTGGCTGACGCCGGAGGGGCATCGCGTCGACGCCGCCAGCGTGCGTTACCACGCCGAGGCCAGCGGCGACGGCCTGATGGCCCGCAAGCGGCAATTGGACGAGGCCTCGGCCCGCGCGGACGCCTTGCAGCCGGAAATCGAAGCCATGCAGAAGAAGCGCGACAGCCTGCAGAGCATGGGCAATATGCTGGCCGAGGCGGTGCGCGGCCAGAAGGGTTCGCTGACCCGGCTGGAGGCGGAGTTGAACGCCGCCACGCTGGAGCATGTCAAGCTCGATCAGGCGGCGCGACAGGGCGCGGCGCGGCTGTCGGCGATCGAGGCAGAGCGTGGCCGCATCGCCGAGGACCGGCGCCATGCCGAGGAGGGTATCGCCGAGGCCGAGCTGATGGGCGAAGAGGCGGCGCTGACGCTGGAAGAGCTGGCGCTGCAACTGGAAGATGCGAGGCTGGAGCGGCTGAACGCCGAAACCCGGCTGGAGCTGACGCGCAACAAGGCGCGCGACGCCGAGCGCGTGCTGCACGAGATCAAGCTGGCCTTGCACAGCGCCGAGCAGAAGGTGGCCGAGCTGTCCCGCCGCGGCCGCGAACTCGCCGACCGCGACGAGCAATTGCAGGAGCGGCTGGAAACGCTGGCGGTCGAGTCCGAGACGGTGGACGAGGCGGTGCCGGAGGAGGCGCTGCAGCAGGCGCTGGCCGAGCGCGAGGCGCGCGAGGGCGAGCTGTCCGCCGCGCGCGACCGGCTCAACCAGCTGACCGAGCGGATGCGCGAAATCAGCCAGCGCCAGCACGAGGCCAACGCCGCGCTGCCGGCGCTGCGCGAGGCGCGCTCCGACTGGCTGCTCAAGCATCAGGAAGCCAGGCTGGCGATGGAACGTTTCGCCGAGGAGCTGGCCCAGGCCGAGGCCGACGAAACCGCCTTGCTGGCCGATCTGAACGAAGGCGTGAAGCCGAACGCGCTGGCGGCGGAAATCGCCCGGCTGGCGCGCGCGCTGGAAGGCCTGGGCGCGGTCAACCTGGCGGCGCTGCAGGAGCTGGAAGAGGCGAAGAAGCGCGGCGAATACTTGCAGACCCAGTCCGATGACCTGAACCAGGCGATGGCGACGCTGGAGGAGGCGATCGCCAAGATAGACGGCGAAACCCGCGAGATGCTGCAGGCCACCTACGACGCAGTCAACGCCAAGATGCGCGAGTTTTTCCCGACGCTGTTCGGCGGCGGCCGCGCCGAGCTGGTGCTGACCGGCGAGGATCTGCTGGACGCCGGGGTGCAGATCATCGCCCAGCCGCCGGGCAAGAAGAACAGCACCATCCATCTGCTGTCAGGCGGCGAGAAGGCGCTGACCGCGATGAGCCTGGTGTTCTCGCTGTTTTCCCTGAACCCGGCGCCGTTCTGCCTGCTGGACGAGGTGGACGCGCCGCTGGACGACGCCAATACCAGCCGCTTCTGCGATCTGGTCAAGCAAATGTCCGAGCGCACCCAGTTCCTCTATATTTCCCATAACCGGCTGACGATGGAGATGGCCGAGCAACTGGTGGGGGTGACGATGCAGGAGCAGGGCGTCAGCCGCATCGTCGCGGTGGACATCGTCGAGGCGCTGAAGATGCGCGAGACCGCCTAGGCTTGCTTTCGGCGACCTGCGCGCGGCTTTCCCGCTGGGGATGCGCCGCATCGCAGGCAAGGCCGGTTTCTCGCAAGCCCGGCTCAAAAGCCCTGAACCGATCGTGGACAGGCGCATTGGCCGGTATTGACGCGGCGCAAGGCCGGGCCGGAACGGCGGATGGCATACTGCGCCGCCGGCTTGTCGGACGGATCGAAACTGTTCGGCCGCGCCGTTTCGTCACCATGGAATCCGTTCATGACCGTAAGCATCAAACGTTGGGAGCCGGAGAACGTCATTTTCTGGCTGAGCCGCGGCCGCGGCATCGCCCGGCGCAATCTGTGGCTGTCCATCTTCTCGCTGCATCTGAACTTCAACATCTGGATGATGTGGAGCATGGTGGTGGTCAATCTGCCGGCGGTGGGCTTCCTGATTTCCGGCCAGCAGCAGTTCCTGCTGGTGTCGATTCCGCCGCTGGTCGGCGCGCTGATGCGGCTGATCTACTCGTGGATCTGGAGTTGGGTGGGCGGCGGGCTATGGCTGGGCTTGTCCACCTTGCTGCTGCTGTTGCCGGCCTGGGGCGTCGGCCGGGTGGTGCAGGACATTTCCTCGCCGTTCTGGCAATTGCTGCTGGTGGCCGGCCTGTGCGGCATCGGCGGCGGCGCCAGCGCCTCGCATCTGTCCAATACCAGCTTTTTCTTTCCCAAGTCGGAGAAGGGACTGGCGATGGGCCTCAACGCCGGCCTCGGCAATCTGGGCGTGTCGGTCGCGCAGTTGCTGATTCCCTTGTGCATCCTGTATCCGTTGTTCGGCGCGAGGGCCGGCGAGCCGCAGGTGTGGGGACGGGGCGGGGAGGTGCATTTCGTCTGGCTGCAGAATGCCGCCTACATCTGGCTGCCGCTGGTGGTGTTGGTCGCGTTGGCCTGCCTGCTGTATGCGCATGATCTGCCCAAGCTGAGAATCACGCCGCGCGACCAACTGGACGCTATGCGCGACGCCCACACCTGGTATATCTGCTTGCTGTACATGGGCAGCTACGGCACCTTCCTTGGCTTCTCCGCCGCCTTTCCCTTGCTCGCCCGCGCGATGTTTCCCCAGGTGGACGCCAGTCCCTATCTGTTCGTCGGACCGATGGTTTGCGCGTTGTCGCGGCCGCTGGGCGGCTGGATGGGAGACCGCATCGGCGGGGGCATCGCCACGGTGGCCAGCAATCTGCTGATGGCGCTGGGCACCGTTGGCGTTTATCTGAGCCTGCCGTCGGCGGCCAGCGGCGGTTCGTTCTGGCTGTTTCTGGCGATGTTCCAGCTGATCTTCTTCGCCGCCGGAGTCGGCAACGGCTCTTCCTACCAGCTGGCGCCCAAGGTTTTCCTGATCCAGGCCGGCCGCGACGCGCAGCGCGGCGGCGAGAGCCTGCGGCAAGCCTATGCGCGCGGAGGCCGGCGCGGGGCGTCGGCGATGAACGTCAGCTCGGTGATGGCGGCTTTCGGCGGCTTCGTGATTCCCAAGGCCTTCGGCTCGGCCTTGAGCTGGTTCGGCAGCTTTCTGCCGGCGTTCGCGATGTTCTTCCTGTTCTATCTGCTGTGCTGCGTGGTGGCGTGGTGGCAGTACAGCCGCTCGGGGGCGGCGATGCGTTGTTGAGCGGGGAAGACAAGCGACTGTGCCGGGCGCTGCTGCTGTCCGCGTTCATCCATTTGTCGGCCTTGGTTGCTTGGCTGGCGCTGGACGGCGGATCCGTCCCTCCACCGGCGCGCGCGTCGGCGCTGGCGCTTGAGTTGCAACCGGCCAGCCCATCGGCGCGGAGCGGTGCGGCAGGCGAAGGGAGAAGGGCGAGGGTGGACGATGGCGCGGCGAGGCCGGATCGTCCGGTTCAAGCAGGGGAGCGGCTACGGCCCAGCGGGCATGTCGCGCCAGACGCGCGGAGCAAGGTGCCGACATTGCGGGAAGCGATTGGATCGGAAGCGCCAGAGCGGCAGCCTGTGGAAAAGGCGGTTCCAGGCACTGGCGACGCCGAGGTTGCCGGCGGCGGGATCGGTGCCGGCAAAATCGATGGTTCGGGGAAAAGCCAAGCCCTGCCCGCGGGAGACAGCGAAGCCTTGTACGCGCCGTCGTATTTGCGGAATCCCAAGCCGGTTTATCCGGAACGTTCGCGCCAGTTGGGAGAGGAGGGCGTTGCGACGCTAAGCGTCAGAGTCGGCGCGGATGGGCGCGCGCTGGAGGTGTCTGTGGCGCGCGGCAGCGGCTACCGACGCTTGGATCAAGCCGCGGTGGACGCGGTTTCGCGCTGGCGTTTCGTTCCCGCGAAGCGCAACGGCAAACCGGTGGAGTCGGATCTGACTGTGCCGGTGCGCTTCGAGGGGGAAGGGCGCTAGCGGCCCTGCCGGCGAGGCGGCTCAGGCCGGCGTGTTTTCCTGCTGTTCCAGCGCTTGGCTGAAGCTGGCGCGCAGGCGTCCCAGCTCGCTGCAGAATCCGGAGAGGTCCTGCTCGCCGAATTGCTGGAAGGCGTTGTGCATATAGTCCAGATGCGCCGGGAAGGCGTCATTGAACAATTGCTGCCCGTAAGGAGTCAAAGCGACGAAGACGCTGCGGCGGTCGTTGGGCTGCATGCTGCGGGTGACGATGCCCTTGTCTTCCAGGCGGTCCAGCACGCCGGTCAGCGTGCCCTTGGTGATCAGCGTGTGATCGGACAACTCCTTGCAGTTCATCCCCTGGCTGTTGCCCAGCGTGGTGACGACGTCGAATTGAGGTGGTGTCAGTCCCAGCCGGCGGATATTGTAGCTGGCGAACTGTTCAAAGGCCTGATAGGTGCGCGACAGTTCGCGCACGACAGGCAGGAAACTGGCTTGATCGGATTTTTTCATCGAAAGAGTCCCCGTGCTGTTCTAGCAGAAAGTGGTACAGAAGAAGGCCCTATGACAGAGTCACCTACAATTCTGACACGCGCTTTGGATAAATTCGCCTGTCTGAAATGTCATGTTCATCCTGACAAAATTTTCTACATCGGCCTGTCCTGACTGACAGTAAATGGGGAAATGTGGTCGACGGGGGCCGGGGAGAGACCGGAATCCGGCATGACGCCAGTCTGGGATCGGTTTTTGTCAAGCCTTAAAGCATTGCCAAATGGTGCGCCGGGGCGGGCTTTCGTTATAATGAGCGTGAAATGCCCGCGAAGAGCGGGCCGGCCTCGGGGAAACGGCGGCCGGGCGGGAACAGGACAATAGCGGGAAGCTGCCTGAAGAGCATTGCCGCAAAAGCGGCCGGCGACCGGGGCGCGTGGCGCGGATCCAAGAAGGCGCGGCGTCGGGGCGTGAACGGCTCTTGATGGTTTTGAGAATAGGCGGCTTCGATTATTCGCCTTAATGCGGACTGGCTAATGAGCGAATTGCAGATTGGTGTATTGATATTGGGCGGCGGCGTGATCGCCTTGGTTGTCGGTTTCAACGTGTTCCAGGAATGGCGTTTCCGCAAGCGGACGCAGCAGGCGTTCGCGCGCGCCCATGACGACGTATTGCTCGGCGTCCCCAAGAATAATGTCCGCGACGGCGTTCGCGCGGACCGGATGGAGCCGGTGCTGGTGGACGCGGAGCTGGAGCCGGAGGATGACGAGCCGATGTTCGAGCCGCAGCTGCCCGAGCAGACGCCCTTCGTCCGCGAGCAGGCCGCTCCGCCGCGGCAGGAGCCGGCCGCGCAGCAACTGGATGTGCCGGTGATAGACGAAGAGGACGAGGCCGAGCTGGCGATGGACTCCGCCGACCACCAAGCGCTGGTAGTGGCGATGCTGGACCCCTCGCTCGACTTCATCGCCGAAGTGGTGTTCCACGAGCCGCACGAACTGGCGGCGATGCCGCGCTTCAATGTCGGCAAGCGCACCCAACTGATCGGCCGCACCGAGCGCGGTTTGTGGAAGGTGGCCGAGGCGCTGCCCGGCACCCGCTACAAGCAGATCAACATCAGCATGCAGATGGTGGACCGCTCCGGCGCGGTGACCGAACAGGAACTGGCCGCTTTCTGCCAGCAAGTGTCGCGCTTCGCTGAAGACCACGACGCCGCGGTCAGCTTCCCGCAGCGCCAGCAGAAGCTGGTGGCCGCGCGGGAGCTGGACCGTTTCTGCGCCGATGTCGACGTGCTGATCGGCATCAACATCGTGCCCAAGTCGTCGATCGAGGGCGCGCGGCTGCGCAGCTTCGTCGAGGCCGCCGGCCTGCAGCTGGAGCCGGACGGCGCCTTTCATTATCTGGCCGACTCCGGCAACACTCTATATTCGCTGGTGGCGGCGGACCAGATGCCGTTCACCTTCCATACGCTGCTGGACAAGTCCTTCCCGGCGCTGACGCTGCTGTTCGACGTGCCGCGCGTGGCCGGCGGCGTCGACGTGTTCGACCGCGCCGTGTACTTCGCGCGGCAGCTGGCGCAGGAGTTCGACGCGCAGCTGGTGGACGACAACCGCCGCGTGCTGAGCGAAACCGGCCTGACCCGCATCCGCGACCAGCTGCTGCATATCTACGGCAGCATGGACGACCGCGGCATCGCGCCGGGCAGCGTGGCTGCCTTGCGCCTGTTCGCCTGAGCGATAAATTTATGATGACAGGGCCGGCCTTGCCGGCCCTTTTGCCGTTCGAGAGTTTCCGATGACCGCAAACGAACTGCGCGCAGCCGAGCTGCGCGAGCTGCTGAACCGCTACGGCCACGAATACTACGTGCTGGACGCGCCGACGGTGCCCGACGCCGAATACGACCGCCTGTTCCGCGAACTGCAGGCGCTGGAGGAGGCGAGCCCCGAACTGGCCGTCCCCGACTCCCCGACCCGCCGCGTCGGCGGCGCGCCGCTGGCCGAGTTCGACAGCGTTGTGCACGCGGTGCCGATGCTGTCCTTGTCCAACGCCTTTTCCGACATGCAGCTGGCCGATCCGGCCGAGCGCCACGCCGAGCTGATCCAGTTCGATGAGCGGGTGCGCAAGGGATTGGATCTGGCCGAGGTGGAGTACGCCACCGAGCCCAAGTTCGACGGTCTGGCCATTTCGCTGGTGTATGAGCATGGCGTCCTGGCTCGCGCCGCCACCCGCGGCGACGGCGTGGCCGGTGAGCAGGTGACCGAAAACGTGCGCACCATACGCGCCATTCCGTTGAGGCTGGACCGCCCGAATCCGCCGGCGCTGCTGGAGGTGCGCGGGGAGGTGCTGATGCTGAAGCGCGACTTCGAGCGCCTGAACGCCGACCAGATCGAACGCGGCGACAAGACCTTCGCCAATCCGCGCAATGCCGCCGCCGGCAGCCTTCGCCAGCTCGATTCGCGCATCACCGCGCAGCGCCGGCTGTCGTTCTTCGCGTATTCCATCGCCCGGGTAGAGGGCGCCGATTGGCCGGCCACCCATGCCGGCGAGATGGCATGGCTGAAGACGCTGGGCTTCCCGGTGGTGGAGGAAAGCCTGCGGCCGGTGGTGCGCGGCGTGGCGGGCTTGTCCGGCTATTACGAGGGCGTGCAGGCCCGGCGCGCCGCCCTGCCGTTCGAGATCGACGGCGTGGTGTACAAGGTGAACCGGCGCGGCCAGCAGGACGCGCTGGGCTTCGTGTCGCGCGCGCCGCGCTGGGCCATCGCCCATAAATTCCCGGCCGAGGAAGCGCTGACGGTGGTCGAGGCGATAGAGGAACAGGTGGGCCGCACCGGCGCCATCACGCCGGTGGCGCGGCTCAAGCCGGTCTTCGTCGGCGGCGTCACCGTCACCAACGCCACCTTGCACAACGAGGACGAGGTGCGGCGCAAGGATGTGCGCGTCGGCGATACCGTGATCGTGCGCCGCGCCGGCGACGTGATTCCCGAGGTGGTGTCGGTGGTGCTGGCGCAGCGGCCGATGCAGCCGGCGGCGGGCGGCGATCTGTTCAGCGCCGGCGAGGAGCCGCGATACCCGGCCTACCGCTTGCCGGCCGCCTGTCCGGTGTGCGGCAGCCACGTGGTGCGCGAGGAGGGCGAGGCGATCGCCCGCTGCTCGGGCGGGCTGTCCTGCCGCGCCCAGCGCAGCCAGGCGATCCAGCACTTCGCGGGCCGGCGGATGATGGACATCGACGGCCTGGGCGAGCGCTACATCGACAAGCTGGTCGAGTACGGCTACGTCAAGAGCGTGGCCGACCTGTACCGGCTGAAGCTGGAAGACCTGCTGGAGATGAAGCGCCGCGCCGACGAGGACGAGGGCGCGACGCCGGAAACGGTCAAGGCCGGCAAGGTGGCCAGCAAGTGGGCGGAAAACCTGATCGAGGCGATAGACGCCAGCCGGGCGCCGCCGCTGGCCAGGCTCCTGTTCGCGCTGGGCATCCGCCATGTCGGCGAATCCACCGCCAAGACGCTGGCCGACTGGCTGGGCGCCATGGCGCTGATCCGCCGTTGCCCGGCGGCGCTGTTCGCCGCGCTGCCGGACATCGGCGGCGTGGTGGCCGATTCGCTGGCCGACTTTTTCGCCGAGGACAACAATGAAAAGGCGCTGGACGCCTTGCTGGCCGAAGTGAGGCCGGCCGACGAGCATGCGCCGTCGCCCAAGCTGCGCGAGCGGCTGGACGATGCGTCGCTGCTGGCGGGGCTGGCCATCCCCCGGCTGACCGAGGTGCGCAGCCAGCAACTGGCCGCGCAGCGCAGCCTGGCCTGGCTGGCCCAGAGCGAGCGCCGCGCGCTGCTGGAGCTGGAGCTGCCCGCCGAAGTCGTCAACGCGCTGGCCGACTGGCTGGACGAGCCGGACCGCCGCGCGGAGCTGGGCCGTCTGGCCGGCCTGCGGGACGAGATCGTGTCCAGCCTGCCGGCGGCCGCCGAGCTGGCGGCGCTGCCGCTGGACGGCAAGACGCTGGTGCTGACCGGCACGCTGCCCACGCTGAGCCGCGACCAGGCCAAGGCCATGATCGAGGCGGCCGGCGGCAAGGTGTCCGGCAGCGTGTCCAAGAAGACGCATTACGTGGTGGCCGGCGAGGAGGCGGGCAGCAAGCTCGCCAAGGCGCAGGAACTGGGCGTCGAAATACTGGACGAAGCCGGCCTGCAGGCGCTGCTGGCGGCAAGTTGACGGAGATCCTCATGGCGTTGAAGACAGTGGTGACGGCGGATTTCGACGAAGGCAACCGCCGGGTGGCGGCCGGGGACTGGCAAGGCGCGATCGCGGCGTTCGATCGCTGCCTGCTCGTCAATCCGCGCGATTGGCAGGCGCTGGCCAACCGGGCGAGCGCCCGTCTGCAGGCCGGAGACAGCTCGCGCGCGCTGGACGATTACATGGCCGCGGCGGCGCTGAATCCGGCCTCGGCCAACATCAAGAGCAATCTGGCGGTATTGCTGAAGGAGCTGGGCGAACTGGAGCTGGCCGGCAAGCTGCTGGAAGAAGCGCTGGCGGCTGAGCCCGGCCATGTGGACGCCTGGAGCAATCTGGGCGTGGTGCGCCAGCATCAATTGCGCTACCAGGACGCCATCGCCTGCTTTTTGAAGGCGATCGAACTGGACGGCCTGACGCCGGCCCGCTGCAACAACCTGGGCAACGTCTGCACCAGCGCGCTGCTGCTGGACGACGCCATCGCCGTGCTGCAGGGCGGGCTGGGGCTGGCGCCGAACGACGCCAACCTGCAGTTCAGCCTGTCCATCGCGCTGTTGCTGGCCGGCCGTTATGCGGAGGCCTGGCCGCTGTACGAGGCGCGTTGGCGCAGCATCCTCAAGCCGCGCCATGCCGGCAGTCTCTGGGACGGCGGGCCGCTGGGCGGCCGCGCGCTGCTGCTGTGGGCAGAGCAAGGCCTGGGCGACAGCCTGCAGATGGCGCGCTTTCTGCCGCGCCTCCGCGCCGAGCATCCGGACGCCAGGCTGCTGCTGGCCTGCCCGGAAACCTTCCACCGCCTGTTTGCCCAATTCGACGGCGTTGAATTGTTGCCGCCGGACGCCGCGCCGGATCATGACTGCCAGCTGCCGCTGATGTCGCTGCCGGGCATGCTCGGCGCGACGCTGGATAATCTGCCTGCGGAGCCGTACCTGCGTACTGTGGCCGTGGATGCGCCGCCGCTGCCGGACGCCGGGCGCCTGAAGGTGGGGGTGGTATGGGAGAGCGGCCGCTGGGGCGTGGGCATCGCCGATGCCTGGCGCCAGCACAAATCGGTGCCGCCGGAGCAGTTCGCCGAAATTTGCCGCGTACAGGGGATAGACTTTTTCGCCTTGCAGCCGGGAGAGTTGCCGGAGCCGTTGCGCGGGCTGGTGGCGCAGCCGGCGATAGGCGATTTCGCCGATACCGCCGCGCTGGCGGCGCAGATGGATCTGGTGGTCTGCGTCGATACCGCCATCCTGCATCTGGCCGGCGCGATGGGCCGGCCTGTGTGGGGGCTGCTGCGGGCCGAGAGCGCGCCGTTTTTCCTCGCGGACGCGGAAACCGCGCCGTGGTATCCATCGGTGAAATTGTGGCGGCAGCCGTCGCCTGGTGCCTGGGAGCCGGTGCTGCGGGACGTGGCGCAGGCGCTGGCGGGGCAACAGACATTTTGACCTTGAGCGAAGTCGGGCTAGAATGCGGCGCTGTTATCGAGCCTGATCGACATTGATTTCGGAGTGGATATGAAGAAAATCACCAAGGCGGTATTCCCGGTCGCGGGTCTGGGCACCCGTTTTCTGCCGGCCACCAAGGCCAGCCCCAAGGAAATGCTGCCCGTTGTCGACAAGCCGCTGATCCAGTACGCGGTGGAGGAGGCGATCGCCGCCGGCATGACCGAGCTGATCTTCATCACCGGCCGCAACAAGCGCTCGATCGAGGATCATTTCGACAAGGCCTACGAGCTGGAAACCGAGCTCGAGTACAAGAACAAGCAGAAGCTGCTGCAACTGGTGCAGGAAATCATCCCGCCATCGGTCAGCTGCATCTACATCCGCCAGACCGAGGCCCTGGGCCTGGGCCATGCCGTGCTGTGCGCGCGGCCGGTGGTGGGCGACGAGCCGTTCGCCGTCATCCTGGCCGACGACCTGATCGAAGGCGCGCCGGGCGCGATGGAGCAGATGGTGCGTCTGTTCGATGAGACGCACTCGTCCATCCTGGGGGTGGAGACGGTGGCGCCGGAAGAGACCGGCTCCTACGGCATCGTAAAAGTGGCGCAAAACGCGCAGGGCCACCAGAGCGTGGAGCACATCGTCGAGAAGCCGCGTCCGGAAGAAGCGCCGTCCAATCTGGCCGTCGTCGGCCGCTACATCCTGACCCCGCGCATTTTCGACAAGCTGGTCAACACCGCCGCGGGCGCCGGCGGCGAGATCCAGCTGACCGACGGCATCGCCGCGCTGCTGAAGAGCGAGCCGGTGCTGGCGCTGCCGTTCCAGGGCACCCGCTACGATTGCGGCTCCAAGCTCGGATATCTGAAGGCCACGGTCAACTATGGCCTGAAACACAACGAAGTGGCCGGCGAATTCGCCGCCTTCCTGCGCGAGCTGAAGCTCGGCTGACGGTTTTTTCATTCGCGCCGCTTTCCGGCGGCGCAGCTTGTTCTGTTCAAGGAGTCATCATGCCTAATATTGCCGAAGCCCGCGGCCTGATCAACAGCGCCGACGTGCTGTTCAGCGCGGAGGAAGTCAGCGCCGCCGTCGACCGCATGGCGGTGGAGATCACCGAAAAACTGGGCGAGGAATACCCGCTGGTGCTGTCCGTGATGGGCGGAGCCGTGGTGTTCACCGGCCAGTTGCTGCCGCGACTGGAGTTCCCGCTGGACTTCGACTATGTCCACGTTTCCCGCTACGGCGACAAGACCCATGGCGGCGAGCTGGTGTGGAAGCAAGCGCCGAAGGAAGACGTGCGCGACCGCGTGGTGCTGGTGCTGGACGACATCCTGGACGAAGGCCATACCATGGCCGCGATCCGCGACAAGGTCATGGCCATGGGGGCCAAGGCTTTCTACAGCGGCGTGTTCGCCAACAAGCTGATCAGCAAGGAAAAACCGATGCAGGCGGACTTCGTCGGCCTGGACGTGCCGGACCGCTACGTATTCGGCTACGGCATGGACGTGCGCGGCGCCTGGCGCAATCTGCCGGCGATCTACGCGTTGAAGTAAGACGGCTGGCCGTCGAGAAAGAAGCCGCCACCGGCATCCGGGAGGCGGCTTTTGTTTTTCAGGCGGCCTGCTTATCCGGGGCGGGGTGGCTGAGCCGCACCGGCCAGCGGTACACCTCCAGCAGGCGTTCCGGGGTCAGCACCGCGCGCGGCGAACCTTCCGCGACCAAGCGGCCGCCATCCAGCAGCGCCGCCCGATCGGCGTATTCGGCCGCCAGTTGCAGATCGTGCAGCACCTGGACGACGGTTTTGCCCCGGGCCGCCAGCTCGCGCAGCAGCAGCTGCAGCTTGTGCTGGTGGCGCAGGTCCAGGTGGTTGGTCGGCTCGTCCAGCAGGATCACCGGCGCCTGCTGCGCCAGCGCGCGAGCGATGGCCACCCGCTGCCGCTCGCCGCCGGACAACGCGTCCAGCCGCTTGGACGCGTAGCCGTCCATCTCCACGATGGCCAGCGCCTCGGCCACCGCGGCGCGGTCCTGGGGAGAGGGACGGGTGAACGCGCCCAGATAGGGCATGCGCCCCAGCGCGGCGAATTCGGCCACCGTCAGCGGAATGTCGGCCGGCAGATGCTGCGGCACCCAGGCGATGCGCCGGGCGCGCTGCAGCGCGTCCATCCGGCACACGCACTGGCCGGCCAGGCGCACCGCGCCATGGCTGGGTATGGCCAGTCCGGCCAGCAGGCGCAGCAACGTGGTCTTGCCGGCGCCGTTGGGGCCGAGCAGCGCGCTGACCTGTCCGGCCGGGAGATCCAGGCGGATGTCGCGCAGCAGCGCGCGGCCGGCTATGTCGTAGCCGAGCTCGCGCGCTTTCAGGGTGTGGGTGTCAGGCATCGCGGGGACTCCCTTGTTGGCGGCGGAAAAGCCAGATGAAGAAGGGCGGGCCGGCGAAGGCGGCCATCAGGCCCACCGGCAGGTCCAGCGGCCAGGCGATATTGCGCGCCAGGGTGTCCACCGCCAGCAGGAACAGCGCGCCGGCCCAGGCCGACGTCAGGATCAGCTTGCGGCGGCAGCCGCCGATCAGCAGAGACAGCGCGTTGGGGATCATCATGCCGACGAAGCCGATCACGCCGGACAGCGCCACCGCGCCGCCGGTGGCCAGCGCCGCGCCGACGGCGGCGAGCCGGCGGGTGCGGCGGGTATCGATGCCCAGCGAGCGCGCGGTTTCCTCGCCCAGCAGCAGGCAATCCAGATCGCGGCCTATCGCGCACAGCAGCGCGACGCCGAGACCGGCCGCGAGCAGGCACGCCCATTGGTTTCCAGGCAGCGACGCGCCCAGATTGCCGGCCAGCCAGCTGCTGGCCGCGCGCAGCGTCAGGTCGTCGGATAGAAACAGGATCAGGCTGGAGACGGCGCCGCAGAAGGCGCCCACCACCAGCCCCATCAGCAGCAGGCCGGCCAGGCCGCCCTTGGCCAGCCGCGCCAGCGCCAGGATCAGCCAGGTGGCGGCGAGGCCGCCGCCGAAGGCCGCCAGCGGCAGCGACAGGCCGGACAGGCCCAATGCCAGCACCGCGATCACC
>NZ_JZJL01000064.1 GCF_000971335.1 Chromobacterium vaccinii
GGCGGCGTCGATGGTGACGGTGCCGAGGTTGGTGGTCTTGTTGTCGACGCGGCTGGGGTCGAATACAGACTGGCCTTGATCGGGATCGACGACGTTGAGCTTGCCGATGTAGTCGAGGGTGTTGGTGGGAGAAACGTTGAGGTCCTCGGTGACGGCGCCTTGATCGTTGCCGGTGATCACCGCGGGGTCGTTGGTGCCGAGGACCGTGACGGTAACGGTGGAGGTGGTGCCGTCAGCGCTTTTGATGACGAAGGACTCGAGGCGGGACTCGCCTTCGTTGAGCGCCTGGACGATGGGGGCGCTGTTGTTGAGGTCGTACTTCCAGTTGCCGTTGGCGTCGATGCTGAACGCGCCATAGACGCCGGCGATGTTGGTCTGGGCCTGGAAGAACGATTGTCCTTGATCGACATCCTTGACGGTCAGCACGCCGCCCACTTCCAACAGTTTGTCTTCGATCACGATGCCATGGTCGGTGCCGCCGATCACGGCGGCATCGTTGGTGCCCAGCACATGGATGGTGACCACGGAGGTGGCGGTGCCGTCCTTGGAGGCGACGGTGAACTGCAGCGGAACGGTGTCGCCCTCGCCCAGCGCCTGCACCTTGGCGCTGCCGTTATTGATGGTGAAGGTCCAGGTGCCGTCGGCATTGGCCTGGAAGGTGCCGTAGTCGGTGGTCTGCTGGTAGGGCTGCAGTTGGGCTTGGCCTTGATCGATGTCGACGACGGTCAGTTTGCCGCTGGCCACCGTCTGGGCCGGGGTGTCTTCCTTGACGGTGCCATCGCCGATGTCGCCGGCACCGCCGATGTTGGCCGGGTCGTTGACGCCGTTGACGACGACGATGACGTTATGGGAGGTGCCGTCCTGAGAGTAGACGGTGAACGACTCGGTGCGGGTGTCGCCCTGTCCCAGGTATTGGACCTTGGCATTGTCGACGCTGTAGTGCCAGTTGCCGCTGGCATCGATGGTGAGGCTGCCGAGATTGCCGGCATTGCTGTCGACGCGGGTGGTATTGAATACCGCCTGGCCTTGGTCGGGATCGACGATATTGAGCTTGCCATTGTAGTCCAGAGTGTTGGTCGGCGAGACGTTCTGGTCCTCGGTGACGGCGCCGTCGCTGCCGGTGATGATGGCGGGGTCGTCCTTGCCCTGAATGGTGATGGTGACAGTATGGGTGGTGCCGTCCAGTGACTGGATGGTGAAGGTGCGATCAAAGCGGTCGGCGTTGGTCAGCGCCTGGGCCTTGTCGTTGTCCAGGGTGAAGGTCCACTGGCCGGTGGCGCTGTCAAAGTGGAAGGTGCCGTAGTCCACCTTGACGTCGGCAAGCGGCTTGAAGCCGGATTCGCCTGGATCGGGATCTTTGACCACCAGAGTGCCGCTTACCTGGGTGATGTCGTCCTCCACCACGGTGCCATGATCGGTGCCGCCGAAAACCGCGGGGTCGTTGACCGGGGTGATGCCGACATTGATGGTGACGGTGGCGGTGCCGCCGCGGCCGTCATTGACGGTGACGGTGAATTTGTCGCCGCCGTTATAGTCCTGGGCCGGGGTATAGGTCCAACTGCCATTCGGATTGATGATGACCGCGCCGTGGGCGGGGTCGGAGCCCTTGACGAAGGTGAGGGGGTCGCCGTCGGGGTCGCTGGCGGTGAGCGTGCCGCTGACCGGGGTGTCCTCGTTGGTGGTGACGTTCAGGTCGCCGCTCAGCGGCGCGCCGTTGGCGGCGGTGAAGAACGGCGGCGAATCGGCGGTTTCAATGGCGGCGGCCCGGGCGGCCGGCACTTCCGCAGCCGAGACCGGCGCGCTTTCCTGCGTCAGGCCGGTGAGCGATTCCGTGATGCGGCCGATGCGGATGAAGGAGTGGCCGCTGTTCTCGCCGCCGGCGTCGGTCAGGCCGGCTGCGGCCGGGGCGAGGTTGTCGAAGGGGTTGGCGTTGGGACCAGGATTGGGATTGTCCAGCGCGGCCAGGATTTGCTGGGCCTCCGGCGGCAACGGGGCAATGCTGGCTTCGGTGGCGTCGCTGGGTTGCGCGTGCAGGATCTCGTCGGTCAGGGTGACCTGGCGGCTGCCGTCCACATGCAGAATCTCTCCATTTGCGCGGCTGATGTCGATGGCGGCGCCGTTCTCTAGTTGCAGCTGCTCCCCGGGGAGCAGGATGTCGCCCACTTTCAGGAGGCGTGCCTTGCCGTCGCTGCCGATTGCCTTGACGCTGCCTTGCAGCGAGAGGATTTGTCCTTGAGTGCTGGTGGCCATGGTGAGGCTCCTGAATGGTGGTTTGCCGACTCCAGCAGAATAGCGAGGCATGATCCAGAAAGACATTGTACTGAAGCGCTATGAAATGCATGCTTTTCGTTTTTTGTCTGACAATTTGTTTTGACAGATACAATCCCATAGATCATTTGCATCAATAACAAGCCTGGTACTTTGGACAGGTTTGGCTATAAACCGCTTAACAAGGGGGAGCAAGCGCCGGAATCGCGGGAGGCGGCAGGCGCTGGATAATGTCTGACAACGGATCGTCCCGCAGAGCCCGTTGTCCTGCTGTCGGGGAGTCGACAATGGAACTCTATATGCTCTGCCTGGTTTTCTTTCTGACCGACATCGGCGTCCGGCTGGCGCTGCGCACCCGATCGTGGCGCGCGGTGGAGCTGACGCTGGTGGCCGGCTTGCTGCTGGCCTGGCTGCTGTATCCGCATCTGAGCGACTGGGCGGTGCCGTGGATGCCGCTGGGTTGGGGCATGCTGCTGTACGCGGTGATGGTCGGCCTGCAACTGGGGCTGATGGATGCCGCGCTGCGCACCGGACTCGGCCGCTGGCGCGCGGCGCATGCGCCGGCCAGGCAGACAAGCCGGCGCTGGTGAGCATAAGGCCGCGGCCTTATGCTTGACGAATGGCCATGGGCGGGAGCAGACTTCGCGCTTCCGCCGCGTGACGTATCCTGCAAAAACGCATCGTCGCGGGAATTATCGGAGCCGTTTCGCCGCCCGGCGCGCCGGACTCCTCGCTCTTTCATCGTTCTTTACAGGTACCGCCATCATGGCATCGATCTTTATCCTGTCGCGCCACTTGCTGCGCGACATGCTCGGCGACGAGCCCGTTTCCCCATCCATTCTGTCCTCCGAAGCGCCACCGCGACAACTGCTGGCCGATGACGACCATCTGCGCCGATCGCGGCTGGAGCAGCGCGCCGATCGGCGCCGGCTGGAAATCTGCTCATGCTGATCCTGGCCGAGCCGGACGGCAGGCTGCGGCTGCGCGATTTTCGCGAATCCGATCTCGACGCCTATCTGGCGGCGCGCAAGGGCGCGGCGTTCGGCCGCCATTACGCGCCGGAGCAGATGGGCGCGGATTTCTGCGCGCGGCGGCTGGCTGGTTTCCTGGCGCAGCAGCGGCGAGTGCCGCGCCGCGACTGGCAGCTGGCGATCGAGCGCATCGACGACGGCGCGCTGATCGGCTCGGTCGGCTTGCGCGGCGCGGACGACGGCGAGGCCGAGTTCGGCATCGAGCTGACCGAGACCGCCTGGCGGCAGGGCTACGCGCGGGAGGCGGCCCGGCTGATGCTGGCCTTCGGCCGCGAGCGGCTGGCGTGCCGGCGCTTTCGCGCGCATTGCGCGCCCGGCAACGTGGCGATGCTGCTGCTGGCGCAGAGGCTGGGCTTCGACATGCAGCCGTTGCGCGATGGCCGCCGGCTGGATTTGCTGCTCGCGGCCTGAGGCCGCGCGGTTTTCACAAAGGGGAAGCCGTTTCGTCTTGTCTGGTAGGCAGCATGTGCTGTCCGCCAGGCAAGGAGTTTCCCATGCGTTCCTTTCTGCTGCTTCTATTTGGACTGGCCGCGGCGCTGCCGGCCGCCGCTGCGATCAATTGCGCGCCGGGTTCGGCGGATATCGCTCTGGTGCCGATGCAGGTCGCCGTGCCGCCTGCCGCCAATAGCCGGCTTAACCCGCAGATCAATCTGGAGCATATCTTCTGCGGCGAGATCAACGCCGCTGGTGCGGCCGTGGGTTTCCACGCCCGGCCGGGCGGACACAATCCCGTGTTGGGGGCGGGGGCCGCTGCGCCGTTGGCGGCTCAAATTACCGGTGGCGTGGACTACATCGTGTTGCCCGGCGCGGCCCATCCAGGGCCATATCGCTATGTCGGCGGCGGCATCCAGGTGTATGACGCGGCGGCGGGCGCATGGGTCGCCAAGGGCGGGGCCGGCAGCTCTACGTTCTATCCCGATGCTTGCAACCGGGCGCAGATCATGGCGTCGGTCCGTTATGCGTATACCCACGCCATTGTCGCCGCGCCGCTTGCCGGCGGCCAGTTTGTCGGTCCGTCGGCGCCAGCGGTCAATGCCGCCGGTTATTGTACCGGCGAAAACGGCGCGGTGTTCAGCATCGCCGGTTATCTGAAACCGATCGGCGGGGTGTGGCGGGTGAACACGGCTTATCCGCTGTCGATGTTCTAGCCGCTTGCGCCATCAGCCGCCGGTTTGCCGGCGGTTGATGTCGCCCCGATCGGCGCGAGTTTTGATTTACTCATGCAAAAAAAGGGGATCCATGTGAAATAGCATTGAGATATCTTGACCTTGCGGGGATATGGTATGAGACTTAATCATCCATGACGTGGCGATATTCATCGCTCAAACCATGCCGCCGATAGAGCGGCGACATCCCCGGGAGAAAATGGAAATGACTGCATTGGCAGCGCTGCGCGGCGAGTTCGACGCGCTCAACCGCGATTACCTGGCCATCCACAAGGCCAAGGAAGACCTGTTCTGGGATACGTATATGGCGGTGTCCGACGACGATGCCGGCTTCGCCCGCGCCGAGGGCGCGTTCAAGGACTTCATCTCCAGCCCGCAGCGGCTGGCGCGGACCAAGGCCGCCATCGCCCGGCTGGAGGCGTTGCCGGCCGGCGCCGAGCGCGACGCGCTGCTGCACGGCTTCAATGGCTGGCAGGCGCTGTTCGACAGCAACATCATTGAAAGCGACGAAGCGCGCCAGCTGATGACCGAACTGGTGGCGCTGGAGTCCGAGTTGTTTTCCAAGCGCCGCGGCTACAAGATGCGCCACATCAACGAGGCCGGCGAGCTGGAAGAGGCGACGCTGAGCGGGCTGTCCACCAATATGGGCACCAACCGCGACGAGGCGGCGCGCAAGAGCTCGCACGACGCGCTGATGGGCCTGGAGCGCTGGGCGCTGGACAATGGCTTCATCGCCATCGTGAACAAGCGCAACGCGCTCGCCCGCAGCCTGGGTTACGCCGACTACTTCGAATACAAGGTGAAGAAGAACGAGCAGATGACGCCGGATCAGCTGTTCGCCATTCTGGATGACTTCGAGGCCCGCACCCGCGACGCCAACCAGCGCGCGCTGGACCAGCTGAGGGCCAAGCACGGCGATGGCGCGCTGCTGGCGCACAATCTGCGCTTCCACATGAGCGGCGACGTCACCCGCCAGATGGACCCGTTTCTGCCGTTCGCCAAGGCGGTCGAACGCTGGGTGTTGAGTTTCCGCCGCCTGGGCATCCAGTACCGCGGCGCGACGATGCAGCTCGATCTGATCGAGCGCCAGGGCAAGTACCAGAACGGTTTCTGCCACGGTCCGATTCCATCGTTCTTCGACGGCGAAGCCTGGGTGGCCGGCCAGATCAACTTCACTGCCGACGCCAAGCCGGACCAGGTGGGCAGCGGCGCGCGCGCGATCAACACGCTGTTCCACGAGGGCGGCCACGCCGCCCACTTCGCCAATGTCACGCAGAACGCGCCGTGCTTCTCGCAGGAGTTCGCGCCGACGTCTATGGCCTACGCCGAAACCCAGAGCATGTTCTGCGACAGCCTGCTGGACGACGCCGACTGGCTGAAGCGTTACGCCCGCAATGGCCAGGGCGAGGCGATTCCGGACGAGCTGATCCGCGCCCGCATCGAGGCGACGCAGCCGTTCGCCGCTTACGCCGAGCGCTCGATCGCCGTGGTGGCGTATTTTGAGCGCGCCTTGTACGCGCTGCCGGAAAACGAGCTGAGCGCCGAGCGCATTCTGCAGCTGGCGCGCGACAGCGAGCGGCGCATCCTGGGCATCGCCGTCAGCCCGCGCCCGCTGCTGGCCATTCCGCACCTGTTGAACCAGGAATCGGCCGCCGCCTACCACGGCTACCTGCTGGCGAATATGGCGGTGTACCAGACCCGCGCCTATTTCATCGGCAAGTTCGGCTACCTGACCGACAACCCGGCCATCGGCCCGCTGCTGGCCGAGCACTACTGGGGCCCGGGCAACAGCATCAACCACAATGCCACGCTGCTGCTCCTGACCGGCGAGCCGTTCAACGCCCGCTACCTGGCCGACAGCTGCAACCAGAGCGTGGACGAGGCCTGGGCCGGCGCGCAGAAGTTGATCGCCGACGCCGCCGTCCGCGACTATCCGGCGCAGTATCCGGATACGCTCGCCGCGCATATCCGCCTGGTGCACGGCGCGGAGCTGATCGCCGACAACGCGGCCGGCGACGCGGCGATGTTCGACCGCTTCGAGAGCTGGGTGGCCGGCCATTACCCGGCCAGCGTGCACTGAGTTTTTGCTGGAGCGCGAAGCGGCCGGGTTTTCCCGGCCGTTTTTCATTGCGGAACCAGCTCAGCGCGCCGGCGCCGCGGTTTCTTCCGCCCGATGCGCGGCCCGCGCCGACGGCCGGGCGTCCATGCGCTGGCAGTAGGCATGCCGCGCCGGCCAGAGCGCGATGTCTATTTCGAAGCGCGGCAGCCAGCTCAGCACCGCGTACAGATAGGCGTCGGCGATGCCGAAGCGGTCGCCCAGCAGGCAGGTCTGCGTTTGCGGCCTGTCTTCCAGCCAGTCCAGCCGCTGGAACAGCTTGTCGCGGAATAGTTGCAACGCGGTCTTCGGCAGGCCGGAGCGGAATCGCGGCGCGCTGCCGCCGTGCAGTTCGGCGACGATGAAGTTCAGCATCTCCTGCAGCCGGACCCGCGGCCAACCGCCGTTTTCCAGCGCCAGCGCGGCGATATAGTCCTTGGGATTGATGTCGAGAAAATCGCGGCCGTCGCCGGTTCGCTTGGTCCGGTTGTCGACGCGGACCAGCTCGAACGGCAGGCCGAGTTCGCGCAGCGCGATGTGCGGCGCCAGGGAGCATGCCATGAGGGCGAAATACAGTTCCATCGGGTTCTCCACTTGGTGCGGCGCTTCGCACCGCCCGCGGCGGGGCAATGCCAACGCGATTCAGGCCTCCATGCTGCCGCCTGGCTGCGCTTGCGGTAAAACAAGAATTTCAGCACCCTGTTATTAACTGTGCCGATGGTTGCAAGACGTAGTTTTCATGAGGGGGCGATCGATGATGAACCTGATGCACTGGCGGCTGATGCTGGCGGTAGCTGAGTGCGGCACGGTGACAGAGGCCGCGCGCCGCCACGGCATCACTCAGTCCGGGGCCAGCCAGGTGATCCGGCAGATGGAGCAGACGCTGGGCGCCGAGCTGTTCGTGCGCGACCGCCGCCGCACCCGGCCGACGGCGCTGCGGGATTGGCTGGCAGCCGGGACCGGAATGGATGATTGACGTTTGGGATCGCAGGAACGCGTGTTCCAGCATCAAATGCGCCAAGGAGGAGCAATGAGCCAGATCGGGAGCGAAGTGAGGAGCGTGCGGGCGTACAAGGCGATGCTGCAGGGAGAGGGGGCATTGCCGGACGAGCAGGTATTGGAGATTCTGCAGGCGCAGCGGCAGAGGCTCGATCTGATCACCCGCAAATGGCGGGCCGACGCCAAGAAGCGCCAGGCCGGCGGCGGCGCTGGAGGCGTTGGACAAGCTGGCGCGGGCCTGCGGCGCGGCTGAGCCGAAGCAGCCGAATCCGCCGCCGGCCCCTGGCATGGGCCGGACCGCGAATGGCA
The DNA here is from genome assembly GCF_000971335.1 of Chromobacterium vaccinii. GTDB lineage: Bacteria > Pseudomonadota > Gammaproteobacteria > Burkholderiales > Chromobacteriaceae > Chromobacterium > Chromobacterium vaccinii. The sequence goes on from NZ_JZJL01000064.1 coordinate 7,869, forward strand.
TGGACAAGCTTTAGCGCCTGCTCGGCGGCGCTCGGCCTTATTGCTGGCGGTAGATCAGCCGGCCTTCCAGCAACAGTTCGCTGGCGGCCAGGGCCAGATTGTTACCGGGGGCGGCGCGGTCGAACACGAAGCGCTGGCCCTGGTATTCGATCCAGGCGCTGATCGGCTCGCCCTGGAAGCGGCCGAGGATTTCCTCGGAGCGCAGCACGTCGGCGTCGGCCGGCAGCATCAGGCCCTTGGGCGCGCTGTCGGCCTGTTCCAGATCCCACTTGTCATTGTTGATCGGCTGAGGATCGTGGCGGGTGGCGGACTTCATCCACAAGCGGAACATCCACAGCGGCAGCAGCACGCGGTGCACGCGCTTGTCGTCGGTGATCACGCAGGCCACCGGGAAGCGCTGCTCGCACTGAGGACAGCAGGCTTCGGCGGACAGGTAGATCTTGCCGTGCATCAGGCTGGCCAGGCCTTCCATGTGCTCGGCGCCCACCATGGCGCGGCACTGCGGGCAGTGCTTGCCGAAACGGCGCACGCTGTTGCCGTTGGCGAAGGTCAGCGGAAGGAAGCGGGAAATCTTGTCTGGTCGTGCCATTGCTGAGGTCCGGATAGCCTGGAAAGCGCCGCCGGACCGAAGGGTCGCGGCGGCCGTCTCGAACTGGGGATTATAACCCCTAGCCGTGACAAGAGAAATGCAGGCGGCAAGCCAGCCGGTGGCGCTCGCCCGGCGCCAGCGCGCGCGCGTCGTCGCCGGCGTTGGCGGTTTCCACGCAGACGAAGCGCCGCCAGTCCTCGTCCGGCAGATCGGCCAGCTTTCGCGCCTTGGCCGGCGCCGGGTTCCACACCACCGCGCTGGCCGAGCCTTCCGGCTGGATGGCGATGTCGCGTCGCCAGCCGGCGTCGCGCAGCGTCGCGGCCTGGCTGGAATACACCACCAGGTCCACCTCGCCGACGAAACGGAAGGGGCCGGCCGGCAGGGCGGAGCGGGCGTCGGCCACCTTGTCGTGTACCGGGGCGTTTTCCAGGCCCAGCAGCTCGACGCTGTCGATGTCGGACACCGCGAAATAGCTGTGCAGCGCGGCGCTGAGGGTGTGCGCGGCATCGCCATGGTTGGTGGTGGCCAGCGCGATGGCGGCGCCGTCGGGGCCGATGCGGAAATCCAGCTCGGCGGCCAGATCGCCGTGGCGCGGGCCATCCAGTTTCACGTGGAACACTTCGCCGTCGCGGCTGGCGTCGCGCAGGGTCCAGAGCTGCTGGCGGGCGACGCCGTGCGCCGGCTGGCCGGCATCGGACGGATGCGGGCCGAACCACGGCCAGCACACCGGCACGCCGCCGCGTATCGCCTTGCCCGGCTGGCAGGCGGTTTGCGGCGACAGGTAGAGCAGCGGCGGCTCGCCGTCGCGGCGGTAGTCGATCAACTGGCCGCCCAGCAGGGCGATGCGGGCGGAGAAGCCGTCGCCGGCCAGCAGAATCTGGTCGACGCCCGGCGCCAGGGGGGCCAGGCTCAGGCCTTGCGGAAGGAACATCGCGCGCTCCATCGGAATCGGAAAAGACCGATGATAGCGCGCGGCGGGACGGTTCAGCGCGTCATTCGATCAAGCCCAGCCGCCGCCACAGCGCGCGCAGCGTCCACAGCGGGCCGATCAGCAGGAATTGCAGATCCTGGGTGAACGACGGCTTTTTGCCTTCGCGCGCGTGGCCGGCGAACTGGCCGGCCCAGGCCAGCGCGAACACCAGCAGCGAGACGATGCCCAGCGGCAGGCCCTGGCTTTGGGCGATGGTCAAGAGCAGCAACGCCAGGCCGCTTAGCACGGCCATCACCAGCGCCGCCGCGCGCGACAGCCGCCAGTACCAGGCCACGGCGGCCAGCGCCGCCAGCCAGGCCCAGGGCAGCGGGCCGGGCAGCACGATCAGCATGCCCAGCAGCGACAGCGCGATCAGCGGCACGCACAGCTTGTGCATGGCGATGTTGAACGGATGGCGGTGGCTTTCGTCGTAGGCCGCCAGCCACTGCGGCAGGGTCATCATGGTTTCGCCTCCCTTTATCTGCGCTGGATCAGCCAGCGATGCGGCCGCTCGCGCTACAATCGCTCATTCCCGTCAAGACTGGAGCCAAGGTGTCAGACGCCGCCCAACCCCGTTACCAGCGCATCAAGGACTACATCCTGTCCGGCATTCGCGACCGCCACTTTCTGCCTGGCTGCAAGATTCCGCCGGAGCTGGAGCTGGCGCGGCAGTTCGGCGTGTCGCGCATGACGGTCAACAAGGCGGTGCGCGACCTGGCCGAGGCCGGCATCCTGCTGCGCTTCGCCGGCGACGGCACCTATGTCGCCGAGCGCAAGGCGGAGTCGCCGCTGCTGGACATCAACAATATCGCCGCCGAAATCGAGGCGCGCGGCCATCGCCACACCGCCCACGTGATTCTGCTGGAGGCGGCGCCGGCCAGCGAAGAGGTGGCGCTGCGGCTCAGCATGCGCGCCGGCGGCGCCGTCTACCATTCGCTGATCGTCCATTGCGAGGACGAGGTGCCGATCCAGCTGGAGGACCGCTACGTCAATCCGTCCTTCGCGCCCGACTATCTGCGGCAGGATTTCTCCGAACGCACGCCCAACGACTACCTGATGCAGAGCTGCCCGCTCACCGATATCGAGCATAGCGTGGAAGCGGTGCTGCCGGGGGCGGCGGAGCAGGCATTGCTGGGCATCGCCGCCGCCGAGCCCTGCCTGCTGGTGCTGCGCCGCACCTGGTCGCACAAGAAGCTGGTCAGCTTCGCCCGGCTCACCCATCCGGGGCTGCGTTACAAGCTGCGTTCGCAGACGCGGGTGAAGAAGTAAACGGTATATACAATTAACCGACAATCGCAGAAAAAACGGCCGCCTGACAAGCGGCCGTTTTTTATTGCCATGCAACATCAGTACCTTGCATGAGACAGTCTGGGAAAAGATTTTCCCTTGCGCTTGACACCGGCAGTCCAGGCGATTAAATGTATATACAAATAATCCGGCAGGACGACCATGAACGTTCCCCATCCCCACCGGCCCAGCCTGTGGCTGAACGCCAAGCTGGCCACCATGGACCCGGTCCATGACGCGCCCTACGGCGCGCTGGAAGGCCATGCGCTGCTGTTGCGCGACGGCCACATCGAGGCGGTGCTGCCGCAGGCCGGCGTCGACGCCGCCGCTTTCGACGGAGAGGTGTTCGACCTGCAGGGACGCTGGATCACGCCGGGCTTCATCGATTGCCACACCCACCTGGTGTACGGCGGTAGCCGCGCGGCGGAATGGGAAAAGCGGCTCACCGGCGTGCCTTATCAGCAGATCGCCGCCGAGGGCGGCGGCATCGTCTCCACCGTCCGCGCCACTCGCTGGCTGGACGAGGAGGAGCTGGCGCTGGCCAGCTTGCCGCGGCTGAAAGCCTTGATGGCCGAAGGCGTGACCACGGTGGAGATCAAGTCCGGCTACGGCCTGACCCAGGCCGACGAGCTGAAGCAGCTGGCCGCCGCGCGACGGCTGGAAGCGTCCTTGCCGGTGGAGGTGGCGACGACCTTGCTGGCCGCCCACGCGGTGCCGCCGGAATACGCCGGCGACGCCGACGGCTATGTCGACTTGGTGGTCGAATCCATTCTGCCGGTGGGGGCGCGGGCCGGCCTGGCCGAGGCGGTGGACGTGTTCTGCGAGAGCGTGGGATTCACGCCGGCGCAGACCCGCCGCGTGTTCGAGGCGGCGCGCGCCCATGGCCTGAAAGTGAAGGGCCATGTCGAGCAGCTGTCCAACCTCCACGGCGCGGAGCTGGTGGCCGAATTCGGCGGCCTGTCGGCCGACCACATCGAATATCTGGACGATGCCGGCGTCGAGGCCCTGGGCCGTGCCGGCACTGTGGCGGTGCTGCTGCCCGGCGCTTTCTATTTCCTGCGCGAAACGCAAAAACCGCCGGTGGACAAGCTGCGCGCCGCCGGCGTGCCGATGGCGGTGTCCACTGACCTGAACCCTGGCACCAGCCCGTTCGCCTCCATCCGGCTGGCGATGAACCAGGCCTGCGTCTTGTTCGGCCTGACGCCGGAAGAGGCGCTGGCCGGCGTCACCCGCCACGCGGCGCGGGCGCTGGGCCGCGGCGACACCCATGGCCGGCTGGCCGCCGGCTGCGTCGCCGACCTGTTGGTCTGGGACATCGCCCACCCGGCCGAGCTGGCCTACAGCGTCGGCGTGCCGCTGTTGAAGCGGCGGGTGTTCCGCGGCACGGCGCAACATATCGACTGATTACCGTTCGGCCCGCCGGACGCCAGCGCGCTTCCGGCCGGGACGGCAATAAAGGAAGCATGCTCATGGTGGACATGAAGATCTGGACCGGCCGCGTGGACGCGGCCGAAGGCGAGGCGGCCAAACGCTGGCATCAGGCGGTGCAGCCGCTGCCTGAAAGAGGCGCGCCGGGGATCGCCATCATCGGCTTCGCCTGCGACGAGGGCGTGCGCCGCAACCAGGGCCGCGTCGGCGCGGCCGCCGGCCCGCAGGCGCTGCGCAAGGCGCTGGCCAACCTGGCCTGGCACCCGACCTTGCCCTTGTACGACGCCGGCGACGTCGCGTGCGCCGACGGCGACCTGGCAGCCGCGCAGCAGCGTTTGGGCGAGCGCGTGACGCAAGCGATTGCCGCCGGCCATCTGCCGCTGGTGCTGGGCGGCGGCCACGAAACCGCCTACGGCCACTGGCTGGGTTTGTCTGCGGCGCATCCGGACAAACGCATCGGCGTGATCAATTTCGACGCCCATTTCGACCTGCGCCAAGCCGACGAGGCCACCAGCGGCACGCCGTTCGCGCAGATCGCCGCCGACTGCGCCCGCCACGGCCGCGTGTTCCGCTACCTGTGCCTGGGTGTGGCCGAAACCGCCAACACCCAGGCGCTGTTCGACACCGCCCGCGCGCTGGGCGCCGAGTGGCGGCTGGACACCGAGATGACCGGCTGGCAGCTGGCCGACATCCGCGGCCAGCTGGCCGAATTCCTCGACAGCGTCGACGCCGTCTACCTGACCATCGATCTGGACGTGCTGCCGGCGGCGCAGATGCCGGCGGTGTCGGCCCCGGCCGGCTACGGCGTCGACATTGCCGTGGTGGAGGCGCTGACTTCGCGCATCGCCAAGAGCGGCAAGCTCGCCGGCGCCGATCTGGTGGAATTCAATCCCGCATTCGATATCGACAGCCATGGCGCCAAGGCGGCGGCGCGGCTGGCCTGGAGCCTGAGCCGCCACCTGCGCCGTTGACGATCGCGCGATTCAAGGAAAACAGAGGAGAGAGAACCATGACCGACCCGCGTTTTGACGCTTCCCGCCACATCCGCGCGCCGCGCGGCAACCAGCTCACATGTAAAAGCTGGCTGACCGAAGCCGCCTATCGGATGATCCAGAACAATCTGGACGCCGAGGTGGCCGAGCACCCGCAAAGCCTGGTGGTGTACGGCGGCATCGGCCGCGCCGCCCGCAACTGGGAGTGCTACGACAAGATCCTGGAAACCCTGCAGCGGCTGGGAGACGACGAGACGCTGCTGGTTCAGTCTGGCAAGCCGGTCGGCGTGTTCAAGACCCACGAAAACGCGCCGCGCGTGCTGATCGCCAACTCCAATCTGGTGCCGCACTGGGCCAACTGGGAGCACTTCAACGAGCTCGATAAAAAGGGCCTGATGATGTACGGCCAGATGACGGCCGGCTCCTGGATCTACATCGGCTCGCAGGGCATCGTGCAGGGTACATATGAGACATTTGTGGCTGTTGCAAGGCAGCACTTCGACGGCAAGCCGCAGGGCCGCTGGATTCTGACCGGCGGCTTGGGCGGCATGGGCGGCGCGCAGCCTCTGGCCGCGACCATGGCGGGATTTTCCATGATCGCCGTCGAATGCGACGAAACCCGCATCGATTTCCGCCTGAAAACCCGTTATGTCGACCGCAAGGCCACCACCTTGGACGAGGCGCTAGCCATCGTCGAGGACGCCAAGCAGTCGGGCAAGGCGGTGTCGGTGGGCCTCTTGGGCAACGCCGCCGACGTGTTCGCCGAACTGGTGGCGCGCGGCATCACCCCGGACGTGGTCACCGACCAGACCTCCGCCCACGACCCGGTGCACGGCTATCTGCCGCAGGGCTGGACCGTGGCCCAGTGGCGCGACAAGCAGAAAACCGCCGCCGCCGAGATCACCGCCGCCGCCAAGAAATCCATGGCGGTGCAGGTGCGCGCGATGCTGACGTTGCAGGAGCGTGGCGCGGCCACGCTGGACTACGGCAACAACATCCGCCAGATGGCGCTGGAAGAGGGCGTGCAAAACGCTTTCGACTTCCCCGGCTTCGTCCCGGCCTATGTGCGCCCGCTGTTCTGCGAAGGCATCGGCCCCTTCCGCTGGGTGGCGCTGTCCGGCGATCCGGAAGACATCTACAAGACCGACCAGAAGGTGAAGGAGCTGATCCCCGACGATCCGCACCTGCACAACTGGCTGGACATGGCCAAGGAGCGCATCGCCTTCCAGGGCCTGCCGGCGCGCATCTGCTGGGTGGGCCTGAAAGACCGCGCCCGCCTGGGCCAGGCCTTCAACGAGATGGTGAAGAACGGCGAGCTGAAGGCCCCCATCGTCATCGGCCGCGACCACCTGGATTCCGGCTCGGTCGCCAGCCCCAACCGCGAAACCGAAAGCATGCGCGACGGCTCCGACGCCGTGTCCGACTGGCCGCTGCTGAACGCCTTGCTGAATACCGCCGGCGGCGCCACCTGGGTCTCGCTGCACCACGGCGGCGGCGTGGGCATGGGTTTCTCCCAGCATTCCGGCGTGGTCATCGTCTGCGACGGCAGCGACGCCGCGTCCGAACGCCTGGGCCGCGTGCTGCGCAACGATCCGGGTACCGGCGTGATGCGCCATGCCGACGCCGGCTACGACATCGCGGTGAACTGCGCCAAGGAACAGGGCCTGGATTTGCCGATGCTGAAGTAAGAACCTGTTTACGATCTGCTGCGCGTCGGCGATACGGCGTTGAAACCGTCTTCAGAATGCTCATGTACCGTATGTACATTCCGCTTCTTCAGCCGTTTTCGCCTTGTCTCGCTCTAGCTCGCGAGATCGTAAAGCCGGTTCTAAGCGCGATAGGGCGGGGGCCCCGCTTGCAGTGTCACAGGAGAGGTTGAAGTGGAAGCGACAGACCTGATCGGCGAATGGAAGCTGGACGAATTCATCGTCCATCGCGAAAGCGGCGAGGCCTTTCATTGGCCGGGCGAGCAAAGAGGCACGCTGATCTACACCGCCGGCGGCTACGTCAGCGTCGCGCAGAACCGCCAGCCGCTGGCCAACCCCAGCCCGGAAGACGCGCAGCGAGTGTCCAACTTCTACACCGGCCGCTGGTGGCTGGGCGAGGAGCCGGGCGTGGTCTATCACACCGCCTTGCAGTCGAACGCGCCGGCGGTGATCGGCCAGACCATGCGCCGCGAAGTGGAGCGGCTGCCGGACGGGCGATTGCAATTGTCCGGACAAGGGTTGAAAGAAAAGGTGACGCTGATCTGGTCGCGTTTGTGACTGATTGGCGCCCATAGCAAGAACATAAGAAGCATAGAGAGACAGAAGCCATGAGCATCCTCAACATCGTACCGGGCCGGCTGACGCTGGCCGACCTGCGCCGCGTTTCACGTGAAACTGGCCTGCAATTGAAGATCGATCCGTCCGCCTACGCGGAGATCGACGCTTCCGCCGCCACCGTGGCGCGCGTGCTGTCGGAAGGCCGCACCGTCTACGGCATCAACACCGGCTTCGGCCTGCTGGCCAGCACCAAGATCGCCACCGACGAGCTGGAGCTGCTGCAACGCTCCATCGTGCTGTCGCACGCCGCCGGCATCGGTGCGCCGATGGAAGACAGCACCGTGCGGCTGGTGATGGCGTTGAAAATCAACTCGTTGGCGCGCGGCTTTTCCGGCATCCGCCGCGAAGTGATCGACGCGCTGGTCACGCTGTTCAACCGCCAGATCTACCCGGTGATTCCGCAGAAGGGCTCGGTCGGCGCGTCCGGCGACCTGGCGCCGCTGTCGCATATGAGCGCGGTGCTGATCGGCGAGGGCGAAGCCTTCGTCGACGGCGTGCGGGTGCCGGGCTCGGTGGCGATGCGCTCCGCCGGTCTGGAACCGATCATGCTGGCGCCGAAGGAAGGCCTGGCGCTGCTGAACGGCACCCAGGCGTCCACCGCCTTCGCGCTGGAAGGCCTGTTCGCCGCCGAAGACCTGTACGTGTCGGCCACCGTGGCCGGCAGCCTGTCGGTGGAAGCCGCGCTGGGCAGCCGCACTCCGTTTGACGCGCGCATCCACGAAGTGCGCGGCCACCAGGGCCAGATCGACGCCGCCCGTTTGTACCGCGAGCTGCTGGCGCACAGTCAGATCGAGCAATCGCATGAAAACTGCGGCAAGGTGCAGGACCCGTACAGCCTGCGCTGCCAGCCGCAGGTGATGGGCGCCTGCCTGACCCAGATCCGCAATGCCGCCGAAGTGCTGCGCGTCGAGGCCAACGCGGTGTCCGACAACCCGCTGGTGTTCGCCGGCGACAACGACATCCTGTCCGGCGGCAACTTCCACGCCGAGCCGGTGGCTTTCGCCGCCGACAACCTGGCGCTGGCCATCGCCGAGATCGGCTCGCTGTCCGAACGCCGGATGGCGCTGCTGATCGACAGCAATCTGTCCAAGCTGCCGCCCTTCCTGGTCAACAACGGCGGCGTCAACTCCGGCTTCATGATCGCCCAGGTGACCTCCGCGGCGCTGGCCAGCGAAAACAAGTCGCTGGCGCATCCGGCCTCGGTGGATAGCCTGCCCACCAGCGCCAACCAGGAAGACCACGTGTCGATGGCCACCTTCGCCGGCCGCCGCCTGAAGGACATGGCCGGCAATACCGCCGGCATCTTGGGCGTCGAGTTGCTGGCCGCCTGCCAGGGCATAGACTTCCGCGCGCCGAATAAATCCAGCGACAAGCTGGAAGCGGCCAAGGGGATGCTGCGCGAGCAGGTGCCGTTCTACGACAAGGACCGTTATTTCGCGCCGGACATCGAGAAGGCCGCGGCGCTGGTGGCCAGCGGCCGCTTCAACGGCCTGATCGACGGCGAGGTGTTGCCGTCGTTGTGAGGCGTAGGGCGCGTCACCCGCAAGGGCGACGCGCCATTGACGTGGTGATAAGAGGGGCAGGCCGGATGGCTTGCCCTTTTGTTTGGGTGCTATGTTGAGTGAGTCAGCTTCTGGGATTGGTTTGTGGTGCCCGCTGTGCGGCCTGCTACGTGTCGCAGTCGGGTGAACCACTCTGTAGGGCGACGATCCGTTTTTGGTGTTGTGTCCGCTGCGCGGACGATGATTTTGATGGCGGGGCTGTCCGCCAGGCAGGTCGGGGAGCTGTTTCGCCAGCTCCCCGACACCCCTAGGCGACCCCAGCAGCGCGGCGAAACCCCGTCTCCAAAGCCATTCCCAAGGAGCCGCCGGAACAAGCGGGGCGCTAA
>NZ_JZJL01000065.1 GCF_000971335.1 Chromobacterium vaccinii
GGCGAAAACGCCACGCCCCGCGCCTTGGCCAACCCGCTCGCGCGGCGGTTGGCCTCGTCCAGCAGCGCCAGCTCGTCCAGCGCCAGCTCCACCTGCTGCCACTCCAGCAGCAGAATGCGCGCCGCCAGCCAGTCGGCGGGCTCGGCGACGCGGTCCGGCGTCCGCCCTTGCGGCCAGCCTCGCGCCAGCGCCAGGCGCAACGCCAGCTCGCGGATTTCCGGCAGCAGCGCTTCGGACAGGCAGCCGCCGGCCGGCAGCCGCGGCGGCGGTCCGGGACGATAAGCCAGCGCCTCGCCGTCGGTCGCCAGCGCGACCGGATACAGCGGCAGGTCTGCCTGGGGCAGGCTGCGGCTGGTGGCGAGTGAAAGGGCGTCGCTGACTTCGTTCATGGCACTGTCTCCTGGATAAAAGCTTGCCGCCGCTCCGGAGACCATTTGCTGTTTGAGACTGAAATGACAAATGCCGCCGGTATTCGGCGGCATGGTCGGTAATCTGCTCGACGGCTTCGCGTGTCTCGCTGCCGAGCCTATCCCTGGCGCCGCCGGGAGGGGCGGTACCAATAATAGGCGTGGGCGAAAAACACGGTTTTTTCTAGCATGCCGTCCATGCTGCCAACGATGGCCGCCGCCGTCAAGCCGTTGTTTCGCAAGACTTGGCGGCGATCAAAACAAAAAGCCGGATTTCCCGACGGAAAACCCGGCCCCTGGCGGCATGAAACGCCCGATCACATATTCGGGTAATTCGGCCCGCCGCCGCCCTCCGGCGTCACCCAGTTGATGTTCTGGGTCGGGTCCTTGATGTCGCAGGTCTTGCAGTGCACGCAGTTTTGCGCGTTGATCTGCAGCCGCGGCGCGCCTTCGTCCTGGCCGACGATCTCGTACACGCCGGCCGGGCAGTAGCGTTGCTCGGGGGCGTCGTACTTGGCCAGGTTGACCGTGATCGGCACCGCCGCGTCCTTCAGCGTCAGGTGCGCCGGCTGGTCCTCGCTGTGATTGACGTTGGAAATGAACACCGACGACAGCCGGTCGAAGGTCAGCACGCCGTCCGGCTTGGGATAGGCGATCGGGCTGAATTCGTAGGCCGGGCGCAGCGCCTCGTTGTCGGCGTGCTTGTGATGCAGCGTCCACGGCGCGCGACCGCGGAACAGAAAGGTGTCGATGGCCGAGTAGATCATCGCCGGCCACAGGCCCCAGCGGAACGACGGGCGGATATTGCGCACCTTGTGCAGCTCGTCGCGGACCCAGCTCTGCTGGAACTTGGCCGAGTAGGCCTTGGCCTCGCCGCCCTGCGCCTGCGCGTCGTCGCCCAGCAGCTCGAACACCGCCTCCGCCGCCAGCATCGCCGACTTCATCGCGGTGTGGGTGCCCTTGATCTTGGGCACGTTGAGGAAGCCTGCGGTGTCGCCGACCAGCACGCCGCCGGGGAAGGTCAGCTTGGGCAGGCTCTGCAGGCCGCCCTCGGTCAGCGCGCGCGCGCCGTAGGATACGCGGCGGCCGCCCTCGAACGTGCTCTTGATCGCCGGATGGGTCTTGAAGCGCTGGAATTCCTCGAACGGGGACAGATAGGGATTCTGGTAATCCAGGCCGACCACGAAGCCGACCGCCACCAGATTGTCTTCCAGGTGGTAGAGGAAGGAGCCGCCGTAGGTGGCGGTGTCCATCGGCCAGCCGACGGTGTGGGTGATGTGGCCGGGCTGGTGGTTTTCCGGCTTCACTTCCCACAATTCCTTGATGCCGATGCCGAAAGTCTGCGGGTCGGCGCCGTCGGTCAGGCGGAAGCGCGACAGCAGCCCCTTGGTCAGCGAGCCCCTACAGCCTTCGGCGAAGATGGTCTGCTTCGCCCACAGCTCCATGCCCGGCTCGCCCTCCTGGTCGCCGTTCTTGCCGGTGCCGACATTGCCGGTGGCCACGCCCTTGACCGAGCCGTCCGCATGGTACAGCACCTCGGCGGCGGCGAAGCCCGGGTAGATCTCCACGCCCAGGTTCTCGGCCTGCTGGCCCAGCCAGCGGCAGAAGTTGCCCAGGCTGACGATGTAGTTGCCCTTGTTGTGCATCTGCGGCGGGGTGGGCAGCTGGATGGACTCGGTCTCGGTCAGGTAGAGGAAGCGGTCCGACAGCGCCGGCGTGTTCAGCGGCGCGTCCAGCTCCTTCCAGTTGGGCAGCAGTTCGGCCAGCGCGCCGGTTTCGATCACCGCGCCGGACAGGATGTGGGCGCCGATCTCGGAACCCTTCTCCAGCAGACAGACGCTGATGTCGCGGCCCTGCTCGGCCGCCAGTTGTTTCAGACGGATCGCCGCGGACAGGCCGGAAGGGCCGCCGCCGACGATCACCACGTCGTATTCCATGTATTCCATGTATTCGCGTTGCACCGTTTCTCCTTTGCGCCCGCTGGACGGGTTTGATTTTCCGGACATCATGCTATGAAGATGTCACCTCGTCAAAATCAAACAAGCGTTTAAACGGTGCCATTGTTGCGCAATGCGACAATGTCCGAATCCACATAACCCAGCGCGCGCAAGATCTGCTCAGTATGTTCTCCCAGAGCGGGAGGGGCTAGATTGTACTCGACCGGCGTGCCGGAAAGTTTGATCGGACACCCTACCAGCGGCACTTGCTGTCCGGCGGCGTCGCGCATTTCCAGCTGCATCTCCCGCGCCTGCGCCTGCGGGTCGGCGAATGCCTCGGCCACATTGTTGATCGGGCCGCAGGGCACGCCGGCCTTGTCCAGCGCCGACAGCCAGTAGTCGCGGCCATGGTGGCGGAAAGCCTGGGCCAGCAGCGGCACCAGCTGCACTCGGTGGGCGACACGCTGCGGATTGGTAGCGTAGCGCGGATCGCGCGCCCATTGCGCCTGGCCGACCAGCCGGCACACTTCGGCGAACTGCTTGTCGTTGCCGCAAGCCAGAATGAAATGGCCGTCGGAGGCGGCGAACACCTGGTAGGGCACGATATTGGCGTGGGCGTTGCCCAGCCGAGGCGGCACATTATGCCCGACCAGCCAGTTGGAGGCGACATTGGCCAGCATCGCCAGCGAGCAATCGAACAAGGCCATGTCGATATGCTGGCCGGCGCCGCTGCGCTCGCGGGCGATCAGCGCCGCCTGCACCGCGTTGGCGGCGTACAGGCCGGTGAACAGGTCCGACACCGCCACGCCCACCTTGTGCGGCTCGCCGTCGGCCGGGCCGGTGATGCTCATCAGGCCGGACATGCCCTGCACGATGTAGTCGTAGCCGGCCAGGCTGGCGTAGGGGCCGGTCTGGCCGAAACCGGTGATCGAGCAGTACACCAGCTTGGGATTGACTGCCTTCAGGCTGTCGTAATCCAGCCGGTACTTCTTCAGCCCGCCCACCTTGTAGTTCTCCAGCACCACGTCGGCGTCGGCCACCAGCTTGCGCACGATGTCCTGGCCGGCAGGCTGGGAGATGTCCACCGTCAGCGAGCGCTTGCCGCGGTTGGTGCACAGGAAATAGGCCGCCTTGCCGTCCGGCAGGCTGGGCGGCGCCCATTGCCGGGTGTCGTCGCCGCAGCCCGGCTTCTCTATCTTGATCACTTCCGCGCCCAGATCGGCCAGTAGCTGGCTCGCCCACGGCCCCGCCAGTACCCGGCTCAGATCCACCACCTTGATACCCGACAACGCTCCTGCCATCGCGCTTCCCTCCCCCGCTCGGATGTCGATGATGCCGCCCGCTCGCGGCGCTCGCCGCCGCACGGCGCTTTTAGTGTAGCAATCGCTGATATTCCAGACACCGTCCCTTATCCGGCGCGCAATGCGTTCCGGCAAAAAAAGTGGCCCGGCGAAGCCGGGCCAACAAAGGACAGACAGGAATCAACGGCGCGGCCGGCCCTCCGGCCGCGCCGGCTTATCAGGCAAATGCCTGAATACCGGTCTGGGCTCGGCCCAGAATCAGGGCATGCACGTCATGCGTGCCCTCGTAAGTGTTGACCGCCTCCAGATTCATCACATGGCGGATCACGTGGAATTCGTCGCTGATGCCGTTGCCGCCGTGCATGTCGCGGGCGACGCGGGCGATGTCCAGCGCCTTGCCACAGTTGTTGCGCTTGATCAGCGAGATCATTTCCGGCGCGGCGCGGCCCTCGTCCATCAGCCTGCCTACCTGCAGCGCCGCCTGCAGGCCCAGCGCGATCTCGGTCTGCATATTCGCCAATTTCAGCTGGATCAGCTGGTTGGCGGCCAGCGGCCGGCCGAACTGCCGGCGGTCCAGCGTGTACTGGCGAGCGGCGTGCCAGCAGAACTCCGCTGCGCCCATCGCGCCCCAGGCGATGCCGTAGCGCGCCTTGTTCAGGCAGCCGAACGGCCCCTTCAGCCCTTTGACGCCCGGCAGCAGCTGCTCGTCCGCCACCAGCACGTCGTCCATCACGATTTCGCCGGTGATCGACGCGCGCAAGGAAAACTTGCCGTGGATGGCCGGAGCGGACAGGCCCTTCATGCCCTTCTCCAGGATGAAGCCGCGGATCTCGTCGTCGTCGTCCTTGGCCCAGACCACGAACACGTCGGCGGCCGGGCTGTTGGTGATCCACATCTTGCTGCCGGACAGCAGATAGCCGCCGTCCACCTTGTGGGCGCGGGCCTTCATGCTGGCGGGGTCGGAGCCGGAGTCCGGCTCGGTCAGGCCGAAACAGCCCAGCCATTCGCCGCTGGCGAGCTTGGGCAGATACTTGTCCTTCTGCGCGTCGGAGCCGTAGGCCCAGATCGGGTGCATCACCAAGGACGACTGCACGCTCATCGCCGAGCGATAGCCGGAATCCACCCGCTCCACCTCGCGCGCCACCAGGCCGTAGGCGACATGCGACAGACCGGCGCAGCCGTAGCCTTCTATCGTGCAGCCGAGGAAGCCCAGCTCGCCCATCTCGTTGATGATTTCGCGGTCGAAGCGCTCTTCGCGGTTGGCGGTCAGCACCCGCGGCAGCAGCCGCTGCTGGCAATACTCGTGCGCGCTCTGCCGCACCAGCCGCTCCTCGTCGGTCAACTGGTCCTGCAACAGCAAGGGATCTTCCCAAGCGAACGAGGCGCGCTGCGTGGATGCTGCCATCTGCTTTCTCCCACTTAGTTCCGCATTGCGGAATTAGATTTCACCATGCAGAATAGACTAAACACTCTGCCGCGCGCTTGTAAAGCGATTTACCTGTCATGCGGCAAATTCTTTGCCGCAATGGGGAACAGGATGCAACAAGAAGAAGACCGCCAATTCGTCACCGCGCTGGCGCGCGGCCTGGAGGTGCTGGCGGCGTTCCGCCCCGGCGAGGGCGCGCTGTCCAACCAGGAACTGGCGCGCCGCACCGGACTGCCCAAGTCCACCGTGTCGAGGCTGAGCTACACCCTGACCCGGCTGGGCTATCTGCAACAGGAAGGGGAAAGCGGCCAATACAAGCTGGGACTGGCGCTGCTGGCGCTGGGATCGGCGGCGCTGGCCGGCTACGACGCGCGCGCGGCGGCCGCGCCGCTGATGCGCGAGTTCGCGCTGGCCAACAATGTGTCGGTCAGTCTGGCGCTGCGCGACGGCAGCGACATGGTGTACCTGGAAACCTGCCGCAGCCAGGCCCGGGTGTCGGTGCAGCTGTCCACCGGCTCGCGGGTGCCGCTGGCCACCACCGCGATCGGCCGCGCCTACTTCGCCGGCTTGCCGCCGCAGGAGCGCGAGGCGCTACTGCCGCTCCTGGCCGAGCGCTACCGCGGCGACTGGCCGGCGCTGCGCTCGCGGCTGCTGCAGGCCTGCGCCGACTACGGCGTCCACGGCTACACCGCGTCCTTCGGCGAGTACGAGCCCGACGTGATGGCGGTGGGCATCCATCTGCCGGCGCTGCTGCCCGGCCAGCCGGCGATGGCGCTCAACGCCAGCGGCCCGGCCTTCGCCTTCGACGAGCCGGCCATGCGCGAGCGCGTGGCGCCGGCCTTGCGCGCGCTGCGCCAGCGCATCGCGCCGATGCCCGGCTGAGCCAACGACAATGGCCCGCGTCTTGGCGGGCCGTCTACAGGATTACTCGGTGGAGTCAGGCGGACTGGATGTAATGTACCAGGTGGTTGATCACCTGCTCCTGCTCTTCTATCGTCGCCCGCACCAGATCGCCGATGGACAGGATGCCGAGCACGGTCTGATCCTCCATCACCGGCAGATGGCGGATGCGCTTCTCCGTCATCAGCCCCCGGCACTCGTCCAGCGTCTGCTGCGGCGTCACGTACACCACGCGGCTGGTCATGATGTCGCGAACCTTGGTCCCGGCCGAGGTCCTCCCCTGCAGCACGATGCGGCGGGCATAGTCGCGCTCGGAAAAGATGCCGACGATATCGCCGGACTCCATCACCAGCACCGCGCCGATGTCGTTTTCCGCCATCACCTGCAGCGCCTGGAACACGGTGCTGTCAGGCGTCACGTATACCAAGGCCCGGTTGGGCTTGCTGTCCAGAAATTGCTTCACGGTCTGCATGCTGCCTCCCCTTGTGAGCCGCCGCGGCTACGCTCGCGGCATGCCGTTACTATAGCCCACCGCCGCCGCCGGCTCCACGTCTCCCGGACAGCCGGCCTCAGGCGCGGATCATGGTGCCGACGCCGGCCGCGGTCAGGATTTCCAGCAGCAGCGCGTGCTTGACGCGGCCGTCAATGATATGGACCGCCTGCACGCCGTTCTTGGCGGCGTCCAGCGCCGAGCTGATCTTGGGCAGCATGCCGCCGGAGATGGTGCCGTCGGCGAACAGCTCGTCGATCCGCTGCGCGGTCAGGCCGGTCAGCAACTGCCCCTGCTTGTCCAGCACGCCCGGGGTATTGGTCATCAGCACCAGCTTTTCCGCCTTCAGCGTCTCGGCCAGCTTGCCGGCCACCAGGTCGGCGTTGATGTTGTAGGCTTCGCCGTCGACGCCGACGCCGATGGGCGCCACCACCGGGATGAAATCCTGGCTATCCAGCAGCGACACCAGCGACGGATCGATGGACTCGATCTCGCCGACCTGGCCGATGTCCACCGCCTCGTCGCCGTCGGTCTTCAGGAACAGCTTGCGGGCGCGGATGAAGTGGCCGTCCTTGCCGGTCAGGCCCACCGCCTTGCCGCCGTGCTTGTTGATCAGCGACACGATCTCCTTGTTCACCAGGCCGCCCAACACCATTTCCACCACTTCCATGGTCTCGGCGTCGGTGACGCGCATGCCCTGGACGAACTCGCCCTGCTTGCCGACCCGCGCCAGCAAGTCGTTGATCTGCGGGCCGCCGCCGTGCACCACCACCGGATTCATCCCCACCAGCTTCAGCAGCACCACGTCCTTGGCGAAGCCTTCCTTCAGCGCTTCGTCGGTCATCGCGTTGCCGCCGTACTTGATCACGATGGTCTTGCCGGCGAACTGGCGGATGTAAGGCAGGGCCTCGGCCAGGATGTTCGCCTTTTCGGCTGCGTCTGTTGCCACTTCATTTCTCCTTGCTAGCGGATCGCTTTCGCCCCTTAACGGCTGGCCGGCGATTTCGGATTACGGTGTTGCATTTTAATCACGCCAATTGCTGAACTGTGATTTATTAATTGCCCGTCCCTGACCAAAAGGCCTACAGTGCCGGCATTACTGAACAATCATTCAGAAAGACCGCGATGGGAGAAACCGGCTCCAGCCGCTGGCAGCGCAAGAAGGACGCCAGGCCCAGCGAGATCCTGGACGCAGCGCTGACGCTGTTCGTCGAAAAAGGCTATCTCGCCACCAAGATGGAAGACATCGCCCGCGCCGCCGGCGTCACCAAGGGCACGCCGTATCTGTACTTCCAGAACAAGGAAGAGATCTTCAAGGCGGTGGTGCGCGAAACCATCGTCGCCCGCGTCCACGCGATGAGCGCGCAGCTGGCCCAGCTGCACGGCATCGGCAGCAGCGAGCTGCTGTTCCTGGCGCTGGAGGACTGGTGGACCCACATCGGCTCTACCCGCGCCGCCGGCCTGTGCAAGCTGATGGCGGCCGAAGCCACCAATTTCCCGGATCTGACCCGCTTCTATTACGACGAAGCCATCCTGCCGGCGCGCCAGCTGCTGGGCCACATCATCCAGCGCGGCATGGACAGCGGCGAGTTCCGCCCGGTCCACCTCGACTACGCGATCGACGCGCTGACCGCGCCGATGATGATGACCATGATCCTCAGCCACTCCTTCGCCCTGGTGCCCGGCTGTTGCGACACCCTCAAGGACAATCCGCTCGAATTCCTCAAGACCTCGCTGCGGCTGACGCTGCAAGGCATGCACCAGCCCGCGCCCCAGGACGCCCGCACATGAAATCCATCCTCTCCCTCGCCCTGCCGCTCATCGCCGCGCTGGGCCTGTCCGCCTGCAAGGACCAGGCCGCCGCGCCGGAAGACATCCGTCCGGTGCGCTACATGACAGCCGGAGGCAACGCTGAAATCGGCGGCGACAGCTACGCCGGCGAAATCCGCGCCCGCCACGAGACCCAGCTCGCCTTCCGCGTGGCCGGCAAGGTGGTCGCCAAGCTGGTCAACAGCGGCGAACGCGTGAAGAAGGGCCAGCCGCTGGCGCGGCTGGACCCCAGCGACTACCAGCTGGACTTGGCGGCCAAGCAGGCGCAGCTGGCGGCTGCCGAATCCGATCTCGCCCAGCAGCAGCTGAACCTGAAGCGCTACCGCGAGCTGCTGGCCAAGCAGTTCATCAGCCAAGCTCAAGTCGACTCGCAGCAAAACGGCGTCAACGCCGCCCAGGCCAAGGTCAGCCAGGCGCGCGCCGCGCTGTCCGCCAGCCGCAACCAGACCGGCTACGCGACGCTGACGGCCGACGCCGACGGCGTGGTCAGCCAGATGCAGGCCGAGCCCGGCCTGGTGGTGGCCGCCGGCCAGCCGGTGGCCCGGCTGTCGCAGGACGGCTCGCGCGAAATCGCCATCCAGGTGCCGGAAAACGCGCTGGAGGCGGTGCGCCAGGCCGGCGCATTCCGCGTGACGCTGTGGAAGGGCGGCGCGCCGCTGGAGGGCAAGCTGCGCGAGCTGGCCGCCGACGCCGATCCGGCCACCCGCACCTATCCGGCGCGGATCGCTCTGGCCGGCGACAGCCGCGCGCTGCAACTGGGCATGACCGCCACCGCGACCCTACCCACCCGCGCCAGCGGCGAGCTCAAGCTGCCGTTGACCGCGCTGCTGGACCTGCAGGGCAAGCAATACGTGTGGACGATAGACGGCCAGAGCCTGCGCGTCAGCCGCAAGCCGGTGACGGTGGCGTCGATAGACGATAGCGGCGCCGTCATCGCCTCCGGCGTCCGTCCGGGCGACAAGGTGGCTACCGCCGGCGTGCACCTGCTGCGCGAAGGCCAGCGCGTCAAGCTGCTGGAACAATGAGGGCGCGCCGATGAAGAAACTCAATCTGTCCGAATGGGCGCTGGGCCATCAGGCGCTGGTGCGCTACCTGATGATCATGCTGATGCTGGCCGGCGGCTGGGCCTATACCCAGCTGGGCCAGAAGGAGGATCCGGAATTCACCTTCAAGGCGATGCTGGTGCAGGCCAACTGGCCCGGCGCCACCACGCTGGAAATGGAACAGCAGGTCACAGACAAGCTGGAGGAAAAGCTGCAGGAGATGGGCGAGATCGACTACGTGCAGAGCTACACCAAGCCGGGCGAAAGCCTGATGGTGGTGTCTCTGCGCGAGGATGTGCCGCCCAAGAACGTGCCGCAGCTGTGGTACCAGGTGCGCAAGAAGCTGGGCGACATCGCCTACACGCTGCCGTCCGGCGCGCAGGGGCCGTTCTTCAACGACGAGTTCGGCGACACCTTCGGCAACATCTACGCCTTCAGCGGCGACGGCTTCAGCTACGAGGAGCTGCGCCAGTACGCGGAAGCGGCCAAGAAAGAACTGCTGCGCGCGCCGGACGTGGCCAAGGTGCAGATGCTGGGCAAGCAGGAGCAGCGCATCTACGTCGACCTGTCCAGCGCCAAGCTGGCCAGCCTGGGCCTGGACAGCCGCGCCATCTGGCAGGCGCTGCAGCAGCAGAACGCGATGACGCCGGCCGGCACCTTCGAAACCGCCAGCGACCGCATCTGGGTGCGCCCCACCGGCAAGTACGATTCGGTGGCGGCCGTGGCCGCGACGCCGGTCAGCGCGGGCGGCCGCACCTTCAAGCTGGGCGACATCGCCGCGGTCTCGCGCGGCTACATCGACCCGCCGGCCACCAGCGTGCGCTTCAACGGCAAGCCGGTGCTGGCGCTGGCCATCAGCATGAAGAGCGGCGGCGACGTGCTGAAGCTGGGCGCCAATCTGGACCAGGCCATCGCCCGCATCAAGGGCAAGCTGCCGCTGGGGGTGGAGATCCACGCGGTGTCCGACCAGCCCAAGGTGGTGCACGACGCGGTGGGCGAGTTCATGCGCTCGCTGGTGGAGGCGGTGGTGATCGTGCTCGCCGTCAGCTTCTTCAGCCTGGGCCTGCGCACCGGCGTGGTGGTGGCGCTGTCCATCCCGCTGGTGCTGGCGATGACCTTCCTCGCCATGTACTTCTTCAACATCGACCTGCAGCGCATCTCGCTGGGCTCGCTGATCATCGCGCTGGGCTTGCTGGTGGACGACGCCATCATCGCGGTGGAAATGATGGCGCTGAAGCTGGAACAGGGCTGGAACAAGTTCCAGGCCGCCACCTACGCCTATACCAGCACCGCCTTCCCGATGCTGACCGGCACGCTGATCACCGCCGCCACCTTCCTGCCGGTGGGCCTGGCCAAGTCGATGGCCGGCGAGTACGTGTTCAGCCTGTTCGCCGTGGTGGGCATCGCGCTGGTGCTGTCCTGGATCGTCGCGGTGGTGTTCACCCCCTATCTGGGCTACAAGCTGCTGCCCTCCCACGCGCATCACGGCGAGCAGCACGACGTCTACCAGAAGCCGTTCTACCGCCGCTTCCGCGCGCTGGTGGCCTGGTGCCTGGATTACCGCAAGACGGTGATCGCCGTCACCCTGGGCGCCTTCATTCTGTCGCTGCTGGCGTTCAAGCTGTTCGTCGCCCAGCAGTTCTTCCCCTCATCCAACCGTCCGGAACTGATGGTGGACATGTGGCTGCCGCGCGGCGCCAGCTACCACGCCACGCTGGAACAGGTGGAAAAGATGGAGAAGCTGGCCCGCGCCGACGCCAACGTGGTCAGCGTCACCAGCTATGTCGGCAGCGGCAGCCCGCGCTTCTACCTGCCGCTGGACCAGCAGCAGCAGCACGTCAACTACGCGCAGCTGATGGTGATGACCCGCGACGAGCACGTGCGCGAGGAGGTGAAGAAGCGGCTGGAGAAGATCTTCGACAACGACTTCCCGCTGGTGCGCGGCCGCGTCACCCGGCTGGAGAACGGCCCGCCGGTCGGCTACCCGGTGCAGTTCCGCGTGATGGGCCCGGATCACGGCCAGGTGCGCAAGATCGCCGACCAGGTGGAAGCGCTGGTGCGCAAGCAGCCGTCGGCGCTGCACGTCAACCAGAACTGGGGCGAGCAGGTGAAGGCGCTGCGCATCGACATCGATCAGGACAAGGCCAGCGCGCTGGGCTTGAGCTCGCAGCAGCTGTCTCAGCAGCTGCAGATGCTGATCTCCGGCTCAAGCGTCAGCGCCTACCGCGAGGGCGACCAGAGCATCGCCATCGTCGCGCGCCTCAATCCGGGCGAGCAGAAGAACGTCGCCGGCCTGGGCAATCTGATGGTGCAGACCGGCAGCGGCCGCTTCGTGCCGGTGTCGCAGATCGGCCACGTCCGCTACGAGCCGGAGGAAGGCATCATCTGGCGCCGCAACCGCCTGCCGGCGATCACCGTCAGCGCCGACGTGGTGGACGGCGTGCAGGGCGCGGACGTGTCCGGCCAGCTCTGGCCGCAGATGCAGGCGCTGGAGCGCACGCTGCCGCTGGGCTACCACATCGAGGTAGGCGGCACGCTGGAATCCAGCGGCAAGTCGCAAAAGGCGATCGCCGCGGTCGCGCCCTTGATGATTGTTGTAGTTCTGACACTCCTGATGCTGCAGTTGCAGAGCTTCCAGCGCACGCTGATGGTGGTGCTCACCGCGCCGCTCGGCATGATAGGCGTCACCCTGACGCTGATCTTGTTCCGCGCGCCTTTCGGCTTCGTCGCGATGCTGGGCGTGATCGCGCTGTCGGGCATGATCATGCGCAACTCGGTGATTCTGGTGGACCAGATCGAACACGACATCCGCGAGGGCATAGACCGCTTCGAAGCCATCGTCGGTTCCACGGTGCGCCGCTTTAGGCCCATAATGCTGACGGCATTGGCCGCCATTCTGGCAATGATTCCATTGACCCGCAGCACGTTCTGGGGTCCGATGGCGGTCGCCATCATGGGAGGGCTGCTGGTCGCCACCGTGCTGACCCTGCTGTTCCTGCCGGCGCTGTACGCCCAATGGTTCCGCGTCGGACGAAATGAACAGCGGCTCTCCGCCCAACCGCAAGAACAAGAGCACAAATGAAGAATCACCGCCTCCCCCTCATCGCCGCCCTGCTGATGTTAGGCGCCGCGCTGCCCGCCCAGGCCTTCGACCTGGTAGGCGCTTGGCAAGCGGCCCGCGACTACAACGCCGACTTCGCCGCCGCCCGCGCCCAGCGCGACGCCGGCCAGGAAAAGGCGGTGCAGGGCCGCAGCCAATTGCTGCCGCAGGCCAGCCTCAGCGGCAACTACAACTACAACAATCCGCTGCAGCCCAAGACGACGCAAGACGCCAATGGCCGGCCGATTTCCGACATGCATTACGAAAACCACGGCTATAGCGT
Source organism: Chromobacterium vaccinii (assembly GCF_000971335.1). Classification (GTDB taxonomy): domain Bacteria; phylum Pseudomonadota; class Gammaproteobacteria; order Burkholderiales; family Chromobacteriaceae; genus Chromobacterium; species Chromobacterium vaccinii. The sequence goes on from NZ_JZJL01000065.1 coordinate 12,718, forward strand.
CAATATGCAGCAGCCGCTGTTCGACGTAGGCAAGTACACCGGCTACCAGAAGGGCAAGATCGGCACCGAACTGGCCGACACCACCTTCGACGCCGCCGAGCAGCAGCTGATCCTGGACATCTCCCAGGCCTATTTCGACGTGCTGCGCGCTCAGGACACCCTGGCCGCCACCCGCGCCAGCAAGAAGACCTACCAGAACCTGCTGGAGCAGGCCAAGACCGCGTTCGAGGTCGGCACCGCCACCATCACCGACACCCACGAGGCGCAAGCCGGCTACGACGGCGCGGTGGCGCAGGAGATCAGCGACGCCAACAATCTGGAGCTGGCGCAGAACAATCTGAAACGCCTGACCGGCCTGGAGCCGGCCGGCATCCAGACAGTGCGCGACCAACTGCCGCTGGTGCCGCCCAAACCCGCCGGCCTGGACGCCTGGGTGGACATGGCGCAGCGCAACAGCCTGAAGATCAAGGGCGCCGAGCAGAACCTGCAGTTGGCCGAACAAACCATCACCGAGAAGCGCGGCAACCACCTGCCCACGGTCAACCTCACCGCCGGCTACAGCGACAACATCAGCAATCAGCCCGGCACCCTGCCCAGCGCGCAGCATACCCGCGGCAGCCAGGTCGGCGTCACCGTCACCCTGCCCTTGTTCGCCGGCGGCGGCATCAACTCCCAGGTGCGGGAGGCCGTGGCCCTGCGCGACGCCGCCCGCGACCAGCTGGAGTCCACCCGCCGCCAGGTGAAAGAAGATGTGCGCAAGGCCTTCCTCGGCGTGACCAACGGCGCGGCCCTGGTGCGCGCGCAGCAACAGTTGCTGGTCTCGGCCAAGAGCAAGGTGGAATCCACCCGCCTGGGCAAGGAAGTGGGCATCCGCACCAGCATCGACCTGCTGCAGGCCGAGCAGGCCTACTACACCGCGCTAACCACGCTGGCCAACGCCAAATACAGCTATCTGACCGCGCGCCTGGCGCTGGCCCAATCCGCCGGCCAGCTGCAGCCGGACACGCTGGGCGAGGTCAACCAGTTGATCGTGCGCTGAGCCCAAAGCCATCTCGCCGAAACGCCTGTGCCGCTTCCGCCACAGGCGTTTAATTTTTTAATGCATCTGTAGCTTTTTGCTAAACACCCTCATAGAATGATCCGCTGACGCGCCGTCTATCCCGGCGCCATATCGACCCGCCGCGGCGGCGCCACGATCGCCCGGCCCCGAGGAGATTTCCATGAGCCAGCAGCAACTGATGCAACGCAAATCCGACGCCACCCCGCGCGGCGTCGGCGTGATGTGCAGTTTCTTCGCCGAACGCGCCAAAAACGCGGAAGTGTGGGATACCGAGGGCCGGCGCTACATCGACTTCGCCGGCGGCATCGGCGTGCTCAACACCGGCCACCTGCACCCGAAAGTGGAAGCCGCGGTGGCGGAGCAACTGTCCCGCTTCAGCCACACCTGCTACCAGGTGGTGCCCTATGAGTCCTACATCAGCCTGGCGGAAAAGCTCAATAAGCTGACCCCGGGCAGCCACGCCAAGAAAACCGCCCTGTTCACCACCGGCGCCGAAGCGGTGGAAAACGCGGTGAAGATCGCCCGCGCCGCCACCGGCCGCCCCGGCGTGATCGCCTTCGGCGGCGCCTTCCACGGCCGCACGCTGATGGGCATGGCGCTGACCGGCAAAGTGGCGCCGTACAAGCTGGGCTTCGGCCCCTTCCCCTCCGACGTCTACCACGCGCCGTACCCGAACGCGCTGCACGGCGTATCGGTGCAGGACTCGCTGGCCGGCCTGGAAAAACTGTTCAAGTTCGACATCGACCCGGCGCGCGTCGCCGCCATCATCTATGAGCCAGTACAAGGCGAAGGCGGCTTCTACGCCGCGCCGGCCGAATGGGTGAAGGCGCTGCGCGAGTTGTGCGATCGCCACGGCATCCTGCTGATCGCCGACGAGGTGCAGTCCGGCTTCGCCCGCACCGGCAAGCTGCTGGCCAGCGAGCATTTCGACGCGGTGCCGGACCTGATCACCATGGCCAAGTCGCTGGCCGGAGGCTTCCCGCTGTCCGCCGTCACCGGCCGCGCCGAAGTGATGGACGCGCCGGCCCCGGGCGGCCTGGGCGGCACCTATGCCGGCAACCCGCTGGCGCTGGCCGCCGCCCATGCGGTGCTGGACGTGATCGACAGCGAAAAGCTGAACGAGCGCGCCCAGCGCCTGGGCGACGCGCTGAAGGAAAAACTGAACGGCCTCAAGTCCGCGGTGCCGCAGATCGCCGAAGTACGCGGCCTGGGCGCGATGATCGCCGTCGAATTCAACCAGCCCGGCAGCCACAACCCGGATCCGGATTTCGCCAAAAAAGTGCAGCAGCACGCGCTGGCCAACGGCCTGATCCTGCTGACCTGCGGCATCTACGCCAACGTGGTGCGCTTCCTGTTCCCGCTGACCATCGAAGACGACATCTTCGCCGAGGCGCTGGGCAAGCTGGAGGCGGCGCTGAAGGCCTGATCCACCCTCTACCCCATGCGAGCGGTCCCGCCTGACGGCGCGTCCGCTCGCTTGCTCAAGGAATACCCGATATGTTGAATCTGCAAGATCCCAAGCTGCTGCGCCAGCAATGCTATCTGGGCGGCCAATGGCTGGATGCCGACAACGGCCAGTCCATCGCCGTGCAAAACCCGGCCACCGGCGAAACCGTTGGCCAGGTGCCGAAGATGGGCGCAGCCGAAGCCGAGCGCGCGGTCGCCGCAGCCGCCCGCGCCTTCCCGGCCTGGAAGGCCAAGAGCGCCAAGGAGCGCGCCGCCATCCTGCGCCGCTGGTTCGACCTGATCATCGCCCACCAGCAGGACCTGGCGGTAATCCTCACCTCCGAACAAGGCAAGCCGCTGGCCGAGGCCAAGGGCGAGATCGCCTACGGCGCCAGCTACATCGAGTGGTACGCCGAGGAAGCCAAACGCGTCTACGGCGACATCGTGCCCGGTCCGGCCGGCGACCGCCGCGTGCTGGTGACCAAGGAGCCGATCGGCGTCACCGCCGCCATCACGCCGTGGAACTTCCCCAGCGCGATGATCACCCGCAAGGCCGCGCCGGCGCTTGCGGCCGGCTGCACCATGGTGGTCCGCCCGGCTAGCCAAACCCCGCTGTCGGCGCTGGCGCTGGCCGAACTGGCCGAGCGCGCCGGCATTCCGCCGGGGGTGTTCTCGGTGATTACCGGCGGCTCCAGCGAAATCGGCGCGGTGCTGACCGGCAGCGACGCGGTGAAGAAGTTCTCGTTCACCGGCTCCACCGAAGTCGGCCGCAAGCTGATCGCCCAATGCGCGGGCACGGTGAAAAAGGTGTCGATGGAACTGGGCGGCAACGCGCCCTTCATCGTGTTCGATGACGCCGACCTGGACGCGGCGGTGGAGGGCGCGCTGATCTCCAAATACCGCAATGCCGGCCAGACCTGCGTCTGCGCCAACCGCATCTATGTGCAAGACGGCGTCTACGACGCCTTCGCCGACAAGTTCGCCGCCGCGGTGGCCACGCTGAAGGTAGGAAACGGCCTGGAGGCCGGTGTCAGCCAGGGACCGCTGATCGACCAGAATGCCGTCGCCAAGGTGGAAGAGCACATCGCCGACGCGCTGGCAAAGGGCGGCCGACTGATCGCCGGCGGCAAGCGTCATGCGCTAGGCCACAGCTTCTTCGAACCGACGCTGATCGCCGACGTCACCCGCGACATGAAGGTCGCCCGCGAGGAGACCTTCGGCCCGCTGGCCCCGCTGTTCCGCTTCAAGACCGAGGAAGAAGCGATCCGCCTGGCCAACGACACCGAGTTCGGCCTGGCCAGCTACTTCTATGCCCGCGACGTCGGCCGCATCTTCCGCGTCGCCGAAGGCCTGGAATACGGCATGGTGGCGGTCAACAGCGGCCTGTTGTCCAACGAGGCTGCCCCCTTCGGCGGCGTCAAGCAATCCGGCCTGGGCCGCGAAGGCTCCAAGTACGGCATTGAAGATTATCTGGAGATCAAATACGTGCTGCTGGGCGGTCTGGATCGCTGAAGCTCGGCATCGATCAACAGAATTCTTTCCCCTCCCCGCTGTCAAAACAGCGGGGATTTTTTACGCCCGCCTACGAGGACAGAGAGTGAAATACAACCATATCGGCATACCGACCAGCGGACGTTTCGGCAATGAAATCGATCTGCCGCACTTGCGGATGACGGTCAGCGACCATCAGGACAACGCCTTCAGTCTCAGCCAATAAAGGGGCATGGAAGGTCGCGCCGGCATAGCCGTAGCCGAACAACCCCGCTCTCAGTCGTCTTGTCATCTTGAATCCTCCGGAGCCCACATGATACGTCGCGGCTACCGAATGCCAAACCACGCCAACGGCAGGGTCGCGCTCAAGAATGGACGGCAAGCAATCCAGAACGCTTTGAAAAACTGCAGCC
>NZ_JZJL01000066.1 GCF_000971335.1 Chromobacterium vaccinii
AATGGACTGCATTTCGCAAACCGTCATGATTACCGATGCCAGTTTGTACGTGTAATTGAATTCAAGTTGATGCCCGCTTCGGCGGGCTTTTTTTATGGGTGAATGAAATGGCAACGGATGTTGCGTGGTATCGGGTCGGCAAGATCAGCGTGCAGCAGGGGGCATTGACCGTAAGTGGCCTGGATACGAAATGGTCGGGCCAGGCTAATCCGGGGGATATCCTGATTGGCCCGGATGGCAAGCTATATGAAATCGCCACGGCGAGCGATGCCGCCTTGCAGCTGCGCACGCCCTACGCGGGCGGCAACGCGGCCGGCCAGGCTTACGCCATCGTTCGCAACTTCACCGGCTCGCCGCTGGGCGAAGTGGCGGCCGAGCTGGCCAAGATGCAGCGGCGCTGGATGGTGACGCTGGCCGGCTTCCGCGATGTGCTGTTGACCGACAACGATCAGGCGATGCTTTACGACGAGCTGGGCGAGGGGAAGCAGGTGATGTCCTGGCTGGCCATCAGTCGCGGGGCTAGGGAGGGCCTGGGCGCGATGGAGGCGGCGCGCAAGGTGGTGGTGGACAATTCCGCCGATCTGATCGCCTCGCGCAACGCGGCGGCGGAAAGCGAGAAGAACGCGGCGGCCAGCGAGAAGGCGGCCAAGGCCAGCCAGGCGGCAGCGAAGGCCAGCCAGGACGCTGCCAAGACCAGCCAGGGCGCGAGCGCGAGCAGCGAGAAGAACGCCGCAGCCAGCGCAGCCGCTGCGGCGGCCAGCGCCAAGGCCGGCGGCGACAGCGCCACGGCTGCGGCGGCCAGCGCGGCGTCCATCAGCGATGTTGCGCAGGCCGTCGAGGAGGCCCGAAAAATTACCGGCTGGGCGGCGCGCAAGGGCGACCCGGTGCGGGTCAATTCGGCCAAGTCGCCGGACAAGGGCTTTGTGTCGCTGGATGTGGTGCATAGCGACGGCAACGGCCGGCTGTTCGCGCAGGCCGCGACCGGCGGCGCGATGATCGATCTGGACCCGCAGCCGCTGGATGGCGTGTCTGGTGCGTCGCTGCGGGTGTTCCGCAATGTGACGACGAAGGGGCCGGCGCTGGTGGATATCCACGTCGGCGACGGCAGCGCGACGATACAGCATCGGATTGGCGCGAGCGGGTCCGATACCCTGTTGCATCAGGAAGGCGGCCGGGTGCGGATTGGCCGCGCCGGCATGCCGAGCCGGCTGGATGTGGTCGGCCAGTCGCGGGCGGATACCGTCCGCGCCGGCAAGGGCTACCCGGATAGGGGGGATTCGTCGGTGGTCGGCTATGGGTTTGATGATGACGCCGACACGGGTCTGTTTGCAGACTATGAAGGCGACAAGCCCATGACCGGGACGAAGAACCTGGCGCTGTTCATCAACAGCAAGAACATCCTGGAAGTGGACCAGCAGGGGCGAATCAAGACGCCGGCCTATGGCCTGCTGGAAAACAAGTTCGCGGACAAGCCCTATGTTGACGCTGCCGTGGCGAAGATCGTGGACAGCGCGCCGGAAGCGCTGAACACGTTGAAAGAGCTGGGCGCGGCGCTGAACAACGACGCCAAATTCTCCGATACCGTCGCTAGCCAGCTGGCCAAGAAGCTGGAGGCGCAGGACCTGGCCAGCTACGGCATGGGCGGCAATGCGCGCAACATCGGCAGCGGCGAGCTGACCGACAAGCGCGCGAACGGCTTTTATCACGCGCAGGCCGATGGCGGAAAAGGCGTCAAGGGCGTACCGGGCAGCGGTAGCAATGGCATGTTCACGGTCAACTATCTGAGCGACAAATGGGGAGTGCTGACATACCGCGCATGGGGCGGCGAGGTGTACGAGGCGCGGCTTGAAAACGGCACGTGGAGCGATTGGAACCGTCATTGGCATACCGGCAACGATGGCGCGCTGTTGATGCATCGGCAGGCCCTGGGCAAAGACGTTGATCTGAACACGTGTCGGCAAAACGGCTGGTTCTGGCAGGGAGCCAACGCGAACGCGTCAACAGGCAGCAATTACCCGTGGGCAGTGGCCGGCGCGTTGTCGGTGCTAGAGCAGGGCAGCATGACGTTTCAGCAGTACCAGACCTATCACCCGGACAACACGCAGCTGTATTTCCGCAGTCGTTATAACGAGCGTTGGGGCGCGTGGGCGAAAGTCTGGCATGACAAAAACCACGGTCCGGGGTCCGGCCTGAATGCCGATACCGTGGACGGGTTGCAGGCGGCTGACCTGTTGGCGCTGGCCGGGGATCAGCAGGTAACGGGCAACAAGCGGTTTCTCGCGCCGCTGACGTCTCAGCCGAACGGCAGTTCCTGGAAGGATTGGGCGACAGATGCGCGCTGGGGTGGTCTGCAAGTCGCCTGCCCGTCGAGTGGACAAGCCTATACGGTTTGGCGAGCGGTGCAGGAAGGCCAGCAGCGGCAACTGGCGGCGCTGGCGGTGTGCAAGGGCGGCAATGATGATGCCGTGGCGCAAGTGGTGCTTCACCTTGGCGGCCCGGGCGTCAATGATATGCCGCATCTGTGGCAGGGCAACGACTACCGGGCGGCAGGCAATATTGAGGCGCGTAATAAGTTGCTGACGGGCAATCTGGCCTGCGCGATGGCAAAGGGTGATCAAGCCGCCGCGCTAGAGGTGCGCGCTAATATTAATGGGAATGGCGACAAGCAGACTGCCGCCATGGCTTTTCATGTGCCGGGTGTGTGGGCGGTCAAGCTGGCGCTTCGTCATGATGGCGTGTTCGGCCTGGGTGGCTGGTCGGCCGATGAGTGGCGATGGTTTGTCGATACCAAGACCGGCGACATGACGGCCTCCGGTAACGTGACGTGGTTTTCGGATCGGAGACTTAAGACCGACATCGAGCCGATTGCGGACGCGTTGGACAAGGTCCGACGCCTCAATGGTTACACCTTCACCCGAACCGATACCGGCGCGCGCCAGGTGGGGCTGATCGCGCAGGAAGTGCAGGCAGTGCAGCCGGAAGCGGTGATCGAGGCGGCGGACGAGGCCAAAACGTTGACGGTCGCTTACGGCAATTTGGTTGGCTTGCTGGTAGAGGCGCTGAAAGAGCAACAGCGCAATTTCGAACAGTTAGAGGCCCGCATTGCTCAGCTGGAGGCCGCATGACGTTGCCGGCCAGCGGGGCGTTTTCAGCGCGGGAGCTGAATCTTGAAATTGAGCGAGCCGAGGGGGCGGCAGGAAATGCAGGCGAGGCCGAGTTCCGACGCTTAGCGAAAGTCGGGAACGGAGCCTATTCCGCAAAGGACTTTATAGGTAAGCAAGTGGAGGTAGAAATTGCGCTCACGAAAATAGAAGACTATTCGGAAAAGGTAGTAGGCGGCTGGTTTCAGTCTAATCCAGTGGATTGCATCGTTCGCTATGCCGGGATCGAGGCGATGAAATATCAATGGGAGCAAGTCGGCAAGGTTAATCCAAAAGTTAGAGTGCAAAACGGGCGCGATAAATTAAAGACGCTAGTGGTTGAATGCCGGGAGCCGGTCGTAGGGGTGCAATGGCAATGTACGGTTAGAAGGTTGAGAGACGATGCGTTGATGGGCGTGAGTCCTGTTTTGTCGATTACCTTCCAGTGGCGCAAGTGAAATGATGATATGTAATCAGCGAGGTGTCATGCAGGAGATTGGAAAAGGGGTCGCGGCACTTTTAATTGTGATCATGCTGGCAGTGGTCGGGGCTTCTATCGCCTTGGCCAAGATGCTGGTAAGTGGCGAGCAAATTACGGCCCGTCTGGCTGTCGGGCGTGCGATTTTGGGTGGCGCGACTTCTACGGTTGCCGGCCTGGTATTGATGCGGTTTCCGGATATGCCTTTGCCGGCATTGGTGGGAGCCGGTTCTGTCGTGGGTATCTTGGGGGCGCAGTGGTTGGAGGCATGGCTTAAAAAGCAGGCCAATAAATTTGGCAGTTAGCAGTAACGCAGTTTAGTGAATTAAAAATGCCCGCAGATGCGGGCTTTGTTGTTTCTAAGGGGATGATATGGAATTGGTGCAAACCGCAATGACTCAATTAGGCGTTGAGGAACAGCCGCGCGGCTCCAACGATGGGCCGAAGGTGCGTCAGTACCTGCAGGCGGTGGGGATCGGGTTTCCTGCGGCCTGGTGCATGGCCTTCGTCTATTGGTGCGCCCAGCGCGCGGCGGATGAGACCGGCGCCGTCAATCCGTTGTTGAAGACTGGCGGGGTATTGCGGCAATGGAACGAACGCCCAGCGCTGCGCGTGAGCGCGCCGCAGCCTGGCGACGTGTTCGTCATGGATTTCGGCAAGGGGCTGGGGCATACCGGCATCGTTGAGAGGGTGGATGGCGACAGGTTGCTGACGATCGAGGGCAACACCAACGCCAGCGGCGGGCGCGAAGGCTACGCCGTCTGCAGGCGCGTGCGCAGCGCGAAGCTGTGCAAGGGTTTTCTGCGGGTGGGACTGTGAATGGGCATTTGCGGGCGGTTGTCGGCGTTGTGGTGGTCGTGGGCTGGCTTGGGTCAGTCTGGTGGGCATATGGTCAGGGAGCTGACGCGATACGCCAGCAATGGGCAATGGCCGATGCGAGGCGAGGGGCGGCCGAGGCCCGCGCCGATCTAAAAGGCTACCGGGCTGAGACGGAACGGCTGCATGCGCTATCACAGCGGATTGAAGCCACGTTGAGCGCATTGCGCCAAGCGCAGCCACAAATTCTAGAAAGGTATAACCATGTTGTGGAAAAGCAGCCATTGCCTGCTGAGTGTCGCCCTGGTGCTGACAGGTTGCGCGAACTCAATGCCGCCATCGAGGCCGCCAATGCCGCCGCTTCCGGTCAACTTGGCCAAGTCGTGTCCGCAGCTGGAGCCGGTGATGGTGGATAGTTGGGATGCCGTTGCGAAGGGGTATATTGATGTTCTGTTTATCTATGCGAGTTGCCGCAGTGTGACGGTGAGGTAAAAAAACAAGCCCCGAAAGGGGCTTGTTATTTAATGCAAGATTTTGAATTCATGATCTGCCATGTAGGCTTGTTTAATTTCAAATGTTGGCAGGGTGTTTTCTTTTCGTTGTTCATTAATGCTATGAATGTAATCTACTGTTTCTTGCGCAGCTTTAACGCCGAGTATGACTTTGCTTATGTATGCAGGGTTAAAGCTCATAGATGTGTGCTTCGTGTTTGCTAGGGCGATTCTCCACTCGTTTTCGTATTTCCATGCACTTGCTTTGTGAAGGTTGTAAACGTCGTAATCGTCAGGTGTGCTGGATATGTAGGGGTTAATTACGGGGCGCATATTATTTGTTTGGTATTCAACTTGCTGGAATAGCGTCGCCATTTCTATGTCTTCTGTGTTGTCAAACTCTATGCAGATTCCTTGGTGGTAATTTGTATAGTGTGACCACATAAGAATATTTTCAGCATCTGTTGTGGCGCAAAAAATACCAGTATTTGCGCAGGCTTGCCTTAGGTTTGATATGAGATTTTCAGTAAATTGCGCTACATTTTGTGAAATTTGATGGGTGTGAATGCTTATTTGAGATTCGCTGGGTTTGGGATTGTTATCAAGAATTTTCATTGAATTGATAACGTATTGGCGAATGTCTTTAATGCCACAATCTTTTTTATAGTGAGGATAGACATCAAAGGGGTCGTTGAAATCTGTGTGAGAGGAAAGAAATAATTGATTGTGAAGAAGAATAGATTCTAATCTTCTCTTCTTTTCTTTAATTTCCTCTTCATTCGTTGTTATGAAAGGATGGGCAAGATATTTGTAGAAGTGATGGGGTAATCCATTGCATTGCTCTTTTAATATTCTAATTCTTTCGGCTTTGGGTTCGTTGAGGAATTTATCAGCAACTCTTTTGTCGCTAGCGGATAATTCTTGTGGGTTAATGTGGCGTAGTTTTTCTTCGAGCCAAATATTGTAAAGATTTTGCTGGCTAGGCTTTAGTATCGGGTTTTTCATTCTATTTCTTTCTGTGAAATGTTTAGAGACGGCTCTAAGCTTATTGCTTGTTATCTGTCGGATCGCTATTTTCTATGGCCTGATCGAAAACTTTAACAAGGCGTGGTCGATGTGTTCGGGAGTCATCAATTGCCCATTCTCCCGTTTTTCGATTGACATGCAATGCTTGCGGCTCGCCATGCTTAGGGATCAGCGTTAAGTCAATCGGTGGCAGAGTATGTGTCGGACCATTTGCTTTTGTTGGAGTAAAGCCATTCATATAGATGATAATCTTTTGGAATGTCTCTTTGATTAGGTGCTGCGCCATTTCTCTAGCGTCAAAATCTAATGCATTGACGCCATCCATTAGTTTGGTCAAGTCTTCGGCCAGAATGGTATGTGGCTTTTCAAGCGAAGGCTGCAAATTCTGTGAGTGGCTGCAGTAGTCAATGATGGCATTTTCAACAGGGACAACAGAGCAAGACGCTCTTGTTGTACATTTACGCCTTTTAGGCTTGTTATTTCCGCAGCAATGAAGTCTTCTATGGCCATTTTGCGGTGCGCCGTTTGGTCTTTTATTTCTCTGAAGCGAGTTGCCGCCCACAACGGCAGAATCACAATAACCGCAGCGTAGCAAGTTAGAGCCAGTGACTACGCTTGCAATGTCCTCTGGCTTTCTATGTTTTTTATGGCGAGGCAAAAACAATGCCTTGCGGTCCCGGTTGCTGATGAGTGCCGGGTAGTAGCCATCTAATTCAAATCTTTCACCATCAACGCTTACAATCTTGACGCCAGTTAGCGCGGGATTTCTGAGAAGCGTAGCTAAGTTGTTGGGCTTGGGCAGGCCATTCCCATTCATGACTAACCCAAGGTTTTTAAGGTGGTGAATAATGGATTTTGAAGTCTTGCCCTGACGATATAACTTAACAGCAATCTGGTAAGCTTTGGCGCGGTCTTCGATGGTTTCCCAATGATCATTTGACCAGCTCAGCCATTGCGGCGTGCTGCCGGCGGCAATGCGGCCGCGATAGGTGCCATTAATCCATTCTTTAAGCCTAGTTTTTAATGCGGCTTTAACGCGTTTGGATTTGATATCGCTTTCTTCGTGGGCGCGAATCATCACCAATAGACTATAAACCAAGTCCATCGGATTGTTCCGCAGGTGCTCGCGATTGTATTCTTTGTTGTCGCTGGCAGTGACAACCGTAATGCCGGAATTAATGATTAGAGCTAGCTGACTCTGCGCCAGAATGGGTTCTGCCCGGCTAAGTCTGTCTAAGCTTTCGACAATGAGAAATGAACCTTCCGCTATAAGTCCATCTTTGACAGCTTCTAGGAAGGTTCCTAGTGCACCCTGCTTAATATGTTTTTGGTGATAAGCGCTGAGTCCTTCATCCCGTAGGCTGAGCGTATCATCCACTTGTAAACCATTTTTTTCAGCCCATTGGCGCGCATATTGAGTCTGCCTGTCTATAGACGTCCCTGTAGATTGACGCGGGTCACTGAAACGCAAATAACTATATACTTTTACTTGGTCCATTGTTATTTTTATGATCCTGAGAGAAGGCTGGTTCTATCGAGGAATAGGATAGAAGCCAGAAGATTTATTGTTCCTCTGTCTTTTTAGAGGTGTCGTTATAATCAAATGTTGCGCCTATTTCACGCATTTTATCTAAAACTTGAAGGACTTCATGTTCTGGCAGGGTTAGGCGCGCTGCAGTGTAAAACAGCATATGCAGGCTCATTTTTCTTGGCTCTGCACCGCCAGTGTATTTTCTCCATTGGCTACTGCCCGACACGCCCGCAAGGTGCGCCATGTCCTCGCCTTGAAAGCCAAGAGCTTTTCGCAGATTGGCAAGGTCGTCAGTGGTGGGGGCGGTATAGTTTTCGATAATTTTCATGTGAAAAAGCCTCGCAATGCGAGGCCCCTATTTTATTTACATAAGTAGGCGAAGGACGTATCTAGTTCTTCGTCGTAAACGATGGGTTCTTCAAGTCGTAAAGATTTCATTTGGGCAGAGAAGGCCACCGCAGTATTCACATCGTGGGGAGCACCTGAGATTGTGAACCTCTCATTTTCTTTTCCCCGGAATGTCCATTCTATTTCTGCGCCGGTTTCCTTTTTAATTAAGGATTCAATTTGCGCGCTCAGCATTTTCAGGCTGTGAATTTCTTGTGCGATGGAGCTTGCCATTTTTATCTTCCTTTTCAGGGGTGGCGGGCTGCGCCTGATGCGCTACCCTATGAGCCGAATTCTATAGCCCCAATGGGGCTAAGTCAAGTGGGTAGGTTGAGCCAGTCACTATTTTTCAGCCTACGAAAGCGGGCATGTTATTGGCAAGAATATCTAGTAAGCGGGCTGGGCCTATGCCTAGCTGGCGCCCTTGGTGTGTGATTAGGTGTAACTCTGCTTGTTCAAGATTTTTCTGTTGAATAGGGATGGCGACTAAACTGCCATTTTCAATTTCTTTTCGCACCGAGAATTTTGGTTGAATTGTGATACCTTCCCCCGCAATGGCAAACGCTATCATGACAGCAAAGCTATTCGTTTGAATGTAGGGGATAATTTCGCAGCGTTCTTTCTTTTCTGCATCGCGTAGAATCTGCCGAACGCCAAAGCTTATATCTGGCATGATGATTTTTTCTTGTACTAAACGGGCAAAGCTAATCGGTTGCGTTTCATTGGTCAGCGGATGGCCGCGAGCCGCTATTGCATAAAGGGGCTGAATAGAAGTTCGATGCACTCTAAGGTGTGGGTTGGGCATTGAATAAAAAACAATACCAATATGAGCTTTGTCTGTAACGATGGCGCTTATGATGTCATTGGTGCCATGGATGTCTACATTGTATGTGATGTTTGGATATTGCTTACTGAATATTTTGGTCGCCTCAAGTAAATCCTCTATCACCCCACCGCCCGTCACGATACCGACATGGCCACGATGAATACCTTTAATTTCCTGCAAGCGTGTTTTTACGGTTTCTTGTTCAGTCTGATGTCTCTTGTAGTATTCCAGTAAAATATTACCTTCCAGTGTTGGAATCATGTTCCTGCGATGGCGTTCAAATAATGCAATGCCTAGCTCATTTTCAAGTTGGGTGATGTGGCGGCTAACTGCGGATGGTGAGACATCGAGGTAGTCGGCAGCGGCCCGAATGCCTCCAAGTCGGGTGGCCTCAAAAAAATATCTAACATTAATATCATTAAATTCCATACATTCCCTATTAGTCCTGTTGCGCTGCCTGCAACAAAATTTTTAATCTGTGATATTGGCGATTAGTTGATGGATGGTTAGAATTGCCCCTCATTATGACATGGTTCTTATGCGGCTCAAGCGAGTGCATTGATAGTCCTGATAAGGATTTAAAGGGGGGAAAGTGGAAGCTATTGCACATGTTCGAGTAACCGGCTTTGACAAAATATCTGATGAGGAAGCGCGGGATATGGCCATTTGGCGGCATGACATCCATCGCCACCCTGAAACAGCATTTCAAGAGCATCGCACGGCAGGGAAAATAGCTGAGTTACTGCGCAGCTTTGGACTGGAAGTGGAAACCGGGATTGGTAAAACCGGTGTTGTGGGTACGCTGCGGGCGGGGAAGGGAACGCGCGCTATTGGGCTGCGGGCGGACATGGACGCCCTGCATCTGCAGGAAGAGGGCGACTTGCCTTATCGCTCTGAGCATAAAGGCCGCATGCATGCGTGCGGCCATGATGGCCATTGCGCGATGCTGCTGGGCGCAGCGCGGCATTTGGCCAATAGCAAGGATTTTGACGGCGTCGTGCATTTCATTTTCCAGCCGGCGGAAGAGAATGAAGGCGGCGCCCGTGACATGTTGGATGACGGCCTGTTCGAGCGCTTCCCGGTGGATAGCGTCTATGGCTTGCATAACTGGCCAGATTTGCCGGTTGGCCAGATGGCGACGCATCCGGGGCCGATTATGTTCGCCTTCGATATTTTCGAAATCCGCCTGCGTGGCCAAGGTGGCCATGCGGCGATGCCGAATCGGGTCAATGACGTGGTGGTGGCGCAAGCGCAGTTGGTGAACATGCTGCAAACCATCGTCAGCCGTAACGTCGATCCCTTAGACCCGGTTGTGCTTTCGATTACGCAAGTGGAAGCCGGGTCCACCTGGAACATTCTGCCAGAGCGTGCAGTATTGCGCGGCACGGTGCGACATGCCTCAACGTCTGTGCAAGCCCTGATCGAAGCCCGGATGCGTGAAGTGGTCGATCAAGTGGCTTTGGCCATGGGTGTCGAGGCTGAGCTGGATTACTGGTATCGCTACCCGGCCACGATCAATACCAAGGCGGAAGCCCGGCAAGCGATTGAAGTCGCCGCGGCCTTGCTGGGGCCGGAAAACATCAAGACCAATCAGCGGCCGTCGATGGGGTCCGAAGACTTCGCCTTCATGCTGCAGCGTCGACCGGGCTGCTATGCCTGGTTGGGCGTGGGTGGGGGAGAGCATCGCGCGGGCCTGCATCATCCGCATTACGACTTCAATGATCAGGCGCTATCCGTGGGCGCCGCGTATTGGGTGAAGCTGGTGGAAACGGTCCTGGCGCCTTAAGCCGGGGTTCATAGCGAAACTGCAGAAAGAAAAAAATGGCACATGCAGGCGTAGAGCAGTACAGGGAGTTGGAAGGGGTAGGCGGCATAGGGTTTAACAAGTTGGCACACCTGATCACGATAGGCATCGTCATCATTGCCGAGCTGATCTATGTGCAAAAGTTCGCGGTCGGCAAGGGCAATATCATTCTGTTGCCCCTGCTGTACGCTTTTGTTCTGGGCGCTATCTGTAACCCAAGCGTCAATCCGCTGGCGGCCCGCTGGGTGCGGCCGACGGTCGGCAACTCGCTCAGTCAGGTGATACTGATTGCGGTGTTGCCGCTGGGGGCCAAGCTGGCGACCTTGCTGGGGCCGCAGATCAAAGCGATTATCGCGGCCGGGCCGGTGTTGGTCTTCCATGAGATCGGCAACGTGGCGACTTCCCTAGTGGCCATGCCGGTTGCTGTGCTGCTGTTCCGCATGGGGCGCGAGGCGGTAGGGGCGACCTTCTCCATTGATCGGGAGCCAAACATTGCCGTCATTTCCGAGCGCTACGGCCTGCGCAGTCTGGAAGGCATGGGAACGCTGAGCGTGTACGCGATAGGGACGATGTTCGGCACGATCTTTTTCTCGCTGTTGGTGCCGCTGGTCTTCTCCTGGGACGTGTTCAGCAATAAGGCGTTGGGCATCGCCTGCGGCGTCGGTAGCGGCAGCATGATGGCCGCTTGCGCCGCCACGCTGACAGCCATCCTGCCCGCGCATAAGGATGAACTGTTTGCGCTGGCGGCGGCTAGTAATCTGCTGACATCGGCAACCGGCGTTATTTTCGGTATGTACGTGGCGTTGCCGTTCGCCAACGGCTTGTACAAGGTGTTGAGCAAGCTGCGCAAGCCACGTCAGGCGGCGGCTGCCATCCATGAATCTGATATTGAGGTGGTGAAGACGGAGGAGCCTAAGCTGGGTGTCGCCGGCTTTGTCAGCAATATGTTGATGGCGGGTGCCATCATTGTGCTGAGCCATGTCATGGGGCCTAAGAAAGAACTGGTGATGGTGGCGCCGGGAGTGGCGTTGATGCTGGGCATTTGCTTGAGCGGGTACTTCCTGAACCGCTATTTGCCGTTCAAGATTTCGACGCTGATATGGATTTCCATTGTGGGCGTGTTGGCCAGCTTGCCGGGCCTGCCTAGCGCGGATTTGCGCAACCAATGGTTTAGCCAGGTGGACGCGCTGTCATGCGCGACGCTGGTTCTGGCGTATGCCGGCTTGGCGCTGACAAAGCAGGAAGTCACGATATTTAAAAGGGATGGCTGGCGTTTGATGATTGTCGCCATGCTGGTATTTGGTGGGACGTTCCTCGGGTCGGCTTTGGTCAGTGATTTGTTATTTGCTTTGTTGGGCACGCATTAAAATCAGGTGTGGCAGAATAAATAAAGAAGATGATGCAGTGTGGTTGAAGTAATTGGGGGTGGTAAAGCGAACGGCTGCAGAAATGCAGCCGTTTTTATTATCTGGATTCTCTTGTTATGGCACGGCTGTATATTGGTGCTTGAATTAAAATAACTGAGGTGTGACTTGAATTAATTGGGCGTGGTAAAAAGAAAACAGCCGCATAAAAGCGGCTGTTTTTTATTGGCTTAATATAATGCGTATGTTATTATTTGTGGGCTGAAGTCTCTAATGCCAGGGCTTCAGTGTTCTACCCCTTGGGGCCGCTTAATGCGGCCCTTTTTTTCTACTCCCGCTTACAAGTGGGAGTCAATCGCCAGCATACAGCTGTCTTCCCTGATTGGCAACACATAAGAAGCGACGATGCCTTGATCAATTAACCTTTGAGTGTTTGGGCTTGCCATACATAGCCTTGCTACCCACGAAGGTTGCCCGTTGGTGTGCGTGTCCTCCTACCTCACGACGCGTATTAGTCATTGCACTCGCAACCTGGCTTGGTATGCCTTCTGCTCTGGCCATGGCGGGAAAGTCCGCATCTGTAACAACAGGGAAGTTTGAAACATCAATTTTGGCAGGGTCAGTGGACTGACTAGGGCAGTTTTTTAAAAGAGCATCTTCATACGGGAAGAGTGGTAGCTCTCCGGTTGGATAGCCACTTTGTCCTATTCGCATCGGGCCATTTTTTTGAATTCGCTCACGCCGTTTCATGGCAAGTGCAACGTGTTTTTTCCTCTGCCAAACAGTTGTCGGCCCCAACATGTAAAATGAAGCATGTGAGTCATGAACATGTTGGTCGAAAAAGTCGTGAACTTGCTGTGGAATCTTTGTTTGTTGTGCCTGTCTTTGTATCTCGCGTAATTCTTTGACTTCATCAGAGGATAGCCCATTCGGGCTTTGTGAGTCCTTTATCCAATCTTGATCGCTTGCCCTCATGTCTTCCAAATCTTGCTTGTCGGCCCGACTGCCACGTCCAGTAGACTTGCTTAATTTCTTCATGCAATCTTGTTGCATAAAATGAGCGCTAGTGGCAAATCGCCATTGCCAGTACTTTTTCAGGTGATTGTAAAGCTTGTCTTCTACAAGCGAACCACTCCCTCCAGCCCATGCCATGTATGCGCTGAATCGTTGTAGTAGCACTGGGTCACATATAAAATCTTGCTTTAGGGAGTCATCTTCTTTCAAAGAGGCTAAGGGTCTAAATGGGGTGCCAGCGGAAATTGCATCGTTGTACATGTTTAGCAAGGGGATTTGACTTAATAACTTGCTTCTATTTCCAATTGATTTTCCTTGATCGCCTGGGCCATATCCACCGCCAACATCCGAGTGTGAACCCGGATAAACGACTTCTATCGCATTAGTTGGAATAGAGCCATCGCTGTGTCTAATGCTAGTAAGCGGGAAGGAGTACCGAATTTCATGGGCTGCGACATAGTGTCG
Source organism: Chromobacterium vaccinii (assembly GCF_000971335.1). GTDB lineage: Bacteria > Pseudomonadota > Gammaproteobacteria > Burkholderiales > Chromobacteriaceae > Chromobacterium > Chromobacterium vaccinii. The sequence continues at coordinate 13,343 of NZ_JZJL01000066.1, forward strand.
GCACATTTTTGTAAATTCAGTAACTTTCAAAAAATATGGCTTGGCCCAATCCATTTGACCATCAATTACACCGTCAGCTGATTTTCCTGGAGAGCGACCTAGCGCGGGGGTTGAATGCGCTAAGCCCACGGAGGCGACAGTGTCAAAAATCCCCATGAAATATAGCTGTATAGGTATACATTTGGCAAACAGCCAGACATCTCCCTTTTTTTCACAGCAAAGCTCTAGTACTCTAGCAAATGATCTTGCTTCTGCAGCCCCGCGAGAAAAGCCAAACACAGCTACGTTTACAATGCCAATTGTCGGCTTGGTTTTGTTATCCCCAATAGTGATAGAGAGCTTTGTTAGTGCTTTTTTAATATCTGAGGGTAAGGCAGTGAATTTATTGGCATTGGCTGGTTCAGTAGATATTTCTTCAACGGGCAAACCCTTTTTGAAGTCGTCCATGGAGAAAATTCTCTTTATATTGAACGAGTAGCTAATGGAATTGCATAGCTGAAGAAGGGCGTAGCTAATTCTTTTGCTCCCACCTTTTGCCATTGCAAGACCTTTATCATCAGGCTCTTCTTCTCCAATGTTCTTAAAAATAGTGCCGACGCCTTGTATGTAATGGCTAAATAAATGTTCTTTTGGATTGTTTTTGGCTATTTCAAAAAGGGATACAATATTAGAGTGCTCGCATTGATTTCTTGGTTTTCCGGCCTGCATTGCTTCAGTTAAATCGCGATCTCTGTTGTTATTTGTTCCGTCAAAAAAAATGTAACCCATGGATTTACGATGCAGTTTGGAGTTGCTTTTTTTTCGCTTGTTAATTGACTCTTTTTGAAGAAGGAGTTAGCGACATCAATTTTGCCATCGGATAATTTTGGCAAGGGTGCATTTTGTACGCTCAATTGCTTGCTCCTTGTTTGCCAGTTATATTTACCCATAGCTTTTCAAGCGGACGCGGGCCGTCTTGCAGCAGATTTCCAAACTCCGCAACGGATGGATGGTCTAGTCTTTCAAAGCCTCGATTGTCAGCATAAACCCGGACTTCATCATTTGGTAGAAACGCTATTTGTAATTCACTGACTTCTTTGGTGTCATATGGGGGGAGTGTGATAGTTTTTTGTAACTTAATTTGTGGAAAGTCCAAATCCTTTTTCCCATATTTTTCATAACACTCTTTATTGCTGGATATGCAAGCATTTCGCTCCCAAGTTACAGTCATGGTTATTCCTGGGTGATAAGTATCAGGAATTTTTACGCAGCAGGTCGTGCCACCATTCTCGTTGGTGCGTGACCGACCGGCCCACTCTCCATTTATCCAAGCGGATGTTATGACATGATCTGTATAGTTAAATACTTGCATTGGAGCATCGCTCGACGATGATTCCTTTTTTTCTTCGCATCCTTGAAGAAGCATCATTGAAAGGATTGTAATGACGGAAAAGATAAATGATTTCAATTTTCAACCTTTATAGTGCGTTAGGCGTCGCTCAATATAACTTCTAGCCAAGGTGTGCCATTTTTTGTTTTTGACCAATTTGATGCATATTCTGGCTTTAAATGAAATTCGTCACCTTCCATAAAGGCTGTACGAACAAAGAAAGCTTGGCTGGCGGCATCTTCAATGCCATATTGGTTAATTGCATTAGCAAGACTTATCAATCTTTGATGCAGGGAGTGGGGTGTTATTTCTTCGGGCAGCATTACGGAATAATGTTCCAAAGAGGGAATTAGCATGTCAGGTAGTGCATGTCTCATCATCAGGTCAAACTGCACTTGCGTAAACTCCAACGGTTCCCACGGCTCCGGAATCTCGGGCGTGTCGCGCAGGGTGGCCGCTTCCCATTCGCCAGTGCGGCCGATCCAGCCCCAGCGCGCGACCTGGGAGGCGAGCAGCGTCAATTGCGCGTCCGACATCAGCGGCAGCACGTTGGCCAGCGTGTGGGTGTCGGCAAAGCGCAGCAGCAGCTTTTGCCCGTCGTCGGTGCGGAAGTCGCTGAGCCAGTGCCAGAACGCGCTATCCGGGACCGCGCGGCGGAACTCCACCACGCTGAGCAGCGGGCGGCCGGACGTGATGGCCAGCCATTCGGGCCACCAGTCTTGCAGATGCAGCGGCTGTGTCCAGATCAGTGGGCCGAAGTTTTCCAATTGAGCCATTGGGCTGTTGTCGAGTGCTCTTTGCCAGGGTTGACGACGTTGTAGCCATCGTTTTTCTTTGTCGCTGAGTTGGCTGCCATCCATCAGCCAGCAATAATAGCCGCCCTCGCATTTGGCCATCCATTGATGCAGCTGTGGTAGTAGTTGGGGGGTATTTTGGTTCTGCAGAAACTCCATGACTTACGCTCCGGGCATGCTAGTAGCGACCGGGCTGCGCGCAGCCATCGCTTTCAATAGGCAGGGGATGCACACATCCTTGGGCAAGACAGGTAATGCAGGATTCAAGCTGTCCGGCCCGCTCCAGTCGTGTTTGCCGGCCTTGATGCTGACGTTGCCAGGCGCGTGCAGTTCGATCTTGCCATCCTTGATCCGGACATAGGCGCCGCCGCTGCTCAGCAGGATTTCTTGTTTGGCGTTGGCGTGAATCTTTTGCTTGGCCGATGTGATGGTCAAATCCTTGTCGGCAGTCAGCTCCATGGCGTCGCTCTGCGCCTGCAGCTGCACCTTGCCTTTCGCCGCAATCAGCTTGAATGCCACCTTGTCCTTGACGCCCGCGACGAACAGGCTGATATGCATGCCGGCATTGTGCAGCCAGCGCCGGCCGGTGGTGTGGTTGCTGTCGCGCTGGGAAATCAGATCCAGATTTTGGCCGGCGGCCAGGGTCTGGCTCTGTTCGGTCAGGCTGGCGATGCCGGCCGGGGCGGACAAAACGATAACGGGCTGCTGGCCGGGAGCCTCGCCGCCGCCGCCGTTGGTGTTGGTGCCGGCCTCCCATGCCTTCAGCGCGCTGGCCAGGTGCGCCAGGTTGCCTTTTTCTTTGGCGCCGTCCTTGGCGTTGTCCGGGTCGATTGCATCCGGGCCGGTTTCCATGGTGTCGGCCAGCTGGCCGGCGGCGGTTTCGCCCAGCACTTGCGCCAGGCTCAGCGCGCTGTTGATCTGGTTTTGCGCATGTTCGCGCGCCAGTTGTTTTCCGCCTGCGCCGTTCTGCGTCTCGGTGGACAGCAACAGGCCGTGCGCGGCGCGAATGGCCCCGTGGTTGTCGGTGCGCAGTTCGAAGCCTTCGCCGCGTGGCTGGGCCTTGCCGTCGCTGCGCGGGTGAGTCAGAAAGCCTTGGTTCAGCTGCGTTTTGCCTGGCTCGCTGGACAGCTTGGCGCGGACTTCGCCGGGCGTGTCGTCGAACAGTAGCTCGTTGTAGCCGCCACCCTGGTGCTCTTTCGACTGGATGCCGGATAGCGTCTTGTTGGCTGGCAGGCTGCCGGCGCCGCTGAATGTCGGCGTGGGATGGCTGCCGTTGTACAGCACGCCGGTAATCAAGGGGCGGTCGATATCGCCTTCAATGAAGTTGACTAGCACTTCCTGGCCGATGCGCGGAATGAACTGATGCCCCCACGCCGCGCCGGCCGAAGGCATGGCCACGCGCAGCCAGCAGGAAGACTTGTCATCCATCCCCGCGCCGATGGTCGGGTGTTCCTCCGGCCGCTGCCAGTGGAATTGCACTTTGACGCGGCCGTGTTCGTCGGTGTGGACTTCTTCGCCGGCCGGGCCGACCACGGTCGCGGTTTGGGTGCCTAGGCTGGTGGGCTTGGCGTGCGGGGTGTTGGCATAGGCCGGCGTTAGCGGGA
>NZ_JZJL01000067.1 GCF_000971335.1 Chromobacterium vaccinii
TAACTAATTCTTGGGATACCTGCCGGGGGAAAGGTCACCTGCCATAAACGATCAATAAACTTATTATTTTCAGCCCCAACTTGGACAAGTGGGCCAGAATCACCATCCTCAAGGCAGCCAAAACTGGCTTGCTTGCTCTAAAGCGAGGCCTCCAGCACCACATCTCGGACACCACGCGTCATGCGACGGCATGAATGCTCTGGAGCACATCAAGCAAAACAACTTGAAAATGAACTCCCAGGCGACAAGCTGCCCACCAAACCCTCGACATCCAAGCATGAAGCTGACGCATCAACCACAAACGCTCAGAGCACACCGCATCGCGAAGCAAACGGATTCGTCAGCCACCCAAGCGCAGCGCGCCCTCGGCAGCCAGTGCCGATCAACACCGGGCAATGGATTCTGTGGCAGACAAGACATGGAACAGGTGACGTATTCGCCTACTGGCGATCAACAGCGTGACATAGGCCAGTCGTCTGAATCGAAGAAGCTCGCTCTCTAGCGCCAGAGCCGCGAGGGTGGTGGCTTGCCTGAACCACCACAAATCAACCATGGCCGGAGCTCACCCACCGGGCCTGGACAAAGGGGCGCATCGTCGCAACGTGCAATTGCAAATCACCCATCCAGGCAAACCGATCGAGAACGCCTTCATCGAAAGCTTGAATCGGGGAGAATGAGGAATGCCTGAATCAGCCGGCGCTTCACCGCCTGAAGCAAGCCAGAATCGTGATCAATAGTTGGCGAACTATAATCATGTTCAGCACACATCACACCTTGCAGCAACAGAGACATACAACACCACGCGCCAATAGGCCGCGCAAGGAGAGTCCTGACCTAGCTCAAAGCTTTGCAGGACTCCACTCCCGTCGATTCAGCGTTGGCGCCCCACCCCGGACTTGCGTCTCATCGGTTCGCGCCCTCCCCGGCTCTTTCTCTTTTGCGCGTTCTGAGCCTGCAGCAGCGCATCGATGCGCTCAGACGTGCTCTGCATCAGCAGCTGCGCCATTTCGCCGTCCGGGAAGGTGTCCGGCATGCGGTAGCCCAGCCAGGCATAGGCGGCATACAGTTTGCAGCTGTCTTCCAGATATTGCAGCTCGTTGCGGCCGCCCGTTCCCATCATCCGCAGCAGAGGCGCGGTCTTGCTTCGCGCGCGCTGCTCGGCCCAGTCGTGCAGCGCGTTGTCCAGCATCGGAATCTTGGTCGATACCGGGCACAGGCTGAAAGTGAAGCGATCGGCCAGGCTCAGCGACAGGCTGTCCAGCCATTCCGCCTTCTCCATCTGGTCGGACAGATTGGCCGGCAGGAAGAATTCATCGTGCACATTGATGTGTTTGGCGAACAGGCCCAGCAGGGGCTTGAGTTTGGCCTCCCCGGTCGCCTGGGAAATGGCTTCCAGATATTTCAGGCTGGGCGCGACGAAAAAGCCGTTGTTCGGCAGCGGTTCCGCCTTCTGGCGCAGCAGCGCGCCTATGGTCTTGTGGGTAAGTCCGTCGAAGCCGGCGACGTAACCGGTTTCATGCTTGCCGAAGCGGCCGGCCCGGCCGGCGATCTGCTTGGCCAGCGGCGCGGCGACGATGCCTTCCGCGTAGCCGTCCCACTTGCTGGCGGTAGTGAAGATGATGCGCCGGGCCGGGGTGTTCAGGCCCATGCCGATGGCGTCGGTGGCCACCACCACCTGGGTCTCGCCGGCGACGAAGCGCTCGGCCTGCGCCTGCCGCACCTCGGGCGACAGGTTGCCGTAGATGGCAGACACGGTCAGCCCCTGCTCGATCACCTTATCGCGCCAGTTCAGTACCTCGCGCCGGGAAAAGGCGATCAGCACATCGCCCGGCTGCAGGTTTTTCAGCGACAGCAGCGGTGCCTTGTCCATCTGCAGCGCGGTCTTGCGCTCCAACGTTCGCACTTCCAGCGTGCCGCCGACGCGCGCCACCAGCGATTCGATCGCCTCGCGCGACTCCGGCGCGCCGACCAGATAAATGGTCTGCGCCGGCACGCCGCACACGGCGGCGGTCCAGGCCGCGCCGCGGTCCGGATCGTCCAACAGCTGGATCTCGTCGATCACCGCCACTTCCACCTGTCGCTCCGGGTTCAGCATTTCCACAGTGCTGGCGACGTGGGTGGCCTCCGGGTGCAGCTTGCGCTGCTCGCCGGTGATCAGGCTGACGGCGACGCCGGCCTGCTGCAGACGGGTGTAGTTCTCCAGCGCCAGCAGACGCAAGGGCGCGAGATAAACGCCGCTCTTGGCTTTCTGCAGATGCTCCATCGCGGCGTGGGTCTTGCCGGAATTGGTCGGCCCCAGCACCGCGATGAAATGGCGCTGCATCGCGTAGGCGGTGGCGAACGACTCCGGGTACCGCGACAGGTTGACCGCGTCGCGGGTCTTGGCAGCGGCCTTGTCGGCGCTCTGCCGGCTGCGGGCGGCGGCCACCCGGTCCAGCGCGATATTGCAGCGCACTTTGGCGCGCTCGTACTTGGCCATGAAGGCGCTGAGCGCGCGCAGCGGATCTATGCCGTCCACCGCGAACACTTCGCGCGCGCAGGCGGCCAACTGGCCTTCCAGCTTCAACCGCGCGGCGTCGTTCCAGCGCTCCCGCACCAGTGCCAGCTTCGCCGCCCCGTCCAGCTTGCGCCATTTGCCGCTCTTGCCGAGGAAGCCTTCATCCGGCACCAGGTGATACGGGACGCGATGGCCATCCAGCTCCAGTTCGCCATGCACCGATACCGCATGGCTGCCCTCGGTGGTGACGATGGTGGCGTTATGCTCGGCCAGGTAATCGTCCAGCTGGATCTCGGGCGGCAATGCTTCAAGGGTATCGTTCATGGCGGCTTTCGTTACGGTGCTAAAGGCGGGCGATGATAAAGCAGCCGGCGACGACGCGCCAGCATGGCACGACTCTATCAAAATCCGCCATCGCCGACGACAAGGCAAGTTCCAAAACAAACGGGCCGCGGGGATGCCCGGCGGCCCGCCTGTCAGCGCGACAATCGCTTAGATCAGCTCGATCGCCAGCGCGGTGGCCTCGCCGCCGCCTATGCACAGGCTGGCCACGCCGCGCTTGCCGCCGCGCTGCTTCAACGCCGACAGCAGCGAGATCACGATGCGGGCCCCGGACGCGCCGATCGGATGGCCCAGCGCGCAGGCGCCGCCGTGCACGTTCACCTTGTCGTGCGGCAGCTTCAAGTCATGCATCGCCGCCATCGTCACCACGGCGAAGGCTTCGTTGATCTCGTACAGGTCCACCTCGCCAGCCTTCCAGCCGGTCTTGGTCAGAAGTTTCTCGATGGCGTGCACCGGGGCGGTGGTGAACCAGCCCGGCTCGTGCGCGTGGCTGCTGTGGCCGGCGATGCGGGCGATCGGTTTCAGGCCGCGCTTGGCCGCTTCGGCCGCCGTCATCAATACCAGCGCCGCGCCGCCGTCGGAGATGGAACTGGAGTTGGCCGGGGTGACGGTGCCATCCTTCTTGAACGCCGGCTTCAGCGTCGGAATCTTGTCCAGATTGGCTTTCAGCGGCTGCTCGTCGGTATCCACCACGGTGTCGCCGCCGCGTCCCGGCACCGTCACCGCCGCGATCTCGTCCTTGAACAGGCCGCCGTTGATCGCCTGCTGCGCGCGGGTCAGCGAGGCGATGGCGAATTCGTCCTGATCCTGGCGGCTGAAGCCGTATTTCTCGGCGCACTGCTCGGCGAACACGCCCATCAGCGTGCCCTTCTGGTACGCGTCCTCCAGGCCGTCTAGGAACATATGGTCCTTGATCTCGCCGTGGCCCAGGCGCAGGCCGCCGCGCGCCTTCGGCATCAAGTAGGGCGCGTTGCTCATGCTCTCCATGCCGCCGGCCACTACCACGACGCCGTTGCCGGCCAGGAGCTGGTCATGCGCCAGCATCAGCGCCTTCATGCCGGAGCCGCACATCTTGTTGACGGTGGTGCACGGCGTGGCCTGCGGCAAGCCGCCGCCCAACGCCGCCTGGCGCGCCGGCGCCTGGCCCTGGCCGGCCGGCAGCACGCAGCCCATGATCACTTCGTCCACGTCGCCGGCGGCGACGCCGGCGCGCTCCACCGCGGCGCGGATCGCGGCCGCGCCCAGCTGGCTGGCGGTCAAACCGGACAGCGCGCCCTGGAAGCCGCCCATGGCGGTGCGCGCCATGCCTACGATCACGATTTCCTGTTGTTGCATCACAGCTCCTTTTCTTGGTTGTGGCCGTTGGCGCGCTTGCCCAGCGCCTTTTCGCACTGGCCGCGCAACTGGCCGATTTCGGTCAGCACCACCTTGATGTCCTCCATCTGCGTAAGGAGTTGCAACTCCTTGCGCTCCAGGATGCGGATGAATTCCTGCAGCTGCGGCGCGTCGTCGTGCGCCGCGTCGTACAGCGCGAACAGCTCGCGTATCTCCAGCAAGGACAAGCCTATGCGCTTGCCGCGCAGAATCAGCATCAGCCGCACGCGGTCGCGCCGGTTGTAGATGCGCCGCTGCCCCGCCCGCTCCGGCTCCAGCAGGCCCTGGTCCTCGTAGAAGCGGATGGCGCGGGTGGTGATGTCGAACTCCTGCGCGAGTTCGGTGATGTTGAAAACCTGTTCGCCCATGCGTTTGTCCCTTTATCTTCCGGCTGCGGCCACGCGCGCCACAGTCAGGTGCTTTTGTGTTCATTGTCTGTTGACGTTGACGTAAACGTCAAGTTATCGTGATCAAAAGTAGAGCAAACAGTCCAGGAGAAACAGATGAGCCAGAAAATCGGCGTGGTGGGCGCGGGCACGATGGGCAACGGCATCGCCCAGGTCTTCGCGATGAAGGGGTTCGACGTGGTATTGGCCGACGTCAGCGACGCGGCGCTGGTCAAGGGCGTGGCCAACATCAACATCAGCCTGCAGCGGATGGCCAAGAAGGAACTGATCGCCGAGGCCAACATCCCCGGCATCGTCGCCCACATCCGCGCCACCACCCAGTTGGCCGATCTGGCCGGCTGCGACGTGGTGGTGGAAGCCGCCACCGAGAACGCCGAGATCAAGGAGCGGATCTTCCGCGAACTGGACGCCGCCGTCGGCGAGAAGTGCGTGCTGGCCTCCAATACCTCGTCCATTTCCCTCACCCGCATCGCCAGCTGGGTCAGCCATCCGGAACGGGTGGTGGGCATGCACTTCATGAACCCGGTGCCGCTGATGGAGCTGGTGGAAATCATCCGCGCGCTGCAGACCGGCGACGAGGCCTACCACACCGTATTCCATCTATCCCAGGCGCTGGGCAAAACCCCGGTGACCGTCAAGGACGGCGCCGGCTTCGTCTCCAACCGCGTGCTGATGCCGATGATCAACGAAGCCGCCTTCGCGCTGTACGAAAACCTGGCCACCGCCGAGGACATCGACACCGTGATGAAGCTGGGCATGAACCACCCGATCGGCCCACTGGCCCTGGCCGACCTGATCGGCCTGGACACCTGCCTGTCCATCATGGACATCCTGCACCGCGAGTTCCGCGACAGCAAATACCGCGCCTGCCCGCTGCTGGTCCAGCTGGTGCAGGCCGGACACCTGGGCCGCAAGAGCGGCAAGGGTTTCTACAGCTACAACTGAGCAGCGCCATCAGCCCGAACAACATAGAGGAGGCAGTGCCATGAGCCAGTCGGCACCCAACATCAAGCTGCTGATAGGCGGCGAATTCGTCGAGTCCAAAACCACGGAATGGCGCGACATCGTCAACCCGGCCACCCAGGAAGTGCTGGCGCGCGTGCCGCTGGCCACCGCCGGCGAGGTGAACGCCGCCGTCGCCGCGGCTAAGGACGCGTTCAAGACCTGGAAGAAGACGCCGATCGGCGCGCGAGCCCGCATCTTCCTGAAATACCAGCAGCTGATCCGCGACAACATGAAGGAATTGGCCGCCATCCTCACCGCAGAGCAGGGCAAGACCCTGGCCGACGCCGAGGGCGACATCTTCCGCGGCCTGGAAGTGGTGGAGCATGCCGCCAATATCGGCACGCTGCAGATGGGCGAATACGCCGAGAACGTCGCCGGCGGCGTGGACACTTACACCGTTCAACAACCGCTGGGCGTGTGCGCCGGCATCACCCCGTTCAACTTCCCGGCGATGATCCCGCTGTGGATGTTCCCGATGGCCATCGCCACCGGCAACACTTTCGTGCTGAAGCCGTCCGAGCAGGACCCGATGGTGACGATGCGACTGGTGGAGCTGGCGCTGGAAGCCGGCATCCCCAAGGGCGTGCTGAACGTGGTTCACGGCGCGGCGTCGGTCGTCGACGCCATCTGCGACCACCCCGACATCAAGGCGGTGTCCTTCGTCGGCTCCACCAAGGTGGGCACCCACGTCTACCAGCGCGCCACCCTGTCCGGCAAGCGCGCCCAGTGCATGATGGGCGCCAAGAACCACGCCATCGTGCTGGCGGACGCCAACAAGGAACAGGCGCTGAACCAGCTGACCGGCGCCGCCTTCGGCGCCGCCGGCCAGCGCTGCATGGCGCTCAGCGTGGCGGTGCTGGTGGGCGAGGCGCAGCAATGGATTCCGGACCTAGTGGCCAAGGCCAAAGGCTTGAAAGTGGGTCCCGGCAAGGACAACCCAGACCTCGGCCCGGTGATCTCCTGCGCGGCGCTTGATCGCGTCAAGAGCCTGATCGCCCGCGGCGTCGAGGAAGGCGCCAAGCTGGAGCTGGACGGCCGCGGCGTGAAGGTCGCCGGTTTCGACAACGGCAACTTCGTCGGCCCTACCATCTTCTCTGGCGTCAAACCCGAAATGGCGATCTACCACCAGGAAGTCTTCGGCCCGGTGCTGTGCCTGATGGCCGCCGACACGCTGGACGAAGCCATCGCCATCATCAACGCCAACCCCAACGGCAACGGCACCGCGGTGTTCACCCAGAGCGGCGCGGCGGCGCGCAAGTTCCAGGAAGAGATCGACGTCGGACAGGTGGGCATCAACGTGCCGATCCCGGTGCCGGTGCCGCTGTTCAGCTTCACCGGCAGCCGCGCGTCCAAGCTGGGCGACCTGGGCCCTTACGGCAAGCAGGTGGTGGCCTTCTACACCCAGACCAAGACCGTCACCAGCCGCTGGTTCGATGACGAGGCCAGCAGCGGCAAGGTGCACACCACCATCTCTCTGCGCTGATTCTCCATAGGGCGGGCCGGCCGCAGGCCAGGCCCGCCGCTCGCACATGGAAGCATGAACATGAATTTCGAACTGAACGAAGACCAAACCGCCTTCCAGCAAAGCGCCCGCGATTTCGCCGAGCGCGAGCTGGCTCCGCACGCCGCCGAATGGGATGCCGAATCCATCTTCCCGCTGGACGTGATCCGCAAAAGCGGCGACATGGGTTTTCTCGGCCTGTACACGCCGGAAGCCTACGGCGGCCTGGGCCTGTCGCGGCTGGACTCCGCCATCGTATTCGAGGAGCTGGCCGCCGGCTGCACCTCCACTGCCGCCTACCTGACCATCCACAATATGGTCAGCTGGATGATCGCCAGCTTCGGCGGCAAAAAGCTGGCCGAGCAGTGGGTGCCGAAAATGGTGACTGGCGAAGCATTGGGCAGCTACTGTCTGACCGAGCCGGGCGCCGGCTCCGACGCCGCCTCGCTGAAGACCCGCGCCGAGAAAAAGGGCGAAGTCTACGTGCTGAACGGCGGCAAGATGTTCATCTCCGGCGCCGGCAGCACTCAGGTGCTGGTGGTGATGGCACGCACCGGCGGCCCCGGCCCCAAGGGCATTTCCGCCTTCGTGGTGCCGGCCGATGCCCCCGGCGTCAGCTATGGCAAAAAGGAAAAGAAGATGGGCTGGAACAGCCAGCCCACCCGCGCCATCACCTTCGACAATGTTGAAATCCCGATTGAAAACCGCCTGGGCGAAGAAGGCCAGGGCTTCGCCTTCGCGATGAAGGGACTGGACGGCGGCCGCATCAACATCGCCACCTGCGCCGTCGGCACCGCCCAGGCCGCGCTCAACGCCGCGCAGCGCTACGTGCAGGAACGCCAGCAGTTCGGCCATCCGCTGTCAGAGCTGCAAACCGTGCAGTTCCGCCTGGCCGACATGCTGACCGAGCTGGTGGCCGCGCGCCAGATGGTGCGCCTGGCGGCCTGGAAACTGGACAACGCCAGCGCCGACGCCACCGCTTATTGCGCGATGGCAAAGCGCCTGGCCACCGACCTGAGTTTCAATATCGCCAACAACGCGCTGCAGCTGTTCGGCGGCTACGGCTATCTGCAGGACTTCCCGCTGGAGCGCCACGTGCGCGACCTGCGCGTGCACCAGATACTGGAAGGCACCAACGAGGTGATGCGGATGATAGTCGCCCGCAAGCTGCTGCAAGACGGAGCGCTGGAAACCCTGCGCTGAGCAAGACCGGCAAAATCCCTGAGGCTGCGTGGCGCCGGCTTGCCGTACTCATATGTGCTACCTGCACCGGCACGCCTTGCCTCAGCCGCTTCGCTGGACTTTTCCAGCCTTGCTAGATTCGAAATAGAATTCGTAAAGGCATCAAATATGAACAGCTACGCCCACCTGAACGTCGAGAAACGCGGCCACACCGCCGTGGTGACGATAGATAATCCACCGGCCAACACCTGGAACCGAGCCAGCCTGTCCGCCTTGAAGCTGCTGATTGCCGACCTCAACGCCGACCGCGACATCTACGCGCTGGTGATCACCGGCCAAGGCGAGAAGTTCTTCTCGGCCGGCGCCGACCTGAACATGTTCGCCGATGGCGACAAGAAGGTGGCCACCGAGATGACCATGCTATTCGGCGAGGCCTTCGAGGCGCTATCCGGCTTCCGCGGCGTCAGCATCGCAGCCGTCAACGGCTACGCGATGGGCGGCGGCCTGGAGTGCGCGCTGGCCTGCGACATCCGCATCGCCGAGGAACAGGCGCAGATGGCGCTGCCGGAAGCCGGCGTCGGCCTCTTGCCCTGCGCCGGCGGCACCCAGAACCTGCCGTGGCTGGTCGGCGAAGGCTGGGCCAAGCGCATGATTCTGTGCGGCGAGCGCGTCAACGCCGCCACCGCCGAACGCATCGGTCTGGTCGAGCAGGTAGTGGCCAAGGGCGAGGCGCTGGAAACCGCGCTCAAGCTGGCCGAGGGCGTGGCCAAGCAATCGCCGTCATCGGTAGGCGTATGCAAACAGCTGGTGCAGGCCGCCCGCCTGCAGCCTCCGGCCTGGAACCTGATCAAGGAGCGCGAGGCCTTCATCAAGCTGTTCGACACCCACGATCAGGGCGAAGGCACCCGCGCCTTTCTGGAAAAGCGCGCGCCGAACTGGAAGAACGCCTGACCTTCAACCATTCCCGAACGAGGTTCCGCCATGCAAGACGTGGTGCTGTTTGACGAACTGACTACCGGCGACGGCCACCGCATCGCCATCGCCACCCTCAACGCCGAAAAATCGCTGAACGCGCTGACGCTGGACATGATCCAGCTGCTCGACGCCCGCCTCACCATCTGGGAGCGCGACCAGGGCATCGTCGCCGTGGTGCTGCGCGGCGCCGGCGAGCGCGCCTTCTGCGCCGGCGGCGACGTGCGCGGCCTGCGTGAAAAGCTGGTCAGCGAACCGCACTATCCCAACCCCCACGCGGTGGCCTTCTTCACCGAGGAATACACGCTCGACTACCGCATCCACCGCTACAAGAAGCCGCTGATCGTCTGGGGCGGCGGCATCGTGATGGGCGGCGGCCTGGGCTTGATGGCGGGCGCCAGCCATCGCGTGGCCACCCCGGCCACCCGCATCGCGATGCCGGAAATCACCATCGGCCTGTATCCGGACGTCGGCGGCAGCTGGTTCCTGCAGCGGATGCCGGCGCATCTGGGCCTGTTCCTGGCGCTGACCGGCGCGCCGCTGAACGCGCACGACGCGCTGATCGCCAACCTGGCCGACCACGTGCTGGCCTCCGACGCCTACCCGGCGCTGCTGGAAGCCTTGCAGGCGGCCAACTGGGGCGACGATGCCCATGCTCGCCCGGCACTGGTCAGCGCCCTGCTCAACCAGTTGGAGGGCCAGTTGGGCGACGCGTTGCCGGCGTCCAACGTCGAACGCAACCTGATGGCGGTGCACCGGCTGATGAATCGCGGCGATCTCGCCGCCGTCGCCGCCGCGCTGAACGAAACCGCATTCGAAGACCCATGGCTGGCCGACGCCGCCAAGAGCTTCCGCCATGGCAGCCCCACTTCCGCCGCCGTCAGCTGGGAAATCCTCAACCGCTCCAAACACATGTCGCTGGCCGAAGCGCTGCGGATGGAGCTGGCGTTGTCGATAAACTTCTGCGCACGCTCCGACTTCCCGGAGGGCGTGCGCGCGCTGCTGGTGGACAAGGACCGCAATCCGCATTGGAGCCGACAGCTGGCCGACATCGACCAGGCCTGGGTGGACGGGCACTTCGATTCGCCGTGGCGCGAAGCCGACCACCCGCTGGCGGGATTGAAATAACAGCGACAAACATAAAGAGGAGAACAACATGGAAAACATCGCCTTCATCGGCCTGGGCAATATGGGCGGGCCGATGGCCGTCAATCTGCTGAACAAGGGCTTCAAGGTCAGCGCCTTCGATCTGTCGGCCGACGCGCTGGCCAAGGTGGCCGCCGCCGGCGGCCGGGCCGCATCCAGCGCCGCCGACGCGGCCGAAGGCGCGGGCGTGGTGATTTCCATGCTGCCGGCCGGCAAGCACGTAGCCGGGCTGTACCTCGGCGATGGCGGCCTGTTCGCCAGGCTGCCCAAGGGCACGCTGGTCATCGATTGCAGCACCATAGACGCCGGCACCGCGCGCAAAGTGGCGGAAGGCGCGCAGGAAAAAGGCCTGTCCATGCTGGACGCGCCGGTGTCCGGCGGCACGGCCGGCGCGACTGCCGGCACGCTGACCTTCATCGTCGGCGGCGCGGCTGAAGACCTGGCCCGAGCCCGTCCGGCGCTGGAAGCGATGGGCAAGAACATCTTCCACGCCGGCGGCGCAGGCGCCGGCCAGACCGCCAAGATCTGCAACAATATGCTGCTGGGCATCCTGATGGCCGGCACCGCCGAGGCGCTGGCGCTGGGCGTCAAGAACGGCCTGGACCCGAAAGTGCTGTCCGAGATCATAAGCAAAAGCTCCGGCCGCAACTGGGCGACCGAGCTCTACAACCCCTGGCCCGGCGTGATGGACAACACGCCGGCCAGCCGCGGCTACGCCGGCGGCTTCATGTCCGAGCTGATGCTGAAGGACCTGGGTCTGGCCGAGGAAACCGCGCTGCAAAGCCACGCAGCCAATCCGCTGGGCGCGCTGGCGCGCAACCTGTACGAAGAACACGTGCACCAGGGCAATGGCAAGCTGGACTTCTCCAGCATCGTCAAACACTTCCACTCGGTGGATTGAAACGCGTCAAGACGGTCGGCACAAAACATATGACATGTGATAGATTCGTCATCATGTCTTTCGGACGGGAGGCCGCGCGAGCGTCCTCCCGTCTGGCCTTACAGATCAAACGGCAACAAGGATGAACATGTCTCAACCGCACGCCCTGAAGGGCATCGCCGCCGCCACGCTGGCGGCCTGCGCGCTGCTGCCCTCCACCGCTTCCGCCGCCGGCTACCAGCAACCGCCGGCCAACATCCTCAAAGTGATGCGCGCGCCGTCGCTGCCCGGCCCCAGCCTCAGCCCGACCAAAGACAATATGCTGCTGGTCGCCTGGCAGGAATATCCGTCCATCGCGCGCGTGGCCGCGCCTTACCTGAAGCTGGCCGGCACCCGCATCGAGCCCGCCAACCGCAGCAAGCACGACACGCCGGGCGGCTACGGCATCGCCCCCTGCGCGGAAAGCTTCAAGCTGGTGAGCGTCCCCGGCGGCAAGGAAACGTCGATCGCGCTGCCCGCCGGCGCCTGCCCGGACGCGCCGCTCTGGTCCGCCGACGGCAAGCGCTTCGCCTTCGCCAACACCACCAAGGACGCCGTCGAGGTATGGGTGGGCGACGCAGCCAGCGGCAAGATCCGCAAGATTCCCGGCATCCGCCTCAATCCGATGCTGAACGACGAGCTGCAATGGATGCCCGACCAGAAGACCCTGCTGGTCAAGGCCGTGCCGGCCAAGCTGGGCGCGGCGCCCGCGCAGGCCAACTCGCAGGACGGCCCCAGCGTGCAGGACAGCGGCGGCGGCCAGGGCGAAAGCAGCACCTACGAAACCCGCGACACGCTGTCCAGCCCGCACGACGAGGCCTTGTTCGACTACTACGGCGCGTCGCAGCTGACGCTGGTGGACGCGGCCAGCGGCAAGGCGACGCCGCTTGGCCAGCCGGCCATCTACGACGGCGTCGGCCCGGCGCCGGACGGCAAGCACATCCTGGTGTCCAGCGTGCGCAAGCCCTACTCCTACGTCACCACCTACGAGCGCTTCCCGCATGAGGTGGAAGTCTGGAACATCGCCAACCCCGCCCGCGTGACCGTCCACTCCGTCGCCTCGCTGCCGCTCGCCGACCGCGTGCCGGTGCACGGCGAGCCGCTGGGCCCGCGCGACTTCTTCTGGCGCGCCACCGAGCCGGCCACGCTGCTGTGGGCAGAGGCGCTGGACGGTGGCGACTGGAAAAACACCGCGCCGGCCCGCGACAAGGTGATGATGCAAAAAGCGCCGTTCACCGCGGCGCCGGTTGAAATCCTGCGCACCGCGCAGCGCTTCGCCGGCCTGGACTGGACCGAGCGCGCCGACACCGCGCTGGTCAGCGAAATCGATCTCAACAAGCACTGGCGCCAGACCCGCGTCGTCAACGTCGACCAGCCGCAGCAAGCCGGCAAGCTGCTGTGGGACCTGTCCTACGACGACAAATACGCCGATCCGGGCAGCCCGGTGCGCCGCGCCCTGCCCAGCGGAGAACGAGTGATCCAGCTGGACGGCGACGCCATCTACCTGTCCGGCGGCGGCGCGTCGCCGCAGGGCAACCGCCCCTTCCTCGACAAGCTGAACCTGAAAACCGGCGACAGCCAACGCCTGTTCCGCAGCGACAAATCCGCTTACGAACGCTTCATCGGCCTGTCAGCCAAGGGCAGCGGCAGCTTCCTCACCTGGCGCCAGACCCCGGCCGAGGCGCCGAACGCCTTCCTGCGCACGCTGGGCGCGCCACTCAGCGCCGACAAGGGCGAAGCCGCCTTCGCCTCCACGGAAACCGCCGTCACCCGCATCGTCGATCCGACGCCGGAGCTTCGCCAGATCAAGAAGCGGCTGGTCAAGTACAAGCGCGCCGACGGCCTGGACCTGTCGTTCACGCTGTATACCCCGCCGGGCTACCAGGAAGGCACTCGCGTGCCCGCCATCCTCAATGCCTATCCGCTGGATTACGCCGACGCGGCCAGCGCCGGCCAGATCAGCGGCTCGCAGCAAACCTTCACCCGCCTCTATCAATACAAATACCTGCTGCTGGCCGGCTACGCCGTGATCGACCAGGCGTCGTTCCCTGTGGTCGGCAACCCCAAGGCTGCCTACGATAGCTATCTGGACCAGCTGAAAATGGACGCCGAAGCCGCGGTGAATGAGGCGGTGAAGCTTGGCGTGGTCGATCCGGACCGCGTGGCGGTCACCGGCCACAGCCACGGCGCGCTGATGACCGCCAACCTGCTGGCGCACACCGACCTGTTCCGCGCCGGCGCGGCCACCAGCGGCTCGTACAACAAGACGCTGACGCCGTTCGGCTTCCAGAGCGAGCGACGCTCGGTATGGGAGGCCCCGGACGTTTACCGCAAGGTGTCAACCTTCTTCTACGCCGACAAGCTGAAGACGCCGATCCTGATCATGCACGGCAGCGACGACGCCAACCCCGGCACCACGCCGCTGCAGGCCAGCAAGTTCTACGAGGCGATCCGCGGCAACGGCGGCACCGCCCGCCTGGTGATGCTGCCGCATGAGCCGCACTGGTACGCGGCCCGCGAATCGAACGAGCAACTGGTGTACGAGATGCTGAATTGGTTCGACAAGTACGTGAAGAACGCGCCGCCGCGCGCGGTGAAGAGCGCGCAGAGCCAGCCGGTGCCGGCCCAGCCGTAAGCGCCCTGCGCCGTCCGATCAAGCGCCCCGCCCCGCGGGGCGTTTTCACAGCCGCTTGCTAGCGCTGCCGCGCCGCCTTGTTGCGGACCTTCCACTCGCGCCGCTGCTGTTGCCGCTGCAGCTCGGTCTGCTCGTGGCGCTCCATCTCGCGCCGCAGTTTGTGGTAGTTGCGCAGCCTGTCGCCGTCCACCCCGGATCTCACCGCGCAGCCCGGCTCCTCGCGGTGGCTGCAGTCGCGGAACTGGCAGCGGCCGGCCAGCTCCTCGATGTCGGCGAAGCTGCCGGCCAGCGCGCCGGCGTCCGGTGGGGCCTGCAAGGTGCGCACGCCAGGCGTGTCGATGATGCAGGCGCCATCCGGGCACTTCAGCAGCGTGCGCGCGGTGGTGGTATGGCGGCCGCGGCTGTCATCCGCCCTCACCCCGCCCACCGCCTGCGCCTCCTCGCCCAGCAAGGTATTGCTGAGCGTGGACTTGCCGGCTCCGGACGAGCCCAGCAGCACCAGCGTCTGGCCCGCGCCCAGCCAGGGCAGCAAAAGGTCGCGGCAGGCCGGATCGGTGCCGTTCAGCAGCAGAATGGGCGGCAACGGCTTCAAGCGCTGTTCCAGCTCGGCCAGCCTGGTTTCCGCGTCCGGACACAGATCGGCCTTGCTCAGCGCCACCACCGGCGCCACGCCCGCCGCCGCGGCCAGGCCCAGATAGCGCTCCAGCCGCCGCGGGTTGTAATCGCCGTCCAGCCCCATCACCAGCAAGGCGGTATCGACATTGCTGGCATAAACTTGCCGCGCGCCTTCGTCATTGACGCGAACCAGCTGGTTGAATGGCTCCAGACGCTCAAGCAAGCGCCAGGGCTCATGCTCCAGCGGCTGGCACAGCGCCCAATCGCCCACCGCCAGTGCGGCGTGAATGCCGGGCAAGGCGTGGGCCGGATGCTCGTCCTCGCCGTCATGCACCCACGCGCAGTCGCGCTGCACGCGGCATACGCGCGCCAGTTGCCACGCTTCGTCGCCGGCCTTGGCCAGCGCCCGTTGCAGCAATACCGGCGTCAGGCCGATGGCGGCCAGACGCGGAAAATCGAAATTCAGCATTGAAACTCCCGGGAACGCTCGCAAGCCAACGCCGCCAGGCGTAGCCAGGCTCGATCAAGCATTCGGAAATGGATGGGGGAAACGCGCCTGATGGACAGGCTTAGCCACCGCGCGGATGCGGTGTAAGGAACATGCCGGGGAACGGCCGCCGAGCGGCGCCGCTTACAACGGAAAAACTATCGGAAAATGAAACGACCGAGGCGACGGTTCAAACGGCATGCCCTTGAAATTGGGTATCGCGGCTCATTGGATTCTCCTTTTAGCTATTGGGATCGAAAGAAGATTATGCCAATTGAAAATGTCGTCCGCAAGCGGAATCATGCTCGCGCGGCATCGATCCTGGGAAAAGTTCTATAGATAGTAAGACGCTGCCGGAGAGGCGCGCATATCGGGCATCCGCCCTCATCTGGGAGAAATGAAGCGATGAAAACCCTGCCGCTATTGATCGCCGCCGCCATCGGCGCCGCTGCCTTGACCGCCTGCGCCAGCCCGGAGGAAATCCGCGCGATGGATCAGCGCACCTGTTCCGGCTACGGCTTTCACCCAGGCACCGACACTTACGCCAACTGCATGATGAAGCAGGCGGACAAACGCGATCAGGACATGCGGGCGCGCGAGGAAGAGGCGCAACGACGCATGACCCAACCCGCAGGCCAGCCGGCTGTCATGCCCGCTACCACGGTCATCGTCATTCCCGCGGAGAGCAAGCCCAAGCTGCCGGACTGCCGGATGCAGGACCCCGGCGTCACGCTCAATATGGACGGCAAATGGGAAGGCCCCAACTGCACGCCGGCGCGCTGACCCAGCCCCTCTTCAAGCCCGGCTGGCAAAACGCCGTTCGTCTTACGGCAACAGCGTTCGCGCCGGCTGCGACCAAAACGCCGCGTCCAGCGTATAGTCCCGCTCCAGCGTTTGCTCTCCCGGATTGGCCAGCGCCAGGTGCAGCCTGGGCGCCGCGCCCGCCGGCAGCGCCATCTGCCAGCCGGCCAGCGTATGCTCGCGGCCGTCTCGCCACAAGCTGTTGTCCGGGCCGTCATGATGGTCCCGGCTCAATCGCTCGAACTCCGCGAGCGCATGCGACGGCCGCTGATCCAGCAAAAACCGGATGCGGGCGAGCCTGGCCTTGCTGCTTGGGCCGA
>NZ_JZJL01000068.1 GCF_000971335.1 Chromobacterium vaccinii
TGGCCGCCGGCGAAGGCCGCCGCGGCCATGCGGCGCTGGCCGGAGCCGTGACCTTGGCCGATGCCGGCGAGCGCGTGCGGCCGCTGCCGGCCCACGGCCTGGCGCGCAGCCTGCTGCGCGAGGTGGACAAAGAGATCGCGCTGTCGGCCGCCGACGCGCCGCGCGACGCCTTGCAGGCGCGCGCCGCGTTCCGGCTGAAGCAGGCTCAGAGCGCGCGCGCCCGTTCGCTGGCGCGCGGCGTCGGCTTGCTGGCCACCATAGGCGCGGTGGCGCCCTTCGTCGGCCTGTTCGGCACCGTGTGGGGCATCATGCGGAGCTTCGCCGGCATCGCCGCCAGCGGCAACACCAGCCTGGCCAGCGTCGCGCCCGGCATTGCCGAGGCGTTGCTGGCCACCGCAGTCGGCCTGGTGGCCGCGATTCCGGCGGTGGTGATCTACAACCTGTTCAGCCGCTGGCTGCAAGGCCACAAGGGGCTACAGCAGCAGGTGGCCGGCCAGTTGCTGCTGCTGCTCAGCCGCGAGCTGGACGCGCGCGCGGCGATGGGCTGAGCGATGGGCGGTTTTCCTTCCGGCAACGGCGACGATCTGGCCGAATTGTCCGAAATCAACGTCACGCCCTTCATCGACGTGATGCTGGTGTTGCTGATCATTTTCATGGTGGCCGCACCCTTGTCCAGCGTCGACCAGCGGATCGAGCTGCCGGCCTCCAGCGCCAAGCCGGCGCCGCGGCCGGACAAGCCGCTGATCATCACCTTGCAGCCGGACCGCAGCCTGCTGCTGGGCGACAAGCCGGCGCCGCTGGCGCGTTTGGGCGAAGTCGTCGATGCCGCCACCAGCGGCCGCCGCGACACCCCGCTGTTTTTCCAGGCCGATCGCGCCGCCGCTTACGAAGACGTGATGGCGGTGATGGATGCCTTGCGCGCCGCCGGCTACCTGCAAGTGGGCCTGGTGGGTAAGGAGGCCGGCTGATGGCCGAGGCCGAGCGCAAGCCGAGGCCCGTCGTCGGCTGGGGCGGCGGCGCCTTGCTGTTGGCTCTCGCGCCGCTGCTGTGGGCGTGGATCAGCCTGCCTGCCGGGGCGAGGCCGAGCCGCCGAGCGCCCTGCCCGCGGTGGTGCAGTTGGTGGCTCTGCAGGCGCGCGCGCCGACGCCGGAGACGGACCAGCCGGTGGCGCAACAGCGGCAGATGGCCAGCGCCGCGTCCCGCGCCCGCGCCGGAGAGCGCGCGCCGGTGAAGCTGGCGCGCAATGACGAGGCCAGGCAGAGCGTGGCCTTGCAGGCGCGGCGCGGCGGCGCGCCCGGCGAAGCCGATGCCGACAGCGCCAGCCGGGCGGCCAGGAGCGCCGAATCGGCGTCGTCGGCCAAGGCCCCGCAGCGCGCCGACGACACCGCCGCCGCGCAGAACAGCGACGGCAACGCCCGCAACGCCGATTGGGAGGGGCGGGTGCTGGGCCACCTCGCCGGGCACAAGCGCTATCCGGAAGATGCAATCAGCCGCCGCCGCGGCGGCGTCGCCAAAGTCGATGTGACGCTGGACGCGGGGGGGTGGGTGAAGAGCGCCAGCCTGGAGGCCGGCAGCGGCACCCTGTCGCTGGACCGCGAGGCGCTGGCGGTGCTGCGCCGCGCCCAACCGCTGCCCGCGCCGCCGCAGGAGCGTCTCAACCGCGGCCAGATCCGCATTGTATTGCCCATCCATTTTGACCTGAACCAGGCCGGCTGACCGGCCGCCGCGAGCGACGATGAACCCTATTCTTTCCTTTGCCGCATTGGCGGGCTTCTGCCTGTGCGCCGCGTTGGCGCGCGCCGACGCGCCGCCCCGGGCCGAAACCCGGCCGCAGACCTTGAGCGCCCACGGCGACGCGCGCGTCGATCCCTACGCCTGGCTGCGCGATGACAGCCGCAGCCGGCCGGAGGTGCTGGCGCATCTGCAAGCGGAGAACCGCTACGCCGAGACGCTGCTGGCCGGCCAGCAGCCGCTGCGCGACAAACTGCTGGCGGAGATGCAGGCGCGCGGCGCCGGCGGCGAGGCCTCGCTTCCTTATCGGGAAAATGGCTGGGAATACCGTGAACGCTATCCTGAGGGCGCGCAGCAGCCGGTGTACGAGCGCCGGCCGGCTGCCGGCGGCGAATGGCGGATGGTGCTGGACGCCGCCGAGCGGGCCAAGGGCAAGCGCTACTACCGGCTGGGCGGCTGGCAGCTGTCGCCGGACGGGCGCCACCTGGCGGTGGCCGAGGACGTCCGCGGCGACGGCACGCAACAGCTGGCGCTACGCGATCTGGCCAGCGGCGAGTGGCTGCCGTTTGGCGACGGCAAGGCCGGAACCGAGATGGTCTGGTCCGCCGACGGCCGCGCGCTGTGGTATGTCGGCGTGGATCCGGACACCTACCGCCCCAGCCGCGTCTACCGCCATGCGCTGGGCGGCAAGGATGACGCGCTGGTGTTCGAGGAGAAGGACGAGGCCTACACCGTCAGCCTGTCTTCCAGCGCCTCGCGCCGTTACGCGCTGATCGCCGTCGCCGGCAGCGACAGCAGCGAGGCCTGGCTGCTGGACGCGCGGGACGCCGACGCGCCGGCCAGGCTGTTCGCCGCGCGTCGGCCTGGGCGCGAATACTATCTGGACCACTATCGCGGCGCGTTCTACCTGCGCGCCAATCCGGACCCGGCCGGTTTCGGTCTCTACCGCAGCGCCGCGCCAGGCGGCGATTGGCAAGCGCTGATCGCGCCCGGCGCCGACAGCGAGGTGGAAAGCTTTCTGTTGCTGAAGCGCCATCTGATCGTCAAGGAGCGGCATGACGGCCTGAGCCGGGTGCGCGCGATCGCCTGGCAGGGCGGCGCGAGCCGGACGCTGCCGCTGCCGGACCCGGCTTACCGCGTCTGGTTCGACCGCAATCCGGACCCGGACAGCGGGCGGTTGCGCTACCGCTACTCGTCGTTGACCACGCCGACCTCCACTTGGGAATGGAATCTCGCCAACGGCCGGACCCGCGCCTTGTGGCAACCCAGGCTGGCCGGCTACCGCGCCGCCGACTACCGCAGCGAGCGGCTGTGGATACGCGCCCGCGACGGCGAGCGGGTGCCGGTGTCGCTGGTCTACCGCCGGGGCTTGTTGGCCAAGGGCGGCAATCCGCTGCTGCTGTACGGCTACGGCGCTTACGGCATGAGCATGGACGCCGCCTTCAGCGCGCCGCGCGTCAGCCTGCTGGATCGCGGCTTCGTGTTCGCCATCGCCCACGTGCGCGGCGGCGGCGAGCTGGGCCGGCGCTGGCACGAGGCCGGCCGGCTGGCCAACAAGCAGAACAGCTTCAACGACTTCATCGACGCGGCCCACGAGCTGGCGCGGCGGGGCTACGCCAGGTCCGATCAGTTGTACGCGATGGGCGGCAGCGCCGGCGGCCTGCTGATCGGCGCGGCCTTGAACCAGGCGCCGGGCCTGTTCCGCGGCGCGGTGGCCCAGGTGCCCTTCGTCGACGCGCTGTCCAGCATGCAAGACCCGTCCTTGCCGCTGACGGTGGGCGAGTACGGCGAATGGGGCAATCCGGCCGATGCCGACGCTTATCGCCGCTTGCGCGGCTGCAGTCCGGTCGATAACGTCGGCGCCGGGCCGTATCCGCATTTGTTGGTCACCGCCGGCCTCCACGACCGCCAGGTGCCGTACTGGGAGCCGGCCAAGTGGGTGGCGCGGCTGCGCGAGCGGCAATGGCCGGGCCAGCGGCTGGCGCTGATCACCGAGATGGAGGCCGGCCACCGGGGCCAGTCCGGACGCGTGTCCCGGCTGGCGGCCAATGCCCGCGAATACGCCTTTTTGTTGACCCTGTCCGGCTGGCGGGAACCGTGAGCCTTGCCTTACCCCGCCGCCGCCGGGGCGGGCAGCCCCGCATGATCCTTATCCCCACGCCTCTCTCCTGTTTCGTGCTGTCCGAACGCGCGCGCCCCTGGCAGGGCGGCTCGGACAGCGATCACTTTGGAGAGTCAGACAGTGAACAAAAAAATGATGGCGCATTGGGTGAGCGCCGCGATGGCGGTAGGCGGGCAATCGGCGCTGGCGGCCGACGCGGCGCAGGCCGACGGCAAGGTGGAGTTCCGGCCGCTGGTGGTCAGCGGCAGCGCGGCGGGCGGCGCGGAGGCTGACGGCGACCGCGCCGAGAAGCGCGCGCTGGAGAAGCCGGGCGCGTTCAGCAGCCGCGGCGAGAACACCCGTTCCGAGTCTTTGGACGCCGTGCTGCGCGGCATGCCCGGCGTGTACACCCAGATCGACCCCAACCAGGGCGCGGTCAGCGTCAATATCCGCGGCATGAGCGGCCTGGGCCGGGTCAACACCATGATAGACGGCGTCAGCCAGAACTACTTCGGCAGCGCGCCGTCGGAGCTGGCCCACGGCGGGGTGCCGACCAGCTCCTTCGGCGCGCTGATCGATCCCAACTTCATCGTCGGCGTGGATGTGGAGCGCGGCGGCTCGGCCGGTGGCAACGGCATCAACGCGCTGGCCGGCAGCGCCAACTTCCGCACCCTGGGCGTGGACGACGTGCTGCGCGAAGGCAAGCGCTACGGCGCGCGCGCCAAGTACATGGCCGGCAACAACGGCCTGGGCCGCAGCGGCATGGTGGCCGGCGCGACGCGCCAGCAACTGGGCGATTGGGGCGAATTCGGCCTGGCCGGCGCGATCAGCAGCAGCTCCAGCAGCGGCGCCTACCGCAACGGCTCCGGCGTCGACAGCGCCGAGTTCGGCTTCGGCGGCGACCAGAGCTTCAGCCAGAATCCGCAATCGCAGCTGTTCAAGGCCGAATGGCGGCCCAACGCCCGCCACTTCGCCGAGCTGTCGGCGCGGCGCTATCGCAACCACTTCACCAAGCGCGACATCCAGAGCGACGACTACGCGCTGAAGTACCGCTACACGCCGCTGTCGGAATGGGTGGACCTGACGGCGCTGGCCAGCCACGGCAAGGGCAAGCAGAGCTATATGCCGGGCGCGCTGATCAACTTCACCAATACCAGCACCGAGAACGTCAACGACAGCCTGAGCGTGGACAACGCCAGCCGCTTCGACCTGTGGGGCGGCGACGCCACGCTACGGACCGGCGCCAAATGGCAGCGCAACCGCTTCGTGCGCAATGTGTTCAGCGACATCGACGATCCGGAAACCGCGCAGCAGGCGATAGAGAACAACCCGTTCGCGCCGGCCGGCAAGCAGGAAATGCGCTCGCTGTTCGCCAGCCTGGACTACCGCTACGGCATCTTCAACGTGGTCGGCGGCTTCAACTACACCCGCTTCGAGCTGGGCGGCCACAAGCCCGCTTGCCGCGACGACCTGCGCTGCTTCCCGCAGGGCGCGGCCGACATCAGCCTCAAGGAGCGCTATTTCGATCCGTCGCTGCTGATCTCGGCCGAGGTGGCGCCGTGGTTCCAGCCTTTCGCCAGCGCGGCGCGCACCTCGCGCGGGCCGAACCCGCAGGAAGTGTTCTTCGCCAACTCCGGCGCCGATTCGATGAACCCCTTCCTCAAGGGCGAGCGCGCCGACACCGTGCAGTTGGGCTTCAACTCGATGTTCCATGGCCTGCTGGGGCGCGACGACACGCTGCGGCTGAAACTGTTGGGCTACCGCTCCAAGATCGACGGCTACATCAGCAGCACGGCGTTCCGCATCTGCAAGGGCGGCGCGCGCTGCAGCTACGCCGACGTCAACACCGGCAGGGCGGAGGAGGCCGAGATCAGCGACACCATGTACGTCTACACCAACTCGGTGGCGCCGGTGCGCACCCGCGGCTGGGAGCTGGAGGCCAACTACGACGGCGGCTTCGTCTACGCGCGGCTGTCGTACAGCCGCGAGCGCACCAGCCAGCCGCCGTCCATCGCCGCCGCCAACTTCAATTTCGGCGACATCACCGAGCTGCCGTCCAGCTATTACTCGCTGGATGTCGGCGCGCGGCTGCTGGAGCGCAAGCTGGAGCTGGGGGCGATCTTCCGCAAGGACGGCGAGAGCTACCGCATCAACGTCGACCGCAACGCGGACGACATCACCGGCGACGTGGAGAAGGAACAGCAGAACCCGACGCCGACGCTGATCGACCTGTACGCCAACTACAAGCTGAACAAGCAGCTGACCTTGCGCGCCGGCGTCAGCAATCTGACCAACCGCAGCTACTCGGCGCCGCTGAACGTGATGAACGCGATGCCGCTGCAATCCGCCGACTGGACGCCCAATGCCACCGGCCGCGGCCGCGCGTATTCGGCCACCGTGGAATGGCGCTACTGAGCATGTGCCGTTAGAGCTTGTTCACAGTCTCGCGTGCTAGGGCGAGGCAAGGCGAAAACGGCTGAAGAAGCGGAGTGTACATACGGTACTGAGCATTCTGAAACCGTACTCACTGTGCCACCCTTCACGACGCGCAGCAGACATTGAACAGGCTCTTAGCCCGGGCGCAAAAAAGCCGACTGCCTGGGCAGCCGGCTTTATTTTGCGTGGAGCAGGGAATCAGCCGCGCTGAACGGCGGGCTTGCCGGACGGCGCGTTGTCGCGCTCCATCTCTTCCACCAGCTTCGGATCGTGCTCGTCGCGCAGGTAGCGGGTGTACCAGCCGCTGTTGACGCCCCAGAAGTAGAAGCCCAGCGCGGCGGCGGCCACCACGGCCATGTCCGCGCCGTACGGCAGGATGCCGAGGCCGCCGAAATCGGTGCTGCCGATCCAGGACAGCAGCGCCATCGTCGGCAGGTAGAGCACCATCCACATCGCGCCCTTCAGCTCGCGGGAGA
Organism: Chromobacterium vaccinii; assembly: GCF_000971335.1. Classification (GTDB taxonomy): domain Bacteria; phylum Pseudomonadota; class Gammaproteobacteria; order Burkholderiales; family Chromobacteriaceae; genus Chromobacterium; species Chromobacterium vaccinii. Next base: position 6,745 of record NZ_JZJL01000068.1, read on the forward strand.
ATTCCGGCCAGCCTGCCTTGGCCTGGTACCAGATGTAGACCGGCAGCGCGGCCACGATCAGGAACAGGATCTGGCCGGTCAGCGGCCAGCGCGCCCAGTACAGCACCAGCGAGGCGCAGACGAAGGCGAACGGCGCGACGATGCTCAGGCCGGAGAGGCGCAGCGGGCGCGGCAGGTCCGGCGCGCAGCGGCGCAGCGCGGCGGCGCTGATCGGGCCGGTCAGGTAGGAGATCACGGTCGCCACCGAGATCACCGCCGCCAGCGTGCCCCAGCCGCGGAAGAAGAACAGGAACACGAAGGACACCGCCAGGTTGAACCACATCGCCGGACGCGGAATGCGGTACAGCGGGTGGATGCGGCCGAAGATCTCCGGCATGGTGCCGTTGCGCTGCATGCCGTAGATCATCCGCGAGGTGGACGCCATATAGGTGGCGCCGGTGCCGCTGGGGCTGACGAAGGCGTCGAAATACAGGGTCATCATCAGCCAGTTCAGGCCCAGCGCCATCGCCAGCTGGGCGAACGGGGAGCTGAAGTCCAGGCCTTTCCAGCCGTGGGCCAGCTCGGACGGCGACAGCGCGCCGAGGAAGGCCACTTGCAGCGCGACGTAGATCACCGCGGCCAGGAGGATGGAGCCGACTACGCCGAAGGGCACGCTCTTGCCCGGATTGCGGGCCTCGCCGGCCAGGTTGATCGGGCTCTGGAAGCCGTTGAAGCTGAACACGATGCCGCTGGTGGCCACCGCCGTCATCACGCTGGCCCAGCCGAACGGCGCGAAGCCGCCCAGCGCCGGGTTGTTCAGGTTTTCCGAGTGGAAGCCGCTGTAGACCAGCGCGCCCACCGTCACCGCCGGCACGATCACCTTGAAGATGGTGATGGCGCTGTTGGCCTTGGCGAACAGCTTGACGCCCCAGTAATTGAGCAGGAAGTAGGCGACCACCAGCACGGCGGCGAAGGACAGGCCGACGGTGCTCAATTCGCCGTCGCGGTACAGGTTGTGGGCCCATTCGTAGGGCCAGGTGCTCATATACTGCACCGAGGCCTCGGCCTCGATCGGAATCACCGACACGATGGCGATCCAGTTGGCCCAGGCGGCGATGAAGCCGAGCAGCGAGCCGTGCGAGTAGCGGGCGTAGCGCACCATGCCGCCGGATTCCGGGAACATGGCGCCCAGTTCGGCGTAGCTCAGCGCGATGGAAAGAATGATCACCATGCCGACGATCCAGGCGACGATGGCGGCCGGGCCGGCGATCTGCGCGGCGTGGGCGGCGCCGAACAGCCAGCCGGAACCGATGATGGAGCCAAGACCGGTCAGCATCAGCGCGATCGGGCCGATGTGGCGGGAATGTTGTTGTTGCAAGGGCGAATCTCCTGTCATTTGAACGATGACGGGCAACAGCTGTCCCGAAGCGGCGCGCGCGCGCCGGACATATCCGGGGGAAGTTGCCCACATAGCCGGGTGGGCCCGGTCTTATGTAAATCGCGCCTGCCGGGCAGGCGGACCGCGTCGGCGAGAACGCCCAAGCGGTCTAGGGGATGTCGAAGCAGCCGGTTTCGGCTTGGCGTGGAGGAAATCATGATGTTGCATCCGTACTTGGCCGCAACGCCGAATCTTGTCCGACACGCCGACCCGAATTTCGGGTGCGCGGATTGTAACGTAATGTGAACAATTTTTGTTGCTTGAGTTATATGTCTTGAAATCTTTATGTCATGAATCCTAGTTAGGATGAGGGCCCCGAAGTTCTGCGCAGCGCCCGCCATGTCCCTGATCAAACGCCTGTGGCTGACCATCGCCTTCACCCTCGCCAGCCTGGCGCTGGCGATGGCGCTGACCGGCCAGCAGCTGTATTCCTTCACCCGCCACGTCGACAACTACAACCGCCTGCAGCAGCTAGCGGCCAATCTGCAACAGCTTAAGGCCGTATCGCTGTCGTTTTCCCGCGCCGATCCTTTGTTGCCGGAAACCGCCGAGCGGCTGAAACAGGCCGAGCGGCAGGTGGCCGGCCTTCGGCGCGACATCTATGACGCCTTGCCGGCGGCCGACTCCGGCGCGTTCGACGGCGCGCTGCGCGGCCATTGGCAGGCTTACGCCGCCAACCTGGGCAGCGCCATCCGCATCACCGAGACCGCGCCGCAGGACGCGCTATCGATTCCGGAGCAGGCCTACCAGAACGATCTGGCGCCGCTGGTCGCGCAGATCGATGCTCAATTGAAGAAGCGCGACGGCGAGCTGGCCGAGGAAAAAGCCGGCCTGGCCGCGGCGCTGTCGCGGCTGGCGCCGCTGATCCTGGGGCCGCTGGCCTTGGCCAGCGCGCTGGTGGTGCTGATCCAGCTGACGCTGGCGCGCCGGCTGCGCCGCCAACTGGCGGCGATGGCCCAGGCCGCCGACGCGCTGGGCGAAGGCAATCTGGCCGCGCGCCTGCCCGATCGCGGCGGCGACGAGCTGGCGCACGCGGCGTCGCGGATCAACCGCTTTCTCGACCACCTGGCGGGGCTGCTGGACGAGGTGCGCCGCCACGCCGGGGCCAACCAGGACGACAGCCGTAGGCTGCAGCTGCTGACGCGGCAGAGCGCCGACGCCAGCCGGCAGCAGACGCAGAAAAGCCAGCTCAGCAACGAGGCGGCGGCCGAGATCGCCGGCCATGCCGACCAGGTGGGGCTGCATATCGAGGCGGCGCTGGATTGCGCGCGCGGCGCGGCGGCGGCCACCGCCCAGGCGCGCCGCCAGGGCGAGCACAACGCCGCGACGATGGGCCTGCTGACCGAGCGTATCGCCACCGCCAACCTGGAAATGCAGACGCTGGGCCAGGCGCTGTCGGCGATCGGACAGATCAGCGCGCTGATCCGCGATGTGGCCGAGCAGACCAATCTGCTGGCCTTGAACGCGGCGATCGAGGCGGCGCGGGCCGGCGAGGCCGGTCGCGGCTTCTCGGTGGTGGCCGACGAGGTGAGGAAACTGTCCGAGCGCACCGCTTCGGCCACCAGCGGCATTTTCGACAGCCTGCGGCAGATGGAGCAGGCCAAGGGCGCGCTGGGCGAGGCCGTCGCCGCGGCCGGCAGGGCCGGACGGGACGGCCAGGACGCCCAACTGGCGCTGGATGGGGCGCTGGCCGCGGTGGACGGGGCCTTGGCCGGGCTGGGCGGCTTGATGGCCGACATCGGCGCGGCGGGCGAGGGGCAGACCCAGGCCGGCGGCAATATCCGCCAGCATGGTCATGAGCTGGCCAGCCTGGCCTTGCACATCGAGCAGCAGATGCGCGAGGCCGAGCCATTGATGGAGCAGCTGGCGGAGTCCGCCGGCGGACTCAACCAGGCGCTGGCCTGGTTCAGGCTGGAGGCGCCGGCGGCCGGCGAGCCGCTGCGGACGGAGATGCCGCGCGGGCGGCTTGCGCCGGCTTAGCGGCGGCCGGGGAAGGCGGCCGGCTGCGGCTTGCGGCGCACCACCACGGTGCGGGCCAGCTTGTCGTGCCAGCCCTGCTTGCGGGCGTCTATGCCCACCCACACGATGCCCAGGCCGAGCGGGATGATGGAGACGAAGTAGCCGAGGTAGCGCAGCGCCGCCTGGCCGGGCGTCAGCGGCGCGCCGGTGTCGGCGTCCACCACCCGCGCGCCCAGCATCATCTTGCCCGGCGTAGCGCTCTTGTAGATCCAGAACAGGATGACGGCGAGGGCCGGCAGCAGGTAATTGATCAGGAGTTCCGCCAGCGAGCCGAGGCCGCTAAGTTCGGCCAGGTCCGGCATGCCGCCGACGGACGCCGCCTCGCGTCCTGCCAGCAGCCACAGCAGCGGCGCCGACACGATCAACAGCAGGATGGTGTCGACCAGGCTCGCCAGCACCCTGGCCCAGAAGCCGACGTATTCCAGTTCTTCTTCATGGATTTGCGGCGAATCCGCCATCGCTCAATCCTCCAGATTGACCTTGTGTTTGTCGGCCACGCGCAAGTAATGCTCGGCCGAATACTTGAAGTAGGCCAGTTCCTTGTCGGTCAGCGGCCGCGCCTGCTTCACCGGGTTGCCCAGGTACAGATAGCCGGACTCCAGGCGTTTGCCCGGCGGCACCAGGCTGCCGGCGCCGACCAGCACCCGGTCCTCGATCACCACGCGATCGAGCACGATGCTGCCGATGCCGATCAGCACCTCGTCGCCTATGGTGCAGCCGTGCAGCGTCGCGTGGTGGCCGATGGTGACGTGGCGGCCGATGATCAGCGGCGCGCCTTCCGGATCGGCGGCGCTCCTGTGGCTGACGTGCAGCATCGCGAAATCCTGCACATTGCTGTTCTCGCCGACGTGGATGCGGTTGACGTCGCCGCGGATCACCGCGCACGGCCAGACCGAGGCGCCGGCGTCCAGCTTCACCTCGCCGATGACGACGGCCGCCGGGTCGATGTAACAGCCGTCGGCGATCTCCGGGTGATGGCCGTCGTACTGGCGGATATTGCTTTTCATCGTTTCGTCCTTATCTCAGCGGTAGTGCATTGTGCCGGCCCCGCGCGCCGGCGCGCAAATTCCCTTATCATAATCGACCCGCCCCGACAGGATGTTGAAGCCATGAGCCAGAACCCCTTACTTGATTTCTCCGACCTGCCGCGCTTCGACGCCATCAAGCCGGAGCACATCACCCCGGCCCTAGACGTATTGCTGGCCGACGCCCGCGCCGCGATAGACGCGGTGGTCGCCGCCGGCGGCGACAACTGGGACGCGGTGGTGGAGCCGCTGACCGACGCCACCGAGAAACTGGGCCGCGCCTGGGGCGTGGTCGGCCATCTGAACGGCGTGGTGGGCAACACCGAGGGCCTGCGCGAGGCGTACAACGCCGAAATCCCGCGCATCTCCGCCTTCTTCACCGAGCTGGGGCAAAACCTGGACCTGTTTGCCCGCTTCAAGGCGGTGGCGGCCAATCCCGAATTCGCCGCCGCCAGCGCCGCGCAGAAGAAAGTGATCGAAAACGACCTGCGCGACTTCCGCCTGGCCGGCGCCGAGTTGCCGGACGCGCAGAAGGCGCGCTTCGCCGAGCTGTCCAGCCGCCTGGCCGAGCTGTCCAACCAGTTCTCGCAGCATGTGATGGACGCCACCGACGGCTTCAGCCTGTACATCGACGACGCTGCCGAGCTGGCCGGCATTCCCGAGGACACGCTGGCCATGTACGCCGCGATGGCCGAGGCCGACGGCCAGCCGGGCAAATACAAGCTGGGCCTGCAGTTCCCGCTGCTGTTCCCGGTGCTGCAATACGCCGACAACCGCGCCTTGCGCGAAAAACTGTACGAGGCCAACGCCAAGCGCGCGTCGGAATTCGGCCCGGCCGAGCAGGACAACGGCCCGCTGATCCGCGAAAAGCTGAAGCTGGCCGCCGAAGAGGCGCAGCTGCTGGGCTTCGCCGACTACGCCGAGCTGTCGCTGTACACCAAGATGGCGGAAAGCCCGAAGCAGGTGATAGCCTTCCTGCGCGACCTGGCCCGCCGCGCCAAGCCTTACGCCGAGCAGGACCGCGCCGAGCTGGAGGCCTTCGCCCGCGACGAGCTGGGCCTGGACGCGCTGCAGGCCTGGGACATCAGCTACGCCAGCGAAAAGCTGCGCGTCGCCCGCTACGCCTTCTCCGAGCACGAAGTGAAGCAGTACTTCCCCGAGCCCAAGGTGCTGCAAGGCCTGTTCGGCGTGGTCGGCACCCTGTACGGCGTGCGCTTCGCCGAGCGCCAGGTCGCCGCCTGGCACCCGGACGTGCGCTACTTCGAGATCTTCCAGGGCGACACCCTGCTGGGCGGTTTCTATCTCGATCTCTACGCCCGCGACGGCAAGCGCCCGGGCGCGTGGATGGACGATGTGCGCGGGCGCCGCCGCAAGGGCGGAGAGGTGCAGACCCCGGTGGCCTACCTGGTGTGCAACTTCAGCCGCCCGGTGGGCGACAAGCCGGCCTACTTCACCCACGACGAGGTGATCACGCTGTTCCACGAGTGCGGCCATGGCCTGCACCACCTGCTGACCCGCATCGAGGTGGCCGGCGTGGCCGGCATCAGCGGCGTGGAGTGGGATGCCGTCGAGCTGCCCAGCCAGTTCATGGAAAACTTCTGCTGGGAGTGGGACGTGCTGCAGGGCATGACCGCGCACAGCGAAAGCGGCCAGCCGCTGCCGCGCGAGCTGTACGACAAGATGATCGCGGCCAAGAACTTCCAGTCCGGCATGCAGATGGTGCGCCAGCTGGAGTTTTCCTTGTTCGACATGCAGCTGTACACCGCCGGCAATCCCGACAGCGTGGACTGGCTGGCGCTGCTGGAGCAGGTGCGCGACGAGGTGGCGGTCAACCGCCCGCCGGCCTACAACCGCTTCCCCAACAGCTTCAGCCACATTTTCGGCGGCGGCTACGCGGCGGGCTACTACAGCTACAAGTGGGCGGAAGTGCTGTCGGCCGACGCCTACGCCGCGTTCGAGGAGGCCGGCGGCGCCAATCCGCAGGTGGGCCGCCAGTTCTGGGACGAGATCCTGGCCGTCGGCGGCAGCCGCCCGGCGCTGGAATCGTTCCGCGCCTTCCGCGGCCGCGACCCCGAAATCGACGCGTTGCTGCGCCATTCCGGCATGGCGCCGGAGGCGGCGTAAAAAAAATTGAAACTTTAGGAACTCGCCTGGAATAGTCCGGCTCTAATCTTTTGCTCAGGGTTGTCTTCCGGAGCAGCAAGCGAGCCAGACGCGTATCAGGGGTAGTGATATAGTGTCTATTGACGCCTCCGCCGACTGCGGAGGCGCTTTTTTTTGCCTTGCCGGTGGCGAGGCGCGAAAATCCCTCAACAGCCGGGCCGGCTGCTGCTATGGTGTCGGCCTTCATCCTTTCCCATTCTGGAGTTCTCGCCGATGCGTTTTGCCACCTGGAACGTCAATTCCCTGAAAGTCCGCTTGCCGCAGGTGCTGCAGTGGCTGGCCGACACCGGCGTCGAAGTGCTGTGCCTGCAGGAACTGAAGATGGACCAGGACGTCTTCCCGCTGGCGGAGATCGAGGCCGCGGGCTACCGCGCGGCCTGGTTCGGCCAGAAGACCTACAACGGCGTCGCCATCCTGGTCCGCGCGCCGCTGGAGATGACGGACGTGGTCGCCGGCATTCCCGGCTACGGCGACGAGCAGCGCCGGGTGATCGCCGCCACCGTGAACGGCGTGCGGGTGATTTGCGGCTATTTCGTCAACGGCGAGGCGGTGGATTCGCCCAAGTACCCGTACAAGCTTGAATGGCTGTCCAAGCTGGAAGGCTATGTCGCCGCCGAGCTGGCCAAGCATCCGAACCTACTGCTCCTGGGCGATTACAACATCGCTCCGGAAGACCGCGACGTCTACGATCCGGAGGGCTGGCGCGAGCAGGTGCTGTGCAGCACGCCTGAGCGCGACGCCTTCCGCCGCCTGATCGCGCTGGGCCTGTCCGACAGCTTCCGCCTGTTCAACCAGGAGGATAAGCAGTACAGCTGGTGGGATTACCGCCAGATGATGTTCCGCCGCAACAAAGGCGTGCGCATCGACCACATCCTGGTCAGCGACGCGCTCAAGCCCCGCGCGCAGGTCTGCGAGATCGACAAGGCGCCGCGCAAGTGGGAGCGCCCGTCCGACCACACCCCGGTGGTGCTGACGCTGGCCGATTGAGCGGCCAGTTTCGCCAGCCAGACGGCCCGGCCTTGAGCCGGGCCGTTCGCTTTGGCGTGCCGATGAGGTTGCCGCGGGACGGAGTCAGCGCTTATAACGACGTTGGAATATGCCTTCCGCGTGGCCGGGCCAAGGTTTGGCCTGGCTCAAGCCGAGGGGAAAAGACGCTTGTTAAGCTGGTTCCATCGCTGATAACCGGTAACCCACCATGACCACACTGAACACGCGCGCAAGCGCTGGCGACCCCTACTACCAGGACGTCCCGGACTACATGACCGAGGTCTACGACTGGGCCTACGTCAACCCGCGCAAGGCAAGGATGCTGGACCACAAACTGGTGGTGCGCACGTTGCTGTTCGGCAACGACCAGCGCCTGATGCGCGCCTATCTCGATGAAATCCGGCCCGGGGAGCGGGTGTGGCAGGTCGCCCACGTCTACGGCGACCTGGTGCAGCGCGCGGCGGCGCGGGTGGGCGAGAGCGGCCGCTTCACGCTGACCGACGTCACGCCCATCCAGGTGGAGCTGGCCGAGGGCAAGCTGGCCGGCGTGCCGCAGGCCGAAGTGGTGCGCGCCGACGCGGCCCGCTTCCAGGCCGAGCAGCGGCCAGACCTGGCATGCAGCTTCTTTCTGCTGCACGAGGTGCCGGAAGGGATGAAATCGGCCATCGTCGACAATATGCTGGCCCAAGTGGCGCCGGGCGGGCGGGCGATGTTCGTCGATTACCACCGCCCCCGTCCGTGGCAGCCGATAGGCTGGCTGCTCAAATGGGTGAACCGCGCGCTGGAGCCGTTCGCCGAGGCACTGTGGAACAAGGAGATCGCCGCCTACGCGCGCGAGGCGGAGCGGTTCGACTGGCGCAAGCGCACGGTGTTCGGCGGCGTGTACCAGATCGTGATCGCGCAACGGCGCGATTGAGCCCGGCGCGCAAGGCATGGCAAGGGGGCGCAACGCGGGATCAGCGGTTTTGTCCCTTGTACGTCGCGTTACATGGCCTTACAAGGTGCTAACAGACGGGTGGAAGGGGCGGGACTAGGATACGTCTCAAGGAAACACCAAACACGGTGCCTTGCGGAGGTGGAAGCCTCCGTTACCGACCTGGAGATGAAATCATGAAAAAGCTGACCCTTCTTGCCCTGTCCGCCGTATTCGGCCTGAGCTCCGCCGCAGGTTTCGCCGCACAGGTCGTTCCGGCTTCCGCTCCCGCCGCCAAGGCAGCCCCGGCCGCCAAGAAGGCCGAGAAAAAGACCCCGGCCAAGATCCACCACGCCAAGAAAGGCGAAAAGGTAGGCGCTTCCGCGCCGCAGAAGGCTCAAGCCGCCAAGGCCGAAGCTTCCGCTCCGGCGAAGAAGGCCGCCCACAAGCACGCCAAGAAGCACGCCGCCAAGAAGGAAGCTTCCGCGCAGAAGGCCCAGGCCGCCAAGTCCGACGCTTCGGCTCCGGCCAAGAAGGCCCACAAGACCCACGCCAAGAAGCACGCCGCCAAGAAGGAAGCTTCCGCGCAGAAGGCCCAGGCCGCCAAGTCCGACGCTTCGGCCCCGGCCAAGAAGG
>NZ_JZJL01000069.1 GCF_000971335.1 Chromobacterium vaccinii
CGACAATCGCGGTCCGCGTCCGGCAGGCGCCGGCGATCGTGGTCCGCGTCCGGCTGGCGACAGCCGCGGCCCGCGTCCGGCTGCTCCTGGCGTTCCTGGCGCTCCCGTTGTTCCGGCTACCGTTGCCGGTCGTCCGGATGCCAAGAAAGGCGGCGGCAAGAAGGGCGGCGATCGCAACTGGGACGACAAGAAGAAGGGCGGCCGCGGTCTGAAGACCAAGGGCGGCGACGCCGGCAGCGACTGGAAGTCGCGCGGCAAGGGCCGGCACAAGCAAGGCAACAACCAGCATGCCTTCCAGGCGCCGACCGAACCCATCGTGCATGAGGTTCTGGTGCCGGAAACCATCACCGTGGCCGAATTGGCCCACCGCATGGCCGTCAAGGCCGTGGAAGTGATCAAGACGCTGATGAAGATGGGCATGATGGTCACCATCAACCAGGTGCTGGACCAGGAAACCGCGCTGATCGTGGTCGAGGAAATGGGCCACATCGGCAAGGCCGCCCAGGCGGACGATCCGGAAGCCTACCTGGAAGTGACCGGCGGCGAGACCATCGAAGTGGTTGAGCGTCCGCGCTCCCCGGTGGTGACCGTGATGGGCCACGTGGACCACGGCAAGACCTCGCTGCTGGACTACATCCGCCGCGCCAAAGTGGCGGCGGGCGAAGCCGGCGGCATTACCCAGCATATCGGCGCCTACCACGTGGAAACCCCGCGCGGCATGGTGACCTTCCTGGACACCCCGGGCCACGAAGCGTTTACCGCGATGCGTGCCCGCGGCGCCAAGGCCACCGACATCGTGGTGCTGGTGGTGGCTGCCGACGACGGCGTGATGCCGCAAACGATCGAAGCGATTCACCACGCCAAGGCGGCCAAGGTGCCGATGGTGGTGGCGGTCAACAAGATCGACAAGCAGGGCGCCAACGTCGAGCGCATCCGCCAGGAACTGGTATCGCATGAAGTGGTGCCGGAAGACTGGGGCGGCGATACCCAGTTCGTCGAAGTGTCCGCCAAAATGGGCACCAATATCGACGGATTGCTGGAAGCCATCCTGCTGCAAGCTGAATTGCTGGAGCTGAAGGCGCCGGTGGAGAGCCTGGCCAAGGGCATCATCGTCGAGGCCCGCCTCGACAAGGGCCGCGGTCCGGTCGCCACGCTGCTGGTTCAGTCCGGCACGCTGAAGAAGGGCGATGTGGTGCTGGCTGGAACGTCGTTCGGCCGCGTTCGCGCCATGATGGACGAAAACGGCAAGGCGATCGACTCGGCCGGTCCGGCCATCCCGGTGGAAATCCTGGGTCTGTCCGACGTGCCGCAAGCCGGCGAAGACGCGATGGTGCTGGCCGACGAGAAGAAGGCGCGTGAAATCGCCCTGTTCCGCGCCGGCAAGTTCCGCGACGTGCGTCTGGCCAAGCAGCAAGCGGCCAAGCTGGAGAACATGTTCGCCCAGATGTCCGAAGGCGAGGTGCAGACCTTGTCCGTCATCATCAAGGCGGATGTCCAGGGTTCGTACGAAGCGCTGGCGGGCAGCCTGCAAAAACTGTCCACCGAGGAAGTGCGCGTATCCATCCTGCACTCCGGCGTGGGCGGCATCAGCGAGTCCGACGTCAACCTGGCGATCGCGTCCAAGGCCATCGTCATCGGCTTCAACACCCGAGCCGACGCCGCCGCGCGCAAGCTGGCGGAGAACGAAGGCGTCGACATCCGTTACTACAACATCATTTACGATGCTGTGGACGAGGTGAAGGCCGCGCTGTCCGGCATGCTGGCTCCGGAGAAGAAGGAACAGATCCTGGGTACCGTCGAGATCCGTCAGGTGATCACGGTTTCCAAGGTGGGCAACATCGCGGGTTGTATGGTGACCGACGGCATGATCAAGCGCAGCGCTTCGATCCGCCTGATCCGCAACCACGTGGTGGTGCACACCGGCGAACTGGAATCGCTGAAGCGTTTCAAGGACGACGTGAAGGAAGTGAAGCAGGGCTACGAATGCGGCCTGATGCTGAAGAACTTCAACGACATCCAAGAAGGCGACCAGCTGGAAGCGTTCGAGATCGTGGAAATCGCGCGTTCCCTGTAATCGGGACGCCAGGGGCGGGTGTTTCGTCGGCCGGATGGCCGGCGGGCGCTCGCCCTTTTCGCATATGCGCCGCGAAATCCTTTCCGCAAGGGAAGGGGCGCGGCTTGCGGCTGCAAGAGCCTGTTCAAGGCCTCCGCCGGTATTGGCCGCTCGCCGGAGCGGAAAACGTTGGACAGGCCCCTGTGCCGCTAGAACAGAACTGGAAGTGACATGGCCAAAGCCAAAAAAGGTTTTTCCCGCTCGGACCGCATCGCCGAGCAGATCCAGCGCGAGCTGGCCGAGCTGACCCGCAAGGGCCTGAAGGATCCGCGCGCCGGTTGGATCACCATCACCGCGGTTGAAGTCACCCGCGATTATTCGCATGCCAAGGTGTATTACACGGTGATGGTCGAGAACACCCGCGAGGCCACCCAGGAAGCGCTGGACAGCTCCGCCGGTTATCTGCGCAACGAGCTGGGCCGCGCCATCAAGATGTTCAGCATGCCGCAGCTGCATTTCGTCTATGACGACTCGGTCGAGCGCGGCATGCATCTGACCAGCCTGATCAACCAAGTGGCGCGCGAAGACGCGGAGAAGTTCGGCGAGCAGGCCGAAGGCGAAGCCGGCGAGGGCAAGGCCGAATGAGCAAGCCGCGCAGCAACCGCCGCCAGATCGATGGCGTGCTGCTGATCGACAAGCCTTACGACATTTCCAGCAACAACGCGCTGCAAAAAGCGCGCTGGCTGCTGAACGCCGCCAAGGCCGGCCACACCGGCGTGCTCGATCCGCTGGCCACCGGCCTGCTGCCGGTCTGTCTGGGCGAGGCCACCAAGTTTTCCTCGTATCTGCTGGATGCCGACAAGGGCTACCGCGCCACGGTGAAGTTCGGCGCGGTGACCACCACCGGCGATGTCGAGGGCGAAGTAGTGTCCGAGCGGCCGGTGAGTTTCAGCCGCGAGCAGCTGGAAGCCGTGCTGGAGCGTTTCCGCGGCGAGATCAGCCAGGTGCCGCCGATGTATTCGGCGCTGAAGCACCAGGGCAAGCCGCTGTACGAATACGCGCGCGCCGGCATCGAGGTGCCGCGCGAGGCCCGCCGGGTCACCATACGCAAGCTGGAACTGCTGTCATTCGACGGCGTGTCGGCCGAGATCGAGGTGCTGTGCACCAAGGGCACGTATATCCGCACCCTGGGCTGCGACATCGGCGAGGCGCTAGGCTGCGGCGCGCATCTGACCGCGCTGCGCCGCACCGCCACTGGCGGCTTCGGCCTGGAGCAGTCGCATGCCTTGGCCGATCTGGAGCTGCTGGACATGCCGGGCCGAGAAGCCTTGTTGATGCCGGCGGATGTGCTGGTGATGCATTTCCCGCAGCTGGAGCTGGCCGATGGCGAGATCGGCAAGTTTCTTCAGGGCCAGCCCGTGCGTTTTGAACAAAAGTGTGAGAAAATGCAGCGTTTCCGGGTTTACCAACAGTCTTCCCGGAAATTCGTGGGGCTGGGCGAGGCTCGCGGCGATGGCCGCCTGCATCCGATCCGGCTCCTGGCGAACCAGGCGGAGGCGTCCTGATTCGCCGCTTACCGAAGTGTGGAATGGGTTGGGTCTTCCGGCTCGCCGCACTTGTCGGGTTTTCAAACCCCTATTGAAACGGAGTAATCCAAATGGCAATGACCGCCGCTCAAAAAGCAGAAATCGTCAAGGGCTTCCAACGCGCTGAAGGCGACACTGGTTCGTCCGAAGTTCAAGTCGCTCTGCTGACCGCACGCATCAACGACCTGACCCCGCACTTCAAGGCCAACACCAAAGACCACCACAGCCGTCGTGGTCTGCTGAAGCTGGTTAGCCGTCGTCGTCGTCTGCTGGACTACCTGAAGCGCACCGACGCTGAAGGCTACCGCGCGCTGATCGCCCGTCTGGGCCTGCGCAAGTAATCGGTATACGGTTCTGAAAAAGTCGCAGCGAGCTGCGACTTTTTCACACCGACAGCTGTGCGAGTTCAACTATCGTGACAACGGGGGGAGCCTCTACAAATTCCGATCATTCATCAGGTCAGAATTTTTAGGGGTTCCCGTTGTTTTATCTGCTCGCGCATTTTCATCAGTGAACCAAAGATAGGGAAACCCTCGTGTTCAACAAGATCACCAAATCGTTCCAGCTCGGCCGCCAGACCGTCACCCTGGAGACCGGTGAAATCGCCCGCCAGGCGTCCGGTTCCGTAGTTGTCTCCGTTGACGACACCGTCGTCATGGTCAGCGTCGTCGGCGGCAAGAACGTCAAGCCGGGCCAGGATTTCTTCCCGCTGACCGTCGACTACCTTGAGCGCACCTACGCCGCCGGCAAGATCCCGGGCGGCTTCTTCAAGCGCGAAGGCAAGCAATCCGAGAAGGAAGTGCTGACCAGCCGCCTGATCGACCGCCCGATCCGCCCGCTGTTCCCGGAAGGCTTCTACCATGACGTGCAAATCGTCGCCACCGTGCTGTCACTGAATCCGGAAGTGGATTCCGACATCCCGGCGATGATCGGCGCCTCCGCCGCTCTGGCCATCTCCGGCCTGCCGTTCGCCGGCCCGATCGGTGCCGCCCGCGTCGGCTACGCCAACGGCGAATACATCCTGAACCCGACCAAGACCGAACTGCAAACCTCGCAGATGGACTTGGTCGTCGCCGGCACCCAGCGCGCTGTGCTGATGGTTGAGTCGGAAGCCAAGGAGCTGCCGGAAACCGTGATGCTGGGCGCCGTGGTGTTCGGCCATGAGCAGATGCAAGCGGCGATCAAGGCCATCAACGAGCTGGCCGACGAAGTGAACCCGGTGATGTTCGACTGGGCCGCTCCGGTCGCCAACGAAGAGCTGATCGCCCAGATCCGCGGCATCGCCGGCGAGAAGCTGGCCGAAGCCTTCCGCCTGCGCCAGAAGCAAGCCCGCACCGTGGCCATCAACGAAGCTTGGGCCGCGGTCAAGGCCGGCCTGATCAACGAAGACACCGATACCCTGAAGGCCAACGAGATCAAGGGCATCTTCAAGGGTCTGGAAGCTGAAATCGTCCGCGGCCAAATCCTGGCCGGCGAGGCCCGCATCGACGGCCGCGACACCCGCACCGTGCGTCCGATCAGCATCCGCAGCAACGTGCTGCCGCGCACCCACGGTTCCGCGCTGTTCACCCGCGGCGAGACCCAGGCCATGGTGGTGACCACCCTGGGCACCAAGCAAGACGAGCAGATCATCGACGCGCTGGCCGGCGAGTACACCGAACGCTTCATGCTGCACTACAACTTCCCGCCGTACTCCACCGGCGAAGCCGGCCGCATGGGCCCGCCGAAGCGCCGCGAAATCGGCCACGGCCGCCTGGCCAAGCGCGCGCTGGTAGCGGTGCTGCCGCCGGAAGACGAATTCGGCTACTCGATGCGCGTAGTGTCGGAAATCACCGAATCCAACGGCTCCTCGTCGATGGCTTCCGTGTGCGGCGGCTGCCTGTCGCTGCTGTCCGCCGGCGTGCCGCTGAAGGCGCACGTGGCCGGCATCGCCATGGGCCTGATCCTGGAAGGCAACCGCTTCGCGGTGCTGACCGACATCCTGGGCGATGAAGACCACCTGGGCGACATGGACTTCAAGGTGGCCGGCACCGCCGGCGGCATCACCGCGCTGCAGATGGACATCAAGATCCAGGGCATCACCAAGGAAATCATGCAGGTTGCGCTGGAGCAGGCCAAGGAAGGCCGTCTGCACATCCTGGACCTGATGAAGGAAGCCGTGGACGGCCCGCAAGAGCTGTCCGCCCACGCTCCGCGCCTGTACGTGATGAAGATCAACCCGGAGAAGATCCGCGAAGTGATCGGCAAGGGCGGCGAAACCATCCGCTCCATCACCAAGGACACCGGCTGCGAGATCAACATCGAGGAAGACGGCACCATCACCATCGCTTCGGTCAGCAACGAGGGCGCGGAAGCGGCCAAGAAGCGCATCGAAGAGATCACCGTTGAAGTCGAAGTGGGCAAGGTCTACGAAGGCACCGTGGTCAAGATCCTCGACAACAACGTCGGCGCCATCGTTTCCATCCTGCCGGGCAAGGACGGTCTGGTGCACATTTCGCAGATCGCCAACGAGCGCATCAAGAATGTGTCCGACTACCTGAAGGAAGGCCAAGTGGTTAAGGTCAAGGCCATCGAAATGGACGACCGCGGCCGCATCCGCCTGTCCATCAAGGCCCTGCTGGAAGAAGAAGCGAAAACCGCCCAGGCGACCGCTGATTCCTTCGGCTTGAAGACCCAGTAATCCTTTTCCGCTCTTGATGGGCGGAACCGGAACGACAAACCCCCGCCTTGGCGGGGGTTTTGTTTTGGGCGCTTGATCGACGATCTTCGGCTTTAGACTACCGCGTGCCGCGCCAGGGCGGCGCTTTGTTCGGCCAGCTTGTCTTCCAGCTGCTTGACATAGTACTGCAGGATGCCGATTTGCTGGTTGTCCGCGCCTTGCTCGCGCAGCATGGCGTTCAGCGCCTGGTCGGCCTGGGTCTTGTGCTTGGCCAGCGCTTGTTCCGCCTCGGTCTTTTGGGCGGACAATGCCTGGGTTTGTTGCAGCAGCGGCGTGGCGGCGGTTATCTGGCCCTGCGCCTGGGCTTCCGCTTTCTCCTGCTTGCCCTTTTCCGCCGCGCGCAGAGCGGCGCTGGCGGCGACATGCTTGCCGATTTCGCCCAGGGTGGGGGTGACCAGGGTGCCCAGCACGGTGACGACCTGCTTGGCGGTGCCGGCGGTGGTGGCAGGGTCGAGGTAGGCGGTAAGCAGGCCGCCGAGCAGATGAGCGGAGCGTATGCCCAGCGAGGTGTAGGTGCCGGCTTTCATCGCCGTGTCGTCAGATGCCTTGCAGCGCTTGGCGATGGCGTAGACGGCGTTGCCTATGCTGTCGCCCTCCATCGGCAGGCCGCTGCCGCCGCCGGCCTTGCTGCGCCAGTCGTGCAGCGCGCAGCAGGCGTCGGCCAGCGCCATGGTGAAGCCGACGCCGGCGAAGGCCAGCAGCGGCGCGCCGGCGCCGCCGGTGAGCACGGTGACGGCGATGGCCGCGCCCAGGCCCACCGCCGCGCCGACGAAGCCCAGCGCCTTGACGATGAAGTTGCGCTTGGCCAGGTCCACGCCACAGGACTTGGCCTTGTCGGCGGCTTCCTTCGCGTTTTTATCCAGTTGCGCCAGATCCGGCGCGTCTTTGATCTCGCCGGGGACGCGCGGCGCCGAAATGCCGATGTCGTCGCACTGGACGCCGATGCTGTTGGCGAGACTGGCCGGCTGGTTGGGCTGGACGCCTTGAATCGATGAGCCGGAGATGCGTACTGAAGCTTCCATGCGTTTTCCTTTCCTTGATTCTTTGTCGGGTCAGTGGTTCAACTTGGCCAGCAGGTCTTCGGCGCGCAGGCGCAGCGCGTGATGGCCTGGCTTGTCCGCCTGGCCGTAGCACAGGGCGATGGCGGCATCCAGCGCGTCGCGCGCGCCCTCGATCTCGTCCAGCCGCAGCAGGCATTCGCCGATATGGAAGACGGCGAAGGGATCGTCAGCCTGCATCGAGGCGGCGTAGCTGAAGAATGCCAGGGCATGATGCAGCTCGCCCTGCTGCTGCAGCGCGCAGGCGAAGGCGAAGTGAAAGCGGCGGTCGCGCGGTTGTTGCAGCACCAGGAAGCCGAAGTCCGAGGTGGCGGCGTCAACATCGCCGGCATTCCAGGCGTCGTAGCCGCGCGCGTAGATGGCTTCCAGCGCGGCGGCGTCCAGGCCGCCCAGCGAGGCGAGGCTGCTGCGTCCTTCCATGATGTCGCGGCAATGGCGGGCCAGCGCGTCGTGTTGGGGAACATGAGCGGCGGGGTGATTCATGCGGGAATTTCCTTGGAGTGGAGGCCCCAGCATGGCGCCGGGCCAGATTGGCCGCTTTGGCAAAGCGGCTGGGAATTTGGCAAATCGGCTGCGAGCAAGCCGTAGGCGCAGATGTCATGGCGGCCGTCCGCTAGCCGCAGCATCCCGCGCAGCGTCCCTTCGTGCTGAAAGCCCAGGCTGGCCAGCAGCCGGCGCGAACGCTGGTTGCCGGACAGCACCCAGGCCTGGACGCGGTGGATGGGCTCGCCCAGCCCGCCGGCGAACAGCCAGGGCAGCAGCGGGGACAGGCACCCCGCCATCAGGCCCCGTCCCCAGAGCGTCGGGCATAGCGTGTAGCTCAGCGTCAGGTGGCCTGCGCGGCGTTCCCAGTCCGTCAGGCGCAACACGCCGGCCAGCCGCTCCTGGCCGGCATGGCGCAGCGCGTAGGCGCGCCCTTGGCTGGGGGGAAGCGTGCGCGCGGCGTCGAACCCGCTTCGCAGCGCGCCCTCGCCGCCGTCGTCCAGCCCGCAAGGACCGGCCACCCGGGGATCGCCGTAGAGCGCGCGATAGCGTGGGTAGTCCGCGGCGGCCAGCTGATCCAGCCGCAGGCCGGCGCCGTTCAATGGCAGCGGTAGCGCAGCCATAGCTCGTCGTCCAGCCGCACCGGCTGGGCGCCTTCGGCCAGCATCAGCTCGGCCAGCCGGCGTCGGGTCTGGTCCAGTTTGGGGTCGCGCGGAGAGGACAGGATCATGGCGTCGACGTAACGCAGCGCCGGCACCGCCCGCGTCATGCGGCGCAGCAGCGTCATCAGCGCCAGCACCGCCTGGCCGTCCGCCGCGACCGCGGCGAAATCGCACAGGATCAGGCGTTCGTCTTCCTGGCGGTAGGTGAGCGCGTAGCTGCCGGTCTCTATGCGCTGCCCCAGCAGGAAATCGCTGTCCAGGAAGCGCTGCGGCGCCGGGTTCAGGCCTTCGGCCTGGAGAAAGCGGGTGACCTCGTCCATGCTCTGTC
Organism: Chromobacterium vaccinii; assembly: GCF_000971335.1. GTDB lineage: Bacteria > Pseudomonadota > Gammaproteobacteria > Burkholderiales > Chromobacteriaceae > Chromobacterium > Chromobacterium vaccinii. Next base: position 8,890 of record NZ_JZJL01000069.1, read on the forward strand.
TTCCTTACGAGAACCGCACGCTGCTGGCGATGCGCTCATGCGCCTGGTTGAGGGTGCTCAGGATCTCGCGCAGGTCGGACGACACCTTGAGCGCCTTCTCCAGTGTCTCGTCGGAGCGCTTGAGCAGTTGCTCGGACAGGCCGTGCTGGTAGTCGGCCACCGCTTGCTGCTCCTGGGCTTCGCGCGCCTGGCCATTGCTGAAGTGCAAGCCGACGTTGCCTTGGATGATGCTGTCCGCGCCGCGGCCGATCTGGGAAAACGCCTCGCTGCCCTTGGCGCCCGCCACGCCGCCCAGAAACTGGGTGACGCCGCCGGCGATCTGGGCCCAGGCTTGGGCGTTTTTCGCCGAGAAGTCCTTTTCGATGGCGTCCATCCGGGTGTTGAACGAGGTTTTCTGCATCTGGAAGGCATTGTTCTGCTGGGTCTGGTTGTACTGGCGCAGCAGGTCGCGCAGCTTGCCGAACAGCTGGCCCAGCTGGACCATCAGGTCGTTGAGCTGGCCGATGGCGTCGCCGCCCTGGTCGCCGGCAACATTGAGCACGGGCGTGCCGCCGGTTACGCCGTTGGAGGTGATGGGGGATGTCATGATGCTTCTCCTTGTATGATCAGGCGATGCTGGCAGCGATGCTGCTGAGCACCGCGCCGGTTTTGAGCTGGCTTTCGGAGCCGCTGGCCAACGCCTTGCCGGCGCCGTCCATCAGCTGGCCGATGTCTTCGCGGGCGCGTTTTTTCAGCTTGTCGAACTCGTCGAGCATGAATTGCATGAAGTTGCCTTCGGCGATCAGCTGCTGGACGATCTTCTGCAATTCGGCGCGCTCCTTGGCGATGGCGCCCTGGACGATGCCGTTGGAGCCCTGCACCCCGGCCACGACCACTGTCTTGACGACGTTGGGCGCGCTCTTCAGGCAAGCGCTGACGGCCGCCTGCACGATTTCGCGCTGCACCTGCTTGACGATCTGCCGGGTCAGTTCCTGCGCCGTGGCTTCGGCGCCGGACTTGAGCGCCTTGGTGGCGACGGTTTCCACGGCCTTGGAGACCATGGTTTCGATCGCCTGCTTGCTGAAGGCTTGCAGCAGCTGGCCCTGGCCGAAGAAGCGGGCGGCGGTTTCGCTGAGCTTCTTCGCCACTTCCGAGGCGGTTTTCTCGGCGACTTCCGTGGCGACCTGCTGCGCCACATTCTTGATCACTTCCTGGGCCACTTCCTTGCCGGCGGCGCCGGAAGCCTGCTTGATGGTGTTTTCCAGCAGCTCGCCGGCGCCTTTCTCCACCACGGTCTTGGTGGTGTTGGCTACCGTCTTGGCCGCCATCACGCCGCGTCCCACGCTGATGAAGTCCACGCACATGCCGGCGATCTCAAACGCCAGCTGCACCTTGCCGGCCACATCGCCCACTTCCTTGTAGCGCTCGGCGTTCTTGGGATCGATCAGCGCCAGGGTGGAGCACATGGCCTTGACCAGGCCGGCGCAGCCGGCCGCCAAGTCCATCGCGCCGCCGGCCACGCTGTTGGCGGCGCCGGTCAAGCAGCCCACGGCGATCTTGAGGACGCCGCTGACGACTTCGGCAATCGCGACGACCCAGTCGACGATGGCCGAGAAAATGCCGGCTTTCTGCGCCTTCTGCGAGTCTTCTATCGCCTTGTCCACCTGCTTGCGCAGGTCTTCGTTCTGGCGCAGGCGCAGGTTTTCCGCGCCCTGGGTGCGGATTTCCAGCGCCAGGGATTTCAGGTCGGCGCTGTCGCCCAGGGCTTTGACGCCCAGCAGCGAGGCGGCCAGGCTCATCGCCTCCATCGGCGTGCGTTCCAGCTGCGCCAGGGTGATGGGCTTGCCGTTCTCGCGCGGGCCGAACACCGCCAGAATGCGGTTGAGCGCGCCTTCGGCCATGCGCAGCGTCGCCGTTTCGCGCGGCGGGGGCGGGGAGTGGAAATCGCGGTTAGCGTTGGCCTCACGGCCGCGGGCATTGGGGGCGGACAGCGGGTCCAGCGCGCCGGCGCCTACGCGCTGGCTGGGCGCGGCGCCGTCGGTTTCGTCCGGACGGCGCAGCTCGCCGAGCGGGACGGCGGAAAAGGTTTCGGTGATGGAGTTCATGCGTGTTCCTCCTTGGGGCATGAGGCGGCTTGTTGCTGTATTTCAGCCTTGAGTTCGGCGTATTCGGGTCTGGCCGCGCACCACTTGAGCGCCGCCGCGAACGCCTTGGCCGCCTGCGGCCGATTGCCGCTCAACTGGTGGCTGAGGCCGGCCAGATAGGCGGAGCGCGGGTCGTCCAGGCGCAGCAGGCCGGCCTGGCCGAAGCAGAAGATCGCTTCGGTGTGCTCGCCCAGCCGCTGGCAGCACAGGCCAAGCGACAGCCAGTAATCGAACTGCCAGTGGCTGAGGCGGGCCAGCATCAGGTAGAAGCGTTTGGCCCCGGCGTAGTCGCCGGCGTCGAACAGCTGGCAGGCGTAGGCGTAGACGCGGTCCAGGTCGGCGGGATCCAGGTTCACCAGCGCCTGCAGCGTGCCGCCCTGGGCGAAGAAATCCCGCACCGTGTCCAGATCGTCTTGCATCGGCGTGTCCTCCATGGCGTTAGCGGATGTTCTGCGAGATGGATTTGTTCATCTCGGCCAGCAGCGACTGCATGCTGTTGATCAGGCTGACGCAGACGTTGTACGACTGCATGGTCTTCTGGATCTGCAGCTGGGCCTGGGTGACGAAGTCGGAGCAGCGGCCGGAGTCGGCTTCCAATGCGCCCTTGATCACGCTGAGCTGGCCCTTGTCCAATCCTCCGGACGCGGCCGCCAGCGTATCGGCGATGTGCTGCATGTGGTCCCGGCTGATGTTCTGGTAGCTGCGCTGGCCGACTTCCGGCAGCCCCCAGATGTAGTCGGAGCACTTTTTGCCGTCGACTTTGATGCCCTGCTGGTCCATATAGCTGACCACATCCTGCCAGCTGTCCGACCGCATCCCCTCCGGGCCGGCCTGCGCGATCCGTTCGCGCAGCTTTTCCAGAAAGGCGGTGGCGGGGTTGTTCGCTTTCAGGTAGTCGTCGATGGACTTGCCTTCCACCGCGATGTGATGGTCCTTCAGGTACTGGATCACCTCGGGCGGCAGCGGCGACTTGTCGTCGGCCTTGGCCAGCCGGGAAATGATGGCGTCCACCTGGTTGGCGGCCTGCTGCGAGTCGCGGGCGCGGTCGGCCTTGGCGCTCATCTGGTCGTAGCGGCCCTGGGCCAGGTCGGAAAACAGCGTCATGAACTTGTAGAGCACCGAGATGCCCTGGGACATGATGGTGTCGCCCTGGCCGGCCTTGCTGTCGACGTAGTTCTCGTAGCCGGCCGACGCGGCGACCGGAACGCCGCCGGCAAAGCTGGTTGCGATAGCCATGATGCGTTTCCTTAGCGGATGTTCTGGGCGATGGACTTGTTCATTTCCGCCAGCAGCGACTGCATGCTGTTGATCAGGCTAACGCAGACGTTGTACGACTGCATGGTCTTCTGGATCTGCAGCTGGGCCTGGGTGACGAAGTCGGAGCAGCGGCCGGAGTCGGCGTCCAGCGCGCCCTTGATCACGTCCAGCTGGCCCTTGTCCAGGCCCTTGCCGTCTTCGTGGCCGATGCTTTTCAGATAGGCCATGATGTCGCTGGTGGAGTTAGTGCCGTCGTTCTGCACGGTGATGCTGATGTGGTGGTCTTTCAGGTACTGGATGACTTCGGGCGGCAAATCGCCCTTGTCGTCGGCCTTGGCCAGCTTGGAAATGATGGCGTCCACCTGGTTGGCGGCCTGCTGCGAATTGCGCGCGCGGTCGGCCTTGGCGCTCATCTGGTCGTATTTGCCCTGGGCCAGGTCGGAAAACAGGGTCATGAATTTGTAGAGCACCGAAATGCCCTGGGACATGATGGAGTCGCCCTGGCCGGCCTTGTTGTCGACGTAGTTTTCGTAGTCGGTGGAGCTGGCGATGGGGTTGCTGGTGGCGAAGTTGGTGGCGAAAGACATGGCGTTATCCTCTTTGCGGTTCAGATGAAAGTGCGGCCCAGCAGCGGGCCGGTCTTGCGCGGAGCGGCCGGTTTGCCCGACGCTCCCTCTCCTGCGCGCTTGAGCGACTCCTCAAGCGATTTGAAATTGCCGTGCAAGCTTTCCACGCATTGCGACAGCTTCTGGTTCAGCGGCGCGAGTTCGCCTTGCATGGCGCGGCCCAGGCGGTCCAGGCGCTGGCGGGCCTGGGCGTCGTGCGGGGCGCGGCGCTGCAGGGCGGCGATTTCGTCCTGCAGCGCCTGGAAGGTGCGCAGCTGCTCGCCCAGTCCTTGCTGGCGGTTTTGCAGGTCCTGCATCAGGCTCTGCAGCGGATGGGTCGACTGCTGGTTCATGCGGGCTCCTTTTCTGGAACGGGTGATGTTGGAATCGATGCTAGGCCCGGCCGCGGCGGCCGACTTTCGAAAAAAGGCCGCGCCTTTCGGTTTCCAGGCGTTTGGTCGGCGGCGGGGTTTCCGCCGCCCTGGCCGGCCTGGCGGCAACGGGCGCCGCGGAAAAAAATGGCACGCTGGGGCGTGCCATGCATGCGGAGAGGGAGGGGGTCAGACGTGCTGGCCGATCTGGCCGAGCTCCAGGCGGGTGGTCTGGATCTGCGGGGTTTCCCGCAATTCCGGATGCTCGCTCCGCAGCGCTTCCAGCGTGCTCTTGTGCGCCTCTGAGAGGTCGGCGACATGGCCGGCGATGCCGGCGCCTGCATGCTGGCCGACCAGGTTGGCCAGGCGGTCGTACAGCGCGTCATGCTGCAGATTGGTGTGCACCGGCGCGGTCAGCTCCGCTGTCGCGTAATCGGGCAGGTCCTGCAGCTTTCCCTGCTTTTGCAGCGCTTCGCCATAGGCGCTGGCGGTGCCGGAGGACGGGTTGTACTCGTCGTCGTCGTTGGCCACCGACATGCCGATCGGAATGGTCTCGGCGAAGGTGTGGTAGGCGCCGAAGTTCATGAAGGCGGCGACGCCCAGCGTGGCCGGCTCCACGATGTCGGGCCGGTTGTAGATGCCTTCGTCGCTCAAGGTGTGCAGGGCGAGCAGGGTGTCGCAGGTGCCGCCGGATTGCGCGCCGGCGGATGGCAGGCCGCGCAGATTGGACTCGGTGGCGAAGGTGCCGTAGGGCTGCCAGCGATTGACGCCGGTGCCGTGTGGAAACTCATGCTGCTTGAGCAGTTCCTGGAAGCCGCCCTTGTCGCCGAATTGCAGCTTGGCGTAGGCCTCGGGCAGCTTTTCGACTTCCGCCCGCGACATGGTGAACGGCCGGGTGGGCAGTTTGCCCGGATCCGATTCAATAGGCGCGCCCTGGCGCGGCACGCCGTTGATGTTGGCGTAGCGCTGTCCTTTGTCTGGATCGTGCCCCAGCAGCGCATCCAGCGCCGGCTGGTTGTCCTTGTCATGGGCGGTGACCGCCACCCGGCCGAAGCCCAGGCCATGATCGCCGGCGGACGAGTAATCCACTTGGTAGTCCACCTGCAGCGGCCGCTCGCTGCGCATGCGGCTGACCGCGTCGTCGAAGCGCTCGGTGCGGGTTCGGCTCTTGAATTCGTCGAAACGGGCGACGCAATCCCGCTGCTGCGAGCCGCCCAGCGGCGCCAGCATGTCGCGCAGGGCCTCGCCATTCTGTTTGCCGTGGGTCTTGTCGTTCAGCAGCTGCCAGACGGTGGTGCCGAAGGAGCTGGCGGCCTTGATCTTGGTCAGCAAGTCGTTGCCGCCTTTCTGGTCCGCGTATTTCAGCTCGCCGCCTTGCTCGCGCATCAGCGGGCTGGACAGTTGGGTGTGGATCCAGTCTTCGCCGCTGCCGCCGGAGGTCGTCTTTCTGCCGATCTGGTCGGAGGCGGGCGAGGTCAGCGGGCCGACCAGGGTGGTGCGGAACACGTCGCGCAGCGCCATTGGCTTGCCGTTGAACATCACCGCGTCGGGTTTGTTGCAGGCCTTGGCGTCGTCGGCGAACAAGGGCGTCAGCACCGACGCCAGTTTGGCGCCGTAGTCGTCGAACACGCGGCCGATCTGGCCCGGGTCGTCCAGGATCATCATGCTGACGCCGGCTTCGAACAGCCGGCTGTTGCTGACGGCCGCTTCCTGGGCCTGGTCCAGCGATACGCCTTTTTCCGAGGAAACGACCTTGTCTGGGCCGCCTCCGGCTTCGGCGCGGATTTCGCTGAGCTGGGCCCCTGTGGTGCAGGCTTTCAAGTTGACGCTGTTGACCATGTGGTTTCCTTTGAAAATACAGGGGGATGGCGGATGGTTGCGGCGGATTCTCCGCCGCTTCGATGGAGGGGTCTTTCCGAAAAGTGGCCGACCTTTCGGATTTGACTATTCGATGAAGGATGATTTGGGAGGGCCAGGCGGGCGCCGGGATGGGCCCGGAAGGTGTTATCCGCGCGCCAGGATACGCGCGGCCCAGCCATCGCTCAGCCGCAGCAGCTGGCCCTGCGCCCATAGCCGCCCTTGGGCGGTCAGGCGCAGCATGGGGTGGGCGGCGGCGTGCGCGGCGATTTCCCTGCCGGCTTCCCAGTCGGCCAGCGCGTCGGCGCTCACGCGGATGGCGGCGGCCTCCACGGCCAGGCGCAGCGTGCCGGACGGGACTTGATCGAGGCCCGGGGACGGGGCTTCCACGACCGCGCGCTCGGCGTCGAACAGCCTCACCCGCCCCGGGCTGGCTTCCGGATGCAGCCACAGGCAGTCCAGCGCATCCGCCATGCCGTGGATGGGCAGCGCGTCGCCGATGGCGACCTTGTCCCAGTCCTGTTCCGGCAGCAGGCACCAGCCCAGGCCCAGCGCCAACTGATGGGTCTGCTCGCGCGATGGCCGCAGCGCGGCGAGCAGCGCGCGCAGCCAGCCCGGCGGC
>NZ_JZJL01000070.1 GCF_000971335.1 Chromobacterium vaccinii
ATCTACGTGAGCGTAGTGGCGGGCTTCGGTTTCGTATTCAACGTGCGCGGTATTGATGGTGATACCACGAGCCTTCTCTTCCGGCGCGCTGTCGATCTGGGAGTAGTCCTTGGCTTCGCCACCGAACTTCTTGGACAGAATGGTGGTGATAGCGGCGGTCAGGGTGGTCTTACCGTGGTCCACGTGACCGATGGTGCCTACGTTTACGTGCGGTTTGGTCCGCTCAAACTTTTCTTTTGCCATTTTGCAAAAATCCTTAATTAAAGAACATTAGATCGGGACTGGCCGGGTCGGCCCGGCCAGCCTCAGCGCGCATTACTTCCTGGCGGCCATTACGGCTTCAGCGACGTGCTTCGGAGCCTCGGAGTAGTGCTTGAACTCCATCGAGTAGGTCGCACGACCCTGGGTTGCCGAACGCAGATCGGTGGAGTAGCCGAACATCTCGGCCAGCGGTACTTCTGCCTTGATGATCTTGCCGCCCAAACCGTCGTCGTCCATGCCCTGAACCATGCCGCGGCGGCGGTTCAAGTCACCCATGACGTCGCCCATGTACTCTTCCGGAGTCTCCACTTCCACGGCCATCATCGGCTCGAGAATGCACGGACCGGCGCGGCGCATGGCTTCCTTGAATGCCATGGAGCCAGCCAGTTCGAACGCGATCTGCGAGGAGTCGACGTCGTGGTAGGAACCGAAGGTCAGACGCACAGTGACGTCAACCACCGGGAAGCCGGCGAGAATACCGCTGGACAGGGTGTTTTGAATACCCTTGTCCACGGACGGAATGAATTCACGCGGAATCACGCCACCCTTGATCTCGTCGACGAACTTGTAGCCATTACCCTCGCCGGACGGCTCCAGGGTGATGACCGCATGGCCGTACTGACCCTTACCGCCAGACTGCTTGACGTGCTTGCCGTCAACGTCGGTAACCGTCTTGGTGATGGTTTCACGGTAGGCCACTTGCGGCGCGCCGACGTTGGCTTCAACGCCGAATTCGCGCTTCATGCGGTCAACCAGAATTTCCAGGTGCAGTTCGCCCATGCCGGAAATGATGGTCTGGCCGGATTCTTCGTCGGTACGCACGCGGAACGACGGGTCTTCCTTCGCCAGGCGGTTCAGAGCCACGCCCATCTTCTCCTGGTCGGCCTTGGTCTTCGGCTCGACGGCGACGTGAATCACCGGCTCCGGAAACTCCATGCGTTCCAGAATCAGCGGGGCATCGATGGCGCACAGGGTTTCACCAGTGGTGACTTCCTTCAGACCGATGGCAGCGGCGATGTCGCCGGCGTGCACTTCTTCGATCTCTTTACGGTCGTTGGCGTGCATCTGCACGATACGGCCGATACGCTCTTTCTTGCCCTTGACCGAGTTCAGCACGGTGTCGCCGGACTTCACCACGCCGGAGTAGACGCGGAAGAAGGTCAGTTGGCCCACGTACGGGTCGTTCATCAGCTTGAACGCCAGCGCGGAGAACGATGCGCTGTCGGAAGCTTCGCGAGTGGTCGGCGTGCCGTCTTCGTTCTCGCCCGGAACCGGGGGAACGTCGAGCGGGCTCGGCAGCAGTTCGATCACGGCGTCCAGCATGCGCTGAACACCCTTGTTCTTGAACGCGGAGCCGCACAGCATCGGCTGGATTTCGCACTTCAGGGTACGCTCGCGCAGACCGGCGATGATTTCTTCCTCGGTCAGCGTTTCGCCGCCCAAGTACTTGTCCATCATTTCGTCGCTGACTTCGGCGGCGGCTTCAACCATCTTCTCGCGCCATTCTTCGGCAACGGAAACCAGGTCGGCCGGGATATCGCCGTATTCGAACTTCATGCCCTGAGACGCTTCATCCCAGATGATGGCCTTCATCTTCAGCAGATCGACCACGCCGGTGAAGTTGTCTTCAGCGCCGATCGGCACCACGATGGGCACCGGATTGCCGCGCAGGCGGGTTTTCACCTGCTCGACCGCGCGGAAGAAGTTGGCGCCTTGACGGTCCATCTTGTTCACGAACGCGATACGCGGAACCTTGTACTTGTTGGCCTGACGCCATACGGTTTCCGACTGGGGCTGAACGCCGCCCACAGCGCAGTAAACCATCACGGCGCCGTCCAGCACGCGCATGGAACGCTCTACCTCGATGGTAAAGTCCACGTGCCCCGGGGTGTCGATGATATTGAAATGGTGGGCCGGGTACTGCAGGGCCATGCCTTTCCAATAGGTGGTGGTAGCAGCGGAAGTGATGGTGATGCCACGTTCCTGCTCCTGCTCCATCCAGTCCATGGTGGCCGCGCCATCATGCACTTCACCGATCTTGTGGTTCACACCGGTGTAAAACAGAATACGCTCGGTAGTAGTAGTCTTACCGGCGTCAATGTGAGCGGAGATACCGATATTACGGTAGCGCTCGAGGGGGGTTTTCCGTGCCACGATCTACACCTTGATTAAGTGGGTGAGCTTAGAAGCGGAAGTGCGAGAAGGCCTTGTTGGCTTCTGCCATGCGATGCACTTCGTCACGCTTCTTCATTGCGCCGCCACGACCTTCGGCCGCATCGAGCAATTCACCAGCCAGGCGCAGGTCCATGGACTTTTCGCCGCGCTTGCGCGCAGCGTCACGCAGCCAACGCATGGCCAGAGCCATACGACGGGACGGACGTACTTCAACAGGAACTTGATAGTTGGCACCACCGACGCGGCGGCTCTTCACTTCCACCACCGGCTTGGCGTTGGACAGCGCGGCATTGAACACTTCGAGAGCGTTCTTGCCGGATTTCTTTTCGATCTGTTCCAGAGCACCGTAGATGATGCGTTCAGCAACAGACTTCTTGCCATCGATCATGACAACGTTCATGAACTTGGACAGGTCTTGGGAACCGAATTTCGGATCCGGCAGAATTTCACGCTTGGGGACTTCTCTGCGACGTGGCATGTTACTTCCTTAAATATTCAGTTGAGCTCTATTCGCTCATGACTACCCAGCGGAGCAGTCACTTACTAGACGATCCTGAGGAGTGATCAGGCCGCCTTCAAAACATCCCGATTACTTGGGACGCTTGGCGCCGTACTTGGAGCGAGCTTGCTTACGGTCTTTAACGCCGGCGGTATCCAGGGAACCGCGCACGGTGTGGTAACGCACACCCGGCAAGTCTTTCACACGACCGCCGCGAATCAGCACAACCGAGTGTTCCTGCAGGTTGTGGCCTTCACCGCCGATGTACGAAATGACTTCGAAACCGTTGGTCAGACGAACCTTGCACACTTTACGCAGAGCCGAGTTCGGCTTCTTCGGAGTGGTGGTGTAAACACGGGTGCACACGCCACGCTTCTGCGGGCAGGCTTCCAGCGCAGGCACCTTGCTCTTCGCCGTGATGGCGACGCGGCCCTTGCGAACGAGTTGGTTAATGGTTGGCATTACTATCAGTTCCTAGTTGATTCTTCCCGAAGACAACACGCCTCCAGAAAGGACGGAGGATTATATTTTAGTCAACGGCCCAGCGTCAAATAAAAAACGCCGCCCCGCCAACGTTAACCGTTGATGGAGCAGCGTTTTTTCAACACTTGGCCGTCAGGCCGGTGTTAGTCGCCGCTTTCCAGCGCAGCCGGAGCCGAGTCGAACAACATCGAATCGGCTGCATCCAGGCCCAGGTTCTGGCGGCGGCGGGTGCGATGGTAAGCGAGACCGGTACCGGCCGGAATCAGACGGCCGACGATCACGTTTTCCTTCAGACCGCGCAGATCGTCGCGCTTGCCCATGATGGCCGCTTCGGTCAGCACGCGCGTGGTTTCCTGGAAGGAAGCCGCGGAGATGAACGAGTCGGTCGACAGCGAGGCCTTGGTGATGCCCAGCAGCACGTTTTCGTACTGCGCCGGCTCCTTGTTCTCGGCCATCATCTTGTCGTTCATTTCCAGCACGTCGGCGCGCTCCACCTGCTCGCCCTGGATGAACTCGGTGTCGCCGCTATCGGAGATCACGACGCGACGCAGCATCTGGCGAATGATCACCTCGATGTGCTTGTCGTTGATCTTCACGCCCTGCAGACGATACACCTCCTGCACTTCCTGGACGATGTAGCGGGCCAGCGCCTCGATGCCCTGCAGACGCAGGATATCGTGCGGATCGACCGGACCGTCGACGATGGATTCGCCGCGGTTCACCACCTGACCGTCGTGGACCAGCACGTGCTTGTCCTTCGGAATCAGGTTTTCGTAACCGCTGCCTTCCAGGTCGGTGATGATCAGACGCTGCTTGCCCTTGGTGTCCTTGCCGAACGAAACGGTGCCGGTCACCTCGGCCAGCATGCCGGCATCCTTCGGCGAACGGGCTTCGAACAGCTCGGCCACGCGCGGCAGACCACCGGTAATGTCGCGGGTCTTCGACGATTCCTGCGGGATGCGGGCCAGCACTTCGCCCTTGCCCACGTCCTGGCCGTCGCGCACCGTGATGATGGCGCCCACCTGGAAGGTGATCGACACCGACGCGTCGGAGCCGGCCAGCTTCACTTCGTTGCCGTTGTCGTCGAGCAGCTTCACCAACGGACGCAGCATCTTCGACTGCGAACCGGCGCGGCGTTTCGGGTCGATGACCACCAGTGTCGACAGGCCGGTCACTTCGTCGGTCTGCTTGGCTACGGTGTTGCCCTCTTCCACGTTCTCGAACTTCACGCGGCCAGCGTACTCGGTGATGATCGGACGGGTGTGCGGATCCCAAGTGGCCAATACAGCGCCAGCCTTGATCACCAGACCGTCTGTCACCATCAGGGTCGCGCCGTACGGCACCTTGTGGCGTTCGCGCTCGCGGCCCATGTCGTCGTGGATCACCACTTCGCCGGAGCGGGTGATGACGATCAGCTCGCCCTTGGTATTGGCCACGTAGCGCATCTGGCTGGAGAAGCGCACGGTGCCGTTGGACTTGCCTTCCACCTGGCTGGCGGCCGCGTTTCGCGACGCCGCGCCACCGATGTGGAAGGTACGCATGGTCAGCTGGGTGCCCGGTTCGCCGATCGACTGAGCGGCGATCACGCCCACGGCTTCGCCGGCGTTGACGCGCTTGCCGCGCGCCAGGTCGCGACCGTAGCACTTCGCGCACAGGCCGTAGCGAGTGTCGCAAGTGATCGCGGTGCGAACCTTGACTTCGTCGATGCCGAGGCTGTCGACCAGGTCCACCATCTGCTCGTCCATCAGCGTGCCCGCTTCGATCACGGTCTCGCCGGAGGACGGATCCACCACGTCGACCGCGGTCACGCGGCCGAGGATGCGGTCGCGCAGCGCTTCGATCACGTCGCCGCCCTGCAGCACGGCCTTCATGGTGAAGCCGTTGCTGGTGCCGCAATCGTCCTCGATCACCACCAGATCCTGGGTCACGTCGACCAGACGACGGGTCAGGTAACCGGAGTTGGCGGTCTTCAGCGCCGTATCCGCCAGACCCTTACGGGCGCCGTGAGTCGAGATGAAGTACTGGAGTACGGTCAGGCCTTCGCGGAAGTTGGCGGTAATCGGCGTCTCGATAATCGAGCCGTCCGGCTTCGCCATCAGACCCCGCATGCCGGCCAGCTGCTTGATCTGGGCTGCGGAACCCCGCGCGCCCGAGTCGGCCATCATGTAAATGGAGTTGAAGGATTCCTGATCGACTTCCTTGCCTTCGCGGTCCAGCACCTTCTGCTTGGACAGCTCGTCCATCATCGCCTTGGCGATCTTGTCGCCGGTGCGGCCCCAGATGTCCACTACCTTGTTGTAGCGTTCGCCCTGGGTCACCAGACCTTGGCGGTACTGCTCCTCGATCTCCTTGACTTCCTTGTTGGCCTCGCCCAGCAGGTCAACTTTCTTGGCCGGGATCTGCATGTCGTCCACGCAGATGGAGATGCCGCCGCGGGTGGAATAGGCGAAACCGGTGTACATCAGCTGGTCGGCGAAGATCACCGTGTCGCGGATGCCGCAACGACGGAACGAAACGTTGATCAGTTTCGAGATTTCTTTCTTCTTCAGCGCCTTGTTGATGTGCTCGAACGGCAGGCCCTTCGGCAGGATGTCGGACAGGATCGCGCGGCCGACGGTGGTGTCGTAACGCTTGATCACCGGCTGGAACTCGCCCTGCTCGTCCTTTTCCCATTCCTTCAGGCGGACGGTGATGCGGGTGGCCAGCTCGACCTGACGGGTTTCGTAGGCGCGATGCACTTCCTTGGTGTCGGCGAACACCATGCCTTCGCCCTTGCCGTTCACCTTGTCGCGGGTCATGTAGTACAGACCCAGCACGATATCCTGCGACGGCACGATGATAGGCTCGCCGTTGGCCGGGGACAGCACGTTGTTGGTGGCCAGCATCAGGGTGCGGGCTTCCATTTGCGCTTCCAGCGACAGCGGCACGTGGACGGCCATCTGGTCACCGTCGAAGTCGGCGTTGAACGCCGCGCAAACCAGCGGGTGCAGCTGGATCGCCTTGCCTTCGATCAGCACCGGCTCGAACGCCTGGATGCCCAGGCGGTGCAGCGTCGGCGCGCGGTTCAGCAGAACCGGATGCTCGCGGATCACTTCTTCCAGGATGTCCCAGACTTCCGGCACTTCCTGCTCGACCAGTTTCTTGGCCGCCTTGATGGTGGACGCCAGGCCCATCACTTCCAGCTTGTGGAAGATGAACGGCTTGAACAGTTCCAGCGCCATCTTCTTCGGCAGGCCGCACTGGTGCAGGCGCAGGGTCGGGCCCACGGTGATCACGGAACGGCCGGAGTAGTCGACGCGCTTGCCCAGCAAGTTCTGACGGAAACGACCGCCCTTGCCCTTGATCATGTCGGCCAGCGACTTCAGCGGGCGCTTGTTGGCGCCGGTCATCGCCTTGCCGCGACGGCCGTTGTCCAGCAGCGAGTCAACCGATTCCTGCAGCATGCGCTTTTCGTTGCGCACGATGATGTCCGGCGCGCGCAGTTCCAGCAGGCGCTTCAGACGGTTGTTACGGTTGATGACGCGGCGGTACAGGTCGTTCAGGTCGGAGGTCGCGAAGCGGCCGCCATCCAGCGGCACCAGCGGACGCAGCTCCGGCGGCAGCACCGGCAGCACTTCCAGGATCATCCATTCCGGCTTCATGCCGGAACGCTGGAACGCCTCCAGCACCTTCAGGCGCTTGGCGATCTTCTTGATCTTGGTGTCGGAGTTGGTGGTTTCCAGCTCGCGGCGCAGGCCTTCGATTTCGCTGTCCAGGTCCAGCTTCTTCAGCAGCTCCTTGACGGCTTCGGCGCCCATCATGGCGACAAACTCTTCGCCGTACTGGTCTTCCTTGTCCAGGAAGTCCTCTTCGGTCAAGAGCTGGCGGTACTGCATCGGGGTCATGCCCGGATCGGTCACCACGAACGCTTCGAAGTACAGCACGCGCTCGATGTCGCGCAGCGTCATGTCCAGCACCATGCCCAGACGCGACGGCAGCGACTTCAGGAACCAGATGTGCGCGGTCGGGCTGGCCAGTTCGATGTGGCCCATGCGCTCGCGGCGCACCTTGGACAGCGTCACTTCGACGCCGCACTTCTCGCAGATCACGCCGCGATGCTTCAGGCGCTTGTACTTGCCGCACAAGCACTCGTAATCCTTCACCGGCCCGAAGATGCGGGCGCAGAACAGGCCATCGCGCTCCGGCTTGAAGGTGCGGTAGTTGATCGTTTCCGGCTTCTTGACTTCGCCATAAGACCAGGAACGGATCTTGTCAGGCGAGGCGATGCCGATCTTGATCGCATCAAACTCTTCTTCTTGCGTAACTTGCTTAAAGAGATCGAGCAAAGCTTTCATTGCGTCTCCAGTTCAGGGGACAGGCGCGGCGGCTTTCCGCCGCGCCCTATTACCCAATCAAAAACGTTCCAGGTCCATGTCGAGGCCCAGCGAGCGGATTTCCTTCACCAATACATTGAAGGATTCCGGCATGCCGGCGTCGATCTTGTGCTCGCCCTTGACGATGTTCTCGTAGACCTTGGTACGGCCGGTCACATCGTCAGACTTCACGGTCAGCATTTCCTGCAGCGTGTAGGCGGCGCCGTAAGCTTCAAGCGCCCACACCTCCATCTCACCGAAGCGCTGGCCGCCGAACTGGGCCTTGCCGCCCAGCGGCTGCTGGGTCACCAGCGAGTACGGGCCAGTGGAACGGGCGTGCATCTTGTCGTCGACCAGGTGATGCAGCTTCAGATAGTGCATCACGCCCACGGTGACCTTGCGGTCGAAGGCTTCGCCGGAGCGGCCGTCGAACAGGGTCATCTGGGTCTTGGATTCGTTGAAGCCCATCTGCTCGGTCAGCGCGTCGCCGTTCGGGTAGGCCAGATCCAGCATGTGCTTGATCTCGGCTTCCTTGGCGCCGTCGAATACCGGCGTGGCGAAGGTCATGCCCTTGCTCAGGTTCTGCGCCAGCTGCAACACCTCGGCGTCGGACAGCGCGGCGATTTCCTCCGGCTTGCCGGTTTCGTTATAGATGCGCTCCAGATAAGCACGGATCTCGGCAGCGGACTGCTCCTTGATCATGCGGTTGACGCGCTCGCCGATACCCTTGGCGGCCCAACCCAGATGCACTTCCAGAATCTGGCCGATGTTCATACGCGACGGTACGCCCAGCGGGTTCAGCACGATGTCGACCGGGCGGCCATCGCCCATGTACGGCATGTCCTCCACCGGCAGGATGCGGGAGACCACACCCTTGTTGCCGTGGCGGCCGGCCATCTTGTCGCCCGCCTGCAGGCGGCGCTTGACGGCCAGGTAAACCTTGACCATCTTCTGCACGCCCGGCGGCAGCTCGTCGCCCTGGGTCAGCTTGCGCTTCTTGTCTTCGAACTTGAGGTCGAATTCTTCGCGCTTCTGCGCCAGGCTTTCCTTGATCAGCTCCAGCTGCTTGGCGATGTCCTCGTCAGCCATGCGGATGTCGAACCAGTCGTGCTTGGTCGGCAGGCCGGTCAGGTATTCCTGATCGATCACGGTGCCCTTGGCCAGACGCTTCGGACCGCCGTTGGCGGCCTTGCCGACGATCAGGCGTTCGATACGGCTGAAGGCGTCGTTGTCGAAAATACGCAGCTGGTCGTTCAGGTCCAGGCGATAGCGCTTCAGCTCCACGTCGATGATGGACTGGGCGCGCTTGTCGCGCTCGATGCCTTCGCGGGTGAATACCTGCACGTCGATCACGGTGCCCACGGTGCCGGTCGGCACGCGCAGGGACGTATCCTTCACGTCGGAGGCCTTCTCGCCGAAGATCGCGCGCAGCAGCTTCTCTTCCGGAGTCAGCTGGGTTTCGCCCTTCGGCGTCACTTTGCCCACCAGCACGTCGCCGGCTTCGACTTCCGCGCCGATGTAGACGATGCCGGACTCATCCAGGCGGCCTGCCATGCGTTCGGACAGGTTCGGGATGTCCCGGGTGATTTCTTCCGGTCCCAGCTTGGTGTCGCGGGCAACCACGGACAGCTCTTCGATGTGGATCGAGGTGTAGCGGTCTTCGGCGACCAGCTTCTCCGAGATCAGGATCGAGTCTTCGTAGTTGTAGCCGTTCCACGGCATGAACGCGATGGTCATGTTCTGACCCAGCGCCAGCTCGCCCAGGTCGGTGGAGGCGCCGTCGGCCACCACGTCACCGCGCGCGATGTGGTCGCCCACTTTCACGATCGGACGCTGGTTGATGTTGGTGTTCTGGTTGGAACGGGTGAACTTGGTCAGGTTGTAGATGTCCACGCCCACTTCGCCAGCGGTCGCTTCTTCATCGTTGACGCGGACCACCACGCGGCCGGCGTCGACATAGTCCACCACGCCGCCGCGACGGGCGACAACGGTGGTGCCGGAGTCGACCGCCACCGAGCGTTCGATGCCGGTGCCGACGAAGGCTTTTTCCGGACGCAGGCACGGTACGGCCTGGCGTTGCATGTTGGCGCCCATCAAGGCGCGGTTGGCGTCATCGTGCTCCAGGAACGGAATCAGCGAAGCCGCCACGGACACCACCTGGCCGGTGGCCACGTCCATGTACTGCACGCGGTCCGGGGTCGCCAGAATGGTTTCGCCCTTCTCGCGGCAGGTCACCAGCTCGTCGATCAGCGTGCCGTCCTTGCTCAGCTCGGCGTTGGCCTGAGCGATCACGTAGCGGCCTTCCTCGATCGCGGACAGATAGTCGATCTCGTTGGTGACCTTGCTGTCCACCACCTTGCGGTACGGCGTTTCCAGGAAGCCGAACTCGTTGGTGCGCGCGAACACGGACAGCGAGTTGATCAGGCCGATGTTCGGACCTTCAGGCGTTTCGATCGGGCACACGCGGCCGTAGTGGGTCGGGTGCACGTCGCGCACTTCGAAGCCTGCGCGCTCGCGGGTCAGACCGCCCGGGCCAAGAGCCGATACGCGGCGCTTGTGGGTGATTTCCGACAGCGGGTTGGTCTGGTCCATGAACTGCGACAGCTGCGAGGAACCGAAGAATTCCTTGATCGCGGCGGACACCGGCTTGGCGTTGATCAGGTCGTGCGGCATCAGGTTGTCGGACTCTGCCTGGTTCAGGCGTTCCTTGACCGCGCGCTCGACGCGCACCAGACCGGCGCGAAACTGGTTTTCGGCCAATTCGCCCACCGAACGCACGCGACGGTTGCCCAGGTGATCGATGTCGTCCACTTCGCCGCGGCCATTGCGCAGCTCGGTCAGGATGGCGATCACGGACACGATGTCTTCAGTGGACAGCGTGCCTTCCATCACGTCGCGGCGCGGCGCGAACTTGTCGCCGATCAGCGACTTGAACCACTCCGGGGTCTTGTCGTCGAACTTGTACTGATAGGTGCGGGAGCTGAACTTCATCCGGCCCACGCGCGACAGATCGTAGGTTTCCTCGCTGAAGAACAGGCGCTGGAACAGCGCTTCCACCGCGTCTTCGGTCGGCGGCTCGCCCGGGCGCATCATGCGGTAGATCGCCACGCGGGCTTGCAGCCGATCCTGGATGTCGTCGGTGCGCAGGGTCTGCGAGATGTAAGCGCCCTGATCCAGATCGTTGGTGAACAGCACGTCGACCTGGTTGATTTCCGCCAGCGCCAGCTTGGCCAGCACTTCCTCGGTCACTTCCTCGTTGGCGCGGGCGATCACTTCGCCGGTGTTCTGGTTGACGACGTTATGCGCCAGCATCTTGCCCAGCAGCGCGTCGGCCGGCACTTCAATGCGGTCCAGCTCGGCGGTCTGGATGTCGCGGATGTGCTTGGCGGTGATGCGCTTGTCCTTGGCGACGATCAGCTTGCCGTCGGCGGCCACGATGTCGAACTTGGCCACCTCGCCCTTCAGACGATCCGGAACCACGCGCATGAACACGCCGGACTTGGTCAGGTAGAAGGTGTCGAAACTGTAGAACTCGGACAGGATTTCTTCGTTGCTGTAGCCCAGCGCCTTCAGCAGGATGGTCACCGGCATCTTGCGGCGACGGTCGATACGGAAGTACAGCAGGTCTTTCGGATCGAACTCGAAGTCCAGCCAGGAGCCGCGGTAAGGAATCACGCGGGCGGAGAACAGCAGCTTGCCGGACGAGTGCGTCTTGCCGCGGTCGTGCTCGAAGAACACGCCCGGGGAGCGATGCAGCTGGGAGACGATGACGCGCTCGGTGCCGTTGATGATGAAGGAGCCGTTGCCGGTCATGAGCGGAATCTCGCCCATGTAGACTTCGTTCTCGCGCACTTCCTTCACCACCGGCTTGGAAGACTCTTTGTCGAAAATGGTCAGGCGAATGCGCGCGCGCAGCGGCGCCGCAAACGTGATGCCGCGCAGCTGACACTCCTGCACGTCGAACGGAGGCTCGCCCAGAATATAATGGGCAAAGTCGAGCTTAGCGTAGCCGTTGTGGCTGACGATCGGGAAGATCGACTTGAACGCAGCCTGAAGACCCACATCCTTGCGCTCATCCAGCGGCTTGCCCAGCTGGAGAAATTCGGTGTAGGAATCAATCTGGGTCGCCAACAGGAAGGGGACGTCGAGAACACTGGTACGTTTCGCAAAGCTCTTACGAATACGTTTCTTCTCAGTAAACGAATAACTCATAGAGTCTCCATCGAGGTGGGTGGCGCAAGAAACTAAAAGTCAGCAGCCACGCCTAGTATATTGCTGGCTTTTACCTTCTTCGTTTCCGCCAACTACAAGCGCAATAAGGCTGGCGGATTTCTCCGCCAGCCTCACCTTCTTTTTTCAAAGAAGATTATTTGATTTCAGCCTTGGCACCGGCTTCGGTCAGTTGCTTAGCGATATCGTCGGCTTCAGCCTTGGACACGCCTTCCTTCACGTTCTTCGGAGCGCCGTCGACCAGGTCTTTGGCTTCCTTCAGACCCAGGCCGGTGATCGCGCGCACAACCTTGATCACGCCAACCTTGTTGTCGCCGGCGCCGGTCAGGACGACGTCGAACTCGGTCTTTTCTTCAGCGGCAGCAGCGCCGGCTCCAGCCGGGCCAGCAACAGCTACAGCAGCGGCGGAAACGCCGAACTTCTCTTCGAACGCCTTAACCAGGTCGTTCAGTTCCATCACGGTCAGACCAGCAACGGCCTCGAGGATGTCTTCTTTGGTGATTGCCATGTGAAAATCTCCTGAATTCTATAAGAATCAAATAAGTTAAGCGGCTTCGGCTTGCTTCTTGTCGGACAGGGCGGCCAGCGCGCGGGCGAAGCCAGCGACCGGAGCCTGCATAACGTAGAGAAGCTTGGACAGCAGTTCTTCGCGGCTCGGGATGGACGCCAGCTCAGCAACCTGAGCAGCGGACAGTACCTTGCCTTCGTAGGAACCTGCCTTCACGACGATCTTGTCGTCAGCCTTGGCAAATTGATGCAGCACCTTGGCAGCAGCAACCGGGTCGGCGGAAATCGCGTACACCAACGGGCCGACCATCTGGTCAGCCAGTTCAGCGAACGGAGTGCCCTCCACGGCGCGGCGCACCAGCGTGTTCTTCAGAACGCGCAGGTAAACGCCGCTCTCGCGCGCCTGAGCGCGGAGTTTGGTCATGCTGCTTACCTCGATGCCCCGATATTCAGCGATAACGAGGGTCTGAGCGCCTGCCAGTTCAGCAGAAACTGCTTGGACGACCGCCTTTTTATCTTCGATATTGAGACTCAAGGTCTACCTCCTAGACTGAAATGAAATGGAAAAATTTCCATCTCGCTTTGCAGCGGCGACCTGTATCAGGAGACATCAAAAAGAACTGGTGCTCATGGGCGGAATTGAACCGCCGACCTCTCCCTTACCAAGGGAGTGCTCTACCCCTGAGCTACATGAGCCTTGAACTTAAGAAGCCTGTTTCGGGTACACCATCTGCGTAGGATGCTGACTGCTGAACCAGCCAATCTGCGATTAAGCCTTGCGGCACCTACGGTCTTTGACAATCTGGCAGGCGAGCCTGCCAGCCCAAAGCCTTGACAAGACGGCTTTCGCCGCCCCGTCATGCTCCGGCAACGCTTAGGCGTTGACGGTAGCGGTATCTACGCGAGCGCCGACGCCCATGGTGCTGGAGACGGCGATCTTTTTCAGATACACGCCCTTGGAAGCTGCCGGCTTGGCTTTCACCAGGGCATCAACCAGAGCGGAGAAGTTTTCACGCAGGGCTTCGGCTTCGAAGGAAGCGCGGCCGATGGTGGCGTGAATGATACCAGCCTTGTCGGTGCGGTACTGAACCTGACCGGCCTTGGCGTTTTTCACGGCTTCGGCGACGTTCGGGGTAACAGTGCCAACCTTCGGGTTCGGCATCAGGCCACGCGGACCCAGGATCTGGCCCAGCTGACCCACAACGCGCATCGCATCCGGGGAGGCGATCACAACGTCGAAGTTCAGATTGCCGGCCTTGACTTGCTCGGCCAGGTCGTCGAAACCGACCACTTCAGCGCCGGCAGCCTTGGCGGCTTCGGCGTTGGCGCCTTGAGCAAATACGGCAACGCGTACGGACTTGCCGGTACCGCGCGGCAGAACCACGGAACCACGAACCACTTGGTCGGATTTACGCGGATCCACACCCAGGTTCACGGCGATATCGATCGACTCGTCGAACTTGGCGGTGGCGGCAGCCTTGACCAGGGCGATGGCTTCGTCAACGGCGTACAGCTTGTTGCGGTCAACGGTGGCCTTCAGAGTTTGCAGGCGCTTGGAGATCTTAGCCATATTACACGCCCTCCACTTCCAGACCCATCGAACGGGCGGAGCCGGCGATGGTGCGAACAGCGGCGTCCAGATCAGCAGCGGTCAGATCCGCTTGCTTGGTCTTGGCGATTTCTTCCAGCTGAGCGCGGGTTACTTTACCAACCTTGTCCACATGCGCCTTGGCGGAGCCGGACTTGATGCCAGCGGCCTTCTTCAGCAGGAAGGTTGCCGGCGGAGTCTTCATCGTGAAGGTGAAGGACTTGTCAGCGTAGGCGGTGATCACAACCGGAATCGGCATGCCGGGTTCCATGCCCTGGGTTTGAGCATTGAACGCCTTGCAGAATTCCATGATGTTCAGACCGCGCTGACCCAGTGCCGGACCGATCGGAGGCGACGGATTGGCTTTGCCAGCGGCGACTTGCAGCTTGATATAGCCGACAATTTTCTTTGCCACGATTAAAACTCCTAAAATGGGTATAGCGCGAACAGGCGTTCGCTTCCCGGACGAAAGCGCAAAATGTTACACGCTTTCCAAAAGTTTGCCAAGCGAAATCTTACAGCTTCTCAACCTGGCCGAATTCCAGCTCAACCGGCGTGTCGCGACCGAAGATCTGAACCGACACGCGCAGCTTGTTGCGCTCGTAGTTCACTTCGTCGACGCTGCCGTTGAAGTCGTTGAACGGACCATCGATGACGCGGACGCGCTCGCCCACCTCGAACAACACCTTCGGCTTCGGCTTCTCCACGCCCTCTTGCATCTGCTGCATGATGGCCTCGACTTCCTTCTTGGAAATCGGAGCCGGGCGATTGGCCGTGCCGCCGACGAAACCGGTCACCTTGGGCGTGCTTTTCACCAGGTGCCAGGTATCGTCGGTCATTTCCATTTCCACCAGCACGTAACCAGGGAAGAACTTGCGCTCGGTGATGGACTTGCGGCCGTTCTTGACGTCCACAACCTCTTCCACCGGCACCAGAATCTGACCAAATTGGTCTGCGATGTCGGAACGCTCGATACGTTCACGCAGCGCTTTTTGCACGCTCTTCTCAAAACCAGAGTAAGCGTGTACCACATACCAGCGCTTTGCCATTATCTACCTCGACCGAGAATCACATCGTAAAACAGCCATGACAGGCTGGAATCCACCAGCCACATGAAGAGCGCCAGGACGGTGACGAATACGAACACCATCAGCGTCACCTGGGTCGCCTCCTTGCGCGTCGGCCAAACCACCTTGCGGGCCTCGACCATGGACTCGTTCGCGTACACGACCAAACCCTTGCCCGGAGCCGAAGTCCACACCACGCCGGCAGCCAGCAGGATGGAGGCCACGAAAGCCAGCGCGCGCAACAGGCCCTGACCATCCGGAATCAGATAGAAGCCGACGATGCCGACGACTACCACAAGACCAGCCAGGAACAACTTGATCTTATCTTGCATTTCCATGTCGATTTTCTCTCGCACACATGCGACAAAAGACCAACCGGCGCAACGCGCCGGCTGGTCTTAATTGGCAGGCCAGGAGGGTCTCGAACCCCCAACCCTCGGTTTTGGAGACCGATACTCTACCAATTGAGCTACTGGCCTTTAAACCTTACTTGATGATCTTGGCAACC
>NZ_JZJL01000071.1 GCF_000971335.1 Chromobacterium vaccinii
GGTGGTGCAGATCGACATCGCGCCGGACAATGCGGTGATGTGGAACGGCGAGCGTTTGCCGAACCGGGAGGCGTTGGAGACGAGGCTGTCGGCGGCGGGGAAGGCGGAACCGCAGCCGGAGCTGCACATCAAGCCGAACAAGGATGCGAGTTACGCGCCGGTGGCGATGGTGCTGGCGGAGTCGCAGCGTCTGGGGTTGACGAAGCTGGGCATCGTCGGGTCGGAACAGTTCTTGCAATAGACGGTCTGTAAGGATCGGACAGGAAAGGCAGCTTCGGCTGCCTTTCTTTTCTCGAAGCACGCATGGAGAAGTTCAATGAAGATGAAAGCGTTGGCGTTGGCCCTGCTGTTGGCGGGCCAGGCATGGGCGCATGGCGTGTCCGGGATCGACGCCGCCAATTTCAATTCCAGCATCCGCCCGCAGGACGATATCTATCTGGCCGTCAACGGCAAGTGGCTGGATACGCATGAAATTCCGGCCAGCGAATCCTGGAGCGGCGCGTTCAAGGATCTGCGGGATCTGAGCGAAGCGCGGAGCCGCGAATTGATCGAGCAGGCTTCGGCTGGCCAGGCGAAGGATGGCAACGCGCAGAAGATCGGCGCCGCTTACGTCAGCTTCATGGATGAGGCCGCGGCGGAGAAAAAGGGCTTGCAGCCGATCGAGCCTGATCTGCAGGCGATCACCCTGCTGGCGAGCCGCGATGAACTGTTGAAATTGATCGGCGGCGGGCAGTCCGGCAACGTCAAGCTGCCGCTGGCCTTGTATGTGGGGATAGACGCCCGCGACGCCACCGCTTATTTGCCTGACCTGTACCAGAGCGGGCTGCTGATGCCTGATCGAGACTACTACTTGGGCAAGGATGCGCGCTTCGCCAAAGCGCGGGATGCCTATCAGGCTTACCTGAGCCGCTTGTTCCGCCTGGCGGGATATGCCCAGCCGGAAAAACACGCCAAACGCGTGATCGCGCTGGAAACCAAGCTGGCGCAGCTGCAGCGCAGCAGGGTCGAAAACCGCGATCCGCAGAAAACCTACAACAAGACGACGCCGGCCCAATTGGCCAAGTTGGCGCCCAAGCTTGATTGGCAAGGCTTTTTGTCCGCGGCCGGCATGTCCGGAATCGCCGCGCTGAATGTCAGCCAGCCCGAGTACGTGGCGGGCCTGGCTCAACTGCTGCGCAAGGAGCCGTTGCTGAATTGGCAGGATTATCTGATCGCGCATACGCTGGACGGCTATGCGCCGTACCTGAGCAAGGCGATGGTCGATGCCCGTTTCGATTTCCACGGCAAGGCCTTGTCCGGCACGCCGGAGCAGCGGCCGCGCTGGAAGCGGGGCGTGCAGTTGGTGGAGTCATCCTTGGGTGAGGCGTTGGGACAGTTGTATGTGTCCAAGTATTTCCCGCCGGAACACAAGCGCAAGATGGAGGAGCTGGTCGGCAATCTGATGCAGGCCTATCGTCAGAGCATCGATGGCTTGAGCTGGATGAGTCCTGCGACCAAGCAGGCTGCGCAGGTCAAGCTGTCCAAGTACATGTTGAAAATCGGTTATCCCGATCATTGGCGCGATTATTCCGGTCTGGAGCTCAAGTCCGATGATCTGGTGGGCAACGTCAAGCGCGCCAACCAGTTCGATTATCAGTGGCAGCTGTCGCATCTGGGCAAGCCGGTGGACAGGACCGAGTGGGGCATGACGCCGCAGACGGTCAATGCTTATTACAATCCTTCCCAGAATGAAATCGTGTTCCCGGCCGCCATTCTGCAACCGCCGTTCTTCAATGCAGAGGCCGACGATGCTGTCAATTACGGAGGCATCGGCGCTGTGATCGGGCATGAGATCAGTCATGGCTTCGACGACCAAGGCAGCCAGTTCGATGCCGACGGCAATTTGCGGGACTGGTGGACGGCAGAGGACAAGGCGCGCTTTCATGAGCTGACCAGCAAGCTGGTTGCGCAATACGACGCCTACGAGCCGCTGCCGGGCAAACACATCAACGGCAAGCTGACCCTGGGCGAGAATATCGCCGACAACGTGGGCCTGCAGATCGCCTACAAGGCCTACCAGCTGTCGCTCGGCGGCAAACCGGCTCCGGTGATCGACGGCATGGGCGGCGATCAGCGCTTCTTCTACGGTTTTGCCCAGGTTTGGCGCGGCAAGACCCGGGATGAGGCCATGTTGGCCAGGCTGGTTTCCGATCCCCACTCTCCGGATGCGTTCCGGGCGATCGGCGCCACCTCGAACAGCGATGCTTTCCAGCACGCTTTCGAAGTGAAGCCGGGAGATAGAATGTATAAGCCGGAGGATCAGCGCATTCGCATCTGGTGATGCGAATAGTGGCTGAAGAGTAGGGTTGAACGCGGGCAAGCGCTGGAATGAGCGCGCTTGTCCGCGTTTTCTTGTTATGGGCAGTGCGCGCAATGCGCGGCGTTGTTTGCCTTGAGTTGCTTGAGGGGAGCGATCAATAATCTGGCAATGGTATTGCTGTAATTTGTTTCGGTGCATACACTTCGTCGATGCACAAATTCATGCCTTTCATACTTGCCGCAGCCCTAACCGCTTGCGATTCGCATCAAATCAATCAAATAGCAAAATCCCCGGAAGTGAAACAGTTGGCCGCTCTGGGCGAGTCCATCCTGTCATCGGCGGCGTCGCAGCAATCCGAAGCCGCGCCATCTCAAGTCAAGGCCGAGCCCTTGGTCAGCGGAGGCAAGGCGATCGGCCATCGCGACTTCGCCGCAGCCAAGCGTATTTTGCCGCGCGTGTACTCAGGCATGGAGGTGGACTTCTATTGCGGTTGCCGCTATCAGGGCAAGGCGGTCGATTGGCAGTCTTGCGGTTACCAGCCGCGTAAGTCCGAAGCGCGCGCCAGCCGCATCGAGTGGGAGCATGTGGTGCCGGCTTGGGTGTTGGGGCACCAGCGCCAGTGCTGGCAGCAGGGCGGCCGCAAGGCCTGCGGCGATCAGGATCCATTGTTCCAGATGGCGGAGGGCGATCTGAACAATCTGGTGCCGGCGGTAGGAGAGGTGAACGGCGACCGCGCCAATTTCGCCTACGGCGCTTGGGAAATCCATCCGCGGCCTATCTATGGACAGTGTCAATCCTTGGTGGATTTCAAGCAAAAGCGTTTCCAACCTCGGGAAGAGGTGCGCGGCGCGGCGGCGCGTATCACGCTATATATGCATCAGCGCTATGGTTTGAGAATGAGTCAGCAGGATCGGCAGCTGATGTGCGCATGGGCGCGGCAACATCCGGTGGACGAGTGGGAGCGCCAGCGCAACAAACGCATCATGCAATGGCAGGGCGAGGGCAATTTCCTGGTATCCCAGCCTGAGGAGTTGAGCAGGGTTTGCGGCTGATCCGCTTTATTTGGCATCGACGATAAAAAACGCCACGGCATGCCGTGGCGTTTGGTTTTAAGCAGCGTTGCTCAAGGCTTAGAAGGAAACCTTCATGCCTACACCGAACGCTTGCGGGTCGTTGCCGGCAGTCAGCTTGGCGCCAGGCGTTCCGAGCCCGGTATCGTACACGGGGTTGTTGGCGAAGTTGGCGTTCTGCTTCGCGTTGTTGGTGATCTTGGTGTAGTAAGCCACCAGCTGAGTCGACTTGGACAGGTTGTAATAGCCGCCCAGCGTCCATTGTTTGGCCTTGAAGTCATCGCCATTGATGCCTGCGCCGACATTCTTCAGGCGGCCCAGTTCGCCATAGGACAGCTTGACTGAGGCTGCGCCGAAATCCTGGCCCAGCGCGATCAGCCAATCATCCTGTTTCAGCTGGCCACCACCGATCTGGTCAAAGGAGCCCCATTCGTAGTTGCCGCCAATGAAGGTGCCGAAGTCGAACTTATAGCTGGCGGCGATGCTGTAGAACGAGATATTGGAGCCGGAATTGACGGAGGCGGTCGTGGTGTTGGCGGCTACGCCCTTGTCGTACTGCTTGTCCCAGGCGGTGGCCAGGTTCAGGGCACCCCAGTTGTAGCCTAGGCCGAGGGAGATGCGTTTGGCATCGGTGCCGCTGGCGCGAGCCTCATCCACGCCCCAGGAGCCACCCAGCGTGAAGCCAGCCCAGTTCGGGGAGAACCAGTGAATGGAGTTGGCCATGCGGAGTTCGCCGCGGCTGTTGACGGAGTTCGCGCCAAAATTGTCGGCGGTGGTGTTCACGAACACGTCGGTGCCCAGCGCGGTATTGCTGCTGCCGGTGAATACTTTGTAAGCCGAGTCGTTTTGGCCCAGCAGCACTTTGCCGAAGTCTGCATTGTCGATGCCGATGAAGGTATTCCGGGTGCCAAAGCTGGCGGTTTGAGCTTTGTCGTTGGTACCGCCCTGCTCGAAGTTGCGCAGGCTGCTTTCAACTTGCCAGATGGCCTTGGTGCCGCCACCCAAATCTTCCCACCCCTTGAAGCCGATACGGGAATTTTCGTCCACTACACGAGTGCGGGAGCTGTACTCAGTGGCGCTATTGCCGCTGCCGGTGGCCTTGGCGGATTCGATGCCACCGCTCAGGAAGCCGTAGATGGTCACATCGGCGTGAGCCGCGACCGGGACGATGAACAGAGATGCAACGATGGCTGCCAGATTCTTCTTTTGCATGATGGACTCCAAGTCAAGTCTGTGGTTCTGTTGTGAAGCAGTGAAGAGACCGTGTCCGGTTTTGGCAACGCTTGCACGGCTGCTTCACGACTTTGTATTAGTTTAGCCACAGAATATGACGGGAGTGTTGCGAAGACTGGTAAAAAGAGTGGTGTCGATGCGACGCCTGTTGCGATTATGCCGAAAACTTGTTCGGGTAGATCTCGTCGATAAGTGTCCGACAATCGACCACTCGCAGGTCATTGTCTTTTGCAAAGTCCATCAGGAACTGAAAGATTTGCGGGTAGATTTTTTCCAGCTTCTTGTCCACTGCGACGCAGCGCACGCCTTCCAGCAGCATGGGGCGGACAAAGGCATGGTAAGACAGCTTCTGATTGGTATCGAAGGAGGCCAGGATGCCGGCCAGCCGCTCGGCCCAATCGCTGGGGCGGAAAGTGCGGCCTTCTGAGGTCAGGCCCTGGATCACGATTTCGTACGGATTGCAGATCATGGCGGTGGAACCAGTGTGTTTGCTTTTGGTGTAGCCTGTTTTGTTGTCCGTGCTAAGACGTTTTTTCTAGGCCGACGACTTTTACTTATGCGAAAGTTTCGTGATCATACCTGAAAATCATATGCGCTTGAATGGCGGCAGCGAAGCCAGCAGCTTTTTGCCGTAACTTTGTCGCGTCAAGCGGTTGTCCAGGATGGTCACTCGACCGTAATCGCGTTCGGTTCTGATCAAACGGCCCACGGCTTGCACCAGCTTGATCGATGCTTCCGGCACCGTCAGCTCGATGAAGGGGTTGCCGCCGCGCTTTTCGATCCAGCGGGAAAGGGTCTTGCCGACGGGGTCGTCCGGCATCGCGAACGGCAGTTTGGCGATGATCACGTGCACGCAGCTCTCTCCCGGCAGGTCCAGTCCTTCCGAAAACGAATCCAGCCCGAAAATCACGCTGGCCTGCTGGTCTTTCAGGCGCTGATGGTGCGTGTCCAGCAGCGTGCGCTTGGGAATGTCGCCCTGGATCAACAGCCTGTCCCGCAGGCCTGCGGGCAGACCTGCGCCAACCTCCTGCATCTGTTTGCGCGACGAGAACAGCACCAGCGTGCCCACCGGCTCTTTCAGGTCGATCAGCTTGGGCAGCCATTCGATGATTTCGCGGGTGTGGCCGCCGGGGTCTTTGGGGCTGGCCAGCAGCGGCGGCAGGTAGAGCTCGCCCTGTTCGTCGAAATTGAATGGCGACTCCAGCGCCATGCAGCTGACCTTGGGCAGCCATTTCAGGCCGGTCTGCGACAGCAGCAGCTCGAAATCGCCGAGCGAGCGCAGCGTGGCCGATGTCAGGATGGCGCCGGCGGCGCGGCGCCACAGCGTGGCGGCCAGGCTGGCGGCGGCGCTGACCGGCGAGGCCGAGAACAGGTAGTCGCCCTTGCCCTCGGCGCGGCGGGTGATCCATTTGGCGATCGGCGGCGCGTTCTCCGGAGTTTCGGTATCGAACAGATCCCATACCGCCATCAGCTGTTCGGCGCGGCCGATCAGGAAGCCCAATTCGGTGGCGGTCTTGTCCAGATCCACATCGCCGCTCTTGTCCTTGCGGGTCTCGGACAGCGCGTTGCCCATATCGTCCAGCTGCTTGGACAGCGAGCGGGCGGAAATCGCCATATTGGCCGCCGAGGTTTTCAGCCGTTCCGGCAATACGCCGTCTTCGATCAGCCAGGACGGTTCCAGATTGTCGCTGCTGGCGGCCAGCGAGTCTTCGCTGCCCAGCAGCCATTGCCATTCGGTCAGCGTTTCCACGCAGGCGGCGGCGGAGTCGATCGCGTTGCTGGCCAGTTCGGCCTTGCCGGTGTGAGCCTCGGCGTGCACGACCACCGCGCCCACCTTGTCCAGCCAGCCCAGCGCCTGGCCCAGCGAGTGCTCTGCGGCGAACTGGTTGACCGCCTTCTTCGCCAGGTGGTGCGCCTCGTCTATGCAATAGAAGCTTTCTTCTGGGGCGGGCAGGATCACGCCGCCTCCCATCGAAACGTCGGCCAGCATCAGGTCGTGGTTGGCCACCACGACGTCGACGTTTTCGAGGGTGTCGCGGGCCAGATAGAACGGGCATTCGACGCGGTTGGGGCAGGCGGTTTTCAGGCAGCCGTGGCGGTCGTTGGTGACGCGCGCCCACAGGCCGTCTTCCACGATGCTGTCCCAGGTGTCGCGGTCGCCGTTCCATTTGCGGTAATGGAAGGCGTCGGCCATCGCGCTCAGCGCGTCCAGCTCTGCTTGCTCCGGCTTGTGGTCCCACAGCGCCATCATCGGGTCGGGCTGCAGCAGGCTCTGCTGCGAGTGCTGGGCGGTGAGGCCGTACAGGCGATACGGGCACAGGTAGCGGCCGCGGCCCTTAGCCAGCGCGAAGGTCAGCGGCAGGCCGCTGTTTTCGACGACGAAGGGCAGGTCGCGGTTGACCAGTTGTTCCTGCAGCGCCACGGTGGCGCTGGTGACTACCAGCTTTTTGCCGCGCGCGCGCGCCATTACGCCGCCAGCCAGCAAATAGGCTAGGCTCTTGCCGACGCCGGTGGGGCCCTCGATCACCGTGATGCTCTCGCCTTCGCGTTCCGGCCAGTCGTCGCCGACCTTTTCCAGGGCGCGCGACAAGGCATTGGCGATTTCAGCCAGCATGCGGCGTTGCGAGGCGCGCGGCCGGAAGCCCGGCAGGCGGTCGGAAATGGCGCGGTAATGGTCGCGGATTGAGTCTTTTTCGGCGTCGGTCAGCATGGGCGCGATTGTACCGCATGCGACCGTTGTGCGCCTGCATAATGACGGCGGGCACAAGATGTGGATAGGATAGGAGACAAACAAAAATACAGAACAGCGCGTACGTCCGGACAGACGCTAAAAACAAGTGCGCGGCAAACAGCAAGAGGAGAAACCTTCATGAAACCCGTTAGCCGCGTTGTCGTGGTCAGCGACGATGTGACATGGCAGGCCGAAGTGCTGGCCGGTCTGGGAGCCGCCGCGGTGCGGCTGGAGAATTCATTTGGCCTGACCTTCGTCCCCGCCTGCACCACGGCGGAGACGATGGATCTGATCGCCCGCGACGGCGAAGTCCAGGTGGTATTGGTGGACCGGCAGCTGAAAGGCACCGCCAACGGCGAGGCCGCGGCCCAGCTGGCGAACCGCATCAGCGATTTTCGCCCGGAGATCTCGCTTTACGTCTTCTTGCAGGACGACGACGAGCGGGCGCTGGTGGAAGAGCTGGCCAGCCATGCGGTGGATGGCTATTTCTATCGCGACGAGGCCGATTTCAACGGCTGGTTCCGCATTCTGGTGGCGGAGCTGGCGGAAAAATCGGCGACGCCGTTCTACGACAAGCTCAAGCAATACGTGCGGATGGCCAAGGATTCCTGGCACACGCCGGGCCATTCCGGCGGCGATTCGCTGAAAGGCAGCAACTGGGTCGGCGATTTCCATGATTTCGTCGGCGAGCATCTGCTGCGGGCGGATTTGTCGGTATCGGTGCCGATGCTGGATTCGCTGCTGCACCCCACCGGCGTCATCGCCGAGGCGCAGATGCTGGCGGCCAAGGCCTTTGGCGCGCGCAAGACCTATTTCGCCACCAACGGCACCTCCACCTCCAACAAGGTGATCTTCCAGACGCTGCTGGCGCCGGGCGACAAGCTGCTGCTGGACCGCAACTGTCACAAGTCGGTGCATCACGGGGTGATCCTGTCCGGCGCGCGGCCGGTGTATCTGGATTCGTCCATCAATCGCCAGTACGGCATCTTCGGACCGGTGCCCAAGACCACCATCTACCAGGCGATAGACGACAATCCGGACGCGCGGGTGCTGATTCTCACCTCATGCACTTACGACGGCTTGCGCTACGATCTGAAGCCCATCATCGAGGCCGCGCACGAGAAGGGCATCAAGGTGATCGTGGACGAGGCCTGGTATGGTTTCGCGCGCTTTCACCCCGCGTTCCGGCCGACGGCGCTGGAATCGGGCGCCGACTACGTGACCCAGAGCACGCATAAGGTGCTGTCGGCGTTCTCGCAGGCCAGCATGATCCACGTCAACGATCCGCGCTTCGACGAGCACCTGTTCCGCGAAAACTTCAATATGCACGCGTCCACCAGTCCGCAGTACAGCCTGATCGCCAGCCTGGACGTGGCGCGCAAGCAGGCGGTGACGGAGGGTTACCGCTTGCTGGACCGCACCTTGAAGCTAGCGCAGGAGCTGCGCGAGAAGATCAATTCCACCGGCGCTTTCCGCGTGCTGGAACTGGACGATCTGCTGCCGCCGGAGGTGAGGGAGGACGGCATCCTGCTGGATCCGACCAAGCTGACCGTGGATTTCAGCCGCTCCGGCTTCACCGCCGACGAGTTGCAGCAGGCGCTGTTCGAGCGCTACAACATCCAGGTGGAGAAGTCGACGTTCAGCACCATCACGCTATTGCTGACCATAGGCACGACCCGCAGCAAGCTGTCCCGCCTCTACGACGCGATGCTGCGCCTGGCCAAGGAGGGGCGTCCGCCGCGGGCGCTGGGCCGCATGCCGGAAATCCCGCATTTCTCGCGCCTGGCCTGCCTGCCGCGCGACGCCTTCTACGAGGCCGGCGAGCGGCTGCCGCTGCTGGACGACGATGGCCGGCCGAATCCGGCGCTGAGCGGGCGGGTATGTTGCGACCAGATCGTGCCGTATCCGCCGGGCATTCCGGTGCTGGTGCCGGGGCAGGTGGTGGACGACACCATTCTGGCCTACCTGGCGCGGCTGCAGAAGACGCAGAAGAGCATCGAGATGCATGGTTTGGCGGAGGACGGCGGGGAGTTTTATCTGCGCGTGCTGAAGCCGCAGGAGCTGGCGGAATTGCCGGGACGCAGTTTGTTCAATTGAATGCTTGTCAGGCAGGAGGATTTCCGATAAATATAACAAATGTCGCATTTCTGTAAATCATGCCTATGTATTTGCAGGGGGCGATATTTGTAAAGTGACTTGAGACTAGCGTGTAGTAATGTGCCGTTGCGCATGAAACCACCTCTCGGTGTTGCACGCGCAGCGGCCTCTTTTTTTGATTGGAGCATCATGACGTCCGTAAGGCATTACCTTCAGTTCAGCGACCTTTCCCCCGACGAGTACCATCATCTCTTCGAGCGAAGCCGGGTCCTGAAGCGACGACAAGGCACCGGCGAGTTGCATCGGCCGCTGGTCGGCAAGGTGATGTCCATGGTGTTCGAAAAGAATTCCACCCGTACCCGCGTCTCTTTCGAGGCCGGCATGGCACAGCTGGGCGGCCACGCGATGTTCCTGGACACCAAGAGCTCGCAGATCGGCCGAGGCGAGCCGATCGAGGACACGGCGCGCGTGCTGTCCCGGATGAGCGACATCATCATGATCCGGACCTTCGAGCAGAGCCTGGTCGAGCGGCTGGCCGCGCATTCGCGCGCGCCGGTGATCAATGGCCTGACCAACGAGTACCACCCGTGCCAGATATTGGCCGACATCTTCACCTATGTGGAGCGGCGCGGTTCGATCAAGGGCAAGACCGTGGCCTGGATCGGCGACGGCAACAATGTCTGCCGCACCTGGCTGCAGGCCGCGCGCGTGCTCGGCTTCAAGCTGAGGGTGGCGTCGCCGCTCGGTTACGAGCTGAAGCCGCTGGACGGCCATTATTACGGCTCGGACGTGCTGGAACTGACCCAGGATCCGGTACGCGCCGCGCACGGCGCCGACATCGTCACCACCGACGTGTTCACCAGCATGGGCTTCGAGGCCGAGCAGAAGGCCCGCCTGGAGGCTTTCTCCGGCTACCAGGTGACGGCGGAGCTGATGAAGCATGCAAAGCCGGACGCGCTGTTCCTGCACTGCCTGCCCGCGCACCGCGGCGAGGAAGTCGCGGCCGAGGTGATCGACGGTCCGCAGAGCGTGGTCTGGGACGAGGCTGAAAACCGCATGCACGTGCAAAAGGCCCTGATCGAATATCTGTTGCTGGGGCACCGCGAGGACTGAGTCCCGCCCGGCAATCGATAAACAAACAACGAGTGGAAAGAGAAGCAATGTCTGACATCAAGAAAGTGGTTTTGGCGTATTCCGGCGGTCTGGATACCTCGGTGATCCTCAAGTGGCTGCAGGACGAGTACAAGTGCGAAGTGGTGACCTTCACCGCCGACATCGGGCAGGGCGAGGAAGTGGCGCCGGCGCGCCAGAAGGCGGTATCGCTGGGCATCAAGCCGGAGAACATCTTCATCGAGGATCTGCGCGAAGAGTTCGTCCGCGACTACGTCTTCCCGATGTTCCGCGCCAATACCATTTACGAAGGCGAGTACCTGTTGGGCACTTCCATCGCCCGGCCGCTGATCGCCAAGCGCCAGATCGAAATCGCCAACCAAGTGGGCGCCGACGCCGTATCGCACGGCGCCACCGGCAAGGGCAATGACCAGGTCCGCTTCGAACTGGGCTATTACGCGCTGAAGCCGGACGTGAAGGTGATCGCGCCGTGGCGCGAGTGGAACCTGCTGTCGCGCGAGAAACTGCTGGCCTATGCCGAAACCCACGGCATCGACATCAGCAAGAAGAAGAACGGCGGCAGCCCGTACTCGATGGACGCCAATCTGCTGCATATCTCGTATGAAGGCACGGTGCTGGAGGACCCGGCGCAGGAGCCGGAAGAGGATATGTGGCTGTGGAGCGTCAGTCCGGAGAATGCGCCGGACCAGGCCGAGTACGTGGAGCTGGAATACCGCAACGGCGATATCGTCGCCATCGGCGGCCAGGCGCTGAGCCCGGCCGCGGTGCTGACCGAGCTGAATCGTCTGGGCAACAAGCACGGCATCGGTCGGCTGGACATCGTCGAGAACCGCTATGTCGGCATGAAGTCGCGCGGCTGCTATGAAACCCCGGGCGGCACCATCATGCTGAAGGCGCACCGCGCCATCGAATCCATCACCCTGGACCGCGAAGTGGCCCACCTGAAGGACGAGCTGATGCCGAAGTACGCGCAGCTGATCTACACCGGCTACTGGTGGAGCCCGGAGCGCGCGATGCTGCAGCAGATGATCGACGCCTCGCAAGCCACGGTGAACGGCTGGGTGCGGCTGAAGCTGTACAAGGGCAATGTGATCGTTGTTGGCCGCGAGTCCAAGACCGATTCGCTGTTCGATCCGACCATCGCAACCTTCGACGAGGACGGCGGCGCTTACAACCACGCCGACGCGGCCGGCTTCATCCGCCTGAACGCGCTGCGGATGCGCATCGCCGCCAATGCGCGGAGCAAGCGCGGCTGATACAATCCATTCATACCGTTGACATGGCGGCCATCCGGCCGCCATTTTTCGTTCTTTAAGCAGGCAGGGAGAGGTGTCGCGCATGCGGGCGAGCAGTTGGATACCGTGGGTTTTCGTCATGTTGTGGAGCACAGGGTTCACCGGCGCCAAGCTCGGTTTGCCGTATTGCGGGCCGTTTACTTTCCTGGCGATCCGGATGGCGCTGACCTTGCTGTGCTTCGCGGCATTGCTGGCCTTGCTGCGTCCCGCCTGGCCGACGCTCGCGCAGGCCAGGCGGCAGTGGGTGAGCGGCGGCATGCTCCATGGCGGCTATCTGGGTTGCCTGTTCGCGGCGATCAAGTTGGGCGTGCCAGCCGGCCTGGCGGCGCTGATCATGGGCATGCAGCCATTGTTGACCGCCCTGATTTCCTGGCGGCTTGGCGAGAAGCGTTTTCACGCCATCCAATGGCTGGGCATGGCGTTGGGGCTTGCCGGCACGGCGCTGGTGATCGCGGGCAGCAAGGGCGTAGCGCTGGCTGGCGGCGCCGGCGCGGCCTTCGTGATCGCCGGGTTGCTGCTGATTACCGGCGGCACGCTGTACCAGCGCTACCGCGGCGGCGGCGCGCATCCGGTCGCGGGCGCGTTTCACCAGTATCTGTCCGCGCTGGCGGTGACTGGCGCATTGGCCTTGCTATTCGAGCGGGGAGTGCCGGTGGTGTGGAGCGGCAAATTCATCTTCGCCTTGGGCTGGAGCGTGACGATGTTGTCGGTGCTGGCGGTTTTGCTGCTGTTGCGCATGCTGCGCGACGGCGATGTCAGCCGGGTGGCGGCTTATCTCTATCTGGTGCCTGGCCTGACGGCAGTCCAGGCCTGGTGGTTGTTCGACGAGCGCTTGAGCCCGGCCGCGATGGGGGGTATCGTACTGGCAGCCGTCGGTGTGGCCTTGGTGTTGCGCGGCGGAGATTTTCGTTTACCGGGCCGTTTCAGGAGCGGACGGAGCTGAACAGGGGTGGGTAACGTGTCGGAAGAGCAATTCACCAATATCTCGCTGGTGGTGTGCCTGACTGGGCTGATCATTTTCATGGGCTTCATCATCTGGGACTTGGGCAAGAAGTCCAAGGCCGGCAAGACTGGCATGATCGTTTTGTTCCTGGTGCTGGGGTTTGGCGTCACCGGGTTTGTCTTCAAGAACATTCTGGTGGAGTTTATGCTGAGCAAGTAGGCATGGTTATGGGTTTGGGTGGAAGGTTTCGCCCGGCTGAAGGTTTAAAAGCCAAGCCCCGCATTGTGCGGGGCTTGGCGTTTTTCAGAGGGTCAGGCGATTTTGGCGCAGAGCGCCGTGTCGGTTCTGGGTTTGCGGACCTCCGGATGGTCAATGCGCACGACCTGCATCATCGCCATGTCCTTCAGGCGGCGGCGCAAGGGATGAGTGTCGGCCGCGGCCTCAACAATGCCCTCGGCTTCGTCGACTGAAGCCTGCTGATTATCCTGAATCTGCTGCTTCTCGAACCAGGTCAGGGGGCGCTGCAGGATGGCCTCCAACGGCTCATCCAGTTCGAAGTTGCTGTCAAGCATGGCACTCACCTCTTTGGAAGGGGTCTCCGCCTTTGGCTGATGGCTGGGGCGGGCTGAACATTGCCCTTGTATCTTACGAGGCTGGAGGGGTTTTGTTTATAAGTAGGAACCGCTAGTTTTATGGGAAATGTCCGGAAGAACAGTAATTTAGTGCGCTTGTCCGACAGTGTAATCTGTCAGCGGGCTGCGGCGGACGATGATCGGTAAGCTGATCCTGTATTCATGACAAGAGGACTGATCATCATGTTTGGCAAGTTGCGCGATTACCGCTTGTATGTGCTGATTCTGCCCGCTTTGGCGGGTTTGTGCTGGATAGACCGCGTCGTCGCCGTCACCTGGCTGCAACTGGGCCTGGCCTTGCCAGTACTGGTGGGCGTGGCGTTGCTGCTGCGCAAAGTGCTGTTCCATTCCGACGTCAGCCAGGCGGCCGATCTGGCGCTGGCTTCGCCGGTGGGGGCGTCGCTGGTGGTGCTGGCCGACAGGTTGTTCATGGCCGCCGTGTTGTTGGCGGGCGTGCTGTGGCTGCGGGGCTGAGCGTCGGCGCGCTGGCCTTGCTGCCGCTGTTGAATGCCGCCGCGACGCAGCATTGGCCGGACATGCCGTCGCGTTCCGTGCTGGCGGCCCAGGTGGAGCAGGAGAGCGGATGGCGCGAGCGGGCGGTGCTCAAGACTTCCCGCGAGTACGGCGCCGGGCTTGGCCAGTTCACCAAGGCGTATCGGGTGGATGGCGGCGTCCGTTTCGACGCGATCAGGGAGATGGCGGCGCGCCACCCGGAGCTGCGGGGCTGGGGCTGGCGGAACGCTTTCGATCCTCACTATCAGCTGACGGCGATGGTGCTGAAAAATCGCGACAACTATCGGCTGATACGCTGGGCGGAGGGCGAGGACCGGCTGGCGATGATGGACGCCGCCTACAATTCCGGCTTCGGCTCGGTGTTGCAGCGGCACCGCTTGTGCGCGAACATGGCGGGTTGCGATCCGGCGCGCTGGTTCGGCGGCCTGGAAAAAGCCAGCGGCCAGTCCAGGCGCCGGCAGGCCGGTTACGGGCAGTCCTTCGCCGACATCACCAATACCCATGTCCGCAACGTGATGGTGGTTCGAAGGGCCAAGTATCGGCCCTATTTCGGAGAAGCGGCCGGATCGCGTTGAGCCGGGTGGCGGCTCCTTTGGGGCCGTTTTCCTGCATCAGGAATCCGGTAAATGGCGGCTGCCAATAGAGATTCTGAACAAATTCAGTGCCATCGATGGAATCTTGCCTATGGCTGGGTGGTTTGTAGATGCGTGAATTTTAAATCCATTGGCATTTTTGCAATGAAAATAATTTAGTTATTTTAATTTTTTCTGCCATTAAAGTTTTATGGTGAAATAATATTTCTTTTCGCAAAAATGCCTAAACTGTTTCAGAAATCCAGGGATAAGACTGTTATGTCGATTTGATTATTCCTGGAGGGCGGTATGGTTGCAGTGGTGACAGGCGCGGGGCTGGGTTTGCACAACGGTTCGCTGGCGGCGCTGGGCGCGCCAGGCCAGCTGGGCGCGGCGGCGTTCGGCCGCGGCGGCGAGCGGGTCTACGTCAACGCCGGCAACGGCAACCTGATCCTGCAGCACCAGGACGAG
>NZ_JZJL01000072.1 GCF_000971335.1 Chromobacterium vaccinii
CCGCACAACGTACGGCGGCATGTCTCTGGATGGTGGGTCGTGAGTGGCTCGAACACTCGACCTACGGATTAAGAGTCCGCTGCTCTACCAACTGAGCTAACGACCCGTCCGGGACATGCGACTACACTATATCAAGCTTTTTTCTGGTGGGTCGTGCGGGATTCGAACCTGCGACCAACGGATTAAAAGTCCGCTGCTCTACCAGCTGAGCTAACGACCCATCGAGAGCTCGCAACTATAATGAAACGTTTTAGATGCGTCAAGCCGTATCGCGAAAAATTTCTCTCCGCCGCCGCCCGGAGAGGGGAACGAAAACGGGCGGAAACAGTCGGAACAAACCGGGCCGGAATCATTCGCCACTTGAAACTACGCTGTTCGATACCCATGTGAGATAAGAGGGCAATCCCTGCGCCACAGGCAGCGCGACGATTTCCGGCACCTGGTACGGATGCAGCGCCGCCAGCCGCGCTTCCAGTTGCGGATACGCGTCAGCGCGGGTCTTGATCAGCAGCGGAATCTCCTCGGCCCGCTCCACCGCGCCCTGCCAGCGGTACACTGAACGGCAAGGCGCCAGAACATTGACGCAGGCGGCCAACTGCTCGGCCACCAGCGTCGTCGCGATGCGCTCGGCGGTTTCCGCGTCGGGCGCGTTGCAGACAACCAATAAACAATCGTTAGATGGAATCGGATTCAAGATGCGCGTTCTCCCGCTGCTGTTATTGATTTACCCGTTCGCAGAAATCGCCGCCCTGGTGGCGCTGGCCGACCGCATCGGCGGTCTGGCGGTGTTCCTGCTGGTGGTGCTGTCCTCGATGCTGGGCCTGTGGATGCTGCGCAACCAGAAGCTGGGCGCGCTGCTGACGCTGGGCAGCGTGATGCGCCAGGGCGACAAGGTTTCGCTGTATTCGCTGCTGTGGCCGCTGCGTTACGCGCTGGCCGGCCTGCTGTTCCTGCTGCCCGGCCTGCTCAGCGATCTCGCCGCCATCCTGCTGCTGCTGCCGCTGAAAGGCCCGGACATCTCGCTGCGGACCACCGGCGCCGGCCCGGCCGCCGGGCCCGCCGCCAGCAGCGACGTCATAGAGGGCGAGTTCAGCCGCGTGGACGAAACCACGCCGCCGGGACGCCGCCTTCAGTGAAAACCCAGACGGTCCAGCGCCGCCGCGTCATCAAGGCAGCAGGCGATCCGCACCACCTTGTGCCGGCTCTTGTCGCCGGACAGCAGTTCCACATCGCGCTTGGCGACGCCGAAACGATCGGCCAGCCAGGCCAGCAACGCGGCATTGGCCTTGCCGTCCACCGGCGGCGCCGCCAGCCTGACCTTCAGGCAGTCGCCGTGCTCGCCGGCCGCCTCGGTCTTCTTGGCGCCCGGCTGCACGTGCAGCGTCAGCCGGACGCAGCCGTCATGGCACGACAACCAAGGTTTCATCCCATTTCCCGCCCAAAACGGGAAGTGTAGTCCAAAACGCGGCCTGGAAGCAGCGCCGCCAAAAAGGAGCATCGTCATGGATATCGGCATCAACGAACAAGATCGCCAGGAAATCGCCCACGGCCTGTCCCGCCTGCTGGCGGACAGCTACACCCTGTACCTGAAGACGCACAACTTTCACTGGAACGTCACCGGGCCGATGTTCAACACCCTGCACCTGATGTTCGAAACCCAGTACAACGAGCTGGCGCTGGCCGTGGACGCCGTCGCCGAGCGCATCCGCGCGCTGGGCCACTACGCGCCGGGCAGCTACGCCGACTACGCCAAGCTGACCGCCATCCCCGAATCCGCCGGCGCGCCGCCCAAGGCCGAGGAGATGATCCGCCAGCTGGTCGAGGGCCACGAAACCGTGTGCCGCACCGCCCGCAGCGTGTTCGCCGTGGTGGAGCGCGCCTCCGACGAGCCCAGCGCCGACCTGCTGACCCAGCGCCTGCAGGTGCACGAAAAAACCGCCTGGATGCTGCGCAGCCTGCTGGAAAAATAAGCCGGCCGCGCGCCGCCGCCGAAACGCCGCCTTCGCGCGGCGTTTTTGCATGGCCGCCATGCTACACTCTGGCAAAATCCGGAAACCCGCGATGGCCGATCACCTGTACCGTCCCCGCCCATCCGCGTCCAGCGCCCCGCTGCTGTGGGTGGCGCTGGGCGTTTCGCTGCTGGCCCACCTGCTGCTGCTCAGCCTGGGCGGCCGCGCCTCCGCGCCCGACCGGCCCGGCGAAGCGCCCGCGTCCCAGATCAATATCCGCCTGGTCCGCCATCCTGCGCCGGCCGCGCCGCCGACCGAACGACTGGCCGAAATCGATCATTCAGGCTCGGGCAACAGCGCCGAGCCGCGCCAGCTGCTCAGCCGCCGCGAGCCGCCCAAGCCGCGCCCCGCCGCGAAAATGCCGCCGCCGGCTCCGGCCAACCCGATAGCCCGCCCAACCCCGGCGCCGGCCAAGGTCCAGCCCTCGCCGCCCAGCGGCCAGGTCAGCACCGGCTCGCTGCTGGCCCAGGTCGGCGCGCTGTCGCGCGGCGGCGACAACGCCATCGTCGACAACGACAAGGAGAGCGGCCAGGCCGGCAACGCGCTTGGCGAGGCGGCCCGCGGCTATCCGTGGGCGCGCTACCAGGCCGACTGGCGGCTGAAGGTGGAGCGCATCGGCAACCTGAATTACCCGGATGAGGCGCGCCGCCAGGCCCTGCACGGCGCGGTGACGCTGGAAGTGACGATAGCCGCCGACGGCAGCCTGCAGGGACAGCGGGTCACCCGCAGCTCCGGCAGCCGGGTGCTGGACGAAGCCGCCCAGCGCATCGTCGAGCTGTCCTCGCCGTTCCCGCCGTTTCCGCCCGCACTGGCCCGCGCCCCGGCGATGCGCATCAACCAGCGCTTCGTCTTCACCCGGGACAACCTCTTATCCAGCCATTGAACCAAGGAAGCATCATGTTTGAAGTCAACCGCAGCATCGCGCTGCTGCGCCCGCAGGCCCCGTTTCTAGCCTGGCTGAAAAGCCTGCCCGGCGGCATCGACCCGCAACTGACGCTGGAAGCGCTGGCCGCCGACAGCAACGCGCTGCTGATCCCGCCAGCGGAAGACGCCGACGCCGCGCGCCGCT
Source organism: Chromobacterium vaccinii (assembly GCF_000971335.1). Lineage (GTDB taxonomy): Bacteria > Pseudomonadota > Gammaproteobacteria > Burkholderiales > Chromobacteriaceae > Chromobacterium > Chromobacterium vaccinii. Next base: position 3,079 of record NZ_JZJL01000072.1, read on the forward strand.
TCGTGCAGCAACGCCATCGCCAGCTGTTCGAGGCCGAGCTGGCCGACTGGTGCGAAGACGAGAGCCTGTGGCCGCAGAACATCAGTCCCAACCTGTTCCAGCAATGGTTCAAGGTGGAAATCCACTCGGTGCTGACCGACCTGGTCGAAGAGCCGCTGGAGCGAGAGGCCTTCGCGCCGCTGGATCTGGACGGCCACGCCGATTAACCGCCACACACAATAGAGGGGAAACACATGGCGCACCACACCCGGATCAAGGTCCGCGGCTATCATCTGGACCTGTTCGGCCACGTCAACAACGCGCGCTACCTGGAATTTCTGGAAGAAGCGCGCTGGAGCCAGTTCGAAGAGCAAGGCGGACTGGACTGGTTCCTGAAATCCGGCCTGGCGCTGGCCGTGGTCAACATCAACATCGACTATCGCCGCCCGGCGCTGATGGGCGAGCAGCTGCTGATCGAGACCGGCCTGAAGTCCATCGGCAACCGCAGCGCAGTGATCCACCAGCGCGTGCTGCTGGAAGGCGCCGACACTGTAGTGGCCGAGGCCGACGTCACCTTCGTGGTGTTCGACGCCAAGCAGAACAAGGCGGTGGTGCTGGAAGGACAATTGAAGGACATGCTGGAACAGATGACCGCCGGCCCGGTCTGAACCGGCGGCAGACACGACAGGAAATCGAGATGAAGAAGGGTTTGATCATTGCGCTGGCGCTGCTGGTCGCCGCCGGCGCCGCCTACAAGCTGATGTTCTCCGGCAACCCGGCGCCCGAGGTGAAGCTGACCTCTCTGACCGGCACCGCCACCAGCACCTCGGCGCTGAAAGGCAAGGTGGTGCTGGTCAACTTCTGGGCCACCAGCTGTCCCGGCTGCGTCGAGGAGATGCCGGAAATCAAGAAGCTGCACCATGACTACGGCGGCAAGGGGCTGAACGTGCTGGCGGTGGCGATGAGCTACGACCCGCCCAACTACGTGCAGAACTTCGTCGCCAAGAACCAGTTGCCCTTCTTCGTCGCGCTGGACCCGCAGGGAACCACGGCCAAGGCCTTCGGCGACATCCAGCTGGCGCCGACGACTTTCCTGATCGACAAACAGGGCAACATCATCAAGCGCTACGTCGGGGTGATGAACTTCCCCGAGGTGCGCAAGCTGATCGAGCAGCACCTCTAAGCCGCAAACCGCCGCCCCGCCGGCCGGGGCGTTTTCCTACCCTCTCCCCCCGCACACCGCGCAGCCCGGATCGCGCGGCACGCGGATCTGCTTGAAACCGCCGTTCAGCGCGTCGTACAGCGTCAGTTTGCCCAGCGCCGGCGCGACGCCGGCCAGCAGCTTGACCGCCTCCACCGCCTGCAGGCTGCCGATCACGCCCACCAAGGGCGACAGCACGCCGAAGGTGGCGCAAGGGCCATCGCCGGCCTCGCCCTCATCCGGAAACAGGCAGTGGTAGCACGGCGAGGCGGCGTCGCGGCTGTCGAACACCGCCAGCTGGCCCGAGAAACGCACTGCCGCGCCGGACACCAGCGGCACCCTGGCGGCGACGCAGGCGCGGTTAACCGCATGGCGGGTGGCGAAATTGTCCGAGCAATCCAGCACCAGATCGTGCGCGGCCACCTCGGCCATCAATCTGTCGCCTGCCAACCGCTCGGCCAGCGGCCTGACCTCGATCGAAGGATTCATCGCGGCCATCCTACGCGCCGCCGACTCGGCCTTGCCCTGGCCCAGGCTGGCGGCGTCGTGGGCAATCTGGCGCTGCAGATTGGACAGCTCCACCACGTCGTCGTCGACGATCGTGATCCGGCCGACGCCGGCGCTGGCCAGGTACAGCGCCGCCGGCGAGCCCAGGCCGCCGGCGCCGACGATCAGCGCGCGCGCCGCCAGCAGCCGGCGCTGGCCTTCGATGTCGATCTCCGGCAACAGGATGTGGCGGCTATAGCGCAGCAGCGCCTCGTCGTCCAGTTCGCGGTCTTGCTCCATGCTCATGCTCCAGAATGCGAAACGCCAGCCGGAAAGGCTGGCGTCGATAAGCGATTTGTGTCGAGCAAAACGCCTGAGACAAGGCGCGCCTCGTAGGTTGGGCTGAGCAAAGCGAAGCCCAACATTACCGCAACGCAGCATCAGGCGTTTTGCCTTACTCCTCCGCCACCTTGCGGGCGAACTTGATGCCCAGCTGCTTCAGCTTGCGGTACAAGTGAGTGCGCTCCAGGCCCACCTTCTGCGCCACCCGGCTCATATTGCCGTTCTCCAGCGAGATGTGGTACTCGAAATAGCGGCGCTCCAGCTGTTCGCGCAACTCGCGCAGCGGGATGTTGAAGTCGAAGCCCGACTCCTCCACCGGCTTTTCGTGGCGGAACTGCGCCAGCACCTTGTTGACCTCGGCGGCGTCGACTTCATCCGACTCGGCGGTCAGCGCCAGGCTCTTGATGATGCTGCGCAGCTGCTCCAGATTGCCCGGCCAGTCATACTGGCGCATCGCGTTCAGCGCGGCGGTGGTCAGCTTGCGCGCCGGCACCTGCTTGGACTCCACCAGCTCCACCAGGATCTGCTCGGCGATGAAGGTGATATCCTCGGCGTGCTCGCGCAGCGGCGGGATCGGCACGATCACGCTGGACAGCGCGGTCAGCAGGCGGTTGTCGCACTCCGGGTCCACCAGCAGCTCCTGCAGCGGACGGCTGCAGGAACAGATCAGGCGCACGTTGAAGCGGTCGAGCTTGGACAGCAGGAACAACAGGCCCTGCTGCACGCGGCGGCTGTACTGGCCGATCTCCGGCAGGTAGAGCACGCCGTTGTTGGCCTTCTGCAAGAGCTCCAGCGGCGCGTCCGCCAGCTGCTCCAGCTTGGCCGGCGTCACCCAGGGGGTGTTGCCCTGATGGAAAAAGCGCGCCACCAGCTCAAAGCCGGAGCCGGACTCGCCGGTCAGCAGCACCGGCGACTTGACCTTGGCCACGCGCTCCAGCTGGCGCTTCAGTTCCTGGATCGGCTCGCTGCGGCCCAGCTTGTCCAGGTTCAGCGAGGTGTTGGCCTGCATGTCGCCGTATTTCAGCGCGCGCTGAACGGTGGTCAACAGCTTCTGCAGCGCGATCGGCTTTTCCAGGAAGTCGAAGGCGCCGATGCGGGTGGCTTCCACCGCGGTGTCTATGCTGGCGTGACCGGACATCATCACCACCGGCATGTTGAGCAGGCCGGACTTGGCCCACTCCTTCAGCAGGGTGACGCCGTCGCAGTCTGGCATCCAGATGTCCAGCAGCACCAGCGCCGGCCGGGTCTGATTGCGCAATTGGCGGGCCACTTCGGCGTTTTCCGCCAAAGCCACGGTATAACCTTCGTCCTGCAGGATCTCGGAGAGCAGCTCTCGGATGCCGATCTCGTCGTCCACAATCAAAATGTCGCTGCTACGCATTAGGCCTCCAGCAATGGCAGGGAGAGAAGGACACGCGCCCCATGCTGCCCGGCGTTCCCCAAAATGACCTGTCCATGGTGTTCTTCCATAATCTTCTTGACCACGGCCAGTCCAAGACCGGTTCCCTTGGCTTTACTGGTCACATATGGCTCGAACGCGCGTCTGAGGATGTCCGGGCCGAAGCCCGCGCCATTGTCCTCGACGCTGACGAGCGCGTTTCCTTCTTCTTGTCGGCTGCTAATTTGAATCATCGGGATGCCAACGTCAAGGACTGCATCCTGGGCGTTTTGCATCAGGTTATGCAGCACCTGCCGCAGCAGAGCCGCATCCCCCATGATCATCAGCGGAACTTCGTCCAGCGCAATCTTAACAGCAGGATTGGATTCGTAAAGGGCCATCACCTCCCGGATCACCTGATTGAGATCAAGTTTCACCAGTTTGATCTTGGGCGCGCGGGCATAGTCGCGGAACGCCTCCACCATGCTTTTCAGCGCGCCCACCTGCTTGATGATGGTGTCGGTGGAGCGCTTGAGCATGTCGGCGTCCGGCCCTTCCAGCTTGTCCGCCAGCTTCATCGCCAGCCGTTCGGCGGACAGCTGGATGGGGGTGAGCGGATTGCGGATCTCGTGCGCCAAACGCTTGGCCACCTCGCCCCAGGCCGCGTCGCGCTGGGCGCGGGCGAGCTCGGTGATGTCGTTGAACACCAGCACGTAGCCGTCGCTGGAATGCTCGGGCAGCCGCGCGCCGCGCACCAGCAGCGTGCGCTCGCCCTGGGCGGTGTCGTAGCCGAGCTGGGTCTGCCAGTCGCTCTCGACATCGCTGTCTGCGTGCTGCATCACCGTTTCCACCAGGCTGGCCACCGCCGGCATCACGCCGCCCCACTCCGGAAAGCGGTGCTCGGCCAGCAGGTTGAACTCGAAGCCCAGAATGCGCGAGGCGCTGGTATTGGCGGCGCGGATCTGCCAGTCGCCGCCGAAGGCGATCACGCCGGCCGACAGGTTCGCCAGTATGCTTTCCAGATAAAGCTTGCCGCCCTCGAGCTCGCCGCGGCTCTTTTCCGCCAGCTGCCGCGCCTCGTCCAATTGCTGCGTCATACGGTTGAACAGCGTGGTCAGCATGCCCAGCTCGTCGCGGCGGTAGACCGGATGGCGCTTGGAAAAGTCGCCCTGCGCCACCGCCCGGGTGCCGGCCGCCAGCTCGGACAGGGGCGCCGACAGCCGCTCCGACAGGAACAGCGCGAAAGCCAGCGCCGCGGTCAGCGCCAGCAGCACCGCCAGCGCCAGCGTCAGCATGTAGAAGGTGCGCAAGCCCTGCCGCGCCAGCAGCAATTGCCGATATTCGGAGCGAGCGCTTTCGATCTGTTCGGCGTCGCGGCTGATATCCGCCGGCGCCGCCTGCAGCAGCTGCAGCACCCGCGTCTGCTCGCCCGGGCCCCGGTAAGCCAGCAGCACTCTCAACGCCAGTCCGTTGTTGCCGTCGTTTTCTATGCTCTGCTGCGGCGTGCGCAGCTTGACCCCGCGCAGCGCCTCATGGCCCGGGGATTGCGGCAGTCCGCGCGCGTCGCCGCCGGCGAAAGCCAGCAACTGGCCGTTGCCGCGGCTGAAGATGGCGATTTCCTTCAGGCCCAGCTGCTCGCGCAGCCGTTCCAGCCGCACCGGCAGCACGCCGTCCGGCAGCGCCTCCACCTCGTCCTGCACCATCCGCCCCTTGCGGCCGACGTCGTCCAGCACGTAGTTGAGCGCGCTGCGGCCCAGCACCAGGCCGCGGTCCAGCGCCGCCTCGACGCGCACGTCGAACCAGCTTTCAATACTGCGGGTCAGGAATTGCGCCGACACGGTGAACACCAACAGGCCCGGCACCAGCGCGACGCCGGCGAACATCAGCGCCAGCTTCTGCGTCAGCTTGGCGCCGAACACACGGTTCTTCACCCGCTGGCGCAAGCGCCACAGCTGGCGCCCCACCACCCCGAGCAGGGCCAGCAACAGCAGGCTGTTCAGCCCGAACACCCACCAGTAGTAATCGTTGAGCTTGGAAGCGTTGCCGGTGGCCACCGCCAGCAGATAAAGCAGGATGGCACCGACCGTCGCCATCGCGATGGTGGCGTAGCGCATCAGCCGGCGTCCTTGACGTCCAGCCTGATCCAGCCGGAATCCAGCGACCAGTCGTCAGAGCCCAGCGCGTTCATCTGGAAGGGCTTGGGCAGATCGCCGATGTCCAGCAGCAACCGGACCTGGCCGGCCACCTGGCCGGGCTTCTTCGGGTCCAGCGTGCCGGGGTTGAGCACGCGCCAGCCCTGGATCGCGCCGAGGGCGGACAAGGCTTCGCGCAAGGTGGGATAGTAATTGGACAGGCTGCCGATAGTGACGCGGTAGCGGCCGGTCAAGGGCTGGTAGGACAGTTTGAAAGCCAGCTGCGCGTGCGGGTCGAACCACTCGCGCAGCGACAGGTAATATGACGTGGTGCGGGGCTTGGTCAGCTCGAACTCCAGCCGGAAGCCCAACACCACCCCCTGCTCCAGCGCCTCGCTGAGGCTGGGGGTGAGCTTGGTGAGGAAACGGGTGCTGACCGCCAGCGTGCCGTCCGGCATCACCTCGGCCTCCGCGCGGCGCGAGCCTATGGTGTCGGCCAGCGCCGGCGGCAGCAGGCAACAGAGCAGAGCCAACAGCAGGCTAATGTTTCTCAAGCAGCGCGTAATAGAAGCCGTCATGTCGCTCACAAGGCAGCAGTTGTTCTTCTTTCAGGCACACCGCATCCGCGTGGCGCTTGAGGAAGCCCTCCAATTGCTGGCGGTTTTCTTCGGGAAAAATCGAGCAGGTAGCGTATAGCATTTTTCCCCCGCTGGCGAGCAGCGGCCACAGCGCGTCGGCCATCGCCGCCTGCTGCTCTCCCAGCGCGGCGAAATCGCCGGGCCGGCGCAGCCATTTGATGTCCGGATGGCGTCTCACCACGCCGGAAGCCGAGCACGGCACGTCAGCCAGGATGCGGTCGAACGGACGGCCGCCCCACCAGTCGTCCGGCCGCGAGGCGTCGGCCTCGATCAACTGGGCGGACAGGCCCAACCGGCGCAGATTGTCGCCGACGCGGGCCAGCCGCGTGGCGTCGATGTCCAGCGCGGTCACCTCCACGTCGGCGCGCTCCAGCATGTGGCCGGTCTTGCCGCCCGGCGCGGCGCAGGCGTCCAGCACCCGCAAGCCCGGCTGCAGGTCCAGCCAGTGCGCGGCGCGCTGCGCGCCCTCGTCCTGCACCGAGGCCAGGCCGTCGGCGAAGCCGGGCAGATCGCGCACCGCCACCGGCCGCGCCAGTTGCACCGCGTCGTCACCCAGGGCCTTGGCCGCCAGGCCGGCCTCCTCCAGCCGGCCCAGATAGTCGTCCACCGAGACGCGGCGGCGATTGACGCGCAGCGTCAGCGGCGGGTGGACGTTGCTGGCGTCCAGGATGCCGCGCCATTCCGCGGGATAGGCCGCCTTCAGCCGCGCCACCCACCAGTCCGGATGGTTGGCCTGCGCCACCTCATCGGCCGCGGCGTTGGCCAGCAGCTCGTCGCGGCGGCGCTGGAAGTTGCGCAGCACGCCGTTGACCAGGGCCTTGAACTTGCCGCGCGCCATCATGCCGGCCAGCGTCACCGCCTCGTGCACCACCGCGTACTGCGCGGCGCGGGTGTATTGCAGCTGGTACAGCGCGATCAGCAGCAGGCGCTCCACCTGCGGCTCCGGCAGCGGATGCGGCACCAGCTGGCGCAGGCAGTGGCGCAGCACGCCCAGATGGCGCAGGCTGCCGTAGCTCAGGTCCTGCAGCGCGCCGCGTTCGGCGGGCGTCAGCTTGCCGGCCTGGCGATGGGCGTCGGCCAGCGCGTCGGTGAGGGTGGTGCCGGCCTCGATGCGGGCCAGGATCTCGGCGGCCAGTTGCTGGATTTGATGCATGATGTGTCTTTCGATGAAACAAGGCCAGTCCTGGGGACTGGCCGCGGGTCGGTTCAAGTGCTTGCGTCAACAGGCGCCGCGCGCCAGCGCGTGCAGCCGTTCAATACGGTCGGCGGTATGCGGGTGGGTGCGGAACAAATCGCCGACACCGCCGCCGGACAGCGGATTGATGATCATCATCTGCGCGGTCTCCGGGTGCGCCTCGGCGGCCGGCATCGCAATGCCCTGGGCATAATATTCGATTTTCTGCAAAGCGGAAGCCAAAGCCAGCGGGTCGCCGGAAATTTCCGCCCCGCCTCGGTCGGCCTCGAACTCGCGCGCGCGCGAGATCGCCATCTGGATCAGGCTGGCCGCCACCGGCGCGAGGAAGGCCACCGCCAGCCGCGGCAGCAGGCCGACCGGCTGGCCGTTCTCGTCGCGGCCGCCGAAGAACATCGCGAAGTTGGCCAGCGCGGAGATCGCGCCCGCCATCGTCGCCGAAATGGTGGAGATCAGGGTGTCGCGGTGCTTGACGTGGGCCAGCTCATGGGCCATCACGCCGCGCAGTTCGCGGTAGTCGAGCATGCGCATGATGCCGCTGGTGGCGGCCACCGCGGCGTTCTCAGGATTGCGGCCGGTGGCGAAGGCGTTGGGCTGGTCCTCATGGATCACGTAGACGCGCGGCATCGGCAGGCCGGCGCGCTGCGCCAGCTCCGCCACCATGCTGTAGAATTCGGGCGCGCTGTTGGCGTCCACTTCCTGCGCGTTGTACATCGACAGCACCATGCGGTCGGAATTCCACCAGGCGAACAGATTCATGCCGCCGCCGAACAACAGCGCCAGCAACATGCCGCCCTTGCCGCCCAACATGCCGCCGATCAGGACGAACAGGGCCATGATCGCGGCCATCAGCAGCGTGGTCTTCAGCCAGTTATCGTTCATGCTCTCCTCTCGCAACTGCGGGTTTGCCTATTTTTAGAGACTGCGCGCGATCTTTTTTCCAGACCCGCGGCCGACGGGGAACCGCCGCCACGAGAAAAAGACCGCGGACAGACTCTTAGTGCGTCAAACGCCCAGGCGGGTTCCCGCCGGCAGGTTCTTGCCGGCGACGAAATCGCGCGCCGCCAGCCGCTTGCCGCCAGCGGCCTGCAGTACCGTCAGCCGCACCAGGCCCTGCCCGGCCCCCACCAGCACGCCGTCGGCGTCGGCGGACACCACCGCGCCCGGCTCGGCGGAACCGGCCTCGGCGCTGGCCAGCCACAGCTTCAGCGGTTCGCCGTTCAGCGTGGTGAAAGCGCCCGGCGCCGGGTTGTAGGCGCGGATCGCGCGGGCGACATCCTCGGCCGGCAGCGTCCAGTCGACCTCGGCTTCGGACTTGGACAGCTTTTGCGCGTAGGTGACGCCGTCTTCCGGCTGCTTTTGCGGCTGGATCGCGTCCAGGCGGCCCAGCGTCTCGACGATGGCCTGCGCGCCGCAGGCGGCCAGCTTGTCGTGCAGCGTGGCGGCGGTTTCGTCGGCGGCGATCGCCAGCGGGTGGATGCTCAGCATGTCGCCGGTGTCGAGGCCGACATCCATCTGCATGACGGTGATGCCGGTTTCCGCGTCGCCGGCCAGGATGGCGCGCTGGATCGGCGCCGCGCCGCGCCAGCGCGGCAGCAAGGACGCATGGATGTTCAGGCAGCCTCGCGCCGGAATCTCCAGCACGTCCTGCGGCAGGATCAGGCCGTAGGCGGCCACCACCATCACCTCGGCGCCGACGTCGCGCAGCATCTGCTGCGCTTCCAGGTTGCCGCGCAGCTTTTCCGGCTGCTCGACGCGCAGGCCATGCGCCAGCGCCACTTCCTTGACCGGACTCGGTTTCAGCTTCATGCCGCGGCCGGCCGGGCGGTCGGGCTGGGTCAGCACCAGCGCGATCTCGTGGCCGGCGCCTATCAGCGCGCGCAGCGCGGCGGCGGCGAATTCCGGCGTACCGGCAAAAATCAGTTTCATCTTGATCAGTTCCCCGACAACGACAGCGGCGCCGTCGCGCGGCGCCGCCTGCTCCTGGCCATCCGGCCGGAAATCACATGTTCTGCTTTTCGCGCTTTTTCAGCTTGGTCTTGATGCGGGTCTGCTTCATCTGCGACAGCCGCTCGACGAACACCACGCCGTTCAGGTGGTCGATCTCATGCTGGATGCAGATCGCCAGCAGGCCGTCGGCCTCCAGCTCGAACGGTTTGCCGTCGCGGCCCAGCGCCTTCACCTTGACGTGTTCGGCGCGGGTCACCTTGTCGTAGATGCCGGGCACCGACAGGCAGCCTTCTTCATAGACGGTCTCGCCGTCCTTGGAGACGATCTCCGGGTTGATGAACACCCGGCGCTCGTCGCGCTCCTCCGAGATGTCCATCACCACCAGGCGGCGATGGTAATCGACCTGCGTGGCCGCCAGGCCGATGCCCTTGGCCTCGTACATGGTCTCGAACATATCGTCTATCTGCTGCTGCAACGCGGCGTCGAAAACCTCCACCGGCTTGGCCACCGTGTGCAGTCTTTCGTCCGGGTAATGCAAAATGTTCAACAGCGCCATTGCTATCCACTCACTCCAAGTTGTCGTATTGCCGCGCCCGCGTCGATAATAGAGCGGTTCGGCGCAGCTTCGTTCCTCTCCGGCGCCGCGCCTTGGCGCGCCGGCATCAAAATTGGGATTCCTCGCATGCGTAAACGCATTATATCGCTTGCCCTGCTGATGGGGCTGGCCTTTCCCGCCTTTTCAGACGATCTGACCGTCAAGCCCGACGCCCCCTCGCGCTACACCGTAACGCGCGGCGACACGCTGTGGAGCATCGCCGGCCATTACCTGCAAAGCCCTTGGCGCTGGCCGGAACTGTGGCGGATGAACCGCGACCAGGTCCGCAACCCACACTGGATCTACCCAGGCAATGTGCTGGTGCTCGATTACGTCAACGGCCGGCCCAGGCTCAGCCTGGCTTCCGACATCCAACGCGAGGTCAAGCTGTCGCCCCAGGCCAGGCCCGAGGAGCAGGACCGCGCGATCGCCAGCATTCCGGCCGAAGCGATCGAGCCCTTCCTCGCGCGGCCGCTGGTGGTCGATCCCGCCCAGTTCGCCACCGGGCCGAGGCTGGTGGCCGGACCGGACGAGCGGCTCAGCATCACCCAGAGCGACCGCGTCTACGCCAGCGGCGTGACGGAGAACGGCACCTGGCAGGCATACCGGCTGGGAAAGCAGCTGGTGGACCCCGACAGCAAGGAAGTGCTCGGGGTCGAAGCCGTATATGGTGGCGATCTGGCGGTAGACAAGCTGCGTCCAGACATCCAGACGCTGACGGTCCGCAGCGTGGCCGGCGAAGTGCTGGTCGGCGACCACCTGGTGCGCGCGCCCAAGGCCGCTTTCGTCAACTACGTGCCGCGCCGCCCGGAAGAAGACCTGCGCGGCAAGATCATCGCCGTCTACCAGGGTCTAGACGGCGCCGCCCAGTACTCGACGGTGGCGCTGAACCTGGGCGCGCGCAACCACATCGAGCCGGGCCTGGTGTTCGGCATCTACAAGAAGGGTAACCCCATCACCATCACCGACGCCGCCGGCAAGAAGCGCGAAACCCAGCTGCCGACCGAGCAGGCCGGCTCGCTGTTCGTCTATCGCGTGTTCGACAAGGTGTCCTACGCGCTGGTGCTCGATAGCCTGGGCGCCCTTTACGTCGGCGACAGCGTCGCCACGCCGGAAGACTGATGACCACTGAACTGCAAGCCTGGCTGACGCTGGCGCTGACGCCCGGCATCGGGCCGGTCGGCTTTCTCAAGCTGATCGACGCGTTCGGCTCGGCCGAACACGCGGCGGCCGCCCGCGCCGCCCAAACCGAGAAGCTGGTGGGCCGCGAGGCGGCCGAGGCGCTG
>NZ_JZJL01000073.1 GCF_000971335.1 Chromobacterium vaccinii
CTGGCCGAACAGCGCGGCGAAATGTCGCGGCTGCCAGGCGTCCGGCTCCAGCCCGCAGAATGCGAGGCCGGCGCGGTTGGCCGCCAGCAGCCGGCCATCATCGTCGAATACCAGTTGGCTGGCCGCCGGGCTGCCCAGCCAGCGCGGATCGGCGTGCAGCGTTAGCAGCCAGCCGTGGCGCGCGGCGTCTTCCAGCAGGCGGGCCTCGATCTGGCCGCGGGCGGCCAGCAGCGCCAGCCGCTGCGCGTCGCCCAGCTTGCGGCCCGGGCCGCTGATGTCCAGCGCGCCCAGCAATTGGCCCTGGGGGCCGAACAGCGGGCTGGCGGCGCAGCTGAGCGCCCGGTTGCGCTCCAGATAGTGCTCGGCGCCGCGCACCAGCACGCTGTCGGCCGCGGCCAGCGCGGTGCCGATGGCGTTGGTGCCGCGCGCGGCCTCGCTCCAGTCCATGCCCGGCGTCAGCGCCAGCCGCTCGGCCTTGTCGAGAAAGCCGATGTCCCCGGCCTGGTCCAGCACCAGTCCTCTCCGGTCGGCCACCACCAGCGCTAGGCCGCCGGCCGACACCTGCTCGTACAGTCCGGCCAGCGCCGGCCGCGCCGGCTCCAGCCAGTCGGCGCTGGCCTCTCGCCGGTCGCGCAGCTCGCCGTCGGTCAGCCGGTCGCCGCCGCGGCCGCCGGCGGACAGGCCCAGGCCCTGGCAGCGCTGCCAGGAGTGCAGGATGGATGGCGGCAACGCCTGGCCGGGCAGCGGCTGGCCGGCGAAAAAGCGGCGGCGGATCTCGTCCAGCGGCAAGCGGGCGGTGGGTGTCATGCGCGGCTCCGGCGAGGTGTCGCGCGGCGGCGGGACAGCTGTGCCGATGCGCGACAGTTTCGGTGGGGAATGCAGCCGATTATGGCCGCTTTCGCCACGCTGGCAAGCGGCTGATTTTCCAGTTGCTTGCTGCGCCGCGGCATGCGGAGGCCGAACGCTTGGGCTGGTCTGGCTCGGCGCGATGTTGCCATGCAATGCGGATAATGGCTGGCATGGGACTTGCGCAACAAGCGGTTTGCAGGAGCCACAACGTCAAGGAGACCGCCATGCAACTCAAGCCAGGATTCGAACTGAAATCGCGTTACGCCAACTACATCGGCGGGCGCTGGGTGCCGCCGGTCAATGGCCGCTACTTCGAGAACGTGACGCCTATCACCGGCCAGCCGCTGTGCGAGATCCCGCGTTCGGACGAGCAGGATGTGGAGCTGGCGCTGGATGCCGCCCATGCCGCCCGCTACGCCTGGGGCCACACGCCGGTGACCGAGCGCGCCATCGTGCTGAACAGGATCGCCGACCGGATGGAGGCAAACCTGGCCCTGCTGGCCGAGGTGGAAACCTGGGACAACGGCAAGCCGATCCGCGAGACCCGCGCCGCCGACATTCCGCTGGCGATCGACCACTTCCGCTATTTCGCTTCCTGCGTGCGGGCGCAGGAAGGCAGCCTGGGCGAGATCGACGCCAACACCGTGTCCTACCATTTCCACGAGCCGCTGGGCGTGGTCGGCCAGATCATCCCGTGGAACTTCCCAATCCTGATGGCGGCGTGGAAGCTGGCGCCGGCGCTGGCCGCCGGCAACTGCGTGGTGCTGAAGCCGGCCGAGCAGACGCCGCTGTCCATCCTGGTGCTGATGGAGCTGGTGGGCGACTTGCTGCCGCCGGGCGTGCTCAACGTGGTCAACGGCTTCGGCGTCGAGGCCGGCAAGCCGCTGGCCAGCTCCAAGCGCATCGCCAAGATCGCCTTCACCGGCGAAACCGGCACCGGGCGGCTGATCATGCAGTACGCCAGCCAGAACCTGATCCCGGTGACGCTGGAGCTGGGCGGCAAGTCGCCGAACATCTTCTTCGGCGACGTCGCCGCGAAGGATGACGCCTTCCTCGACAAGGCGATCGAGGGCTTTGTGATGTTCGCGCTGAACCAGGGCGAGGTGTGCACCTGCCCCAGCCGCGCGCTGATCCACGAATCCATCTACGACCGCTTCATGGAAAAGGCGCTGGCCCGCGTGGCGGCGATCAAGCAGGGCAACCCGCTGGACCCGGCGACGATGATAGGCGCGCAGGCGTCGCAGGAGCAGATGGACAAGATCCAGAGCTATCTGGCCATCGGCCGCGACGAGGGCGCCAAGCTGCTGGCCGGCGGCGGGAGAGCGCAGCTGGACGGCGATCTGGCCGGCGGCTTCTACATCCAGCCCACCGTGTTCCACGGCCACAACAAGATGCGCATCTTCCAGGAGGAGATCTTCGGCCCGGTGGTGTCGGTCACCACTTTCAAGGATCGCGACGAGGCGCTGGCGATCGCCAATGACACGCTGTACGGCCTTGGCGCCGGCGTGTGGACGCGCGACATGAACACCGCCTTCTTCATGGGCCGCCACATCGAGGCCGGCCGGGTATGGACCAACTGCTATCACGCCTATCCGGCGCACGCCGCATTCGGCGGCTACAAGCAGTCCGGCATCGGCCGCGAGACGCACAAGATGATGCTGGAGCATTACCAGCAGACCAAGAACCTGCTGGTCAGCTACGGCGAGGACAAGCTGGGCTTCTTCTGAGCGAGGCATCCGCCGCGAGATCGAACTGGATTGTCTCCCGCCCCGCCGGTTTTTGCCGGAGGGGCGTTTTTTTTGGGAACATCCCGCCGGGGGATCGAAGGGACAGGTTTGACGCCATGATTTTGAGGCGGCATTTGGCGGGATGAATTATCGATTACGGCTAGAGTCTGTATTCAAATATGATTTTTATAATGAAATACATTTATTATTTACGTAATGATGCTGATGAAATAGCATCTCGCCAGCGTGTTATGCTGATTGAGTGTTTGATGGCAGGGACGCGGGAATGAATCGGGATGACGACGGCTACGCGGAGCGCGTGGCGTTCTACGATACGGTTTACGAGCAGCCGGAGCGGGCGCTGGACCTGGCCTGGCTGCGGCGTTGGCTGCCGCAGCAGTATTTCGGCCGCAGGGTGCTGGAGCTGGCTTGCGGCAGCGGCTACTGGACGCAGTATCTGGCGCCGGCGGCGCGCGCCTATCTGGCGCTGGACGTGTCGCCCGGCGCGTTGGCGCTGGCCGGGCAGCGGCCCGGGGTGGGCGGGGTGGCGTTCGCGGCGGCCGAGATCGAAGCGCTGCCCAAACCGGCGGAGCCGTTCGACGCGGCCTTCGCCGGCCTGTGGTTTTCCCATCTGCCGCGCCAGCGGCGCGAGGCGGCGCTGGCGGCGCTGCACGGCTGTCTGGCGCCCGGCGCGACGGTGATCCTGCTGGACAACAGCGAGATTCAGGGCGGGCAGTTTCCGGTGATGGAGTACGACGATGCCGGCAACGGCTACCAGCGCCGGCCGCGGCACGACGGCGGGGAGAGCCGGGTGCTGAAGAATTTCCCGACCGAGGCGGAGTTCCGCATCCTGCTGGCGCCGTACGGCGCGGCCGAGATGGCCCTGCTGCGGCGCGAGCATTTCTGGCTGCTGCGCTACCGCTTGCCCAGCCGGCACTGACGCTTGGCTTGCGGCGCGCGGGCATGAAAAAAGCCGGGCGTCGCCCGGCTGTCGCTATCGATGGCGGCGGCTCACCGCCCGCCCAGTTCCTCCAGGCCTGATTGCAGCTTCTGGCTGGCTTGTTCCACCGCCCGCATGCTGGAGACGATGGCGGCCTCGTCCAGCTGGCCGTCCTGGCTGGCGGCGCGCAGCGCGGCGTCCACCTGTTGCCGCAGTTGCAGCAGAGGCGGGCGCAGGGATTGGGCGGCGCTGCCGAACAGCGCCGAGCCGTCGCCCTCCAGCCAGGTTTCCAGCTCCAGCGCAGGCGGCGCCTCCTGCGCTTCCTCGATCGCGTGGTAGGCGCTCTGCTTGTAGATCACATGGCCCACTTTCTGCAGCGAAGTTTGCGATTTCTGCTGCACCGCGCTGACCTGCCGCAGCACCAGGTCGGATTGCTCGGCCAGGCTGGAGAAGCGCTGGCGGAACGAGTCCACCGAGGACTGCACCTCGCCGGCCACGCCGCCGGCGGCGCTGGCCTGGGCCTGCATGTCGCCGATGCGGCTGGACAACGACTCCAGCACGCCCTGCACCTGGTTGGCGGTGCTCTTGCTGCGTTCGGCCAGCTTGCGCACCTCGTCGGCCACCACGGCGAAGCCGCGTCCGGTTTCGCCGGCGCGCGCGGCCTCGATCGCCGCGTTCAGGGCCAAGAGGTTGGTCTGGTCGGCGATGGCGGAGATGTCGGCCAGCGAGGTTTCGATGCCTTGCCATTCCTGGGCCAGCATCTGGCTGGCGGTGTCCATGCTGCTGACGCTGCCGGCGATGGTGTCCAGGTGGCCGGACAGCTCGTTGGCGCTGTCCAGGCTGACGCGGGCGCCGGCGGCGTTGTCGCGGGTGATGCCGGCGACCTGGTCCATCGCCTGGCTGATGGCGGCCAGATCGCGCTGGCTGCCGGCCAGGTCCTGGCGCAGATGGGGATTGTTCAGCGCCGCCAGTTGGGACGACAGCCGGTTGCGGCGCACGAAGCCGTCGTTGTCGGCCATCGACTGGATGGCGGCGTTGACGCTTTCCAGCGAGCTGGCCAGGATGCCGGGCAGGCCCTGGCTCAGCGGCCGGCGGCTGAAGTTGCCCTGGCTGATTTCCTGGAAGCAGGTGTTGATTTCCTTGAAGTAGGTTTCCACCAGGTCGAGGAAGTCGTTCAGCTGCCAGGCCACCTGGCCAACCTCGCCCATCTGCCGGGTTTGGGTGCTGCGGTGGTGCAGTTCGCCGCTGCAGGCCAGGCCCAGCTGGCGGGTCAGGGTGTTGAGCAGCAGGAAGATGTGGCCGCCCTTTTGCCACAGCCACCAGGACAGGGTCAGCGTGGATGCCATCAGCAGCACGCTGATCGCGTGGTGGGCCAGCGGGGGGAGCAGGTAGTCGTCCAGTATCGACAGCAGCACCAGCAAGTTGAAGGCGCCCAGCATCCAGGCCAGGTGGGAGCGCAGGAAGGGGGTGGGTTTGCGCGGCGAACTCATCCTGCGACTCCTTTGGCTTTCAGTACGTCGGCGTTCAGCCCCAGGACGAAGTCCTGATAGCTGCAGCCTTTTTCTTCCAGCAGCGCCAGCAGCCAGTCGCGCGAAGCGTCCGGAGCGGCGGCCTTGCCGTGGGCGGCCTCGATCTTGCGCATCTCGGCGTAGATAGGTTCGATGGCGGCGATGGCGGCGCGGCTGGGCGGACGGCGCACCGAGTAATAGCCTTGCAGCTTGCCCCTGAGGTCGTAGTCCGGGGTGACGTTGGCCAGCACCCAGTAGTAATCGCCGTCCAGGGTGGCGTTCTTCACCAGCGCGAAGAATTCGTGGCCGGCCTGCAGCGTCTGCCACATCAGCCGGTAGGCGCCGCGCGGCATGTCCGGGTGGCGGATCAGATTGTGCGGCTTGCCCAGCAGCTGGTGCTCGGCGTAGCCGGCGATGCGCATGAACACGCGGTTGGCGTAAGTGATGTGGCCGGTGGGGTCGGTCTTGGTGACGATCAGTTCGTGCGGCGCCAGCTGCACTTCGCGGCCGCCGCCATGGCTTGTTGAGGTCTGTTTCATGGTTTGCTTCTCTATGACCTTGCTATCTTAGTATGGCTGCCAATCCGTCATTGTCATGCTATGCGCATCATGCAGCAAGGCTTGCATGTGATCGCTATTGAATTTTCGTGGCAGTTTTTAAAGGAATTGCTTGTTAAAACGGCATGAAAAAGGACGGCCGGGGCCGTCCTTTGTGCGGATTGCGTTTTTGCTCAGAGCTTGATGATCTGCCGCGCCTGAATCGCGCAGGCGCGCGCCGCTTCGTTGAAGCGGACGAACTCGGGGCTGGCGATCTCGTCATGGCTCAGCCAGCGTACCTTGCGGGTCTGCCGGTACTGGTAGCGGATGCCGTCCGGCGTTTTCCGCTGCTCCAGCGACAGGTCGTACCAGCGCGAGCTGGCCTGGCAGCTGAATGGCGGCTGGATGGCGCGGGCACCGCGCAGCGTCACCGCGCGTTCGGTGGTTTCGGCGTCGCCCAGGTAGACGTCGGCCTGGTTGCCGTTGGCCAGATAGCTGGCGAAACCATCCCAGTCATGCTCCAGGCCGGGGTCGTACAGATAAAGCCCGGAAATCTTCTCCACCGCGCGCTGGTCGACGCTGTCTATGCGCGCCGCGTAGCGCGCCGGCTGCAGAAAGCCGGTGGCGGGGCGGTCCACCTTGCATTCCCGCGGCTGCTTGTTGACCGCGCGGCACAGGCTCTGGTCGGAGCTGGCCGGTCCCTGGAAGCGGTCCTGCATCGCCAGCTGCACCAGCGGCCAGCCGGAGACTTCGCCGCGGATGGCGATGGCGGCGCTGCCGTCGCGGCGCAGGGTTTCCACGCGCTCGCTGCGGCTGGTCAGCGTCGCCGCCTGCATCGGGATCGCTTCCTCGCGCACCAGGCCGTCGCCGCCGATGCGGTAGCTGGTTCGGTCTTGCAGGTCAGGCATGATGCGGCCGGGGACGAAGAAGGGGTTGGTCGGGTCCAGCCACTCGGTTTTGCCGTTCACCACGGCGCGGACGATCATGTGGTTGACGGTGCCCAGGCCGGGCAGCAGCGGACGCTGCGCGTCGTTGCCGCGGAATACCAGCGTGGGCTCGGCGGCGATGCCGGGCGCGCGCAGCATCGCGGTCAGCAGCGTGGCCAGGTCCTTGCAGTCGCCGTAGCCGTGCTGTTCGATCTCGGCCAGCGTGAACGGCACCAGGCCGCGCTCGGCCAGCCGCTGGTCGTTCAGATAGCGGTAATGGCCGTTGATGTGCTGCATGAAGGCGGCGACCTGTTCGGCGGCGGGCTTGCCGCGCTGCGCCTCCACTTCGGCGGCGGCGGCCGGCGGCAGCGGCGCGGCCAGGATCTGGTTGTAGCGCCCGGCGTAGACGCCGAAATGGCTTTGCGGCGAGTCGCTGCTGGCGATGCTCAGCCGCGGCCAGCTGCGCAGCGCGCTGTTGTCCCATTCATTGGTGAAGTTCAAATAGCGGGGCGCTTTTTGTTCGACGACGATGCGTTTGCCGTCGGCGCTGGCGTCGATCTTGAAGTCGTCCATCTTCTCGCCGCGCCACAGCAGCGGGCGCCGCGAGTCCAGTTCGAAGCGGAAGCTGTCGTTGCGGGTGGGCTCGGCGTCGAAGTCCAGCCGGTACAGCAGCTCGCGGCTCAGCGGCGGCGAGGCCATGTGGCGCTTGACGCGGTAGCTGACCACGCTGCCCACCGCCAGCTCGGGGAAGGCGATCCAGGTCTGCTTGTCGCGGCTGACGCCAGCGTAGGGATTGGGCGCGGCGCGGGTTTCCACCTGCGACTTGTCCAGCTTGACCACGCGCCCGTTCGGCTGGCGCACTTCGCCGTCCAGCACTTCCAGGCTATCGGTGTCGGAATAGGTGAAGTCGATGCGCGACAGCAGGTCCTTGCCGGCCGGCTTCAGGATCGTGAACTGGTTTTCCGTGGTGCAGTCCAGGCTGTTGTCGGCGAGGTGATGGCAGACAGAGTTGGAGCGGCGCGCCAGCGGCGCGTCGGCTGCGGGTTGCAGGGCGGCGTAGGCGGCCTGGCCGGCGCAGGCGAGCGCGGCGGCCAGGGCGAGTCGGGGAAAGCGGAGCGGCATCGTGTGGGACCGTTGCTGTCGCCGCGCCGGGCGCGGCGGGATGGATGAATGGCTGCGCGGAAGATAGTGCCATGCAGCCGGGGCGGGGGCCAGAGGGCGGGGCCTCGGCCGGAGGGGTCGTCCGGCGCGCAGAGATGAAAAAGCCCCGCTTCCCGGGCGGGGGCGGGGCGGATCTCGGGATGGGCCTATTGTGCGGCGGTGACGAAGCCTATCTTGCCGACGCCGTTCTTCTGGGCGGCGGCCAGCGCCTTGGCCACGGTCTCGTAACGCACCGCCTTGTCGGCCGACAGGTGCAGCTCAACCTCCGGGTTGGCGGCGGAGGCGGCGGCGAAACGGGCGGGGAGATCGGCCTCGGCCACCGGCTTGTCGTCCCAGAACAGCTTGCCGGCGGCGTCCACCACCAGGCGGATCTGCTCGGGCTTGTCCTGGTGCTCGGCGGCCTGCGCGCGCGGCAGGTCCACCTTGACCGCGTTGGTCAGCAGCGGCGTGGTGATGATGAACACCACCAGCAGCACCAGCATCACGTCGACCAGCGGCGTGGTGTTGGGCTCGGCCATCGGCGCGGCCGGGCCCTGGTTGAAACTACCGAACGCCATGGCTTTCTCCGGATTGGGTCAGCAACTGGGCGTGCAGGTCATGGGCGAAGTAGTCCAGTTCCTGCGACATCACGCGCTGGGCGCGGGTGAGCGCGTTGTAGGCCAGCACCGCCGGGATGGCGGCGGCCAGGCCAGCGGCGGTGGCCACCAGCGCCTCGCCGATAGGGCCGGCGACCGCGCCTATGCTCATCTGGCCGGCCTGGCCGATGTTGACCAGCGCGTGGTAGATGCCCCACACGGTGCCGAACAGGCCGACGAAGGGGGCGGTGGAGCCGATCGAGGCCAGCACGGTCAGGCCGGCTTCCTGGCGGGCCATCTCCTGCGACAGCACCTTGCGGATGGCGCGGGTGAGGAACTCGTCGACGCCGCAGGCCTGGCCCAGCGCGCGGCCGGCCTGGCTCTGGTATTGCTTCAGCGCGGCGAGGCCGGCGCGGGCCAGGTTGGCGAACTGGCCCTGGCTATGCTGCAGGCTGGTTTCAGCCTGGCGCCAGTCGGCCGCGCCCCACAGCGCGTTTTCCGCCTCGCGGTTGGCGCGGCGCAGGCGCAGGGTCTGCACGCCGCGGACGATGATCAGGTACCAGGTGAGCACCGACATCAGGATCAGGATCATGAACACCGCGATCAGCACGGCGTCACCTTGTTGGAATACGGACAGTACGTTCATGTATTGGCAGACTTGAGTGAGAATTCTATGGGCACGATGAAGGGATAGGCGATGGCCTCGCCGCCGCGCTTGGCCGGGATGAAGCGCCAACGCTTGACGGCGGCCAGCGCGGCGCGGTCCAGCCGCGGGAAGCCGCTGCTGCTCTGCACCGACACATCCTGCGGCAGGCCCTGGGCGCTGACGTGGACGCGCAGGCGCACCGTGCCTTCCTCGCCTTCCTCGCGGGACACCGTCGGGTAGGCCGGGGCCGGGTTGTTCAGGTAGCCGCCGCGGGATTGCGGTTCGGTGACGGGCAGGTCGCGGCCTTCGGTCTTGCCGCCGCCGGCGTTTTTAGGCGCTTCCGCGGCGGGAGCCGGCGCGGCCGGGGCCACGCTGATCGCCTTGGCGGGGGCGGGCGCGTCTGCCTGGGTCTTCACCGGCTGCAGGTCCGGCTTGGGCTGGACGGTAGGCTTGCTCGGCGTGGGCTTGGATTGAGGCTTGAGCTGCGGCTTGACCGGCTCGGGCGCGGGGGCGGACTTGGGCGCGGCCGCGGGCTTGTCGGCCGGCGCCAGCGAAATCATCTCCATCCGCAGCGCCTGGGGCGGGGTGACGGTCTGCTCGCTCGCGGGCATGCCGTTCAGCAGCGTCAATGCCAGCGCGTGCGCGGCCAGCACGCCGCCGAGGGCGGAATATTGCAGGATAGCGGAGGATTTCATGTTGGAAATGATAATACAAACAATTCTCATTTTCTAGCGCAGGGGCGGCAGGTGTTGCGCGTGCGCTTGCAATCGCGGCGATCGTCTGCATATATCGGTCAAAGGCCGGCACATCGCCGGCCGCCATTGATTGGAATACCAATATGCAGCAGTTCGACGGCACCACCATCGTGTCCGTCCGTCGCGGCGAGCGCGTGGCGCTGGGCGGCGACGGGCAAGTGACCCTGGGCAATATCGTGATCAAGGCCACCGCGCGCAAGATACGCAAGCTGCATGGCGGCAAGGTTTTGGCGGGCTTCGCCGGCGGCACCGCCGACGCCTTCACGCTGATCGAGCGCTTCGAGGCCAAACTGCAAAAGCATCAGGGCAATCTCTTGGTGTCGGCGGTGGAGCTGGCCAAGGACTGGCGCACCGACCGCATGCTGCGCCGGCTGGAGGCGATGCTGATCGTAGCCGACAAGGATCACACGCTGATCATCACCGGCAACGGCGACGTGCTGGAGCCGGAGCAGGGCATCGCCGCCATCGGTTCCGGCGGCGCCTTTGCCCAGTCGGCCGCGCGGGCGCTGTTCGAGAACACTGACCTGGCGCCGGAAGTGGTGGTGAAGAAATCGCTGGAGATCGCCGGCGACATCTGCATTTACACCAACCACAACCACCTGATCGAAACCCTGGGCCCGGACGACGAGGCCTGATCCCGAATGCATGGCCCGGCCGCCGCCGCCGGGCGGAGAACGTCATGACGCAAATGACCCCGCAGGAAATCGTCCACGAACTGGACCAGCACATCATCGGCCAACACAAGGCCAAGCGCGCCGTCGCCATCGCGCTGCGCAACCGCTGGCGCCGCCAGCAGGTGGCGGAGCCGCTGCGCAGCGAAATCACCCCCAAGAACATTCTGATGATCGGCCCCACCGGCGTGGGCAAGACCGAGATCGCCCGCCGCCTGGCCAAGCTGTCCGGCGCGCCGTTCATCAAGGTGGAAGCCACCAAGTTCACCGAGGTCGGCTATGTCGGCCGCGACGTCGACACCATCATCCGCGATCTGGTCGATGTGGCGATCAAGGACACCCGCGAAGCGGCGATCAAGCGCAACCGCGCGCGCGCCGAGGATGCCGCCGAGGAACGCATCCTCGACGTGCTGCTGCCGCAGCCGCGCAAGCAGCCGTCCGGCTTCTTCGCCGAGGGGCCTGCCACCGAGGAAAAGCACGAGGACGGCGCCACCCGGCAGAAATTCCGCAAGATGCTGCGCGAGGGCAAGTTCGACGATAAAGAGATCGAACTGGAAATCGCCGCGCCGGTGGCCCAGATGAACGTGATGGCGCCGCCGGGCATGGAAGACTTCGCCAGCCAGCTGCAGGGCATGTTCCAGGGCCTGGGCGCCGGCAAAAAGCAGGCGGCCAAGATGAAGGTGGCCGACGCCTTCAAGCTGCTGATCGACGAGGAAGCCGCCAAGCTGGTCAATGAAGAGGAACTGAAGGCCGAGGCGCTGAAAAATGTCGAGCAGAACGGCATCGTGTTCCTCGACGAGATCGACAAGGTCACCAGCCGCGGCGAAGGCCACAGCGGCGCCGACGTGTCGCGCGCCGGCGTGCAGCGCGACCTGCTGCCGCTGGTGGAAGGCACCACGGTGTCCACCAAGTACGGCATGGTGAAGACCGACCACATCCTGTTCATCGCCTCCGGTGCCTTCCAGCTGTCCAAGCCGTCGGACCTGATTCCGGAACTGCAGGGCCGCCTGCCTATCCGCGTCGAGCTGTCGTCGCTGTCGGTGGACGACTTCAAGGCCATCCTGACCAGCACTAATGCCTGCCTGACGCGCCAGTACCAGGCGCTGCTGGCCACCGAGGGCGTGGAGCTGGCGTTCGAGGAGTCCGGCATCCAGCGCCTGGCCGAGATCGCCTGGCAGGTCAACGAGAAAACCGAGAACATCGGCGCGCGCCGCTTGTACACGGTGATGGAGAAGCTGCTGGAGGAAGTGGCCTTCGACGCCAAGTCCGGCGCGTGCCAGATCGACGGCGCTTACGTCGATGGCAAGCTGGGCGAAGTGGCCGAGCGCGAGGATCTGGCGCGCTACGTGCTTTGAGCTAGTTTCATACCTTATATATGTATGTGAAAACGGCGACCATTTCGGTCGCCGTTTTGCTTTATATAGGCTGCTTCAATTTGCCGGCGGCCGGGGCGGTCGGCTCGAAGGCTTCGGGATGCTGGCGCATATACCAGTCCTTGACCTCATCGTGGCTCAGGCCGAGGAAGCGATTCACGCCGGGCAGCAAGAGCATCGGCGGCACCGTCAACAGGTGGAATAGCGCGAAGAACAGGTAGACGCCATCCAGCGACCAGCTGGCCAGCAGAATGCCCGCCAGCGCCGGGCCCAGCATGCCGCCCAGTTTGGCCACCAGCACATTGATCGCCGATACCCGGGCGCGGTAAGCCTCCGGCACCGCCAGCGTGCGATGGGTCTGGCCGATCAGCATGGTGATGGACAGCAGCATGCCTTCGATGCCGAACATCGCCAGCATCAGATAAGGATTGTCGGTCAGCGCCACCACCAGGAACACCGCCGCCAGCGCCCACATGGCGAATGCGCGGGCGCGCGGCCGGCTACAGTGTTGCAGCAGGCGGTGGGTCAGCCACAGCGAGCCGATCAGCAGGCCGCCGCTGGCGGCCGCTTCGCAAGCGCCCAGCCAGATCGCGGGCAGACCCAATTGATGCAGCTTGATCGGCAGCAGCGTGATCACCATGGGAAGGTAGGCGGTCATCACCAGCAAGCCCCAGAACGCCCAGCTGCGCTCCAGAGGGATGCGCCAGCGCACGCGCAGCCCGCTGCGCACCTGGTCGACGAAGCTTTCTTCGCGCAAGTCGGCCAGGTCGCGCGGCGGAATCTGGATGCGCAGCGCGCCGATCGCCGCGATGGCCAGCAGAATGGCGTAAGCGCCCAGCGCCAGCCAGGCGGGCATGAAGGCCATCAGGCTGCCGCCCACCACCGGTCCTATCAGATTGCCCACCGATTGCGAGCTCTTCTGCAGCGACAGCGCGTCGGTCAGGCGCGCCGCCGGCACCAGTTCGGAAGCGATGCTCAGCATCGAGGGAAACACGATGGCCCAGGCGAACATCGCCATCGATTCGCTGGCGACGACCCAGGCCAGCTTATAGAAGCCGAACCAGGCCATTGCGGCCAAGGCCAGGCCGGACAGCATCGCCAGCAGGATGCCGCCGGCGATTACGCGGTTCTTGGGAAAGCGGTCGCCCAGCGGCGCGGTCAGCGGCAGCGCGATCAGCATCACCAGCGCGGTCAATGTGCTGAACCATGCCATGTCGCGCGCGCCGCCCGTCGATACCACCCACCAGCTGATGCTGACGTAGCCGGCGCCCATCGCCAGACCGCTCAGCGCATCGCTCAACATCAGCAGGTGGAAGCCGGAGGGCAGGCCTCGTATTCGTTGCCGCAGGGAAATGTTCATGGCGCGCATCCTGATGATGAAGGCATTTCATCCTAACATGAAATGACAACGTCACGCCAAGGCGGCCGAGAAGTTGTATCTTTTCGATGTTTTTTGGAAAATAGGTCGATTTTTCTGCTTTCAGGAAATTTTCATGGTGTTGAAAATGACTGGAAAGGCTTGCAGATACAGGAGATTCGATCTTTATTTTGAAAAGGGAAAAATTAAAAATCATTTAAAAACAGACTATTGGCTATTTTCCTGTAAAAA
>NZ_JZJL01000074.1 GCF_000971335.1 Chromobacterium vaccinii
CCATAGACCTGACCGCGCAGGCCAAAGCCGGGAAGATCGACCCTATCCTGGGCCGCGACGTTGAAATCCGCCAGATGATAGACATCCTGATGCGCCGCCGGCAGAACAATCCCATCCTCACCGGCGAGCCAGGGGTCGGCAAGACCGCGGTCGTGGAGGGGCTGGCGCGCAAGATCGTGCTGGGCGAGGTGCCGCCGGTGCTGGCAGGCGTCTGCTTGCGCACGCTGGACCTGGGCCTCCTGCAGGCCGGCGCCAGCGTCAAGGGCGAGTTCGAGAACCGCCTGCGCCAGGTGATCGACGAGGTCAAGGCCAGCCCGGTGTCCATCATCCTGTTCATCGACGAAGCGCATACCCTGATCGGCGCCGGCGGCGCGGCCGGCCAGAACGACGCGGCCAACCTGCTGAAGCCGGCGCTGGCGCGCGGCGAGCTGCGCACCATCGCCGCCACCACCTGGGCCGAGTACAAGAAATACTTCGAGAAGGACGCCGCGCTGGCGCGCCGTTTCCAAGTGGTGAAAGTGGAAGAGCCGGCGCCGGAAATCGCCGTGCAAATGGTGCGCGGCCTGACCGACGCGATGGCCAAGCACCACAAGGTGGAAATCCTGAACGAGGCTGTGGCCGCAGCGGTGCAGCTGTCCAGCCGCTACATCGCCGGCCGCCAGTTGCCGGACAAGGCGATCAGCGTGCTCGACACCGCCTGCGCCCGCGTCGCGCTGTCGCGCGCCGGCAAGCCGGGTCCGATCGAGGACGTATCGGTGCTGATCGCCAACATCGACCGCGAAACCGCGGCGCTGGAGCGGGAGGAAGGCCATGCCGACCGCATCGCAGAGCTGCAGGCGCAGCGCGCCGAGCTGGAGCAGGATCTGGCCGCGCTGCACGAGGCCTGGGAGGCGCAGCAGAAGCTGATCGTCGAGATCGACGAGCTGAAGGCGCAGAAGGACGAGGCCAAGCCGGCCAAGGGCAAGAAGATCAGCCCGCTGCAGGCCAAGCGCAAGGAGCTGCGCGAGCTGCAGAAGACCCAGCCGCTGGCTTTCGAGTGCGTGGACGAGAGCGTGATCGCCGACGTGATTTCCGGCTGGACCGGCATTCCGCTGGGCCGCATGGTCAGCAATGAGCTGGAGCAGGTGCAAAAGCTGGCCAAGCTGCTGGCCGCGCGCGTGATCGGCCAGGACCACGCGCTGGAGCAGATCGCCGAGCGGGTGCAGATCGCCAAGGCCAATCTGGAAGACCCGGGCAAGCCCAAGGGCGTGTTCATGCTGGTGGGCCCGTCCGGCGTCGGCAAGACCGAGACCGCGCTGGCGCTGGCCGAGGCGCTGTATGGCGGCGAGCGCAATCTGATCACCATCAATATGTCCGAATACCAGGAAGCGCACAGCGTGTCCGGCCTGAAGGGCTCGCCGCCGGGCTATGTCGGCTACGGCGAGGGCGGCGTGCTGACCGAGGCCGTGCGTCGCAAGCCGTATTCGGTGGTGCTGCTGGACGAGGTGGAGAAGGCGCATCCGGACGTGCTGGAGCTGTTCTTCCAGGTGTTCGACAAGGGCGTGCTGGAGGATAGCGAAGGCCGCGAGGTGGACTTCAAGAACACCATCATCCTGTTGACCTCCAACGCCGGCACCGAGCTGGTGATGCGCGCCTGCGAGCACGGCGTGACGGTGGAAGACGAGACCCGCGATCCGACCGCCGACGACCTGGTGGAAATCCTGCGCCCGACGCTGCAGAAGACCTTCAAGCCGGCCTTCCTGGGCCGCCTGACCATCGTGCCTTACTTCCCGATCAGCGACGACGTGCTGCGCGCCATCGTCGGCCTGAAGCTGGACAAGATCCGCCAGCGCATCGCCGACAACCACGGCGCCCAGGTGGAGTTCCCGGAGGAGCTGACCGAACAGATGGCCGCGCGCTGCATGGACGTGGACAGCGGCGCCCGCAACGCCGACGCCATCCTCACCCGCACGCTGCTGGCGCAGATCTCCAACGACCTGTTGGCGCGGATGGCCTCCGGCCGTCCGGTGAAGAAGATCGCCGTGGCGTTGAAGGGCGAGCAGGTCAAGGTGAAGGTAAGCTAAGGAGCATTCGCGATGTGGAGAACCTTGGGCCTGTTCGGCGGCGTCACCATCGGCTGGTGGGCGCTGCTTTGGCTGGCGCTGCCGCAAAGCTGGCAGCGCATCAGCCCGTCGGCCATCCTGATGCTGCACCTGGGGCCGCCGATGCTGCTGAGCGCCGGCGTCAAGCTGTGGAGCTATCTGAAGGAAAAGCGCGCGGCGGAGGAGGCCAAGCAGCAGGAAGAGCAGGCCGAGGCCGAGCGCAGCGACAAGCGCGAGGCGGCGCGCGCCCAGCACGCCGCCGAGCTGCTGGAGCGCCAGCGCGCCATCGGCTGCCGCTGGTTGTGGACGGCGGCCGCGCCAGTGAAGGACGAGCCGGCTTGGCTGGCGGAAATGGCCGACGGCGTCCATTGGCAGGCGCTGGCGCGCGATGAGGTGGAAGCCGGCGAGGCGATGGACGCGCTGTCGCCGCATCTGGCCGAGATGCTGGCCGCACTGTACGCCGAGGCGCCGGGCGCGGCCTGGCTGCCGTTGTTTCTGGAGCCGATGCGGCAGGTGCCGGGTGTCGAGCAGCTGGCCCGCGTCAAGGAACTGAAGCAGCAGGCGGTGGCCGATAGCCTGGGCGGCGACGCCCACGTCGGCGGCGACTGCCTCTTCCTGTCCGGCAGCGGCCAACTGGCGGACCGCGTGCTGCAAGTGCTGGAGCAGGACCCGGAGCTGCCGGGCCTGGTGGTGCTGGCGGCCGACGCGCCGCTGGCGGAGCGGGACGACGATGACGACTGGGGCGAGGCCGATCCCGAACTGGGCAAGCGCCGCAGCTGGTTCGGCGAGCCGGGGATCGCGGTGGTGGCCATGCTGTTCCTGCGCGACGAACTGGCCGCGCCAGCGGAGCCGGAACAGGAGGCGGAGGACGCCGACCCCTACCAGCCCTACTGGGAAAAGGATTTCGCCGGCCGGGCCGCCGGTTGGGGCGTGGTGCCGCCCAGCCAGCAGGCCAGCCTGGCCCGGCTGCCGAGGCTGGCCGTCCTGTCCCAGTCCAGCTCGGTGAGCCTGGCGCAGGACAAGGCGCTGCAACTGGCGCGCAGCCTGCAGCCGGTGCTGGACAACGCGCTGGTCAACGCCGCGCTGCTGGACTATCCGTTCAGCCCGGAAGAGGCCAAGCCGGAGAGCAATCAGGCGTCGACCCTGGCCTGGCTGTGCCACAACAGCGGCCAGATCGACGTAGGCGGCGTGCGCCTGGCGGCCATTGCCACCGCGCTGTCCCGCCACCAGGTGGAACTCCACCCGATAGACGAGGCGAGCAACGTGGTGCGCGAATGGGGCGACGCCGGCGCGGCGACTGCCGTGCTGCTGGCGGCGGCGGCGGTCTGCCATTGCGCGCGGCTGCAGGCGCCCGCGGTGATTACTCATTTCCATGACGAGCTGGTGTCGCTGGCCCTGGCCAGACCGCCGGCAGAGGAGGCGACAGCATGAAGGCTGCAATCCGTTTGGGCGACCCCACCGACCACGGCGGCAAGGTGGTGAGCGCCGCCTCGTCCACCACGCTGTTCGGCAAGCAGGTGGCTTGCGTCGGCGATTCCGTCACCTGCCCGCAGCAGGGCCACGTCAACTGCACCATCGTCGAAGGCGACGGCGGCTGGCTGGTCGGCGGCAAGGCGGTGGCGCTGGACGGCCACAAGGTCAGCTGCGGCGCCACGCTGATTTCCACGCTGCCCCAGGTCAGCAAGGGTTAGAGAAAGAATATGGATCAAAGCATTGAACACCTGATGCGGCCGGTACGTCCGGATGCGCCGGCCGGGGAAGACCTGGCTTATTCGCTGGTTTTCGACCAGATCCGCGAAGCGCGCCGCAGCGACGATCCGTCGCTGGCGCAGGGAGACTGGGAGCAGTCGCTGAAAACCGCCGAGTGGCCGCTGGTGATACGCCTGTGCGAGGACGCGCTGCAGAACAAGAGCAAGGATCTGCAGCTTCTGGCCTGGTACGCCGAGGCGCAGACCCAGGTCAACGGCGCCGCCGGCCTGGCGCGGGGCCTGTCCCTGGTCAACGGCTGGCTGCGGGATTTCTGGGAAAACGGTTATCCGGAGCTGGACCCGCACGATCTGGACGAGCGCCTGGCCAAGCTGGAGTGGCTGAACCAGCAGCTGGGCAACGCGCTGCGCAATGTGCCGTTGATCAAGCCTGAGTTCGGCGGCTACAGCTGGCATCAGTGGCAGCAGTCGCGCGACGTGGAGAATCTGGGCCTGAAGGATGGCGAGGCGCGGGAAGCGGCCATCGCCGAGGGCAAGCTCAGCGGCGACGCTTTCGAGAAGGCCGCCACACTGTCGGGCCACGGCTGGTTCCAGGCCAAGGCCGAGGAGCTGGTGGCGCTGTTGACCGCCTATGAAGAGCTGGACGCCCAGGTGGACCAGCGCTTCGGCCAGGCCGGCCCCAGCCTGGCCGACATCCGCAACGCCATCTACGCCTGCCAGGACCTAGTCCTGCGCTATCGCCAGCAGTTCGCCGGCAACGCGCCGGCGGTCGCGCAGCAGCGGCCGCCCGCCGAGGAAAGCAAAACCGTGAGCCAAGCCATGCCCAGTCCGGTCCATACCGCCGTTCCGGCCAGCGCCTTCAACGGCCAGATCCGCAGCCGCCAGGAGGCGGTGACCGCCTTGACCGAGGTGGCCCGCTACTTCCGCCACAACGAACCGCACAGCCCGGTGGCGCTGCTGGCCGAGCGCGCGGCGCGCTGGGCGGAGATGAGCCTGGAGGAATGGCTGCAGCATGTGGTGAAGGACAGCGGCACGCTGAGCCAGTTGCAGGAGCTGCTGGACGTACGCCAGAACGAGTGAGTTTGCAGCAATGAAACGGCGGTCTCTATCGCCGGGAGAAGAAAAACACGCGGCCGCCATGCCGCGTGTTTTTTTGTTTGCATTCCGATTCGGCGTCGCTTGGCTGGATGGGTGCCTGCGATGACGGAGGTATTGGGGTATTTATCGAAGCGTTTCACCGAGAGTGGTCGGCGGATCGCCGAACATCGCATAAACAAGCCTTATTTTCAGCATGGGCTGCCGTCCATTTTGCTTGGGATGGATTTCATGAATTAAGCGTCAATTTTACTGATATTTATAAGTCATTCATCCTGTCATTTTGTTGCGTGAATGATTTTACTGGGTTGATTTTAATTGGATTTTTATGATTTGCCTTATTGATTAATTTAGTGAGAAATATATTTTTCAAATATTAACTGTCGTTAGATTCCAATTTAAAACAATGGCTTGTGTCTTTTTGGCCGCAAGGCCGACACAAGGATGATGGATATTAATGTTTTTTATTTTTTCGAATCGACAAATGATGTAATTTGATGACATTCACATTTTCGTGCGAGCGCCGCCGCGCAGGCTGCGGCGAGCCCGAATCCGGGTCACGGCGAAGCGTGGATGACGTTGCTGGGAGTCAGGTCGTTCTATTGATGGAAATCCATTGGGGCGGGTCGCTAGCGGCGGCCGCCGTTTTGCTTAAATCGTGAGAGTCAGGGGGCAGGGAATGAAGGTTCTGATCAGTCCTATCAGTACGGCGGAAGCGGTTGTGGCCTGGGAATGCGGCACGAACATCATCGATATCAAGAACATCAACGAGGGCTCGCTGGGGGCGAGCTTTCCCTGGATCATCCGCGAGGTGATCGCCCGCATCAATGACCCCAAGGTGGTGTTCAGCGCCACGCTGGGCGATCTGCCGCACAAGCCGGGCACCGCCTCGCTGGCGGCGCTGGGCGCGGTCAGCAGCGGCGTCAAATACGTCAAGGCCGGCCTGCACGGCTCCAAGGACGTGGCCGAGGGCGTGGAGCTGATGAGCGCCGTGGTGCGCACCTGCAAGGACTTCGATCCGTCCGTGACCGTGGTCACCGCCGGCTATGCCGACTATCAGCGTTTCGGCGGCCTGTCGCCGCAGCAACTGGTGGAAATCGCCGCCGAGTCCAAGTCGGACATGGTGATGGTGGATACCTACATCAAGGACGGCAAGTCGCTGTTCGACGCGCTGAACGAGCAACAGCTGACTGAGTTCGTGCAACAGGCCCACGCCAAAGGCCTGAAGGTGGCGCTGGCCGGTTCGGTGCGCGCAGAGCACCTGGAGCTGCTGGCCCGCATCGGCGCCGACGTGGTCGGCGTGCGTGGCGCGGTGTGCAGCGGCTACGACCGCGGCACCACCATCGACCCGGTGAAGGCCGAGCAGTTCATCAAGGCCGCCAACGCCATCGCCGTGGCGCAGTGACGCGGCCATCGTGAGCGGCATTCCACACTCCGCATCCGCGCCGGGCTGCGCGGTGGTGAAGCTGGGCGGCAGCCTGATCACCTCCGAGGGGCCAGGCGGCCCGGACGTCAACCGCGCGCTGTTGACGGCGCGCGCGCGCGAACTGGCCGCCAGCGGCCGGCCGCTGGTGCTGGTGCACGGCACTGGCGCTTACGGCAAGCCGCCGGCGCGCCGCTATGGCTATCTGGACGGCAGGCTGCCCCGCGGCCGCGCCGGCGTGGTGGCCGAGGTGGCGCGCGATCTGGCCCGGCTGGAGCTGGAAGTGTTGGATTGTCTGGAGGCGGGCGGCCTCAAGCCTTTGCGGCTGCCCGCCATCCAGTTGTTCCGCGCCAGCGCGGGGCGCGCTTCTCCGCTCGACCTGGGGCCGGTGCGGGCGCTGCTGGCTCGCGGCGTGACGCCGGTGATCGGCGGCAATTTCGTGTTGGATTGCGACGGCTTCGCCGTCTGCTCCAGCGACATCATCGCGGTGGAGCTTGCGCTGGCGCTTGGCGCGGCCAGCCTGGTGCTGGCCACCCGCGCGCACGGTGTCTACCGGGAGCATGGCCGCAGTGAGGCGATACACGGGCATCTGTCCGAGAGCGACGGCGACGCGCTGCGCAAGATAGACGCGGCTGGGCAGGACGTCAGCGGCGGCATGCTGGCCAAGATATCTCATGGCTTCCGCGCCGCGCGCCATGGCATCGCCACTTATGTGGTGGACGGCAGGGTGGCCGGCAATCTGAACGGCGCGCTGGACGGCTCGCCGCTGCAGGGCACGCGGCTGCTGTCGGATCGGGCGGGAGGATAGCCGCATGTGCGGAATCGCGGGAGCGCTGTTGGACCGCCACGCGCACGATGGCGACGTGGCCGAGGCCAGACGGATGATATTGCGCCAGACCCACCGCGGCCCGGACAGCCTGGCGGCGCGGCGCGTCGGTCCGGCATTGCTGGCCTCGTCCAGGCTGGCCATCGTCGACGTCGCCAACGGCAGCCAGCCTTTCTGCAATGAGGACCGCTCCATCCACGCCGTGTTCAACGGCGAAATCTACAACCATCTCGAGTTGCGCGAACAACTGTCGCGCCGCGGCCATAGCCTGTCTGGCGGCAGCGACGGCGAAGTCATCGTCCATCTGTACGAGGAGCACGGAGCGGATTGCTTCCAATGGTTGGACGGCCAGTTCGCCATCGCCATCTTCGACTCCCGCGACGGCTCGCTGCATCTGGCGCGCGACCGGATGGGCATCTGTCCCTTGCATTGGGCGCGGCTGGACGGCGCGCTTTATTTCAGCTCCGAGATCAAGGGTCTGCTGGCGGTGGCCGGCATGCCGCGCCGGGCGGAGCCGCGGGCGATGCTGCAGCTCGGCTATTTCGGCGCGGTCTGCGCGCCGCTGACGCCGTTTTCCGGCATCCATCAACTGCCCGCCGCCCACAGGCTCAGCTTCCGCGCTGGCCGGGCGGAGACTAGCCGCTATTGGACGCTGGATTTCCCGCTGGCCGGCGAACACGCCAGGCTGACCGAGGCGCAGGCGGCCGACGGCCTGGCGGCTCGGCTGGAGCGCGCGGTGGTCAGCCACGCCCAGGGCGAGTTCGAGCCGACCTGCTTCCTCAGCGGCGGCATCGATTCGGCAGTGATCGCCGCGCTGCTGCAGCGCGGCAGACAAGCGCCGATCGCCGCTTTTTGCGCCGCATCCGAACATGGACGGATGGATGAGGGCGGCGCGGCGGGCCGCACCGCCGAGTGGTTGGGAGTGGATCTGAAACGGGTCCGGATCGACGAGGCGGGCATCGCCGACGCCTTCCCCCGGCTGATCTGGCATGGCGAGACGCCGATGATTTCCACCGAGGCGTCGGCTCTGATGCGGCTGGCGGGCGAAGCCGGCAAGCGCTCCAAGATCGTGCTGACCGGCGAGGGCGCCGACGAGGCCTTCGCCGGCTATCTGGCCTTCCGCCAATACCGGCGATTCGGCGCGCTGACGCGCCGGGGCCTCGCGCCGCTGCGGGCGCTGATGCGGCCCTGGCTGCGCAGCCATTACGGCTCGGAGTGCCTGTTGCCGGGCGAAGACAGGCTGGGCGCGCTGGCCGAGCATTTCGGCTGCGTCCCGGCGCAAGCCTATGAATGGGAGTTCTACCGCGAGGCGCTGACGCCGTTGTTCTCCGCCGATCTGCGCGCGATGGCTGCGGCGGGCGGCTGCTGGGACGGCTTCGAGTTCGACCGCGGCGCGGTGCGCGGCCGCCACTGGCTGGACCGTTCGCTGTATGTGTCCTATCAGGTGATGCTGTCCAATTATCTGCTGGGCGCGCATGGGGACCGCATCTACGCCGCCAATTCGGTCGAGGGGCGCTATCCCTTTTTGGACCGGGATCTGGTCGAGTACGCGGCGGCGTTGGATCCGGCGCTGAAGCTGCGCCGCGGCCGGGAGAAGCACATCCTGCGCGTCGCCGCGTCGCGCTGGCTGCCGGACGAGGTGGCCTGGCGGCCGAAAACCCGCTTCGTGATGCCGTTCGGCACCCCTTTCGTCGGCCCGCGCGCATCGCCGCTGTACGCCGAGTTGCTGTCGCCAGGCAAGCTGGCCGAGTACGGTTATTTCGATCCCGAGCGGGTGCGGCTGCTGTTCCAGGCGCTGGCCTCGCCGCCGTCTGCCGGCGGCAAGGCCAGGCGCTATCTCGAGCGGCTGGGGCTGGGTTTGGGCGCCACCTTCGTGGCCAGCACCCAGCTCTGGCACCACCTGCATCTGGCCGATGGCGAGTCGGCCGCGTCCGGGGATACGGCGCGGCGATCCGCGCCGGCGACCATCGCATGAGCAAGGAGCCGTTGATGAACGCAACAGCGCACGATGCGCAGCGCATGCCGACCGAACTGGAGCGGCTGCGGGGCAGGATAGACGAACGCATCGCGGCGGCGATCGAGTCGCTGCGCGAAGAGGGGCCGGAGCGCGGCCATCCGCTGATCGGCCGGGTATACGGCTGGCTGCGGCATTACCTGGACTGCGACGGCAAGCGGATGCACGGCATCGCGGCGGCGCTGGCCCATCTGGCCTGCGGCGGCGACGAGGACGCCATCCTGCCGGTGGCCGCCGCGATGCAGCTGTACCACCATCACACGCTGGTGCACGACGACATCTACGACGAGGACGCGGCGCGGCGCGGCTGGCCGACGGTGCACCAGGCCTTCGCCGGCTGGTTCGCCGATCGGCGCGGGCCGGAGGACGGCGTCGGCCGAGTGTTCTCCGGCGGCGCGATGCGGCGCGGCGCGATCACCGCCTTCGCCTACGGCAAGATCTGCCGCGCGCTGGCCGGCAGGCTGCTGCTGGAGAGCGGATTCGATCAGGCCGCGGTGCTGGACGTCGCCCGCGCGCTGGAGCGGCACGAATTCTTCGACAACGCGGCCCAGCTCAAGGATGTGTTTCACGAGGGCGACGAGATGCCCTCGCCGCAGGCCTGCCTGGACAACGCCTGGCTGAAGACCGGCCGATTGTTCGAGCTGTGCGCGTACGCCGGGGCGCGGCTGGCCGGCGCGGAAGCGGGCCGGACCGAGGCGCTGGAGCGCTGGGCGGGACAGTCGGCGCTGGCCTATCAGCTGCAGGATGACCTGGAGGACTTGAACGCCGCCAGCGAGAAGGGGCAGGGACGCGGCGTCGCCACCGATCTGCAGCACTGCAAGCCCACTTATCTTTACGCGCTGGCCAAGACCATGGCCGGGGGCCGCGACCGGGACGCGCTGCTGGCGTGGCAATCGGGCGCGCAAGCCGGCCTGGACAGCGGCGACATCATCGCCATCCTGGCGCGCAGCGGCGCGCTGGACGCTTGCGGCAGCGAAGTGGCGCGCTGCATCGCCCGCGCCGGCACGGCGCTGGACGACGCGACGCCGGCATTGGCGGCAGACAGGCTGCCGTTGCTGCGGCAATTTTCCGACTACTTCGTGTCGCCGGCCTACTGGCACCGTCCGTTGGCGGCTTCCCGCCCGGCGGCGGCGCTGCTGGCCTGAGGAGGACGCCGATGGCTTACGCGCCCCTGATCTTCGATCTGCACGGCGTGCTGCTGGGCCGGCGGGAGCCGGCCGGCCACCAGCCTGCCGGAGAGGTGCTGCGCCAGCTGCGCGCGGCCGGGCATCCGCTGCGCTTCCTCACCAACTCCAGCAGCGTCGGCCGGCAACAAGTGGCGAAGCAACTGGCGTCGGCCGGCGTCGAGGCCGACGCCGACGAGGTGTACACCGCGGCGATGACGGTCGCGCATTATCTGCGGCGCTGCGGCCGGCCGCGCAGGCTGTTCGTCGTCGGCTCCGACGCGCTGCGCGCCGAACTGGACGCCATGTGCGGCGGATTGCTGAGCTGGGCGGCGCCGGAGGAGGCGGACACCGTGGTGGCGAGCCGTGATCCGGAGCTGGACGAGGAAACGTTGCGGCGTCTGGCGCGGGCGGGGCAGCCGCAGCTGATCGCCACCTGCCGCGACCTGGGCTTTCCCGACGGCGACCGCATCCATCCCGGCCCCGGCCAGACCGTGGCCCGCATCGAGCAGGCGCTGGACGCGCAGGCGCTGGTGTTGGGCAAGCCGAACCCCTATGCGCTGGCTTCGGTGATGGATTTGCCGGCGCCGTTGTCCGACTGCGTGGTGATCGGCGACTCGCCGCTTCAGGACGTCGCGCTGGCGCGCAACGCCGGCGCGAAAGCGGTGCTGGTGACGCCCGGCGGCGACGCGCCGGGCGGCCCGGAGCCGGACTGGCGCATCGACGCCATCGATCAACTGATTCCCTTACTGTGCAGGTGACAGCATGAATATCCGCGCCTTGAGCCTAGGCACCGCCGGCTACTTCTTCACCAACCGCTTCCACATCGCGCTGATGCCGGTGTTCCTCACCTATTTCTGGAATCAGGCGCTGCGCTTGCCGCTGGGCTTCGATTACTACCTGATGATCGTGCTGACCACTGCCGGCGGCTACATCTACAACATCTACACCGACGCCGAGGAAGACGACGTCAATT
The DNA here is from genome assembly GCF_000971335.1 of Chromobacterium vaccinii. Taxonomy (GTDB): domain Bacteria; phylum Pseudomonadota; class Gammaproteobacteria; order Burkholderiales; family Chromobacteriaceae; genus Chromobacterium; species Chromobacterium vaccinii. Next base: position 11,285 of record NZ_JZJL01000074.1, read on the forward strand.
ACAGCAGCCGCTACCGCTTGTTCGGCCGCAACCGCCACACCAAGGCGGTGGTCGCCGCCTGCTTCTTCGGCGGCTTCCTGCTGTCGTTGCACGCGGGCTGGATCTTCGTGCTGTACGGCGGCGCCGTGCATTTCCTGGGCTCGCTGTACAGCCGTCCGCTGCCGTTCAACTGGCGAGGCCGGCCGCTGCGGATCAAGGAGGTGCCGTTCGTGAAGAACCTGTACGCCGGGCTGTTCTGGTCGGTGGCGCTGGTGCTGACGCCGCATCTCTATGTCGGCGCCCGGCCCGGCGAGGCCGCGCTGCAGGCCATCGTCCTCAGCTTCGCCCTCAACTACTTCGTCGAGTTGATGTGGGACGTCCGCGACATGCCGGGCGACGCCCGGGCCGGCTTCCGCACCGTGCCGCTCCTGATTGGCGAGCGGGCCGCCTACTGGCTGCTGAGGATGGTGCACCTGCTGACCTGCGCGCTGATGTATTACGGCGCGGCCTCCGGCGTGCTGACCCCGGGCTGCATGCTGTTCGCCGTGGTGCATCTGCCGGTGGGCTTGCTGTTTCTGGAATGGTACCGGCGCCAGCCGGAAAAGGACTGGGCTTCCCATCTGTACATCATGTACGGCGGCGGCCTGCTGGCGGCCGGCATGGTGTGGACGCATTCACTGACTACAGGGAGTTGATGTGATTACCACGCAATTCAAGGCGGCGCAGCAATGCGCATCGGCGGCCCTCCATCGCTACCTGCCGGAGCGCGAGGACATGGCCTGGCTGGCCGAAGTGGTCGATCGGCCCCGTTTCGGCTGGGACTGGCCGGCATTGGAGCAGGGTTTCTTCCAGCCGCTGCGCGAGTGGGCGGACAAGCACGACGGCAGGCTGAAGCCGGCGCTGGCCGGCTTGCTGATCGACGCGCTGGGCGGCGACAAAAGCGAGCATCCGGCCTTGCTGGCCGCGCTGGAGTTCACCCACTTGGCGTCCTTCATGCTGGATGATCTGGCCAACGGCCGCGACCTGGACGCCAGCGTCAGCGACAAGGTGGCGGTGCCGCTGCCGGTCTGGGTCACCATCGCCTACAACGCGCGCCAGCTGGCGCCGGTGCTGGTGCTGCGCCGCGCGGACAACCTCGCGCCGGAGGCGAGGCTGCGCCTGGCCCAGCGCTATCTGTTCCAGCAGAGCCTGGGCACCACCATGGACTTGTGGGGCGCCGAGCGCAGGCTGGAGCACGGCTCGCTGACCGATTTCATCGCCCATCTGGCCAATTACGCCGGCGCGCCGGGTTTCGGCCTGGCCGCCGCGACCGCCGCCGC
>NZ_JZJL01000075.1 GCF_000971335.1 Chromobacterium vaccinii
TCCCAATCAGGGCATTTAGCCCTGTACCTTGTAAACGTTGGAGGAAAGTTGCAGCGTAGCGTCGAAGGTGACCGGCGGGCGGTGCGGATGCACTTTGAGCACGGCGTCGACGCGGAAGCGCAGGTGGCGTTCCATTTCGCGCGGGGCATCCAGGTTGACGCGCACGCGCGACAGCCGTGGTTCATGCAGCTCGATCGAGCGGCGCAGTTGCTCGCGCAGCAGCTCGCGATCGTCCGGGTTCAGCAGGCTGATGCCGGACAGGTCTGGGATGCCAAAGGTGAGCAGGCTTTCGCGCGCTTGGGGGAAGGACTCCATCAACTCGTCCAGTGGCATCAGCCGGGTATTGAGCAGTGCTTCCAGGTCGCGAGCCAGCGCCCGCTTGAACTGGGAAAGTTCAAACAGGCTGATCGACTCAATGTGGCTCTGGTCCGGCTCGTCGTCTAGCAGCCGATCCAGCACCGAGGGCAGGATCTGCGCGTGGCGGGCGATGCTCATAGACCGAATAGGGATGAAGCCTGGCGGGCCAGCATCCAGCGGAAGGCGACAAAGATGCCGGTACCGACGATGGCCAACAGCGCAAAGTACAGCCACAGGGGCAACTCGTGGCGGACGAAGGCCTGGAAGCGTTGCGGCAACTGCCAGTTGGGCGCGAAGTCGGCCTTGCCGCCGCGAACCTGCTGGATCTCCTGGCCCAGTTTGTGGGTCAGGTAGCCCAGCTTTTCCTGGCCTTCCAGCAGGTACTTGCCCTGGAAGCCCAGCAACAGGCAGGTGTAGAACACTTCCAGCGGTTCGATGTTCTCGGCCGGATTGTTGCGCAGCTGTTCCAGTCGGTTGAAGAAGCCTTCGCCGGCCAGGTGCTCGCCGAACAGGCGCAGCTGCAGCGGCATGCGTTCCCATTCGTCGCGCAGCGCGAAATCGGAGGACAGGATGATCTCGTCCATCAGCGCGCAGAATGCGTATTTCGCATGGCTGATGGCGTTGTTGTCCTTGCTGAAGTTGCGCGCGTTGCGCTCGAACTGGCCGAGGAAGTGGTCGACGCGGCGGTTGAACTCCACCCCGCTGCTCGGCGGGTTGCCTTCTTTCAGCAGGAACAGCAGGTAGATGCCATCTTCCAGCATCTCGCGCATGGACGGCGCCGCCGGGGCGGAGACGGCGATGGCGCGTTCAGGGGTTTGGGTGCTTGATTGGTTCATGGTGTGCTCAGCGGAAGACCGCGATCAGTTCTATCGAAATATTGGCCAGGGTTTGCGGAATATAGATGCAGACGCTGCGCGATTGCAGCATGCGGCTGTATATCTCGCTGCCTGGTTCCAGCGCGAAGTAGTGGTTGCCCACCCGCACCGGAATGGCGGACGGCGTTTGCGCCGAGTGGGCCAGGCTGACGCCGCGCATCGCGGAGTTGAGGATGCGTTCCACATCGTCCGGCGCGCCGATCTTCAGCTTGAGCGGCACGTTGTCGATGATGTGGCTGGCGGGCTGGTCGCTCTGCACCGACAGGTAGAAATCCACGTTTTCCAGCAGGCGGTCGCTTTCCAGGCGGCCGATGTGGAAGGACGGGCGCGGCGAGTGCAGCGGGATGACCTTGTAGCGCGCGGAAACCACGGTTTCCAGCAGCTCGCGGATCTGCAGATCCAGCGGCGGGAACACTTCATGAAGCTTGTCGTGGCGGTAGCCCGGGATATCGGACAGCGTGTACAGCGTGGTGAAGGTCTGCAGCTCGCCGCAGAACTCGGACAGCGCCATGTACAGCTCTTCCGGATGCAGCGGCTGGCATTGCGACAGATGGCGCAGGCGCGCGAAATTGCGGTTGACCGTGTGCAGCAGCCAGAAGGAGCTGATGTCGGCGGAGCCGAACTCCATCACGCTCTTGGCGCGCTCGCGGTGGGCGCCGGCCAGCGACTGGTTCTTCACCAGCAGGATGTCCAGCAGGCGGCGCAGCATCTGCATCAGCTCGGTGGACCCCTCGATGGCCAGCAGCGGCGGCAGGAATTCTCGGCCCACGCCCCATTGGCCAGTGGCGTCCTTTTCCAGCTGGCACAACGGGATGGAGTCGTAGCCGTCGCGGTTTTCCTCTTCCAGCATCAGCTTGACGTCCAGCTGCAGCGTGGACAGGTCGGCGGCCAGCGCCTGGGTGTACAGATCGGACACCTCGCGATGGTCGCTGTGGAAGCGGGTGGGGCGGGCGCTGGCCTCGCCGTTGCGGGTGTTGCCACCATAAGGCTGCAGCTGGGCCAGGCAGGCGTACAGCGTGGTTTTCACGCCGGCCTGCGGCAGCGAGGCGAGGTCACGGCTCAGCGGCAGCGGGGTGTGGGCGGGCGCCTGGAGCAGGGTGCCATCGCGGAACAGCAGCGTCAGCTCGTCCACGCGAACGAGGCCGCCCTTCAGCGCGGCTTCATCCAGCGCCAGCCGCTGCACGCCCCAAGCGTGGCGGTGGGTCAGCTGCAGCAGGCTGGCCTGGGTTTGTTCCTGGAACAGCGCGTGCTGCTGGAAATGCTGCGGGCGAAGGAACATGCCTTCGCCCCATAGGATTCTTTGTGCTTGAAGCATTACAGCTTGAACCTCGGCATGGGTTGGTCGCGGGGAGCCGCGTTGATTAGTTGCGGGAAGCCGGGCACTCGACCGCGCCGCTCTTGGGCTGGTCGGGCAGTTGTAGGGCTTCGGGCTTGATCGCCTGCAGATAGCAATCGGCGACCTTGAATTTCAGGTCTTTGCTGCGCACGCGATTGGCGTCATATAACAAGCGCCAGAATTGCGGGTTGGGCTGTCTGAAATATCCGATCACGCCGACGAAATTAGCGCCCTCGTCAATGGTGATATCCATTTCCTGTTTGCCACCGGGAACGAATAACAGCTCTTTGCGAGATAATACGGCAGAGCCAAGCATATTCTCGATTGGTTTGCCACTGGCCAAAAGGTCAGGTGTGAGTAATTTGAATTCCTGATCGGATTTCAACTGATAAACCTGAACCACGACGGATAGCGGCTTTCCGTGTTTGTCGCGGTTCAACATCTGGCTGGCTTCGGTGCTGAGCGTGATATTCTTTGGGCCTCCGCAGCCGCCGAGCAGCGGCAGTGCCAAGGCTGCGAGGATCATGCAAGTTTTTTGCCAGTGCTTAGTGAAGTCCATATAATCCACACCCAAATAGTGGTTCATTCTACAGAATTTGCCAGTGAGGAGTCAGAGAAACCCTGTCTGGTTTTGAAAGGGTACTTGACTTCTTTGCAAATCAAATCAAGCATATCGCGTATTTTGTCAGTTCATCAATCGTTTGTTTTTTATAAAAAATTCCAATGATGTTTTTTGTGCCGCTGATTGTGGCCGGTATCGTTCTTCTATTGCTGTGGCTCGGCTGGCGGTTTTTTCTCGGCGGAGCGCGGCTCCAGGTGGAGCGGGCGACAATCGCAACCCCAACAGATCTGGCGTGCGAGCCGGTGGATATTCCGGCCGTCGAAGCGCCCCCTTCGCGCCCGCTTTCCGGAGCCGGAGGCGTCTTCGCCTGGATGAAGGCGTGGCCGGTGGGAATGCTGCTGCCGATGCTGGCGCTGCCGTTGGTCGCGGCAGTTGTGGCAATAACGTTGCACTTTGGCGGCTATCACAAGGATCCGCAGTTCGTGCCCGGCGAATACGCGCATGGCAATCAGATCCGCCAAGCGCTGCTGGAGGAGAAGCTGGTGCCGCCGCCTCCGCTGCCGCCCAGCGCTTTCGTCGACGCGGTGGCGGAAAAGCCGCAGTTGGCGCTGGATAAGGCTGACCGCGACTGGAGCCGGATGGATCCCGCCTTCGTCCAGGATGTGCTGAGGGTGATGGAAAGAATGAAGGCGAGGGGGTTCCCAATGGTGTTGCTTGAGGGATACCGCAGCGCCGAGCGCCAGAACAGATTGGCTGGCGGCAGCACCAAGGTGACGCAGGCCAAGGGCGGGGAAAGCAAGCACCAGTATGGGCTGGCGGCCGACCTGGCGCCGGTGCGGGGCGGCAAGGTGGTGATTTCAGAGCGGGATCCATGGGCGATGCAGGCCTACAACGCGTTGGGCGAAGAGGCGCAGGCGGCAGGCTTGACCTGGGGCGGCGTGTGGAGTTTCCGCGATTACGGCCACATCGAGCGCGCGGGTTCGCTGCGCGCACTGTTGGCGCAGCGCAACAAAAAATGATTTCAGCTTCTAAGGGAAGGTAAATTCGGTGTTACACAAAGGTTGGCTACGGAATGCCAAGGTGGCGTCGGCCATCGGATTCTTGATCCTGATCGCGCTGATCTGGTGGCTGGGCCCCTGGCTGGGCCTGAAATCTGTCGAAGCGCGACTGGGCTGGATCGTGGCGGTGATGATCGTATGGGTGCTGGCGTTGCTGATAGGCCAGGCGCTTGGCCGCCGCGCCAGCGGCATGCTGGAAGGCATGCTGCGGCGGCAAGCCGACGACGCGGTGATCAACGCCAGCGCCGACAAGCGCGCGGAAGTGACGTTGCTGCGGCAACGCCTGCTGGGCGCGATCGACACGCTGAAGAAATCCAATCTGGGCAGCGCCCGCGGCAGCGCGGCGCTGTATGAGCTGCCCTGGTACATGATCATTGGTCATCCGGCGGCAGGCAAGAGTTCCGCGATTCTGCAATCGGGCTTGAGTTTCCCGTTCAGCGACAAGAGCGGCATCCAAGGCGTGGGCGGCACGCGCAACTGCGACTGGTTCTTCTCCACCGAGGGCGTGTTGCTGGATACCGCAGGCCGCTACGCGACCGAGAGCGAGGACCGCACCGAATGGCTCGCCTTCCTCAGGCTGCTGAAGAAGCACCGCGCCAAGGCGCCGGTCAACGGCATCATGGTGGCGATCAGCCTGCCGGAGCTGGCGCAACACAATAGCGAGGGCTTCGTGCTCTACGCGCGCCAGGTGCGCGAGCGCATCCACGAGGTGTGCAACACCTTCGGCCTGATGGTGCCCATCTATCTGGTGTTCACCAAGCTGGATCTGCTGGGCGGCTTCGCCCAGTTCTTCCACGACGCGGGCGAGGAAGAGCGCTCCCGCGTCTGGGGCGCGACGCTGTCGGCCGACCAAGGCACAGGCTTCGACGCCGGCGCCGTCGTGGGCCAGCAGTTCGAGCAGTTGTACCGCGGCTTGGTGCAGATGGGCGAGGAGAAGCTGGTCGGCGCGCGCGGCGACGCGGTGAAGTCCGCTCACTTCGCCTTCCCGATCGAGTTCCACGGCCTGCAGGAGGCGGTGGTGAAATTCGTCCGCCTGCTGTTCGAGGAGGATCCGTATCACTCCCGTCCGCTGCTGCGCGGCTTCTACTTCACCAGCGCGCTGCAGGAAGGCGTGCCGCGCATCGTGACCGCCGGCCGCGTGCAAGGCCAGTTCGATCTGTCTTCCGCCGGCATGGACAAGCATCAGGCCCCGGCTTCGTACAGCTACTTCCTGCGCGGTCTGTTCCGCGAAGTTTTGTTCCCCGATCAGCACCTGATTTTCCAGCAGACCAAGCCCAGCGGCAGCCGTTGGCGTCTGGCCGGCATGGTGGCCGGCCTGGTGACGCTGGCCGCGGTGGCGGGAGCGTGGACCTGGTCCTTTATCGGCAACCAGCAGATGATCGCCCAGGTGAACGCCGAGCGCGTCCAGGCGCAGAAGCTGGCCGCGTCCGGCCAGTTGTACGATCGCCTGAATGGCCTGCTGATCCTGCAGCGCCGGCTGGAGGAGCTGCAGACGTATCGCCGCAACGGCGAGCCGTGGCAGATCGGCCTGGGCCTGTATCAAGGCGAAGAGCTGGAGCGCAATCTGCGCAAGGCTTATTTCGCCGGTTTGAAAGACGTGATGCTGCGCCCGGTGCAGAAAAACCTGGAGACCACGCTGGCTGCGCTGAAGCCTGGCGCGGTGCAGCCGGTGGCGATGACCCAGCCGCCCAAGCCGGAACCCAAGCCCGAGACGAAGCCCGTTCCGGCGCCGAAACCGGCCAAGCCGTACAAGCCGCGTCCCAAGCATGGCCTGCCCAACATTCAGCTGGGCGCGCTGGAAATGCCGCAACGGGCGACCACCGGCAAGTTGGATGCCTCCGCGCCGGCGGCGGGCGAGGCCGCAGCGGAAAGCGGCCAGCCGCAGAAGTCGCAAAAGCTCGATGTCGCCTACAACGCGCTGAAAACCTATCTGATGCTGCATGACCGCCGCCGGATGGAGGACGCGCATCTGGCCGACCAGCTGCCGCGTTACTGGCGCCCGTGGCTGGAAAGCCAGCGCGGCGAGTATCCGGTCAGCGAGGTGATGGGCCAGGCCGAAAAACTGGTGGCCTTCTACGTCAGCCAGATCAAGGAGCCGGATCTGCCGCTGATCGACAACGATGTCAAAGTCGTCGCCGACGCCCGCGACGTGCTGCGCGGCTCGTTCAAGCAGCTGTCCGCCCAGGAACGCGTGTTCAACGAGATCAAGGCGCGCGCCAACACCCGCTTCGCGCCGTTGACTGTGGCCCGTATTCTGGACAACCGCGACATGGACATCATGGCCAGCAGCCAGATGGTGGAGGGGGCCTACACCCGCGAGGCGTGGAACACCTATGTGCGCGCAGCCATCGACGAGGCCAGCAAGGGCACGATACGCAGCGACGACTGGGTGCTGGCTTCCAGTACGCAGGACGATCTGGGCAAGGATGGCGATGTGGAGAAAAACCGCGCCGCGCTGGAGGCGTTGTACCGTTCCCAGTACATCGCCGCCTGGCATAAGTTCCTGGCCGGCGTAGTGGTGCGCGACATCGCCAATCCTGCGCAATCGGCTTCGGCGATGACCCGTCTTGCCGACAAGCAGAATTCGCCGATCAAGCTGATTCTGACGCGCGCGGCGCAGGAAACCTCCTGGGACAATCCGTCCGAGTTGAATCGTTCGCTGGAAACCGCCAAGCGCTCGGTGCTGGAGAAAACCACCGAGTTCTTCAAGAGCGGCGACACGCAGGCCGCGGGCAAGAACGAGAAGCAGTATGGCGTGGTGGGCGCGCATTTCGCCGGCGTGGCTACGCTGGTCAAGGGCGACAACTCGCCGATCAACAGCTATCTGGATCAGCTGGCCAAGCTGAAGGTGAAGATGGCCGCCATCGCCACCACCGACGAACCAGGCCCGCAGGCCCGCACCGCGTTGCAGTCCACGCTGAACGGCTCTGGTTCCGAATTGGGCGACACGCTGTCCTATGTCGACAATACCCTGCTCAACGGCGCGACATCCGACACGGTGGAGATGGTTCGCCCGATGCTGGTGCGCCCGCTGTCGCAGTCGTACAGCGCGTTGCTGGGCCCGGTGGCGCAGGACATTAACCAGGCTTGGGCCAACGAGGTCTTGCCGCAATGGCGGCAACTGGCCGGGAAGTATCCGTTCAGCGATTCCAACAGCAGCGCGTCGGTGGCCGACATCAACCGTTTCGTCAAAGCCAACGACGGCACGCTGGACAAGTTCATCAACAAGTACCTGACCGGCCTGGTGCAGAAAAAGGGCGATGAACTGGTGCCGCGCGCCTGGGGCAACCAGGGCGTGCGCTTCAACCCGCAGTTCCTCAGCGGCGTCAGCAGCCTGATGGCCTTGGCCAATACCCAGCTGCAGGACGGCGAGAACAGCCGCTTCGAACTGCAGCCGTTGCCGACGCCGGGCTTGTCCGAGATCGTGCTCAGCATCGACGGCCAGGAGCTGCGCTACCGCAATGGTCCGCAGCAATGGCAGCCGTTCAACTGGCCGGGCACCAACGGCGAGGGCGCGCGCATTCAGGTGGTCAACTACGCGGGCTCCAGCACCGTGGTGGGCAACCAGTCCGGCCGCATGGGCCTGATGCGCCTGCTGGCCGGTTCCAAGGTCAGCCAGGAAGGCGACGGTTCCGCCCAGCTGACCTGGATGCTGCCCAAGGGCAGCGGCGCCGAGGGGCAGACCGTTCGTTTCAATTTCCGCATGCTGGGCGGCGTCAATCCGCTGCAGTTGAACCGCCTGTACAAACTGACGTTGCCCGAGCGCGTGACGTTGTAATGGAGAGATGAACGGCATGCCGCTCAATTTCAAGCGCACCCAGGAGGTGCCACCGCAGTTCTGCATTTTTGGCAAATTGCCGCGGCGCGCCGACTTCGTGCGCGTCAACGCCACCCACCCGGCGGCGATGCAACTGGACCAACTGCTGGCGCAGAGCCTGCAGCGGCTGGAGTTCACCGAGGAGGCCACGCGCGACTACCTGGCCATGCCGCCGACCTCCTTCGTGCTGCAAAGCCGCGACCATAACTGGCTGTCGCTGGGCGTGATCCAGCCCAGCCGCGACGAGGGCGGCCGCAACTACCCGCTGGTGGCGGCTTCGCTGGTGGCGGTCGACCCGGCGCTGCCGTCCACCGCCATCCTGCTGCTGGCCAATGAGTTGTTCTTCACCGGTCTGAAGGAGCAGCTGTCCAGCGCCATCGAGAACTCGGTGGAAATGCTGGCCTGCAAGCAGTTCCTGGAGGAGCAGCTGCGTTTCGGCGCCTCGTCGGTGGCCGACATCGACCTGGCGCAGCAGTTGCTGGAGAAGCATCTGTCGATGACGGCCGCCGACTCTTTGTCGCGCAGCCTGAGCGCGGCTGGCCGCGGCGATCTGGAGTCGGTGCTGCTGGCCTTCGTATTCCATCACCGGCTGTTGAAGAAATTCCGCGACAGCCTGCCGGTACAGGCCTATGCGCTGCCCTTGCCGGCGGTGGAGGGCGACAACGTGCTGGCCGCGGTCACCTGGCTGGCGTTGTACCACGCCGCCACCGACAACGGCGCGGCGCTGGAGCAATGCCTGATCATGCGCCGCCCGGAAGGCCACTTCCTGGTGCTGTTGCCGGCGGGTTTGAACGAGCAGATCGCTAGCCAGTGCTGGGGCGCGCCGCTCGATCCCAAGCACGTGGTGGATATCGACGACGTGAAGGCGCCGTGGCGCAATCATCAGTCCTACGCCGAAGCGGCCTATGTGCTGGGGCGGCAATTGAACGATCCGGGCCTGTCTTTAGCACAGTTGCGAACCGTTCTATCCAGTCTCGCGCGCAATATTGCGTAGCTTAGTTTTGAACCTTTTTGAATAGAGAAGAGCCATGGGCAAGGAAAGCACTCAGAAAAAACTGTCGAGGGTCCGTCCGCCTCGCGTGCAGATCACCTATGACGTCGAGATCGGCGACGCGATCGAAACCAAGGAACTGCCGTTCGTGCTGGGCGTGCTGGGCGACTACTCCGGCCACAGCAAGGAGCCGCTGCCGAAGATGAAGGAGCGCAAGTTCGTTCAGGTCGACCGCGACAACTTCGACGAGGTGCTGAAGGGCATGGCGCCTCGCCTGGCGATGAAGGTGGACAACGCGCTGAAGGATGACGGCACCCAGCTGGGCGTGGAGTTGAATTTCGAAAACCTGTCCGACTTCGAGCCGCAAAACGTGGTGCGCCAGATCGATCCGCTGAACCAGTTGCTGGAGGCCCGCACCCGCCTGGCCGACCTGCGCAACAAGCTGGCCGGCAACGACAAGTTGGAAGAGCTGCTGGACGAAGTGGTGCGCGATACCGAGAAGCTGCGCCAGATCGGCGGCAAGAAAGAAGGAGGCGAGCAGTGAGCGCGGAATTGCAACAACAGGCGGCGCCGGCCGCGGCTGACGGCGTCAGCCTGCTCGACAGCATCATCGAGCAGAGCCGCATCGCCACCAACGACAGCGAAAAGAGCCACACCCGCGATCTGATCGGCGAACTGGTCGACCAGGTGCTGCAAGGCAGCGTCACCGTCTCGCGCGACCTGTCCGCCAGCATCGACGCCCGCATCGCCGAGATCGACAAGCTGATCTCCGATCAGCTGAACAACGTGATGCACCACGCCGAGTTCCAAAAGCTGGAAGCGTCCTGGCGCGGTCTGAACTACCTGGTGATGCAGTCCGAGACCAGCACGCAGCTGAAGATCAAGGTGCTGAACGCGTCCAAGAAGGACCTGGTCAAGGACTTCAAGGCGGCGGCCGAGTTCGACCAGAGCGCGCTGTTCAAGAAGATTTACGAGGAAGAGTACGGCACCTTCGGCGGCGCGCCTTACGCCGCGCTGGTGGGCGACTACGAATTCACCCGTCATCCGGAAGACTTCTATCTGCTGGACGAGCTGTCGCACGTGGCCGCTTCCGCCCACGCGCCGCTGATCTCGTCGGCCGATCCTGGCCTGTTCGGCCTGGAGAGCTTCTCCGATATCGGCAAGCCGCGCGATCTGGCCAAGATCTTCGACACCGTCGAGTACGCGAAGTGGAAGTCCTTCCGCGAGTCGGAAGACTCCCGCTACGTCGGCCTGGTGCTGCCGCACGTGCTGGGCCGCCTGCCGTATGGCCGCGACAATGTGCCGGTGGAAGCATTCGATTTCGAAGAGAACGTCGACGGCAGCAACCACGACAAGTACTTGTGGACCAACGCCGCTTACGCCTACGCCGCGCGTCTGACCGACGCCTTTGCCCAGTTCGGCTGGCTGGCGGCTATCCGCGGCGTGGAAGGCGGCGGCCTGGTGGAAGGCCTGCCGGCCCACACCTTCAAGACCGACGACGGCGAAGTGGCGCTGAAGTGCCCGACCGAGGTGGCGATCACCGACCGCACCGAGAAACTGCTGTCGGACCTCGGCTTCATCTCGCTGGTGCATTGCAAGAACACCGACTACGCCGCCTTCTTCGGCGGACAGTCGGCGCAGAAGGCCAAGACCTACAACACCGATTCGGCCAACGCCAACGCGCGCCTGTCGACGCAGCTGCCGTACATCTTCGCGGTATCCCGCATCGCGCATTACATGAAGTCCATCATGCGCGACAAGATCGGCAGCTTCGCCTCGCGCCAGAACGTGCAGGACTACCTGAACACCTGGCTGGCCCAGTACGTGCTGCTGGACGATTCCGCCAGCCAGGAGGCCAAGGCCAAGTACCCGCTGCGCGAAGCGCGCGTCGACGTGGTGGAAGTGCCGGGCAAACCTGGGGTTTACCGCGCCGCCGCCTTCCTGCGTCCCCATTTCCAGCTCGACGAGCTGACGATTTCTTTGCGTCTGGTGGCAGAGCTGCCGCAACCGGCTGGCTAACGCGGCGCATTGATTATTTGGGGGAGTCCCGCCCCCATTTTTTTGAACCTTGTTTAAGGAGAAGTACAGATGGCTTTTGATGCATTTCTGAAAATCGATGGCATTCCTGGTGAGAGCGGCGACGACAAGCACAAAGACTGGATCGAAATCCAATCGTTCAGCCATAAGCTGGAACAACCGGCTCAGGCTTCCGCCAGCACCGCCGGCGGCGCTACCGCCGAACGCGTGAACCACGGCGTGTACGAAATCACCCACTTCCTGGACAAAGCCAGCCCGAAGATCTACGAAGCTTGCTGCACCGGCAAGCACATCAAAGAGATCACCATCGAGCTGTGCCGCGCGGGTGGCGACAAGGTGAAGTACATGGAAATCAAGATGGAACAAGTCCTGATCTCCAAGGTTGAGCCGCACGGTTCCGCCACCGACAGCGGCTTCCCGGCCGAGAAGGTGAGCTTCAGCTACGGCAAGATCAAGTGGACCTACACCCAGCAGAAGCGCGCCGACGGCGCCGGCGGCGGCAATGTCAGCGCCGGTTGGGACCTGACCGCGAACAAAGTCATCGCCTAATTCCAGCAATGGAATCCAGACCCGCCCGGCCCCGGGCGGGTTTTTAAGTTTTTTTCACTTGGGGAAAGTCGCTATGAAACGTTTGTTGATCGCCGTGGTTGTCGCCTTGTCTTGCGTCGCCTGCAAAACGGTGCCGACCAAGGAGCAGGTGGAGGCCAGCAAGGCCGTCGCCGCCGCCAATGATGCCAAGGCGCAGATTGCCAAGCAGGCTGCCGCCAACTACGCGGCCGACGCTACCCTGGTGCCGTTTGAAAAGATGGACGCCAAGCTCAATCCGGTGGGCGAGGCTCAGCTGGATCTGTTGCTGCCCAAACTGAAGACCGCCAAATCCGTTCTGATCCGTGGCCATTGCTATCGCCGCGATATCGGCAACGCCAAAGCCGCGTCCCAGACCCGCGCCGCCAATGTGCGCGAATACCTGGTGAACGCTGGCGTGCCGTCCAGCAGGATCACGCTGCGTTACGACACCGAACGCCCGGTGCACGGCGTGCGCCTGATCATCAGCGACTGATAGATGCTGTGAAACTGCCGCCCCGTTGCCGCGTCTCCGCCGATATCGGCGTGAGTTCCACGGAGCGGCACCAAAGAATCCAGATACAACGATAACGGATAGATTGCG
>NZ_JZJL01000076.1 GCF_000971335.1 Chromobacterium vaccinii
ATGCAGGCCGATGTCGAAGACCTTTCCAGCGAGCTGGAGCGGCTGAAGCCGGCCGAGCTGGTGATCCCGGACGACACCGGCCTGGCCGCCTTCGAAGGCATCTCGACGCCGAAGAAAAAGCTGCCGCCGTGGCAGTTCGACATCGAATCGTCCAAGCTGGCGCTGACCCGCCACTTCGGCACCCGCGACCTGGCCGGCTTCGGCGCCGATACGCTGCCGGTGGCCGTCGGCGCGGCCGGCGCCTTGCTGGAATACGTCAAGTCCACCCAGGGCGTGAACCCGGCCCACATCGCCGCGCTGTCGGTGGAGGAAGCCGGCGAGCTGATCCGCATGGACGCCGCCACCCGCCGCAACCTGGAGCTGACCGAAACCATACGCGGCGAAGCCTCGCCGACGCTGGCCTCCCTGCTCGACACCTGCGCCACCAGCATGGGCAGCCGCCTGCTCGGCCACTGGCTGCACCACCCGATGCGCAACCACGGCAAGCTGGCCCGCCGCCACGGCGCGGTGCGCGCGCTGCTGCCGCGCTACCAGGACGTGCATGCCGAGTTGGACCAGGTATCCGACATCGAACGCATCACCTCGCGGGTGGCGCTGCGCTCCGCCCGCCCGCGCGACCTGTCGGCACTGCGCGACTCCTTGACCGCGCTCTCCGGCGTCAAGGCGCTGGCGGCCTCGCTGGATTCCGCGTTGCTGAACGAGCTCTCCGGCGTGCTGCCGGTCGATTCGCCGGTGCAAAAGATGCTGGCCGCCGCCATCCTGCCGGAGCCGGCCACCTTCCTGCGCGACGGCGGCGTGATCAACGACGGCTTCAGCCCGACGCTGGACGAACTGCGCGCCATCCAGACCGATTGCGGCGACTTTCTGCTCAAGCTGGAAGCGCGCGAGAAGGAGCGCACCGGCATCACCACGCTGAAAGTGGAGTTCAACCGCGTCCACGGCTTCTACATCGAGGTGTCCAAAGCGCAGTCGGACAAGGTGCCGGACGATTACCGCCGCCGCCAGACGCTGAAGAACGCCGAGCGCTACATCACGCCGGAACTGAAGGAATTCGAAGACAAGGCGCTCACCGCGCAAGACCGCGCGCTGGCGCTGGAAAAGCAGCTGTATGAGACGCTGCTGGACGAGTTGGCGCCGCACATCGCCGAACTGAAGCTGATCGCCCAGGCCGTCGCCGCCTTGGACGTGCTGTCGGCCTTCGCCCAGCGCGCCGCCATCGGCAACTACGCCGAGCCGCAATTCGTGCCCGAGCCCCGGCTGGACATCGTCGCCGGCCGCCACCCGGTGGTGGAGGCCGAGGTGGAACGCTTCATCGCCAACGACACCAAGCTGTCGGCCGAACGCAAACTCTTGCTGATCACTGGCCCGAACATGGGCGGTAAATCCACTTACATGCGGCAAAACGCGCTGATCACGCTGTTGGCCCACGTCGGCAGCTTCGTGCCGGCAGACTCGGCGGTGATCGGCCCGATCGACCGCATCTTCACCCGCATCGGCGCGTCTGACGACCTGGCGGGCGGCCGCTCCACCTTCATGGTGGAAATGACCGAGACCGCCAACATTCTCAACAACGCTAGCGAGCACTCGCTGGTGCTGATGGACGAGGTGGGCCGCGGAACATCCACTTTCGACGGCCTGGCGCTGGCCTGGGCCATCGCCCGCGCGCTGATCGAAAAGAACCGCGCCTACACGCTGTTCGCCACCCACTATTTCGAGCTGACCACGCTGGCCGGCGAATACCCGGCGGTGGCCAACGTGCACCTGTCCGCGGTGGAGCACAAGGACCGCATCGTGTTCCTGCACCACGTCGAAGACGGCCCGGCCAGCCAAAGCTACGGCCTGGCGGTGGCGCAGCTGGCCGGCGTGCCGGGCAAGGTGATCCGCGATGCCCGCCGTCACTTGGCCGACCTGGAAAACCAGTCCGCCGCCCGCGTGCAGCCGGACCTGTTCGCCGCTCCGGCGCCGGCTCCCGAACCGGAACTTAATCCGGCGGTAGACCGTCTACACGAAATTGATCCCAATGAGTTGAGCCCGCGCCAGGCGCTGAATCTGCTGTTCGAGCTCAAAAAACTGGCCAATTGACCAGCTCACTCGAGGAATCGTTTCCTATTATTACTAGATGGTAACGTTCAGAAGAGGAGCAAGTGATGTCGTTTGAAACCACCTCCGCCATTCCCAGCTTGAGCCAGCTGCTTGGCCACATCGGGGACGACGGGTCCATTGCCCTTTCCGATATCCGGGAAAAGGCCAACCTCGAACTGTCCAGCTTCGCCGAGCTGGCGCAAAAGGAATTGAGCCAGTTCGACATCAGCATGCCGCCGGCAATCAGTCTGATCAGCGGTGAAGGCTTCCAGCTCTCGCTGGAAAACCAGCACCCGCATTCGGACGAGATCCAAAATTGGCTGGACGGCAATCTGATCCTGGCGCGCAAGTTCAAGGAAGTTGAAGTGCTGTTCGAATTCGTACGGGCCGCCGAAAGCGCCGGCGAAGTGTTCTCGGAAAGCTCGAACTTCCATATTGGCCTAACCAGCGCGGGTCCGATCGCTTATTTCGAGGATCATCATAACCACTAGCTGTTTGGTCCGTGACCCAAATAGATCGGCGCGCGGCATCGGCGCCGCAACACCCCAGCGGGAAAGCGATAGCTTTCCCGCTCCGCATTTCAGTCCGGCAAACACGGCAATCGCGGTCGGCGCCGCGCAGGCTTCCCTGCGCCAACAGCCATTCCCGCCAAAAAACCGCCCCGTCGGCTTAAGGCTTCTTGCCGCGCGCGAAACGGAAGACAGGGGCTTTTCCCGTCTTGGCACGACTCTGCGCCTGAGGCGAGTTGGTCCGCGGCTTGCCGCCGCGGCCGGCGGACTGCGCCCGCGGCAAATCCTGAAGCGAAACCTCGATCTCGCGCGCCTCGCCGGGCTGCAATCCATCCAGCGCCCATGGACCGATCGCCACCCGCACCAGACGCAGCGTGGGCAGGCCAGCCTTGGCCGTCATTCGCCGCACCTGGCGGTTCTTGCCTTCGCTGATGATGATTTCCAGCCAGCAGTCGGGCACCGTCTTGCGAAAACGCACCGGAGGATTGCGCGGCCACAGTTCCGGGTTGTCGATGCGCCTCACCTGAGCCGGCTGCGTGACGAAATCGCCCAGGTCCACGCCCTGGCGCAGCATTTCCAGCTGCTCGACCTTAGGCTCTCCCTCTACCTGCACCCAATAAGTCTTGGGCAGCTTCCAGCGCGGATCCGCGATGCGGTGCTGCAGCGCGCCGTCGCCGGTCAGCAGCAGCAGCCCCTCGCTGTCGGTGTCGAGCCGGCCGGCCGGGTAGACGCCGGACTGCGCCACGCAGGACTTCAGCGTAGGATGGGTGGGGTGTTCGGAGAACTGGCAGATCACGCCGTAAGGCTTGTTGAGCAGGATGAGCTGGGGCATGCGGACGACACGGCTAAACATAAGGTAGGCGAATGATAGCAAGCCCGGGGCGCGCCGTGATCGATATCATGCGCCGGGCACCGCCATTCGGCGGTTCGAACAAGCGTTTTATTCGCATCCGAACGTCCATCCGCCAGTTATCAGGCATAAAAGTTTCAGTTACGTCGCCAACCAAGCCGATGAGAAGGGGTATAATTCGCTTTTGAAAATTGCCCAAGAGCCGCCAGACGCCCGCGTCAGGCCGGCCGCCCGCTCCGATGTTCCCCGGGACGTCGTCCGAGCGTTGAACTCTTCGCGCAATCGTTCTGTCGTCACAAGATCAACATGGAGATAGAGTAATGCCAGCAGAACAATCGAAAATCATCTACACCCTCACCGACGAAGCGCCGGCGCTGGCCACCAGTTCTTTCCTGCCTATCGTTCAGGCCTTCGCGGGCTCGGCCGGCGTCCAGGTGGATACCGCCGACATCTCCGTAGCCGCGCGCGTGCTGGCCGAATTCCCCGACTATCTGACCGACGAACAGAAAGCGCCGAATACCCTGGCCGAACTGGGCAAGCTGACGCTGCAGCCGGAAGCCAACATCATCAAGCTGCCCAACATCAGCGCCTCGGTGGCCCAGCTGGCCGCCTGCGTCAAGGAGCTGCAGTCCAAGGGCTACAAGCTGCCCGACTACCCGGAAAATCCGGCCAACGACGAAGAAAAGGCGATCAAGGACCGCTACGCCAAGTGTCTGGGCTCGGCAGTCAACCCGGTGCTGCGCGAAGGCAACTCCGACCGCCGCGCGCCGCTGGCGGTGAAAAACTACGCCAAGAAGCACCCGCACTCGATGGGCGAATGGAAGCAGTGGTCGCAGACTCATGTCTCCCACATGCACCACGGCGATTTCTACCACGGCGAAAAGTCCATCACGCTGGACAAGGCGCGCGACGTCAAGATGGAGCTGGTGACCAAGAGCGGCCAGACCATCGTGCTGAAGCCCAAGGTGGCGCTGCAGAACGGCGAAATCATCGACTCGATGTTCATGAGCAAGAAAGCGCTGTGCGAATTCTACGAGCGCGAGATGGAAGACTGCCGCGAGGCCGGCATCCTGTTCTCCCTGCACGTGAAGGCCACCATGATGAAGGTGTCTCACCCCATCGTGTTCGGCCACTGCGTCAAGATCTACTACAAGGACGCGTTCGAGAAGCACGGCAAGCTGTTCGACGAGCTGGGCGTCAACGTCAACAACGGCATGGCAACGCTGTACGAGAAGATCGAAACCCTGCCTGCCTCCAAGCGCGAAGAGATCATCCGCGACCTGCACGCCTGCCAGGAACACCGTCCACGCCTGGCGATGGTCGACTCCGCCAAGGGCATCACCAACTTCCACTCGCCGAACGACGTGATCGTGGACGCCTCGATGCCGGCGATGATCCGCGCCGGCGGCAAGATGTGGGGCGCCGACGGCAAGCCTTACGACTGCAAGGCAGTGATGCCGGAATCGACTTTCGCCCGCATCTACCAGGAGATGATCAACTTCTGCAAATGGCACGGCAATTTCGACCCGCGCACCATGGGCACCGTGCCCAACGTCGGCCTGATGGCGCAGAAAGCCGAAGAATACGGCTCGCACGACAAGACCTATGAAATCCAGGCCGACGGCGTCGCCAACATCGTCGACCTCGCCACCGGCGAAGTGCTGCTGAGCCAAAACGTGGAAGCCGGCGACATCTGGCGCATGTGCCAGGTCAAGGACGCGCCGATCCGCGACTGGGTCAAGCTGGCCGTGACCCGCGCCCGCAACTCCGGCATGCCGGCGGTGTTCTGGCTGGACCCGTATCGCCCGCACGAGAACGAACTGATCAAGAAGGTGCAAACCTACCTGAAGGATTACGACACCAACGGCCTGGACATCCACATCATGTCCCAGGTTCGCGCGATGCGCTTCACGCTGGAGCGCGTGGCTCGCGGCCTGGATACCATCTCGGTCACCGGCAACATCCTGCGCGACTACCTGACCGACCTGTTCCCGATCATGGAGCTGGGCACCTCGGCCAAGATGCTGTCCATCGTGCCGCTGATGGCTGGCGGCGGCATGTACGAAACCGGAGCCGGCGGTTCCGCGCCCAAGCACGTGCAACAGTTGCTGGAAGAGAACCACCTGCGCTGGGACTCGCTCGGCGAATTCCTGGCGCTGGCGGTGTCTCTGGAAGATCTGGGCATCAAGACCGGCAACGCCAAGGCCAAAGTATTGGCCAAGACGCTGGACCTGGCCACCGGCAAGCTGCTGGACGAGAACAAGTCCCCGTCCCGCCGCACCGGCGAGCTGGACAACCGCGGCAGCCAGTTCTACCTGTCGATGTACTGGGCCCAGGCGCTGGCCGCGCAAGCCGACGACAAGGAGCTGCAAGCCCGCTTCGCGCCTGTCGCCAAGCAACTGGCCGACAACGAGCAGAAGATCCTGGCCGAACTGAAGGCCGTGCAGGGCAAAGCGGCCGATATCGGCGGCTACTATCTGCCGGACCCAGCCAAGTGCGCTGCGGTGATGCGCCCCAGCGCCACCTTCAACGCGGCGATCTCCTCCGTGCAGGCCTAAAACCTGGCCCGCAGACCACAAGCCCCCGGTTGCCGGGGGCTTTTTTCATGCCCGCGCTCGCGGCCAATCAACGCCAATCGCCGGCGAGCGCCCGCGCCGCCTCCAGCGTCATCGTCTTCGCCGCATCCGGCCGCTTGCCTCCGCGCCAAGCCATCATCAGCCGCCAATGGCCCAGTTCCGGCTCCTGCAACGGCAATTCCCGCAGCGCGCCCCACTCCAGCTCCTGCCTCACCGCCAGGCGCGGCACGAAGGCCACATAACCGTGCCAGAGGGCCAGATCGCGCGCGGCCGAGGCCGGTTGCGGCAGATGGATGGGCCTGCTCGCCGCGCGCAGCCGCCTCAGACGGCGAACCAGTTCCTCGGAGCCGTTTCCCCAGTTCTGCGGCGCCAACGGATATTCCGCCAATCGGCCAAGCGGTAGTTCCCGTCCCACACCCGCCAACGGGTGGGAAGGAGCCGCCACCGCCACAATCGGCGAATCGCACAATGCTTCCAGCTCCAATCCGGAAACAGCGGGACGTTGCAACACAAAACCGATATCCAGCTCGCCGCCCAGCAATTGCTGCAGGATTTGGGGCGAATGATCGGTATCGCAGCGGATTTCCAGCGGCGCCTCGGCCAGCTTCGCCAGCAAGGGACCAAACACCACCCCAGCCAAAGAAGGCAGACAAGCCACCCGGACTCTCGGCAGCCCTTCCGCCCCGGCCAAACGCTCCCGTCCCTCGGCCAGCGCGTCCAATGCCGCTCGCGCCGCGGGAAGAAAAGCCA
Organism: Chromobacterium vaccinii; assembly: GCF_000971335.1. GTDB lineage: Bacteria > Pseudomonadota > Gammaproteobacteria > Burkholderiales > Chromobacteriaceae > Chromobacterium > Chromobacterium vaccinii. The sequence goes on from NZ_JZJL01000076.1 coordinate 6,768, forward strand.
TGCAGGCCGCAGTCGGCTCCGCGCCGCGGCGATGCCGGCTGAACAGCCTCGCGCCCAGCCGCGTCTCCAGCAAAGCGACTCGCTGGCTGGCCCGCGGCTGCGACCAGCCTCTGCGCGCAGCCGCCTGGCTGAAACTGCCCAATTCGGCCACGTCCAGCAGCAACTCCAGATCATCCAGACTCACAGACATAATAAAAATCCATGCCACATATTTTAGCCAACGCGTTACATGATAGCTCTCAGCCTCCGACAATGGACTCACTCCCATTCGACGGAAAAAAGAGAAAGACATGCGGCATATCCAGACCGAACGACTGCTGCTGCGCGCCGTCGGCGCCGGCGACGCCGAAGCGCTGTACGCGATCTTCGGCGATCCCGAAACAAACCGCTACAACCCGCATGGCCCCTACCCTTCTCCCGAGCATGCCCGCATGACGCTGGCCGGCTGGACGGAAGAGTGGGAGCGGCATGGTTTCGGCCGCTGGGCAGTCGCCGACAAAGAAGAGCCGAATAGGATCATCGGCTTTGGCGGTCTCAACTACAGCGACTACGGCGGGCAAGACAGGCTGAGCCTGGGCTATCGCTTCGCGCCTTCAGCCTGGGGGCGGGGATTGGCCAGCGAAATGGCCCGGCAAGCGCTGCGCTGCGCGTTCGAGGCCCTGGCCGCGCCTGCCGTGTTCGCCAAGGTCCGTCCGGCCAATCTGCCCTCGATCCGAGTGCTGCAGCGGCAGGGCTTCAGCCATCACGGCAGCCTGCGCGACATTCCCGCCGCGCCGGCGTCATTGGTCTATATTTCGCGTGCGCCAGCCAAGTAGGCCGCCACGAAAATGAAAAGCCCGCCATAGGCGGGCTTTGAAATATGCCTTGCAGCCCACCACGCGGCGGGACTGAATCCAGAACTGACTTACGCGTTCTGAATATTGGACGCTTGCTTACCTTTCGGGCCGGACACCACTTCAAAGCTCACACGCTGACCCTCTTTCAGGGTCTTGAAGCCTTGCATGTTGATGGCCGAGAAATGGGCGAACAGATCCTCGCCACCTTCGTCCGGGGTAATAAAGCCGAAGCCTTTTGCGTCATTGAACCACTTCACGGTACCAAATGCCATTTAACTTCCTTGCGAAAAAAAGGCTGGTGAAGCCGACCAACTTAGAGCTTAATAGAGTTTGACAAAATGCTGTGCTGCAAAATGCCAAACAGTTAAGCCAAGCACCAGCTGCATTTCTACGCAAGCACGGCGACGGCGTCAAGTGATTGCGATCTTGAGAGCCCCCTTGAAAAAAAGTCTGGGGGAACCAAAATTGAAGTGAGGCACCGTTTCAGTGAAAGTCGACATGTCCACCTCGGTCAAAGACGATGCCCAGCTTGAGGCGTCACGGGTTAGGGAAAACCCACCCCCGATGTATAAGGTGTTGTTATTGAACGATGATTTTACCCCAATGGACTTCGTGGTGCAGGTTCTCCAACAGTTCTTCTACATGAACAGAGAGAAGGCCACCCAGATCATGCTGCAAGTCCACACGCAAGGTCACGGCGTGTGTGGCGTTTATACCAAAGACGTGGCTGCAACGAAGGTCGAGCAGGTGTTGCAATATGCGAAAGCGCATCAGCATCCGCTTCAGTGCGTAATGGAGGAAAACTGATGATTGCCCAGGAGCTTGAAGTAAGCCTGCACATGGCGTTCATGGACGCACGGCGCAAGCGCCACGAGTTCATCAGCGTGGAGCATTTGCTGCTCGCGATGACCGACAACCCGTCGGCCGCAGAAGTCTTGCGGGCCTGCGGCGCCAATATCGACCAACTCAAGAAGCAGCTGACCGACTTCATCGATGAGCACACTCCCACCGTGCCTGGCGAGGCGGAAGTCGAAACCCAGCCGACGCTTGGATTCCAACGCGTGATCCAGCGCGCGATCCTGCACGTGCAGTCGTCGGGCAAGAAGGAAGTGTCCGGCGCCAACATTCTGGTCGCCATCTTCGGCGAGAAGGATTCGCACGCGGTGTACTACCTGCACCAGCAAGGCATCTCGCGGCTGGACGTCGTCAACTTCATCTCGCACGGCATCACCAAGCAGCGGTCGCAGCAGCCGCCGCAGGAGCCGCGCGACAGCGGCAACAACGACGCTGACGGCGAGGAGCAGGCCACCGGGCCTGGAGGGGCGCTGGAAAACTACACCCAGAACCTCAACCAGATGGCCCGCGACGGCAAGATCGATCCCTTGATCGGCCGCGAGCACGAGCTTGAGCGCACGGTGCAGATCCTGTGCCGCCGCCGCAAGAACAATCCGCTGCTGGTCGGCGAAGCCGGGGTCGGCAAGACCGCCATCGCCGAAGGCCTGGCGCGCCGCATCGTCGGCGGCGAGGTGCCGGAGATCCTGTCCAAATCCACCGTTTACGCGCTGGACATGGGCGCCCTGCTGGCCGGCACCAAGTACCGCGGCGATTTCGAGCAGCGGCTGAAGGCGGTGATCAAGCAACTGACCGAGGACACCAACGCGATCCTGTTCATCGACGAGATCCACACGCTGATCGGCGCCGGCGCGGCGTCTGGCGGCACGCTGGACGCGTCCAACCTGCTGAAGCCGGCGCTGTCCAACGGCAGCCTGCGCTGCATAGGCGCGACCACGTACAACGAGTATCGCGGCATCTTCGAGAAGGACAACGCGCTGTCCCGCCGTTTCCAGAAGATAGACGTCACCGAGCCGACGGTGCAACAGACGGTGGAAATCCTGAAGGGCCTGAAGTCGCGCTTCGAAGCCCACCACGGCGTCAAGTACACGCAATCGGCGCTGTCCACCGCGGCGGAGCTGTCGGCGCGCTACATCAACGACCGCCACCTGCCGGACAAGGCCATCGACGTGATCGACGAGGCCGGCGCCGCGCAGAAGATCCTGCCCAAGTCGCGGCAGAAGAAGGTGATCAACAAGTCGGAGATCGAAGAGATCGTCGCCAAGATCGCCCGCATTCCGCCGAAGACGGTCTCCAGCGACGACAAGAACGTGCTGAAGAACCTTGAGCGCGATCTGAAGAACGTGGTGTTCGGCCAGGAGAAAGCGATCGAAGGCCTGGCCAGCGCGATCAAGATGACCCGCTCCGGCCTTGGCAACCCGCAGAAGCCGATCGGATCGTTCCTGTTCTCCGGCCCCACCGGCGTCGGCAAGACCGAGCTGGCGCGCCAGCTGGCCTACATCCTCGGCGTCGAGCTCATCCGCTTCGACATGTCCGAGTACATGGAACGCCACGCGGTGTCGCGGCTGATCGGCGCGCCTCCGGGCTATGTCGGCTTCGAACAGGGCGGCCAGTTGACCGAGGCCATCAACAAGCATCCATACGCGGTGGTGCTGCTGGACGAGATCGAAAAAGCGCATCCGGACATCTACAACGTGCTGTTGCAGGTGATGGACCACGGCACGCTGACCGACAACAACGGCCGCAAGGCGGATTTCCGCAACGTGGTGCTGATCATGACCACCAATGCCGGCGCCGAATCGTTGTCCAAGCCTTCGCTGGGCTTTACCCAGACCAAGGCCGCCGGCGACGAGATGGGCGACATCAAGCGGCTGTTCAGCCCCGAGTTCCGCAACCGTCTGGATGCCATCATCCCGTTCGGCGTGCTGGACGAGCAGATCATCCTGCAGGTGGTGGACAAGTTCCTGATGCAGCTGGAACAGCAACTGTCGGAGAAGCACGTCGACATCCACTTCACCGACGAGCTGCGCCGCTACCTGGCGAAGAACGGCTTCGACCCGCTGATGGGCGCGCGTCCGATGGCCCGACTGATCCAGGACACGCTGCGCAAGGCGTTGGCCGACGAGCTGCTGTTCGGCCGGCTGGTGGCTGGCGGCGAAGTCACCGTCACCGTGGCCGACGACAAGGTGGAGCTGTTGTTCGACCAGAGCGCGCTGGCGGCGGAACCCGTCTGATCGCGATCAACCTGCCCGCAACAGAAGACCCGGCCATGCCGGGTCTTTTTATTTCCCACGCCGAGGAAAGAAAATCCGGCCTCAGCCGCGCGGATGGTGGCGCGCGTGCAGCTGCTTCAGCCGCTCCCGCGCGACGTGGGTGTAAATCTGGGTGGTGGAGATGTCGGAATGGCCCAGCAGCAGCTGCACCACCCGCAGGTCGGCGCCGTGGTTGACCAGATGGGTGGCGAAAGCGTGGCGCAGAACGTGCGGACTGACCTTGGACAGGCCCTGGCGGCTGGCGTATTGCGAAATCAGGTGCCAGGCCATCTGGCGCGTCATTCCGGCCTTGCGCTGGGTGACGAACACCGCGTCGCACGGGCGCCCGGCCAGCAACAGCGGCCGCGCCTCCTTCAGGTAGCGCAGCAACCAGTCCTGAGCGATTTCGCCGAGCGGCACCAGCCGCTCCTTGCTGCCCTTGCCCATCGTCTTCACCACGCCATCCAGCAGGTTCAGCTGGTTCAGCGTCATGCCCACCAGTTCCGACACCCGCAGGCCGCTGGCGTACAACACCTCCAGCATCGCCCGGTCCCGCAGGCCGAGCGGCGTCTCCACATCCGGCGCGTCCAGCAGCGCTTCGACGTCGACCTCGGACAGCGATTTGGGCAGACGCTGCCCGCGTTTGGGCGACGCCAGCCTGGCGCTGGGATCGTCGGAGCGGATGCCGCTGCGCAGCAGGTGCTGGCAATAGCGGCGCAGGGCCGAAATCAGCCGCGCGCGGGTGGCCGGCTTCTCGATGGCCACGCCGGCCAGCAGCGCCCGCTCCAGATCCGCCGGCCCGGCCGCTTCCAGCGTCGCGCCCTGCTCGGCCAGCCTGGCGGCCAGCTTGGACAAATCGCGCCGGTAGGCGGCCAGCGTGTTCTGCGACAGTCCGTCCTCCAGCCACAGCTGGTCGAGGAAGGCATCGATGCTGTCCTTATCCGAGCTCATGCCGCAGCAGCCATTTCTTGATGTCCAGCGTCTCGTCGCCGGTAGACTGGTTGAAGCCGCCTAGGCCGGCGCTCGCCACCACCCGGTGGCAGGGCACGATGACGGGGATGGGGTTGCGGCCGCAAGCGCCGCCCACCGCGCGCGGCGACGACGACAGGTCCCGGGATAGATCCAGGTAGCGACGGGTTTGGCCGCAGGGGATCGCCGAAATCCGCTCCCACACCCGCAGTTGGTACGGCGTGCCGTCCAGCCGCCACGGCACGGTGAAGACATGGCGCGGATCGGCGTAATAGGCGTCCAGCTGCCTCGCCACCTCCGCTTCCAGGCTGCCCGGCTCAGGCGGACGCAAGACCGCGTCCGCCGGCAGGAAACGCAGCTCGCGCAACGCGCCGGCTTC
>NZ_JZJL01000077.1 GCF_000971335.1 Chromobacterium vaccinii
GGACGCTGCTGGCAGCCGCGCTGGCCCTGGCGCTGGTGCTGCCCCTGCCTGCGCCCGCCGGCCGTCCGGCGCCGGCAGCCGCGTCGAGCAAGCCCTCGCGCGGCGGCGTGCCGCTGGCGGTGGCCTTGTGCTGGGGCTCGGTGCTGCTGGGCATCGGCGCGGAATGGGGCATAGGCTTCTGGGGCGCGCAGTTCCTGGAAAGCCGGCTGGGCCTGGGGCCGGCGCAGGCGGTGAGCCTGATGTCGGTCTTCTTCGGCGGCACCGTGTTCGGCCGCATCGTCTCCAGCCGGCTGTTGGCCCGGTTCGACGGCCGCAACATGCTGATGGCGGTGATCCTGCTGGGCGGCGGCGCCATTCTCGCGCTGTGGGCCAGCACGCTGCCGTCCGCCACCATCGCCGCGCTGGCCTTGGCCGGCATGTGTCTGGGCAATTTCTTCCCGCTGCTGATCAGCAACGCGATCCGGCTGGAGCCCGACCACGTCGGCCTGATCTCGGTGGGGGCCACCCAGGCGGTGGGCGTTTCCCTGCTGGTGGTTCCCATCGCATTGGGCTATATCGGCCAAGTGGCCGGCCTCGTCAATGCGATCGGCATGCTGGTTATTCTGCCCCTGCTGATGGCCGCGGCCTGCCTCGCCGCCGGCTATCGCCATGCGCTGCCGCACAAAGCCTGAGACTTGAGCAAAAGGAGAACAATGATGAGCCAAGCCGACTTCACGCTGCTGTTCGATCTGGACGGCACGCTGGTGGACACCGATATCCTGCACTTCGGCGCCTACCAGACGCTGCTTGCCGATCACAAACGCAGCATCACCATGCAGATCTACAAAGAGCGGATCATGGGCGCGCCCAACGACGCGATCATGCGCGAGCTGTTTCCCGACCTGTCCCTGGACTCCCACCGCCGGCTGGCCGAGCGCAAGGAGGAACTGTTCCGCGCCGCCATCGGCAAACTGGAGCCCACTCCCGGCGCGCTGGCGCTGTTCGAATGGGCGGAAGCCCGCCGCGTGCCGATCGCCATCGTCACCAACGCGCCCCGCATCAACGCCGAGCGCATGCTGGCCGGGCTGGAGCTGCTAGGTAGGATAGACGCGCTGGTGATAGGCGAGGAGCTGCCGCGCGGCAAGCCGGACCCGCTGCCTTACCTGACCGGGCTTCAGCGTCTGGGTGGACGCGCCGAGCGCGCGCTGGCCTTCGAGGACTCGCTGTCCGGCGCGCGAGCCGCCAGCGCCGCCGGCATCCATACCTTCGGCATCGGCACCTCGCTGCCCGCCGCGTCGCTGCTTGACGCCGGCGCCGACGAGGTGATCGCCGACTTCACCGCCGCCGAGCTATGGCGGCGGCTGGACGCGCTGGAGCTCGGCGCGGAGGCTGAGGAGTCCGGCGCATGAACCCGTCCGTTCCTCCGGCGGGGCTGCCCGCCGACGCCGTCCGCATCGAAGCCGCCACTGGCAGCGGCTCGGGCGGGCATCTGGTGGCTTACAGCTCCTTCGAGCCCTATGAGCTGGCCGACTACCTCGAAGCGCTGAGCCGCCTGCTGCCCGATGTCGCCATCACAGTGTGGCGCATGCCCACCTCCAGCCTGACCGCCTTTCTGCTGTCCGACCCCGAGGGCGACCTGGTGCTGGGCTGGGCCGACACCGCCGCGCAGAGTCCCGGCATCGCCGCCCGCATCGCGCCGCCGGCGGCCGGCGGCTGCGACGCCGACGGTTTCTACCGTCCCACCGGCTTTTCTCTGGCTTTCGTCGCCGATCCCGCGCTATTGCAAGCGCGCGGCGCCGAGCCGCCGACGCGCTGGTCCGATCTGGCCGCGCCGGCGCTTCGCCAGGCGCTGCTATTCCCCGACCCCCGCCGCTCCGGCGCCGGCTACCTGGCCTTGACCACCATCCTTCAATATTACGGGCCGGAAGACGGCTGGCGGCTGATGGTGGAGATAGACCGCAACGTGATCGACTACCCCGGCTCGGCCTGGGAGCCGGCGGCCCGCGTCGGCCAAAACGGCGCGGCGCTGGGCATCACCGTGCGGGTGGCCGCCCGCCGCCGGCTGAGCGACAACCCCGCATTGATCCAGACTCTGCCCCAGGACGCGATAGGCGCGGAAGCGGAAGTCTACGGCGTCCTCGCCGGCAGCAAGCAGCAAGCGCTGGCGCGAAGGGCGCTGGACTGGGTGATGTCAGATGAAGCCGCCGACCTGTTCCGCCATCACGCCAAGCTATTGCTGCGCGGCGAACGCGATCCCGCCTTGTTTCCCATCAATCCGGAGCGGGCCAGCCGCGAGCGGCCCGCCGTTCTGCAACGCTTCGACGCGCTGATGCGGCTGCGCGCCGTCCGCGCGCCCAAATCGGAGGCCACCCCATGATCACCCGCGCCGCATTCGGCATCCTGCCCGGCGGAGAAGTCGTCGAAAAGATAGAGCTGGCGCTGAGCAACGGCGTCAGCGCCGCCATCCTGTCCTGGGGCGCCACGCTGCAGTCGCTGCGCTGCCCTGACCGGCACGGCCGTTTCGACTCGGTGGTGCTGGGCTACACCCGGCTGAACGATTACCGGCAGGCCGGCGGCCGCCTGGGCGCCACCATGGGCCGCTACGCCAACCGGATCGAAAACGGCCGCTTCCAGCTTGACGGCCAGTGGCATCAGGTGGATCAGAACGAAGGCCCCCATGCGATACACGGCGGACCGGAAGGCTTCGACCGCCGCCTGTGGCAAGTGGCCGCCGTGGCCGACCTCCCCGACCGGCCCGAAGTGCTGCTGCGGCTGGAAAGCCCGGACGGCGACCAAGGCTTTCCCGGCAAGCTGATCCTGACCGTCAGCTACGCGCTGAAACCGCCGGGCGATCTGGTGATCAGCTACGAAGCGAGCTGCGACCGGCCCACCGTATTCAACACCACCAACCACGCCTATTTCAACCTGGCGGGCGAAGGCAGCGGCAGCGCGCTGGACCACAGGCTGGCCATCTTGGCCGACCACTTCCTGCCAGTGACGGAAGAGCTGATTCCCACCGGCGAGATCCGCGGCGTGCAGGACACGGTGTTCGATTTCCGCGACCCCAAGCCGCTGGGGCGGGACATACGTTCCGACGACGCGCAAATCCGCCTGGGCCGGGGCTACGACCATTGCTACGTGCTGTCGCGCGACGGCGCCGGACCCTATCCCAGGCTGGCCGCTCGGGCGATGGAGGACGGCAGCGGGCGCCAGCTGGATGTGCTCACCACCGAGCCCGGCCTGCAGCTGCACAGCGGCAATGTGCTCACCGGCCGCTACCATGGCGCGTCCGGTCGCGCTTACCGGCAATCAGACGGTTTCTGTCTGGAGGCCCAGCACTTCCCCAACGCGCCCAACGTCTCCCACTTCCCCAGCGTCGCCTTGCGGCCGGAGCAGCCGTACCGCAGCACCACCATCTACCGACTGGGCATCGCGCCATCCCGCCAGACGTAAACCGCCGGGCGGCGAAGCGGCGGCTTGCCCGGCGGCGGCAGGCCGCCTACCATGAGCGCGGGACAATGAAACAAACCGCCATGCGCCAAGCCGACTTCACCCTGCTGTTCGATCTGGACGGCACCCTGACCGACACCGACGAACTCCACTTTCACGCCTTCCGCGCGCTACTGGCCGAACATGGCCGGGAGCTGGACCACGACAGCTATCTGCGGCACGTCCACGGTTCCACCAACGAAGCCATCATGCGGGCGCTGCTGCCGGACATCCCTGAACGGCACCAGGAACTGGCCGAGCGCAAGGAAAAGCTGTTCCGCGCCTCGGCCAGCCGATTGCGGCCCACGCCGGGCGCGCTGCGGCTGTTCGACTGGGCGCAAGCCAACGGCGCGGCCATCGCCATCGTCACCAACGCGCCGCGCGCCAATGCCGAGCTGATGCTGGATCGCCTGGGCCTCGCCTCCCGAGTGGACGCGCTGGTGATAGGCGACGAGCTGGCTTACGGCAAGCCCCACCCCCTGCCCTATCTCGCCGGCCTGGCCCGGCTGGGCGGACGCGCCGAGCGCGCCTGCGCCTTCGAAGACTCGCCGTCCGGCATTCGCGCCGCCAGACAGGCCGGGCTGCATACCTTCGCCATCGCCGGCATGCTGCCAGAGGCCGCGCTGCGCGAAGCCGGCGCCGACGCCGTCATCGCCGACTTCAACGCTCCAGAGCTATGGCGATGGCTGGAGCAGGCTTACATCCGCGCATCCCAAACCTGAGCGTGGGAGCCGCCGCGAACACCGGGTGAAACATCGGTATGCCGCAGAACAGGCATCCCGCCCTTTTCAACCCTTGCAACAGGGAACGGACGACACACTCCGACCTTGCATCCGCTCAAGGCGCGCCGGCGCGGCGCCGACAGTTTTGTCAGCCGTGCTAAACGAAGGCGGAATACAATCCACAGACAATCAGGCAGCACCCGCTGGCCCGTTCCAGCCAGGCTCCGCCCTGCCCCTGGGCCATGCTGCCCAACCACCGCGCGGCGGCCGCGCACAACAGGAATATTGCCAGCACCGTCAGCAGGAACAACGGCCCCAGCAATAGCATCTGCCGTCCCGCGTCCTCGCCCGGCTGGATGAACTGCGAAAAGGACAATGCCAGGAAGACGATGATTTCGGGTTCAACAGCGTCGTGGCCAACCCGCGGCGGAAACCTCCCCTTCCATTGGCAACCCCTCCTGCTCCCGCCATGCGCAACTGCGTCGCGCCCAGGTACAACAGATAGGCCGCGCCCAGCCACTTCAGCCATGACAGCGCGGTCGGCGCAGTCTCCGCCAATGTCCCCAAACCACCTAGCACCATCAGCAGCAGAATGGCGTCCGCCAGCACCACGCCCAGCGTGACCGCCGCGCCCGCGCGCCATCCGCGCTGCACCGAGGCCCCTGCGATCAGCAGCAGCGACGGCCCCGGCATCAAGGTGACCAACGTTGTGGCCACGATGAAGTTTCAGATCATGCCGCCGCTCCTCAGCGCAACAGGCCCAGGCTGCCGGTCAGCTGTCGCACCCGCTTGCCCGGCCCGCACAGGGCCAGGCCCTGGTACTGGATCGCCTCCTCCGGCGTGGGCGCCAGTGCCGCCGCGTACTCCTGATAGCTGCGGGTGGCGCGCGTGGCACAGCTCAGCTCCACCAGCGTCAACTCTGCCTTGGAAGCGGCCGCTCGCAATGCGCGCAATTGATCCGCGCCGGCCTCCAACACCGACATCGGCACCGTGGTGATGCCCGTCCTGGGCAGGCCGCGCGCGTCTGGCAGGTCCTGTCCCACCAACTCAGGGTGGCGCTTGCCCAGCTACATCGCCAGCACGGCGGCGGTATTGGCGATGATGCCGGGCGGCAGATCGGGATCGATGATGATGGCGCAACGAATGTCGTCCATGAGCGACTCTTTCCAATGATGAGACACCGCCTCACTATGCGCCGCCACCAATTGATCTACAATCAAGATTAATTTGAATTTAATAATTGAAAAAATAGAACAATGATAGATGAGCTACGCGCGCTAGCTGTCTTTGCCAAGACCATCGAAACCGGCTCCTTCCGCGCCGCCGCCCGCGCGCTGGGCCTGGCGCCATCGGTGGTCAGCCATCACGTCTCGCAGCTGGAAAGCCGGCTGGGCGTCGCCTTGCTGTATCGCTCCACCCGGCGGCTGTCGCTGACGCCGGACGGCCAGGCGCTTTACGGCCACGCCCAGGCGATGCTGCAAGCGGCGGAAACCGGACTCAACGAGCTGGCGGGACGCGCGGCCGAGCCCGCCGGCGCGCTCAGGCTGAGCCTGCCCGCCTTCTTCGCCCGCGGCCCGCTCACCACCAGCCTGGCGGCGTTCTCCCGATGCCATCCCAAAGTGGAGCTCGAATTGGATTACAGCGACGAGAAACGCGATCTGATCCGGGACGGCATCGACCTGGCCATCCGCATCGGCGAGTTGCAAGACAGCGCGCTGAAATCCCGCCGCCTGTTCGACATGCCCCGCCTGCTGGTGGCCGCGCCCAGCCTGCTGGACGCGCGCGGCAAGCCCGTCTCTCCGGCAGAACTGGCAGACTGGCCCTGGCTGGGCATACGGATGCGAGCCAAACGCAAAACCCTGGTCGACGCCGCCGGACAACGGCACGACTTCGCCATCCAGCCGCGCATCACCGCCAACAGCGTGGATGCCGCCTGCCAACTGGCCATCGCCGGCTGCGGCCTGGCCACGCCGCCAGCGTTTCTGGTGGAAGACGAATTGGCCGCGGGAAAGCTGCGCGTCGTCCTGCCCGACTATCAGGTGGAAGCGCTGGGCGTCTACGCCGTCTGGCCGGCCAATGCCGCGCGGGAAAGCCTGACGTTGCGACTGGTCCGTTTCCTGACCGAGGCCCCTGTGCGCCTGTGACGCTTATTCCAATGTTATAATTCGGCATTCCATGTCCAGGGAGGTAGGCCATGCAGAGTCCACGCGATCTCGACGCGGCGATCGCCGCCGGCATCCGCGCCAGCGAACAAAGCGGCGAGCTGCAACGCGCGAAGGGATGGGGCAAGCCGCTGGAGCTGAACGACGGCTACGCCGCCACGCCGGCCGAGCTGAGGATGTCGTACAAGATATTGAAAGACGCCGGCTGCGTGCCGGCCGAAGTGGAAGCGATACGGGAACTGGCCGACCTGCGGGCGGAACTCGCCGCGCTGGAGCCGGATACCCCAGCCTGGCGCGAAAAACAGGCCCAGATCCAGAAAAAAGCGCTGGACCTGGCCTTGCAGCTGGAGCGTCTGCGCAACGGCGCCTGACGCCCCGCCGCGCGGCTGGCTAAACGAACAGGAACCACAGCAGCAGGCCCAGGCCCGCCGCCACGGTGCAACCCGCCAGCAGCGTCATCGGAACATCGCCGCCCAGCCTGTCCGCCGCGCCTGCGCGGGAGAAGGCCAGTCCCAACAGGAAAAACACCGCCAGGTCAAACAATCCGTGCGTGGTCCAGTGGTGGCCGGTCAGCGACGCCATCCAGCCATTCAACGCCGGCAGGCTATCCTTCAGCCAGGCCAATGCGGTGTTGAACAGAATGGCGACGCAGGCCGACAGCGCGAAGCCGCCGGCGTAACGGTTCAGAGCCTTGTCCATCGCTAGCCTCCATGCTGCAGCAATGCCGCCTTGACGCCGAAGCTGATGATCGCTCCGCCGCCCTCCACCGCGAACGCGGTCAGCGCCAGCAAAGCCGCGGTCGCCGCCGTCATCCGCCGCGCCGCGGCGTTCTCATGCAGACGCCCGGCGGCGGCGATGGGCAGGTAAAACGCCAGGATCAATACGATGAAGAACAGATGCTCCTTGGTCTCCATCACCAGATTGTGCGCGTAGGGCAGCGGGCCTTTCAGGATCAGCGCCTTGTCGTGTCCGTAGAAATGGACATACCAGTAGCCGCCCAATATCCAGGACAGGCCGATGCACAACGCCGTCGCCCGCGACGCCAGCCTGATCCGCGCCGCGTTGCCCTCCGACGCGTTCAGGGTCTCCACCAGCACCCACACCGCCGCGATGATGCCCAGCGCGCCGAAAGTCGGGTGCGACAACAACAGATAGTCCATGCTCCGCCTCCTCTGCTTGCGCCGCCCCGTCCCGGACAGGCCGCCGCCCCAATATAGGCAATGGCGGCGGCCGTCGCCCACGCCGAAAAGACCAGGCTTGATCAGAAACAAGTCATCTGCGCCGCAATCGTTTCCTGACAAATAAACAACGAGATAGGAGCATTATCAGCCGCTGCGGCGCGCTGCCGGACGCAAGCTTGCTATCGATCGCGGAAGCTCTGCAGCACCGTCAACAAGCTGGTCAGATTATCGGCGACGCCTAGCTGGCTCGCCCGCTCGGCAAAACCCGCGCCCGCCATGGTATCCACACTGTAGATCTGCATCGCGCCGATGTTGGACACCGACTGGGCAAGCGTGGTCATCTGTTGCTGCGAGGAGACGGCATTCTCGAACAGAATGCCGCTGGAGTGGGCCATCGTCTGGTAGATCGAGCCCATCGCCATGGCGGGCGATTCGCCCAGCACCTTGACGTTGGACTGGGTGACGGCATCGGTGATCTGGCTGTTGACTGGGGTGGGAAAGGCCATATTGCGTCTCCTGCATTGTCCGCAGATTCAGACTGGCAGTCGGGGGAGAATGCTTCAATCAGTGACAGTACTTACCGCGGTGAACGGAAGCCCGCGACGCGTCCTGGCAAACCCGCCGGCACAAGCCCCCGCGCGGAATCTAGAAGCCCGGAGGCGGTCCTGGGATGCCCTCTCCGCCAGCGGGGAAGACAATCCGATCACGCCTCCTGGCTCTCCGCATCTTTCAAGCGGTTCACCAGCGCCACATAATCGCTCATCGCCTGCTCGCGGCTCATGCCGCGCCTGGCGGTCCAGGCGTCGTGCTTGGCCCGCCCCACCATGTCCATGATGCTAGGCCGCTCTCCCGCGGCGTCGCCCTGCGAGCCCTGCTTGTACAGGGCGTACATCGCCAACAAGGTGGCGTTGTCCGGCGCTTTTCGCAGCGTGCGCGACAAGGCGGCGGCGGCCTCGAACGCCTTTTCCTGCTCGCTGGGCCCGTCCGGCAACGGCTCGCCGCCGAAATGGCTGTCTTCGGCGTCCAGATCGTCCGGAAACCACCTGGCCTCCAACAGCTTGCCCTTGCGCATCTGCACAGCCAGCACCCCGGGCGAGGCTAGGCCGCGATGCAGCAGCGTGGCCGGCTGCACCGCCATGCCGGCATTGATCACCGCCGCGCCGAAGGCGGAAAAGCTCGCGCCCTCGTCCGTCCACTTCCGCAGCCGCCGCAGGCCCTTGCTCCCGGGAAACGCGCCGCTGCCGCGGTTGCGCCCCGGCTGCAGCCAGGCGAAATCCGGAATGCCCAAGCGGTACAGTCCGGCGAAGTCGCCCTGCTCCAGCGCGTGCCGCGCCGAGGCCAGCAGCTCGGCCATCTCCGCCGGCGCCATCGCCGGGTCGACCATATTCATGCCGAAGCCGCCCGCGGCATTGGCATTGAAAAATTCCAGCACATGCTTGCCGACGATTTCCCTGTCGTTGTCCACGCACACCATGTGGTAGCTGTCCTCCAGCACCACCATGCGCGCCTGGCCGGCCCGCTTGCCGCTGCCGATGCGCTCAACCAGAAAATGCGCGGAGCGCAGACTGGTCAGCTCGTCCTCGCGCGCGTGCACCACCAGCGTCGGGCAGGCGATCTGGTCCAAATCCCGAATCACCGCGGCGCGCAGCCGATCCACCTCGCGGATGCAGGCCAGCGGCACCCAGCCGTAATGGAAATTCTCGCCGCGCTCGAACTTGGCCTTGACGATGGCCCGCAGCTGCTCGTTCTTGATGCCGTAGGGTTCCTCCTCCGTCACCTTCATCCGCTCCGGTAGTCCGGGAATCCGATACAACAAGGGCCGCAGGCCCCGATACCAGGGCGTGGCCCAACCGTCGATGTACACCGGCGGGGCCAGCGCCACCAGCCTGCCCTTGGCGTGACGCTCCAGCTTGGCCACCTCCAGCGCCAGCAAGGCGCCCATGCACATGCCCATCACGTGCAGCACCTCATGCTGGCCGACGATTTCGCGGTACTTGGCGCGCGCCGCCTCCAGCCATGCCTCCATCTTGACGCCGGACAAATCCTCCGGCCGCGTGCCATGGCCGGGCAGCGTCAGCGCATGGGTGACGAAGCCGGCGTTCTTCAGCCGCTTGTGCATGGAGCCCAGGTCGTATTGCGTGCCGCCCAGGCCATGGATCAGGAACACGCCGGGCTCAGCCATTGTCGTTCTCCAGAGGCTCCGGCCTCAGCATGCCCACCACCATTTCCACTTCGTCGTCCGCGCCGCGCACGCAGGCCAGGCGCTCTCGCACCCGCAGCCGCTCCCCATCCGACTGCACCACGGTGTAACTTTGCTCGCTGGCCCAGGTCTCGCCGCTGGCCACGCTGCTCCACGTCGCCTCCACCAGGCCGCGCTCGTCCGGCTCGATCCGCTCCAGCCATTCATCCAGGCTGGAGATGCGCGCGACGTCCTCGCCCAGCACCTTGTCCGCCCCCATGCCCCAGGTGGCGTGCCCGGTGGCCGCGTCGTACTCCACCGTCGCCACGCCCACCTCGCGCATGATGCGCTCGTAGCGCAAGCGCCAGGCCTGGGCATCAACCAACGCCTGGCGGCGGCCATCCGACAGCGCCCTCACCGCGATCATCACCGCGGCCCAGATCGTCACGAAGCCCTGCACCTCGATCACCGCCTCGCCGGAAAACCCCTCCGCCACAGCGAACGGCCCGCCGCCATGGGCGGTTCGCCCAATGATCAGCAAGCCGCCCAGCAACAGGGCGACGGCGCCGCCGCGCGCTCCCCACAAGGCGGCGGCGATCAGCAGGAAAGGCATGGGAAGATAGGCCAGCGTGGCGGCCACCTGGCCGTAACGCTCGCCGCTGTGATCGATGAAAACCAGCGCCACCGCGCATAGAAACAGCAGAAAAGCCGCGCCGCCTCCCAGAAACTGCATCATCGGCATGCCGCCCGACAGCTGCAGGTGAAAGCCCCGAAACGCGGTCACCACCGGCGTCAGCAGCAGGATGCCCACCATGGTGGACAACACCCACGCCACGCCCTCCAGCGTCAGGTTCAGGCCGGGCCGCTGCCATTGCCACAAGGCCATGGCCAACGCGCCGCCCAGGCAGGACGCCAGCGCCGCACCGCACAGGAACAGAGCCATGCCGGCCGGAGTGTCCGGATCGTTGCGCCCCAGGCTGGCCACCCAGCAGCCCATGGCGCCGCTGACCGCCTCGATGCTGGCGAAAGCCGCCGCGCCCACCGGATTCAGGCCATGCGCCGCCATGCCCCAGATCATCGACGCCAGCCACACGCCGGCAAGAATGGCCGGCCAGCGCCAGCGGGGAGAGATCAGCAGCGCGGAAAAAGTCACCCCGCTGCCCAGCCAAACCGGCATGGTTTCCGTGACGGAACTGGCCAGCGATCTGGAAACAACGGCCACCGCGAGAAACAGCGCGGCAACCAGCAAACCCGTTCTCAACTGCTGCATGGCGACTCCTCTAGCTTCAACCATTGCAGCATAGGAAGCGCCACCCAAGCGCCGCAAGCAGGGAACGGAATTGAATGGCAAACGGCTTCCCGCGTGAAAGATATAGACGGATTGCAAGATAACAGCGCATCCCTGCGGGAGTGGAAATAGCTCTTTCAAGTAATCCCAACCCCATCCCATCACGGTTCATCCCCACGCACGTGGGGAACAGGGATCATCCATTTCAATCCATCCCAAAACACGCGGTTCATCCCCACGCACGTGGGGAACAGTCAAGGTACTGCTGGCAGACCGCGACAAGGCGCGGTTCATCCCCACGCACGTGGGGAACAGCTGATCGAAGTATCGACAACTGCGCCCAAGAGCGGTTCATCCCCACGCACGTGGGGAACAGCGGCTTGTCCGATGACGAAGAACCGATAGGTTCGGTTCATCCCCACGCACGTGGGGAACAGGCGAAGAAAGCTGGTTAGTTAAGTACGTGAAGCGGTTCATCCCCACGCACGTGGGGAACAGAAAACTGTATCGCCATGCCAATGGTTACGGCGCGGTTCATCCCCAGGCACGTGGGGAACAGAACTGTTTAATTGAATGAAGCGAATAAAGCGTCGGTTCATCCCCACGCACGTGGGGAACAGTTTGATGATGCGTTCGCATTGCTGCGGCGAGACGGTTCATCCCCACGCACGTGGGGAACAGAATTCAGGGCCGAAACGTACCCGTTTCGGATTCGGTTCATCCCCACGCACGTGGGGAACAGAGCAGCTCGCGCTCGTTGCGGCTGAACCGATCCGGTTCATCCCCACGCACGTGGGGAACAGGTCCTGCA
>NZ_JZJL01000078.1 GCF_000971335.1 Chromobacterium vaccinii
GCCAAGCCGGTTCATCCCCACGCACGTGGGGAACAGCCGCTAGAGCCGGATGAACCGCTAGACGACGACGGTTCATCCCCACGCACGTGGGGAACAGGGAAATGGCGGTGAGGCTTTGCTTCAGCGTGCCGGTTCATCCCCACGCACGTGGGGAACAGTGATCCAATCGACAAAGACGGACATGTCAGGCCGGTTCATCCCCACGCACGTGGGGAACAGAATACTACGGTGTGATGCAGCAGCTAGTCGGCCGGTTCATCCCCACGCACGTGGGGAACAGATGGCCAGCGTAATAGCGCCGCGCTTTTCCATCGGTTCATCCCCACGCACGTGGGGAACAGGAGTTGCGGATACGAGCAAACTCGCATGGCTCCGGTTCATCCCCACGCACGTGGGGAACAGACCTGGAGCCGACAAGGCCGCAGGTTAGCGGTCGGTTCATCCCCACGCACGTGGGGAACAGCTGGTGATTTCACGGAGAAGTATGCTATTGCGCGGTTCATCCCCACGCACGTGGGGAACAGACCAATCGCAAGCAATTGATTTTGCAAAATAAAAACACCACCTAAAAATCTACCGATTTTCGAAGAGCCAAATCGCCCCCTGAAGCAAAGCGATCCACATGCTATTCACGGGTCTCTTCCGGTACCGGAGGCGGCAGAAAAGACACCAACTTCGCGCCGTCGAACTCGGCCGGCATGCGGCGGTTGGCCCCAAGCGTGACGAAGTCGAAGCCGGCCTCGGTGGCGGCTTGCCAAGCCATCACCGCGTTGCCGTCTTCCAACCCCTCCTCCACCTGCTGCCACAGGTAGTCGCGGATCTTGCGGTTGTAGTTGCCCACGTAAACGCCGGCGCGGATTTCAAGCAGCCAGATCGCCATCCGGCCACGCAGCCGGGGCGGCGCGTTCTCAAGCACGATGACCAGCATCGCCCAGTCCCTCGTCTTCCGGAAACGCCGCGCCCACCACGCCCTGCTCCTCCGGTTTGTCCAAACCGCCGGCGTCCAGCATCGTTTCGATGTCCGGGATGATGCGCTCCAGCAGCCGGGTCTTGCGGAACATGTCGCGGCAACGCTGGCGCACCTCGCGCTCCACGTTATGCACCGGCTTGGCGGCGACGGCGAAGGCTACCGGCACCACGGTTTCGAATTTGTAAACGTCGGCCACGTCGTAGACGAATGACAGCGGCTTGCCGCTGTGGATGAAGCCGATGGCCGGCGCGTAGCCGGCCGCCAGCACCGCGGCCTCGGTCACGCCGTACAGGCAGGCGGTGGCGGCGGACAGGCAACGGTTGGGGATGTCGGCCTGGTCCCAGTCTTCGCTGTCGTAGTTGCGCGCCTGCCATTTGACGCCGTACTGCTGCGCCAGCTGCTGGTACATGGCCCGCACCCGCGCGCCTTCGATGCCGCGCAGCTGCTCCACGCTGCGCTTTTGCGGCGGCTCGTCGCCGAAGCGGCGGCGGTACATCTCGCGCACCACCTTCAGCCGCGCGTCCTCGTCCAGCGCCAGCAGCGCCTGGTACAGCAGCCGGTCGGCGCGTGCGCCACCGGGCTGGCCGGCCGAATACAGCCTCACCCCGGCCTCGCCCACCCACACCAGCAAAGTGCCCACCTGGGCAGCCAGCTTGCAGGCGGCGTGCGACGCCCGCACGCCCGGCTCCAGCATCAAGCAGGCCACGCCGCCCACCGGGATGTGGGTGCGCACGCCGGTGGCGTCCACCGCGACGAAAGCGCCGTCCAGCACATCCAGCTGGCAGCGCTCGACAAACAAAACAGAAAGCCGCTCCTTGATCGGGAGCGGCTTCAGAGGCGGCAGCAATTGGCTCATGGCAGGCGTTTCACCAACAGCAGGCCGCAACCAAAGCCCAAGGCATGGCCCAGGCTGGAGTGCGGCGCGGCGGCGGGCTGGCCCAACAGCGCCTGCGCCAGCTTGTCGCCATCGGCCACCCTGGCCATGCCCTGATAGTCGATGGAGGAGAAGCGCATCCGGCGTCCCTTGCTGTGCAGCACATGCTGAAAATAAGCGTCCACCTGCACTTCGTCGACATCGATTTCCAGCCCCCAGGCCGCGGCGCGGCGGGTGAGCCAGTCCAACGCGGCGCCGGTCATCGCCGCCTGGGTGTCTCCCGGCGACAAGCCTTTGGCTCTCGCCTCGGTTTTGGCCGCCATCATCACATCGTGGCGCTGGCTGCGCTGCCCCTTCTCCTCGGGTCTGGCCACCACCGGGTTGGCACGCAGGCTGAAATGCACCCATTCACCGGCGTCCAACTCTGGCCGGTAAGGTTTGCTTTCCACCCTCACCGCCGAATGCCAGGCCTGCGGCGGACGCTGCGACAGCAGGTAGTACAGCAGATGCCCGTTGGCGCCCTGCTCCGCGCGGAACAGGAAATCGCGCTTGGCGTCCGGCGTGTCCGGAAACAGCTTCCACATCAAGCGGTGGTCGCGATAGGCGTTGCCGGCGATCATCACGTCCGATTCGCAGACCGCCGCAGACGCCGGAACCGTGATGCGGGACAGATAATGGCTCATTGCCTGCCTCCCGCCAGATAGGCCAGCTCCCGCCGCGGCTCGAACTGCCAGCGCCGGCGCGACAGCGGCTGGTCGTGCCGCGTCAGTTGCAAAGTGGCGTCCATGCCGACATCGGCCATCGCCTCGTCCCAGAAGTAACGCGCCTGTCTATCCTTATCCAGATCGATATCGATCGACAACGACTCGTCGTCATCAAGATCGACGCCCGGCACAAACGGCTCATCGTCGCGGCTGTCCAGCGCCTGCTTCAGCGTGTCGAAACCGCCCAGCCTTGGGTCCAAGGGCAGCGCCAGCGGGCAGGACTTGCGGCCAAGGTAAGGCATGAACACCGGAGAGCGCAGCGCATCCGCCAGCGCGGCCAGGCCATGCGGCGCGTCCGGCGCGGCCACCACCGCCACCACGCTCAAACTGTCGCTGCGGTATTCGCGGCTGGTAAGGATGGTGTTCAGCTTTGCCTTGTCGCGCATTTCCTGCCGGCGGGTGCGGTAGGCGAACTTCTTGGGGATGTCCGGCCACTGCACGGTGTGGTAGTCGCGCAGCGGCATGCCGGCGGCGATCAGCTTGACGCCGAAGCGGTAGCCGCGGCCCAGCGCCTGCTGGCCGGCCTCGTCGTCCCGCCTCACGCCCAGCGCCGCGCCCAGCAAGCCCAGCAGGGCTGAACGCGACGGGTGGTCGGCGCTGACGCGCTGCTCGCCCACCGCCAATTCGCCCCAGCTGGCCATGGGCCCATACAGCCGGAAAACCAGATACTCGCGCATGGCCTTACTCCGCGGCGAAAGCCAGCAGCGCCTGCAGGCTGCCCTCGCCCTTGATCACATCGAATTCATAACGGCTATCGGCGCAAGCGCCGTATACCTTGTCCATATTGTCACGCACGGAAACCAGAGACTGGATGCCGCCAGCCGCGTAATCCCCGCCTCCCAGCGGTTTGAGGAAGGCAAGCGACAGGCTGCGCGGCTGGCGGTCGCCGCGCTCGGCCAGCGCGTAATGGGCATAGGCGCGGCTGGCATAGCTGTTTTGCTTGCCGTTCGGGGCAACGGTCAGCGCGGCTTCCGCCAGCGCCGCGATGGCGCGCTGCGCCAGCGCGTGGTCGCCGCCCAGGTTTTCCAACAGCAATTCGCGGTCGATGCAGATGTATTGGTAAAACACCGCGGCGGCGAAGGCGCTTTCGCCGATGTGGGCCGCGCCGGGGTCTTTGCGGTTCAGATCGTCCACCGCGGTGAAATAGTCGTCCTCCACCGCCGTGGCGTGGATGCCCAAGGCGTGCGCTACCTGCACCGCGGCCTCGACGTTATGCTCGGTCTTGCTGGCCAGCATGCGGCCGAACATCGCGATGTCCGCCGCCTGCTGCCGGTGCAGCAGTGCGTCCAGCTCCTCTTTCTCCGGCGCGCGCTTATCGGCGATCAGCTTGGCCATCAGCTTGTCCAGCGAGGCCTTCTCCTCGGCCGAGATGTGCACCAGTTGCTCGATCTCGTAAGGCTTGTCCTTCTTCAGCGCGCCGTACACCTTGGCGATCTCGTTGGCGCTGTCGCCGGCCAACTTGTCCGAAAAGCCGGCTGCTTTCAGCTTGTCATACGCCTCCACGCCCAGCAGCTTGGTGCGCGTGCCCAGCGCGCCCTCGCTCTCGCCCACCTTGCTGAACAGCTTCTGCTCGAACAGCTCCGACGTGCGCCAGGCGCGCTTCAGGCTTTGCGACGACACCCGCAGGCGCTCGACTCCGCCCATCATCGCGGTCTTGGGGCGGCCCAAATCGTCGCGGTTCAGATTGGCCGGCGGATAGGAAATCAGGGTGTGCAGCTGGATGAAACGGCTCATGTTTTGTCTCCAATGGCAATCAGGCGGGTTCTTGATCGGCTTCGCGCAGCGATTCGTGGTAGTAGTCGGCGGCCCAGCGCAGCTTCAGTCGCTCTTTCGGCGCCAGCGCCGCGTCGGGATGGCGGAACTCGCGCACCCACTGCAGCAGCTCCACCGCCAGCTTGCCGACATCGACCTCTCCGCCCAGCAGGTCCACCGCGCGGCGGGTCTGGCGGAAAAAACCGTCCTCGTCGCGGCAGGTTTGCAACTGATGAAAACGCAGCTCGCTCATCGCGACGCGGCCTGCATCGTTCTTGCGGCCCAGGCTGCGGGCAAACGCCTTGCCCGGCGCATGCTGGGCATGCGCCGCCACGCCGGCGGCCAGCGCCAGCTCGTCCGCCTCCACCGCCACGCCCTGGCGCTTCAACTCTTGCAGCAGGCGATGGAAAGCGGATTGCAGCAGCACATCCTCCGGCGCGGCGCAGCGCCGCAGCTGGGCGCGGTCTGCCCGCTTCAACATCGCGAACGGCCCGCGGCGCTCCTCGTCGCTCGGGTCCAGGGCCAGGCGCCACTGCGCCACGGTCTTGGCCAACTTTTCCCGATCGGCCTTATCGAGCAACAGCTTCATCGCCTTCCCCCTGGTAACGGGCAATCCGCTCGCCCATGATCTTGTGCGGTTTGGCCCGCCACAGACCGCGCTGCAAATCGGCGCGCGCGCGCACTGTCCCAGCCATGCCCATCTGCTCTATCGGCGCGCACAGCACCCAGTAATCGAACAGCTCCAGCACCAGCCGCCGCAACGGCGGCAACCAGGCGGAAAACGCTTGCGCCTGGCCGGCCTCGTCCAATTGTTCAGATTCGGCCAAGCGCGCCACCGCCTGGTAGAACAGCTCCTCGCTGCGCTGCCAGAAACTCTGCTCGACGGCCGGCTCCTTCTTGTCCATCCGGCGCGCCTTCTTCACCTGATCGCCCAGCATCAGCGCGCTCTGCCGGGCGACCTCCAGCAACTGGCGCGCGGCCTCGACGAAATGGCGCTCATCGCCGCTTTCCAGCTGGAACAAGGGCAGCGTGGCGTCGCGCCAGGCCTCGGCCTTCATATTGTCCATCTGGTAGCCGAAGCACCACAGCCGCGCCTCGCCGCGCAGCTTCAGCTTGTCGGCCTTGCCGCCCTTGCGGTTGAAGTCCCGCGCCACGCGCGCGGCTTTGTCATTGTCGTTCTCGCCCAGCGTCAGGCTCAGCCAGTGGCGGTAGCCGCCGGCCGCGCGCCCGCCCTTGGCCGACAACGGCGGCTTGGACGGATCTTTGGCATCGAACAGATAAGGCGTCAGCGGGTGCTGCCAGGGACCGGTGTAGTTGACGCCGTAATTGCGGGTGCGGTACTGGCGGTACAGCGCGTCGTGCGTCTCGCCGCATACCTCGCACACGCCGCCGGCCACATCGTCCACATCCAGCCGGATGCGGCGCGGCATGCTCCAGTAGGCTTGCAGCGGATGCACATCCTCCGGCAAGGTCTCCATCCCGCTCTTGTCGCTGACTCGGGTGGTCGCCAGCCACGGCAGCTTGGCCGACAGCGGCGACTCCGCGCGCCAGGCGGCGTCCTCGCCATCCAGCGGCAACACGTTCAGCCACAGCTTGCGCCACAGAGAGGCGTCGGCCTCTTCCGGCAACACCAGCGTGGTCAGCGGCCCGCCGCCTCTGAGCGAAGTGCGATGCCCCACTCCGCCGCCGGGCGCGTTGATCTGCAAGGTGAGCAAGGCCTGCGCCGCGCAGCCGGCGCACAAGCCCTGCCAGTCGGCCAGCTTGTTGAAGAACAAGTTGGAATCGGAGCCGGTGTCAATCAACAGCTCGGCCGTGCTCTTGGCGTTGCCGTCCAGCAAGAGATCGCGGTCCTGCATGAAGGCGGTGTCGCCAGTCAGCCCGAACGCCGGCTTCAGCGGCGCAAGCCAGGCCTCCAGCTCCGCCGCGCTGGGCGGCGTATTCCAATAGCCCAGCCAGTCATTCAGATTGCCCGGCGCCGCCGCCGTCTGCAGCAGGCCGATCAGCAGCTGATACAGCGCGCCGCGAAAATCCGCCCGCGGCGCCAGCACGTCCACCACGTCCGGGTCCGTCGCTTCGTAGACACTGCCCGGCGACACGCTGCCGTCCCGCCGTTTGAGGCGGAGCCAGCGACTGGCGGGGTCGAGTAAATTCATTCACCCTCCTCTCGGTCATCCGACCGATCATCACTTCTCACCTGACCAGTAGGCCCTTGGCAAACACGGACCAATCCGGCCAGGCCGATAACGAACAGGACACCCAGGCATACCTTCAAGACGCTGCTCATCATCAAAAAGACCAGCGCCCCTGCCCCAAGCAGCAATCCCAGAGTCGTGCGCATGCCATCCCCGCCAGCTTGCAGATATCACCAACATAGGCTGCCTCTGGTTATATTAAAAGGATGGAGCTGTTCATGATTCACTTTCACTTTTCGTCTGCTTAGCTATGCTGAAAAAGGTGTTCCCCATCAGTATGGGGATGAACCTGATGGCGCAGTACAAAGGTCATAAATTCTGACCAGTTCCCCACCTGCGTGGGGATGAGATCCCAGGCGGCCCCGGCCGCCTGGTTCACTTCCATAACAGCCCCAACTCCAAGCTGTACCGCAACTCCACCTCTCTGCCCCTGGCATCGACACCCTGCCCCAGCCATACACCGGCGCACTCGCCGGCCACCAGAGGCAGGACCAAATCGTATTCGCTCAGCCACGGCTGCTCCTGCGCCAGCCGGTCCAGATGGGCCTTCCAGCGCTGCCGCCAAGCCGGCGACAAATCCTTCAGCCTTTTCGCATCCACCCGCAGCGCGGACAGCTGCCATTGCACGCGAGAGTCGGCACTTTGGCACAGCGGCTGCAGCGCGTCGTCGCGCACTTCTGCCAGGTAGACAAGCTTTGTTTCATCGGCCAATCGGGTGGCGACTCCGGAGTCCTCCACCCAATGCTTGCTGCTGTCTTCGCAGTAACCCTTCTCCCAATCCAGCTCGTTGAACAAGGCCATGCTGCGCTCGCTCATCGCCTCGCCCAGACACTTGTTGGCGGCCTCTTGCAAGGCCGGCGGCGTCTCGCGTTCGCTGGCTCCGCCATACACCGCCTCCACCAACTGCCGCACCGCGCCGGCCTCGCCGATTTCTCCGGGCGACACGATATAGCCAGCCGCCAGCAAAGCCTGTTGGGTTTGCCATAACGCAGCGAAGTCCGGATACACGTATTGCGCGTCGGGAAACAGCCGGCCATACCAATCCCCCTTGGCGTCGCCGTCCGGCTGTGGACCGTAGACGTACAGCACCGGCTCCGGCCGCTGCTCGACGCGCCGCTCCGCCGCAATCTCGCCCGGCCAGAGATCGCCATTGGCCTGACGGACATGGCGCTGCAGACGGCCGGCGCGCTGGATCAGCAAGTCGATAGGCGCAAGGTCGCTGACCATCACGTCCACATCGAAATCAAGCGACTGTTCCAAAACCTGGGTACCAATCAACACCCTCCCCGCGCGCATGGCTCTGTCGGAATCCTTGCCGAGGGCATCCAGCACCTGGTCTTCTATTTCAAGGCGATGGCCCATCGCATAGCGGCTATGGAACAGGTGCAGCTGGCCCTGCGGAACGATGTCCTTCAACAGATCGAAAGCGCGGCGGGCATCATTCACCGTATTGCGCACCCAGCACACGCAACGGCCCGCTTGCGCTTGTCTGACGATCAACTCGATCACTTCCGCCTCGTCATGCAGCTGTTCCACCCTCACCCGGCGCTTGACCTCGCGGCGGGTTTCGCAAGCCCGCTGATGAAAATTCCCGGAGGAAAGGTGACTTGCCAACGGGTAGGCCGACGGGAAAGGCTGGTTCAAATCCGGCTGCGCCAGCCCCTGGCGATAGGCGTTCAGCAGCTCGCGCTTGATTCGCTCCGGCACGGTGGCGGACAGCAGCACCGCGCTGCCGCCCTGGGCCGCGTGCAGGCGCAGCAGACCACCCAGCAACGTACGGACATAGGGGTCGAAACTGTGGACCTCATCGACAACCAGGACTTTACTGGATAGGCCTATAAGCCTCAGAGATTGGTACCTCACCGGCAGCACCGCCAGCAGCGCCTGATCGATGGACCCGACGCCCGCCTGAGCCAACATCGCCTTCTTGTTGCTGTCCGCCAGCCAGGCGTTGCAGCTCATGCTGGCCGAAGCGTCGTCCCTGGCATACGGCCGGCCGCCGCGCTGCACGCTGAGCGCGAAGTCTTCCACCAATTGACGGGCGGAATGAGCCAGAACCAGCGAAGGCTGTTCGCCCTTGACGAATAACTTGCGGTACACGCCGCCTACGCGGCGGTACATCTGGTTGGCGGTAGCCATGGTGGGTAGGGCGAAGTACAGGCCGTCGGCCAGTCCGGCCGCCATCAGCCGGTGCGCCAGGATCAACGCCGCCTCGGTCTTGCCGGCGCCGGTCACATCCTCCAGCAGAAAAAGCTGCGGCCCTTCGGCCAGCGGCGCCGTGGCGGCGTAACGCTGCAGGGGAGTGGGAGCGGATAGGTAAGGGATAAAGTCGGTCAGTTGGTCGGCGCCGACATACGCCGCGCTGCGGCAAACGGCGAATCCCGATGCCGTCACCGCGCGCCGGGCAGCGGGCCGGGCGTGATCGGCCCAATAGTCGGCCAGCGCCATCGGCAGGGCCCGATACGGGAAGTGAAATTGATTGGAGCCCAACCAGTCAGCCAGCACCATCAGGCCGGCCAGTTGCCAGGCTATGCGCGGGTCCAGATCGTCAGCCGGCTGCGGCAAGGGTCCGGCCAGGGCTGCGGCATCGCAAGCGAAGGCAAGCGCGGCGGCCATATCGTCCGGCAGGAAATGATCATCGGCGTACAAGCGCTTGGAATCGCCCTCGCGCGGCGGCCGGCCGTGGTGGCCGCAGACGATCCGTATCCATGCCTCCCACCGGGCATGCTCCGCAGCAGGCAATACCTCGGCTGGCAGGTTCGACCGCAGATGGTCCATCCACAACAAATAACCGAGGGTATCGTGACGCTCGGCGTATCGCGGCGCCCTGTCCACCGGCACCAAGTCGGCCGAGCCCGGCGGCAGGATGGACTGGAAGCTGCGGGCGAACTTGCCCAGATCATGCAAGAGGGCGAAATAGACCGCCGCCGCGCGAAACTGCGCCACATCCCAACCCAGGCTGGCGGCGCAAACCGCTACCCACGCCGGCCGCTGGTCCAGCAGCGCCTCCATCACCGCCGCCACGTCCAGCATGTGAAATGGCAGCAAATGCCATCGATCTCCCGCCTCGTCGCGCGGCGAAGACTTGCCCCTGTACCGCCAGTACGCCTGCATCGCCCCTCCGGTGACAACCGGTCAGCCCGCTGGACTCGACCCAGGCGCGCAGGTTAGCAGCTCAAAAACACATTGTCATTTTGACAAATAAGAATATTGACATAAGTCACGCGATGGCCCGCAGGCGCGCCCACTGGCGGAGCCTGCGGCCCTTCTTTATCCCCGCCTCCCGCTGCGCTACCAGGTATTGGCGGCTCCCAGCGCACCGGCATTCAGCCGGGCGGAGATCGCTACCGGCATCGCCAGCCCAAACCAGGGCGAGGCGATATTCGTGTGCAGCAGCGACGCGTAATCGTCCACATAGACGATGTTGACCTGGGGATCGGCCAGAGGGTCGTAGTCTTGGCCGACCCAACGTCCGTGCTCCGTAAAAAACGCCAGCAGACGCGGATTGGCATACCGCCGCGCGTACTCCAGCGGATCGCCCAACACCTTCTGCGGCGTAAGCGTCCAGGACAGCAGATGCAAGGTCCGGGGCACGCCCCGGGCTTGGTTAAGAAACCAGTTTGCATCATAACCTTCCGGAACGGTCCATTTGCCGTTGGGTGCGAAACCGTAGCCATTGCGTTGCGTCAATTTCAAAAGCTGATCGGTTTGCATGCCATTGAACAGCACGCCATCGTCGACGCCGGTGCTATTGGAATACTGATCGAACAGATACAGGCTGTTTTCCCCCATCGGGTATTTCGGCGCCACGACGAAAAAGCCTTTGGGCAAGACATGGCCGCGGCTCGCCACATACTCCTCGCGGGCGGTATCCAACGCGCCGTCATACAACACCGCCACTCGCGAGCGGATGCTGTCGGCCGCGCCTTTGCCATCGTCCAGCAATGTCCGGTATGGCGCCTGGAACAGATTGATCCCGCCTTGACGATGCGGCACCAGGAATTCGCCCAATGTCGCGACGATCTGCTGGATCAACAACTCATGGCTCAAGTGGGAGAAGTGGTAGAAGTGGGAAATGTTCAGAATGACCAGTTCCCGATGGGCCGTCTCCAGCTCCAGCATGAATCGGCGAAGCTGCATCAGAATGCCATCCTCGCCATCTATCGGCCCGCCGGTATAAAACTCGCCGTGATAGGTGAACAACCGCCCATCCTTGACGCATGGCCGGATATCGAAATACCGGATGCCGCCCAACAGCTGGCCGTAGATGTCCTGGCTTTGGGTTTTGGAAAGCGCGTTGCTCACCGCCCGGTCCACATAACAGCCAGAGTCGTGCGTCCCGGGCAGCGTGACGCACGACAAGGGGCGATCAGGAAACGGACCTCTGGCGTCATTGGCGGTACGGAACAAGTCGGTCATCCAGGGCATAGCCAGTCCTTTCGTTCTGCATGGGCGGAAAGCATCATCATTTCCACTTGAACGAAACCGGCGATCGGATGTGAATCACCCGCCGATCGGCATGGCAGGCAGTTTGGAACGCATCCCTGCCGGCATGGAGAACTTTTGAACGACTGATATAGCGGTAATGGATCCCCACGCATGTGGGGAACGCTATTTGGAGATGGCCCAACAGTTGCCGGAACACGGTTCATCCCCATACACGTGGGGAACACGGGCTTGGTGCGGCCCTGGGCGTAGAGCGCGTCGGTTCATCCCCACACACGTGGGGAACACCCACACCAAGCGACCATGCACGAAGTCGACGACGGTTCATCCCCACACACGTGGGGAACACTCTGTTGACCTCCCGGTAACTGTCACCGCCTCCGGTTCATCCCCACACACGTGGGGAACACGCGTCGGTCAGCGGCAGATTCTCGCGCCCCTCCGGTTCATCCCCACACACGTGGGGAACACGCGGTGCCGAAACCGCCGGGTACGCGCGGAATCGGTTCATCCCCACACACGTGGGGAACACTACGGGCGCGGCCTCAGCTTTGCCGATATTGCCGGTTCATCCCCACACACGTGGGGAACACTAC
>NZ_JZJL01000079.1 GCF_000971335.1 Chromobacterium vaccinii
CGGATCTAAGCAGCGAGGCTTACCGCTGTCGAACACACAGCATGAAAATTCGATTTTTATTCGTACGCTTCGCTTAGCCGCATTCAAAATCAAGAAAGCCGCCTGGGCGTCCAAGGCGGCTTTCCGTTCGGCGCACTCAACCGCGCCACAGCATACAAACACAAATCGTTGATATTAAAATGATTTTAAGAAAATTGAGCGCATCCCGCATAAATGCGGAAGATACGAGCAAAGTGCGCGATCCATATGATGAAATCGGGCTTGTCGCGCCAACTCATCGCCGGAACCTCCCGGCGGCAGGCCCCCCGGACGACTTCGATTAAGAATTTGTAATCAAATAAGGAATTATCCTACTGCCAATCAGTCAGGGGCGAGGATCCATTCGGCGCAGCTACTCGATCAGCCGCATATGCGCGCGCACCCAGTCGCGGTCCGCCGCCTCGAAATGCCACCACTCGGTGGCGATGCCGCGGAAGCCGGCGGCCTCCATGCAGCCGCGCAGCAGCCGGCGATTGGCCAGTTGCGCGTCGCTGAGCAGCCCCCTGGCCAGCATCTCCGCCTCCTGTTGCGGCTGCGCGCGCTCGGTGAAGTCGTCGAAGCCGGTGCCCATGTCGAGCGCCCGCCCCGTCTGATCCTCGGCGGTAATGTCCACCGCCATGCCGAAACTGTGGATGGAGCCGCGCGCCGGATCGGCCACGTAGATGCGCTGCGGCGTGTCCTTGACGATGTCCCACAGCACCCGCTGCACCCGGCCCGGCCGCAAGGCGTCGAAAACGCGCAGCCGATACCCGGCCCGGCGGCTGGCCAGTTCGCCCGCGGCGCGGGCCAGCCGTTCCGCGGCCGTGCTATGCAGCAACGCCCGCGCCGACGGGCCGTACAGATCCCGGCCGACGAAGTTGTCGGCGCTGGCGTAGCGCAGGTCCAGCCTGACGCCGGCCATGCCCTCGATGGACAAGTATTCGGGATGGCTTGCCAGCTCTTCCAGCCTGATGGTTGCGTCCATGGCTCCTCCCTCGCCGCTGACCTGCCGCAAATCCGGCAAGCCGGCGCTTGAGCGATACTGTGAAGACGATCCGACTCCGACCTTGGACCATGGTAGGCTCGGAACGAATAATACCCATACAGGAAACCGAGATGACCCTGCCCCGCCCTTCGTCCTTGCTCCCGCTCGCGGCCCTGCTGGCCGCGGCGCTGCCCGGCCCGGCCCTGGCCGCCAAACCGCTGGTGTTCTGCGCGGAAGCCTCGCCGGAAGGCTTCGATCCTGCGATGTGGGACAGCGCCACCACCTACAACATCGCCAAGCCGGTGTTCCAGGGCCTGGTCGAATTCAAGCGCGGCGGCGTGGCGCTGCGGCCCGGCCTCGCGGAAAGCTGGTCGGTATCGGATGACGGACTACTATATACGTTCAGACTGCGCCGCGGCGTCAAGTTCCATCAAACCGACTATTTCACGCCCAGCCGGGACTTCTCCGCCAACGACGCGGTCTTCACCATCAACCGCTGGATACGGCCGGACCTTCCCTTCAACCAGGCCTTCAAGACCCCGCTGACCGGACCGGACGGCTATGGCCTGTCCAAGCTGATCGAATCGGTGCGGAAAGTGGATGAGCACACCCTCCAGATCCGGCTGAAAGAGCGCAACGCCCCCTTCCTCACCTTCTTCGCGATGGGCTTCGCCGGCATGCAGTCGGCCGAATACGCCGACCAGTTGCTGAAGGCGGGCAAGCCGCAGCAGATCAACCTGCTGCCGGTGGGCACCGGCCCCTATCGCTTCAAGAGCTACGCCAAGGACGCCATCGTCCGCTACGAGGCCAACCCGCAGTACTGGGGCAAGCCGCAGAAAACCCGCAGCCTGGTGTTCGCCATCGTCGCCGACCCGCAGGTCCGCATCCAGAAACTGAAGGCCGGCGAATGCCAGGTGGCCGCGGCGGTGCGCGAGTCCGACCTCGACGCGCTCTCCGGCGACAAAAACATCAAGATCGCCGCCACCGGCGCCAGCAACATCTCCTACCTGGCCTATAACCTGAAGCGGCCGCAGTTCTCCAAGCGCGAGGTGCGGGTGGCGCTGGACATCGCGATCAACCGCGACGCGCTGTTCAAGGCATTGTTCCCCAAGGGCGGCGCCACCCAGGCGGTGAACCCCTTCCCGCCGTCCACCTGGAGCTGGAACCCCAAAACCCGCAACGAATACGATCCGGCCAAGGCCAAGGCCTTGCTGGCCCAGGCAGGCTACCCCAACGGCTTCACCGTCAACCTGTGGGCCTTGCCGGTGCAGCGCCCGACCAATCCCAACGGCAAGCTGATGGCGCAGATGATCCAGCAGGACTGGGCCCGCATCGGCGTCAAGGCCAACATCCAATCCTACGAGTGGGGCGAATATCTGAAACGCGCCGGCGCCGGCGAGCACGACGTCTACATGTCGGGCCTCACCAGCAACTCCGGCGACCCGGACGACTTCCTGTGGAACAGCCTGTCCTGCAGCGTCAGCAAGGGCGGCCAACGCTTCTGCAACGCCGAGTTCGAGCGACTGCTGCAGCTGGGCCGCCAGACCACCGGCCAGAAACAGCGGACGCCGTACTATCTGAAGGCGCAGGAAATCTTCAAGCGCGAGCGGCCATGGATCACCATCGCCCACTCCCGGATCTACATCCCGTTGCGCGCCAATGTGCAGGGCTTCATCATGAACCCCAACGGCTCTTTCGATTTCGAGGACGTATGGCTCAAGTGAACCCGGGCTGGCCGCAGGCCTTCGCCTGCCACCGCTACCAGGCGCTGCCGGACGGCCCCTCCCTGATCATCACCGGCGCGGTGCACGGCAACGAAGTGTGCGGCGCCATCGCCATCCGCCGCGCGATGGCGGAGCTGGAACGGGGGGCGCTGGCGCTGCGCGCCGGACAGCTGACCCTGGTGCCGGTGGCCAATCCGCTGGCCTACCGGCTGGGCCAGCGCGGCGGCGACCGCAACCTGAACCGCAATCTCGCGCCCTGCGATCATCCGCGGGACTACGAGGACCATGTCGCCAACTGGCTGTGCCCGTTGCTGGCCGAGCATCAGGTCCTGCTCGATCTGCATTCCTTCCAGTCGCCTGGGCAGCCGTTCGTATTCCTGGGCCCGGCCGACAACGACGGCGAGCTGGAGCCGTTCGTCCACGCGGCCCGCGAGGAAGCGCTGGCGCGGCGGCTGGGCGTCGCCGACGCGGTGGACGGCTGGCTGTCCACCTACGCGCTGGGCGTGGAGCGGCGGCGGCAGTCGCCGGCCGGCGACGCGGCGCTGGCCGAGCTCAACGCCGACCCGCGCTACGGCGTGGGCACCACCGAATACATGCGCAGCCAGGGCGGCTGGGCGCTGACCTTGGAATGCGGCCGCCACGACGATCCGGCCGCGCCGGAGATCGCCTACCGCGCGATCCTCAACACCCTGGCCCACCTCGGCATGGTGGACGCGCCCGATCCCGCCCCGCAGCCGATGGCCTTGCTCAGACTTTATGAAGTGGTGGACAAGCGCGACGACGCCGACAGTTTCGCCCGCGCCTGGAGCAGCTTCGACAGCGTCAGCCAGGGCGAGCTGATAGGCCGCCGCGCCGACGGCAGTCCGGTCACGGCGCCTGACGATGCCCGCATCGTGTTTCCCAATCCCCGGGCCCAGGCCGGCCAGGAATGGTTTTATCTGGCCAAACCGTCAGCCCGGCTGGAAAACGGCCAATCCTAGCGCCTCGGCGGCCCGGCATCGACGGGCTTGCCCATCGCCAGCGGATGCCGCACCGGGAATGGCGCCGATTCGAATTTTCAATAGCGGATTATTCGAATCAATAACAATCGCCTCCGCTTATCACCCGATAACCGCCAACCTCCAGAAAACTGGAGTTCCTCCTCGTAGGACAACAAGGCAAAATCCAGCGACAAAACCAAATATCCTGGCTCGCCAGCCCATCCAGCGCCGCGCGTGAAACAAGGGGAGTGGAAAATGAATAAACCTCTGACCGCCACTTACTCGCCGGACGACGACAGGCTGAGAATCTACGCGCGCGGCAAGCTGAGCGATCCGCTGCGCTCCATGCTGGAACATCAAGGTTTCCACCTGTTGCCCGAGGCCATGGTTTTCGTATCCGCGTCCGGCTGGTCGCTGCGCCAGGAAAACCTGCTGCTGCAGCTATGCGGCATGATAGAGGACGACGCCGTCTGGCATGGCGATCTCTATCTGCCCTATATCGAGCACATTCCCTACCGGGACCTGCCGCCCGGCACCGGTCCGTGGTACGACCCCCGTTACTGGCAGGTCCGCGCCGCCGCCCTGGCCGGCCGCCAGCATCCGGAAGAAAAAGTGCTGCTGGAGCTGCGGCTGGCCCGCATCGCCCCGCTGCGCAGCCAGATCGCCAGCCTGGAGTCCAGTCTGACGGACGAGGAGCTGCGCGCGCTGGGCCCGCCCCGCGGCTGGTCGAACGACTGTCTGACGCTGTGCCGGCTCAAATTGCAGTTGTCCTACTGCCTGCGCTTTCAGCAGGCAGCGCGCCTGGCGGCCTGAGCGCGAGCGCTCCCCAAGCCAGGCCTCGGCGCACGGTCCGCCCTTCCCGTTCCGCCGCCGCGCCTGCCAATCCGTTTGCGCAGCGCGCTCCTCCTTGCCGCGGCATGGCCGCTTGGACAGGCCCAGAATGCCGAGGCCGCTTGACCCATTAGAATGTCCAGCTTCCATCTGAACGGGCCCAGAGCGAGCCATTCCCGAGTGAAAAGGGCAATGCGGCGTCTGCTCCCCGATCCCGTCCGCCGCCTGAAAAGGAATATCGCCGATGACGTACGCCATGCTGGCCCCGGATCAATTCACCGACGAGCACAAAAGCTTCCTGGCCGGATTTCGCCAATCGATAGAAATGCTGTCCAAAAGCTCGGACATGATGCTGGGCGCCAAGGACATCCATTCCCGGCACCTGATCTCCACCGATGCCTACGCCAGGATCGTGGCGCTGAAACAGGGCGGCGACGTCTCCGGCCGGCTGGACTGCGAAATGCCGTGCGAAGGCACCGCCGAATTCGCCGACAGCTATGTGAGCGAGGATCTGTCGCTGATGCGCGGCGGCAAAATCGAGCGCAAGATCGCCACGCTGAACATCCACGAATACGCCGACGGCCTGAAGGCCCGCGTATTCAACAAGCACATGCTGGTCCACCACCCCAGCCAGTCGATCCTCGGCACCATCTACAGCGGCCAGGACGTCGAAATAGGCAATTTCCTCAACATCATCCCCAATTACGTGCTCGAGTTCGGCGCCGGCTGCAGCCTGGAGCAGGGCTCGCCCTACAGCAGTCTGGAAGGCGTGACGCTGACCGAATACGAACAGGAGGTCTGCTTCCTGCTGCTGCTGAACTGGGAGTTCAAGCAGATCGCCGCCTTCATGGACAAGTACCGGCCGCGCAACGCGCCGCGCACCACCGACTCGGTGATCAAGTGCAAGAACTACCTGTGCGAGAAGTTCGGCATCGAGCAGGCCCGGCTGCAGACGCTGAAGGCATTTCTGGTCCATCACGGCCTGCATCGCAAGATCCCGCGCTCGCTGTTCAACCGCCTGATCGGCTCCAAGCTGCTCTAGCCCCCGCCTCCGCCCAGCATCCAGGCGCAGGCATCCCGGCCTGCGCCATGCCGAGCCGGACACGCCGGCGCTTACAGCAGAAACAGCTTCAGACCCAGCGTGACGCCGCTGCGGTAGAAGCCCCCCAGCTCGCTGCCGGCGCCGCCCTCGCCCAGAATCAGCATCGCGAAGCCGGACAGGCGCGGCTGCAGCCGGCGCTCGCCGTACAGCGTCCAACCCTGGCTATGGTCGTCCCGGTTGCGCGTCCACTCCAGCCGCCAGTAGCGCTCCAACTCCTGCGGGTTGCTCTGCACGCTGGCCCACAGGTAATGGCGGCCGCGCAGCGCCGCGGGATCGGCCTGCGACGTGGCCGCGCCGTTGTCGCCATTGAACAGGTATTCGGCCGACCACACCCGGCCGGCGGCGCTGGTGTAGCTGACGCCGCCCAGCCAGCGCGCGGCCGTCGCCGCGCCGCGCCGCTGGGCGGACGCCTCGCCGTAAAGCAGCCAGGCGTCGTCGGGCGTGTACTGGGCGAAAGCGCCGAGAAAAGGCCCCTGGCGCTGGCTGCGCGCCTGGCTGAACACCAGGCTGGCCAGCGAATCGTCGCCCTGCCGGTCCAGCTTCAACAGCACGGTGTCCCGCTGCCTGGGCTGGGCCAGGGTCCGGGTATCGGACACGTAGGCCGAGGTCAGCCGCCAGCCGCCGCCGCTGTGGGTCCAGCGCGCCAGATCGATGCCGGGCGTGTCGGCCAGCGGATTGGTCCGGCCGCTGTCGAAGTAGAAAGGATTGCTGGGGGAACGGAAATTGGCCGGCCCCCAGCTGAATTTCTCGCGGCCGGCCGCCAGCTGCTCGCCGCCGCTGGCCAGGCTGAAATAACCCTGGTTGAGGCTGGCCTGCCCGTCGCTGCGGCAATCCGCGCCGCCGGGCGGGCAGGCGCGCAGCCAGCTCAGCCTGGGCGCCAGTTCCACGCGCAGCGCGTCGCGCCTGAGCGTCAGGTCCAGCCGCCCCTCGGCGTGGTATTGCCTCTGCGGCAGCGGCGCCGGGGAGGTCAGCCGGTAGGCGTCGCCGTATAGCCAGGTCTCCAGGCTGGCGTCTGTCCGCCACGCCTCGCCGCCGTCGCCTTCGGCGGCGTGGACGCCGGCGCACAGCAGCAGCGCGGCCAGACCGGCCGCGCCGCGCTCAGAGATTGTCCACCTGGAATTCGGCATCGGCGAAGGTCTTCACCCGCAGCTCGCCGTACTTCAGCGTGGTGCGGGCGTCGGTCAGCGCGTCGTTGATCTGCATGGCGCTGACGAAGGGAATGCTCTTGCCGCCCACCTTGACCGTGTTGTCGTACTGGAAGCTGGCCTGCTTGAGCAGCTTGCCGGACAGGCTGTAGAACTGCGCCTGCACGCCGACCATCCGCTTTTCCGACACCCAGTAGACGATGCGGTCGTAGGTGCTCTGCTTGTTGGCCGACTTCAAGTCCAGCACGTAGCAGGGCTCGCCGTTCAGCGTCTCCTCGCGCAGCAGCTTGGCCGCGTAGTCCTTGGCGTAATTGGTGGCGGCGATGTCGCCTATCGCCGCCTGGCCGGACAGCCGCAGCCGCGGCGAGATCGCCACCGGCTTCTTCAGCCCGGGCTTGCTCAGCCACATATTGCGGTCCACCTGCAGCATCTTGGAGCCCTTGTTGCTCAAGGGCTCCCTGACTTCGGCCAGGCTGGCGGTCTTGTTGGCCCGCACGTCCAGCCGCATCGGCTGCAAGTCTTCGCTGGCGCTGCCGCTGTTGGCCAGCCTCACCTCCCAGGCAAGCCCCGGCAGATCGCCGCCGCGCGCCTGATCGGACTGGCGCAGCAGCTCCTGCGCGTCCGGCGCCGCCATGGCCGCCGGCGCGGCGATCAGGCCGACCAGCAGCAGGCCGGCCGCCATCGTCATCGTTTTCATGCGCTCCCCTTTCTCAGCTGTGCGCCAGCGACAGCGTGATCTGCTGGCCCGACGCCTTGCGCGCCGGCAGCCAGGCGGCGACGATGCTCAGCGTGCCCAGCAGCAGCATCGCGAACACGGTCCGGGCCGGATCGAAATCGATGTACAGCGGCACGCTGACGCTGTTGCCCGGCGGCATGTACTGGATGTTGGCGCCGTTGACCGCGTGGCTGGCCAGCCAGAACAGCAGCAGCCCCAGCAGGCAGCCCAAGACCACTTGCAGGCAGGCCTCGGCGATGAACAGCCCCACCACGCGGACGCGGCGGTAGCCCATCGCCCTGAGCGTGCCGATCTCGCGCGTGCGCTCCAGCACGCTCATGCTCATCGCGTTGGCGATGCTCAGCACCACGATGGCGAGCACGATGCCCAACAGCAGCGTGAAGATCAGGTCATACATATTCTTCACCTGCTTGTAGTAGAGCGACATGTCCTGCCAGGTGCGCACTTCCAGGTCCAGGCCGGCGGCCTGGAAATCGGCCTGCAGCCGGTCGCGCAGCGCGATAGTGGTGGCCTCGTCCGGCGCCGGCGTGGTCAGCATCGCCAGCATGCCCTTGTCCAGCTGGCCGCCGGCCTTCGCCGGCGTGTTGATCAATACCGTCAGCCACTCGGCCTGCTCGCCGACGTCCTTCAGAGACCGCGTCAGCTGCAGCGGCACCAGCAGGAACTTGTCGTTGGTGGCGGTGTTGCCGGTATTGATCACGTCGTTGACTTCGACGTCGGCGGCGTTGGCCTGGCCATGGATGGTGCCGACCAGCAGCGAGGCCTCGCCGCCGCGCTTCAGCCCCAGCACCGCGGCCAGCGCCTCGCCGACCGACACGCCGTTGGGCTTGTCGGCGACGATGTTGCGGTGCACGCCGCTGAGCGGTCCCAGTATCAGCTGCAGCGCGGACGGGTCTATGCCCTCGGCGATGAAGATGGTGCTGTTGCGGCCGTTGGAAATCATGCCGTCCAGCCCCATCCGCGGCAGCACGTGGCCCTGCGGCAGGCGCTTGCGGACGATGGCGTCAACCTTGGCGATCTCGGCCGGCGTCAGCAGGTAGCGCGCCGGATGCAGCTTGCCCTCGGTGCGCCAGCCGCGCTTGTTGACCGACAGGTGGCCTATCATCTCGCCGTGGATGGAGAGATTGGCCAGGCCGGTGTAGATGGTCTGGGTATAGCCGGCGAACAGCGCCAGCGCGGCGATGCCGAAGGCGATGGACAACAGGGTGACCAGGCTGCGGCGGCGGTTGCGCAGCAGATTGCGCCACGCCATCACGATGGGGTTCATGTCAGGCTCTCCGCGTTGAGTTTCAGCATGCTCTCCTCGTAGGAGGCCTCGGCGATCTCGCCGTCGCGCAGCGCCAGATGGCGCGACACCCGCGCCAGCAGCCTGGGATCGTGGGTGGACAGCACGAAGGTGACGCCGGTCTTGTGGTTCAGCGCCTGCATCAGGTCTATCACCTCGCGGCTGGTGCGCGAGTCCAGGTTGGCGGTCGGCTCGTCGGCGATCACCAGCGAGGGCTCGGTCACCATCGCCCGCGCGATCGCCACCCGCTGCCGCTGGCCGCCGCTGAGCTTTTCCGGCGGATGATCGGCGAAAGCCTCCAATCCCACCTTCTGCAGCCACGTCCGGGCGCGCTCCCTGGCCTGGGCCTTGGCAATGCGCTGGCAGTAAAGCGGCAGCATCACGTTCTCCAGCGCCGACAGCACCGGGATCAGGTTGAAGTTCTGGAACACGAAGCCGATCTCGCGGCTGCGGTAGTCGGACAGGGCGTTGTCGTCCAGGCCGGCGACATCCTGGCCGCGGAACAGCATCCGGCCGTAGCTGGGGCTGTCGATCAGGCCCAGCAGGTTGAGCAGGGTGGACTTGCCGGAGCCGGACGGCCCCCAGATCGCCAGAAAGTCGCCGGGCTGGACCGCCAGCGACGCGTGGCGCAAGGCCTCGATCCGGGTTTCGCCCAGCAGGAAGGTGCGGCCCGCGTCCTGCAGCTCGACGATGGGTCCGCTTGCCGATGGTTTGACTGCTGTACTCATGAAGCGCTCGCTCGTTTTTCGAAAGGGAAAGTCGGCATAGCTGTTAATGAATATATCATTTAATAAATTCAACAACCATGACAAAGGATTCAACAGGATGGCTCGCCGGCCAGGTGGGCGATCAAGGCCGAGTAGTCGCGGCGCTTGGCCTCCTCGGTCAGCGGCCCCAGCAGCCGGCACAACGCCGGCGCCAGCCTGGGCTGCAGGCCGCTGGCCAGGGCATGCTCGCACTCCCAGCGCAGGTCCTTCTCCAGATTGGCCAGCGAGAAACGCGGCGCGTGGTCGCCGTCCAGATAGCGCTGCCCCAGCCGCCGGTACAAGGGCGAGGCCAGGCCGCTGCCGTCCAGCGCGTCGAGAAAGCTGTCCACCGCCAGGCCGTGCGCCCTGAGCAGCGCGATCGCCTCGCCCAGCCCGCCCGCCATCACGCCCACCAGCAGGTTCAAGGCCAGTTT
Source organism: Chromobacterium vaccinii (assembly GCF_000971335.1). Taxonomy (GTDB): domain Bacteria; phylum Pseudomonadota; class Gammaproteobacteria; order Burkholderiales; family Chromobacteriaceae; genus Chromobacterium; species Chromobacterium vaccinii. Next base: position 9,987 of record NZ_JZJL01000079.1, read on the forward strand.
GGCGGTATTGCCCGCGCCCAACCCGCCCAAGTGGTGAACGCCGCGCCCCAGCGCCCACAGCAGCGGGCTCGCCCACTCCACGTCCTCCTCCGCGCCGCCCACCAGAAAATGCAGGGTGCCGTGGCTGGCGTCGTGCACGCTGCCGGTCATCGGCGCCTCCACCAGCGGCCAGCCGGCCGCCGCGGATTCGGCGCCCAGCGCGGCCAATTGGGCGGGCTGATGGGTGCCCAGGTCCACCAGCCGGCGGCCGGCGGCCGGCACGCTGGCGATGCCCTGATCGCAGAACAGCAGCGCGCGCAGCGCGGCGCTGTCGATCAGCACCGTCGCCACCCAGTCGGCCCCGGCCACCGCTTCGGCCGGCGTCGCATGCGCGCTGGCGCCGGCGTCCCGCAACGGCGCCGTCCGCTCCGGGCTTCGGTTATAGACCCGTACCTCCCAGCTCAGGCCCAGCAGCCGCAGTCCCAGCGCCGTTCCCATCGCGCCGCAGCCGATCAAAGCCAGCCGCTTTCTCCCACTCCGCCTGTTCATGCCGCCTCCCCCGCCACCTCGACCAAAGCCTTGAAACGCTCGCGCCGGCACAGCGCGGCGAAGTAATCCGGCACCTCGTCCAGGCGCAATCTGTCGGAAAACATCAGCTCCAGCGCCGGCGCGCAGTCGGCCATCGCCGCCTCCACTTCGCCGCGCAGGCCGATCGGATCGCCGATCACGAACTGCAGCGAAATCTCTCGCTGCATCAGCGCGCCCCAGTCCAGTTCGAAACGGCCGGCCTGCGATCCCGCGCCGACCAGCCGGCCCCGCGGCCTCAGCGCGGCCAGCGCGGTCTTCAAGCCGCGCTCGCCGCCCACCGCGTCCACCGCGGCGTCGAAAACGCCGGCCAAGCCCGGCCCCACGTCCGACAGCGGCTGCCCGGCCGCGATCTCCGCCACCGCCAACCCACCGGACAGC
>NZ_JZJL01000080.1 GCF_000971335.1 Chromobacterium vaccinii
ACCACGCCGGCGGCTTCGGCCGGCACTTCCATGGTGGCCTTGTCGGTTTCCAGAGTGATCAGGGAGTCGTCCACGGAAACGGTCTGGCCCGGGGCGATGAATACTTCGATGATGTCTACGTTGCTGTGACCGCCGATGTCGGGCACTTTCAGTTCGATCAGATTGCTCATGAGCTTTCCATTCGTAGGGCGGAAGCCCCTCTCGGGGCGTTCCGCCGGATATCCGCTACAGATTCGCTTGCCTTGCAAAGACGGAAGGCCCCGGCCTGGGCCGGGGCTTCCATCCTGGAATCACACCTTCCAGCTCGGCAGCTTGTCAGTCTTGATGCCGTACTTGGCGATGGCTTCCGCCACCTTGGCGCCGTCGATCTTGCCGTCGCGGGCCAGGGCAGACAGGGCCGCCAGAGCCACGTGGTAGCGATCCACCTCGAAGAAGGAGCGCAGATTGGCGCGGCTGTCCGAGCGGCCGAAGCCGTCGGTGCCCAGCACGACGTAGCGGCCCGGCACGTAGGCGCGGATCTGGTCGGCGTAGTTGCGGATGTAGTCGGTCGCGGCGACCACCGGGCCGTTGCGGGCAGCCAGCTGCTGCTCGACGTAGGAGGCGCGGGCCTCGGCGGTCGGGTTCAGCAGGTTGTGGCGCTCGGCTTCCATGCCGTCGCGGCGCAGCTGGTTGAAGGAGGTCACGCTCCAGATGTCGGCGGCTATGCCGAAGTCGGCCTTCAGCAGGTCGGCCGCGGCCATCACTTCGCGCAGGATGGTGCCGGAGCCCATCAGCTGCACCTTGACCTTGGCGTCGCCGCCGTCCTGCAGCAGGTACATGCCCTTCAGGATGCCCTCTTCCGCGCCTGCCGGCATCGCCGGGTGAACGTAGTTTTCGTTCATCAGGGTCAGGTAGTAGAAGACGTCTTCCTGCTCGGCGTACATGCGGCGCATGCCGTCCTGCACGATCACGGCCAGCTCGTAGGCGAAGGTCGGGTCGTAGCTGATGCAGTTCGGGATCAGGCCGGCCTGGATGTGGCTGTGGCCGTCTTCGTGCTGCAGGCCTTCGCCGTTCAGCGTGGTGCGGCCGGCGGTGCCGCCCAAGAGGAAGCCGCGGGCGCGCATGTCGCCAGCCGCCCAGGCCAGGTCGCCGATGCGCTGGAAGCCGAACATCGAGTAGTAGATGTAGAACGGAATCATCGGCTGGCTGCTGTTGGCGTAGCTGGTCGCCGCGGCGATCCAGTCGGCCATCGCGCCCGGCTCGTTGATGCCTTCCTGCAGGATCTGGCCGTCCTTGGATTCCTTGTAGAACATCAGCTGGTCATGGTCCTGCGGCACGTAGTTCTGACCCTGGGTGGACCAGATGCCGTACTGGCGGAACATGCCTTCCATGCCGAAGGTGCGGGACTCGTCCGGCACGATCGGCACCACGCGCTTGCCGATGTTCTTGTCCTTCATGATGGTGCCCAGCATGCGGACGAAGGCCATCGTGGTGGAGAACTCACGGTCGCCCGACGCTTGCAGCTGCGCGTCGAAGGCGGACAGTTCCGGCACCGCCAGCGGCTGGTTGACCGGATTGCGGGCCGGCAGGTAGCCGCCCAGCGCCGCGCGGCGTTCGCGCATGTACTTCATTTCCGGGCTGTCTTCGGCCGGCAGGTAGTACGGCACGTTCGGCAGGTCCTCGTCGGACACCGGGATGCCGAAGCGGTCGCGGAAATTGCGCAGGCTGTCCAGGTCCATCTTCTTGGCCTGGTGGGCGATGTTCTTGGCTTCGCCGGACGCGCCCATGCCATAACCCTTGATGGTCTTGGCCAGGATCACGGTCGGACGGCCGTTGGCGTTGTGGGTGGCCTCGTGGTAGGCCGCATACACCTTGTGCGGGTCATGGCCGCCGCGGTTGAGGTTCCACACCTCTTCGTCGGACATGTTGGCCACCATTTCGCGCAGCTCCGGGTACTTGCCGAAGAAATGCTCGCGAACGTAGCCGCCGTCTTTGGACTTGAAGGTCTGGTAGTCGCCATCCACGCACTCGTCCATGCGCTTCTTCAACAAGCCCTTGGTGTCCATGGCCAACAGCGGGTCCCAACGGGAGCCCCAGATCACTTTCAGCACATTCCAGCCGGAACCGCGGAAGTCGCCTTCCAGTTCCTGAATGATCTTGCCGTTGCCGCGCACCGGACCATCCAGGCGCTGCAGGTTGCAGTTGATCACGAACACCAGGTTGTCCAGGCCTTCGCGGGCGGCCATGGCGATGGCGCCCAACGATTCCGGCTCGTCCATCTCGCCGTCGCCGCAGAAGCACCACACCTTGCGGCCCATGGTCTTGGCCAGGCCGCGGCTTTCCAGGTACTTCAGGAAGCGGGCCTGGTAGATGGCCATCAGCGGGCCCAGGCCCATGGATACGGTCGGGAACTGCCAGAAGTCCTTCATCAGCCATGGGTGCGGATAGGAGGACAGGCCCTTGCCGTCCACTTCCTGGCGGAAGTTGTCCATCTGGTCGGCGGTCAGGCGGCCTTCCATGAAGGCGCGGGAATACACGCCCGGGGCGATGTGGCCCTGGAAGTAGATCAGGTCGCCGTCCTGGTTTTCATTCTGGGCGCGCCAGAAATGGTTGAAACCGACGTCGTACAGCGTGGCGGAGGACTGGAAGGACGCGATGTGGCCGCCCAGCTCCAGATCCTTCTTGCCGGCGCGCAGCACCATGGCGGCCGCGTTCCAGCGGTTGATCGAGCGGATGCGATGCTCCATCTCGTGGTTGCCCGGGGACTTGGCTTCTTTGCCAACCGGGATGGTGTTCTGGTACGCGGTGGTGGCATCGAACGGCAGGTGGGCGCCGCGGCGGCGGGTGCGCTCGACCATGGTCTCCAGCAGGAAGTGCGCGCGTTCTGCGCCTTCGTTGTCCAGCACCGATTCCAGCGCTTCAGTCCACTCCTGGGTTTCCAACGGATCGATATCGTCAGGGAAAGTTGCAGCCATCTCTGGTCCTCACAGCGGGTGACTTCGGGGACCGAGTCTCGAACCGGCCGGCCCCGCGTTTATGCTATCGGCTCGGAAGCGAGCCAATGATTTGATTTGCGATTATAAACGAACAGTTTCGCAAATAAAAATGTTCATTTTCGAATGAGCATCGTGCGACCACGCCAGTGTACGACTGGATGGATTCGCAAAGGAATAGCCGTCGACAGCTAAGACAGCTGGAAGTCGCGAAAAAAACGGATGCTGCGCCGCATCATGTTGTTTTTTTGCGATAAACAACGCGATCCTGAAACAATTGTTTCAATTCCGCGCAGCCTTGCGCTCCTCCTTGGCCAGCTTCTCCACCTCGCGCAGACGGGCTTCCAGCATGGATCTCAAGTAGAAGTCGTCGCCCTTGGCCTTGCCGGCCAGCTGGTACTGCTCCAGCGCCGCGCCGTAGCGTTGTTCGTAATAGAACGCATTGCCCAAGGCGGCGTGGTAACGCAGCGGGTCCTTGTCGGCGTACAGCTTCGCCTCGCGCCGATACAGCGCCGGATCGTCGCGCCGGTTGTCCAGCAGCTGGCGCAACTGCGCCTGGGCGGCCTTGCGGTCGCCGCCGTCCAGCGCGGCGTCCAGCTGGGCCAGTTGCAGCGACTCGCTGCGCGGGAAAACCGACAGCCCCTCGCTGGCGGCGCGGGTGGCGGCGGCCCAGTCGCGGCCGTCGCGGGCGATCTCCACCTCCAGCCCGTACAGCATCGGATTGTCCGGCAGCTTGGCGCGGGCCTTGGCCAAGGCCTCGCTGGCGCCCTTGCGGTCATGCTGCAGCAACTTGGCGCGCGCCAGGCCATACCAATTTGCGCCTTCGCTGAGGAACAAGCCGCGCTGCAGCGCGCTGTCGTAATGGGAAACCGCCTCTTCCGGCGACATGGTCAGCGTGCGCAGCTTCTCGCGCACCAGCAGGTAGTCGACGCTGTCGGCGCGCATCCGCACCGGGTAGTCCAGCGCGCGGTTCTGCGCCTCGCTGATCCGCTCCAGCGTCACCGGGTGGGTGCGCAAAAAGGCGTAGGCGGTGTTGTCGCTGTAGCGGCTGGCCTGCTCCAGCCGCTGGAAGAAGGACGCCATGTAGCGCACGTCGAAGCCGGCGGCGCCCATGTATTGCATGCCGACGCGGTCCGCCTCGCGCTCGAAATCGCGCGAGAACGCCAGCTGGCGCGAAATGGACAGGCCCATGCCGGCCGACACCGCGCCCATCGCGCCCTCGCCGCTGCCGGCCTTGGCCGCCAACGCGGCGGCGACGATGGTGCCCAGCAGCAGCAAGGGGCTGGTGGCGCTGTTGGCCGCCTGCATCCGCGCGATGTGGCGCTGGGCGACGTGAGCGGTTTCGTGTCCAAGCACGGCGGCCAGCTCGCCTTCGCTCTGGGAGGCCAGCATCAGGCCGATATTGATGCCGACATAGCCGCCGGGCATGGCGAAAGCGTTGATGCCGGGATCAGCGACGCAGAAATAGGTGAAATGGACGCCCGGCACCGCGGCCGCCGCGGCCAGCCGGCCGCCGATGCCGTTCAGGTAGGCGTTGACCTCGGGGTCGTCCACCACGTCGCCGGCTTCCCGCATCGCGCGCAGCGCGTCGCGGCCGATGCGCGCTTCGTCGGACAATGACAGCGAGGCGTCGGAAATCTCGCCCAGATCGGGCAGATCGGCGCGGACGGTCAGCGGCTGGGCCAGCGTGGAGGCCAGCAGCGCGCACAGCAGGCTTTTCTTCGCGAAGCTCATGGCAGCCGCGAACGGATCAAGCCGGCATCGGCAAAGCCGCGCGCAATGTTGAACAATTGCACCCATTCGCCATGACGAAAGGGTTCATCCAGGCTTTCCGCACGGGGCGGCTTCTGCAACGCGAACAGCAGGCGGCTTTTCATCATAGGGCTTATGATAGCCGCGAACGATGCGAAATGGCATGCGCGCAATTGTGCGCAATGTTAAACAATTGTAGCGCGCTGCCATGACGGTCGGATTCCGCTAGACTCGATCGCATCCCCCTACCGGTGCCTCGCCATGCCCACCCTGCCCTCCGCCCCGCTCCGCCTCACCGCTCCGGATGGCCGCGCCGCCTTCGGCGTCTACCAGGGCATCGTGCCCGAGCTGAGCTGGCGGGCGCTGGCGCTGACGCCGCTGCAGCGCCTGTCCCGCAAGCTGCACCACAAGCGCTGGCAGTACGCGGCCCTCGCCCACGACGATTTCCTGATCGCCGCCGCAGTGGTGGACGTGGGCTGGAACGGCACCGCCTTCGCCTATCTGTTCGACCGCAAGCAAGGAAAAGTAGTGGCCGCCGCCAGCGCCAACGGCTTGCCCGGCATCGGCGTCAGCATGGCCGACCGCGCCTTCGGCGACGCCCGCTTCCGTCTCCCCGGCAAGCGCTTCGCCTTCGAGCGCGCCGGCGACGTTCTGCGCCTGAGCGTGGCCAGCCGCGAACTGAGCCTGGACGCGGAGATCGACCTCTCCGCGATGCCGCCGGTGCTCGCGGTGGTGGCGCCGGCCAATTATCTGGCCCACAGCACCCACAAGAGCGGCGGCCTGCCCGCGCGCGGCGAGGCCCGCTGCGCGGCCGGACGCTACGATCTGTCCGCCGCCACCGCCTCGCTCGACTACTCCAACGGCCTCTTGGCCCGCGAAACGCGCTGGCGCTGGGCCAGCGCCCACGGCGCCGGCATCGGCTTCAATCTGCAGCAGGGCTATATGGGCCGCGAGGAAAACGCGGTGTGGCTGGACGGCCGGCTGTGGCGCGTCGGCTCGGCGACGTTCTACTACCAGGCGGAAAACCCGCTGGCGCCATGGCGCATCCGCAGCAACGACGGCATGGTGGACCTGGTCTTCACGCCGGAAGGCGCGCGGCGCGAGGACAAGAACCTGATCGTCGCCGCCAGCCGCTACGTGCAGCCGGTGGGCCGCTTCGACGGCGAACTGATCGACCCCGACAGCGGAACGCGCCACGCGGTGCGCGCGCTGGCCGGCGTCACCGAGGACCATGTCTCGCGCTGGTAAAACTGCGCTGCTCACCAGAGACTTTGAACAGGCTATTAAGATGCTGCTGTTGAAATTGCTGCTGGTGCCGGCGCTGATCTGGCTGATCAGCGCCGCCGCCAGAAAATGGGGACCGGGCGTGGCCGGCGCGCTGGCCGGCTTCCCGGTGATCACCGGATCGATCCTGCTGATCCTGACGCTGGAGCAAGGACCGGACTTCGCCCGCCAGGCGGCGCTGGCCTCCGCGATGGGCGCCGCCGCCAACGTGGTGTTCGGCATCGCCTACAGCTGGTCGGCGTTGCGCTGGCGCTGGCCGCTGTGCCTGCCGCTGGGCGTGGCCGGCTACGCGCTCGCCGTCGCCGCCAGCCAGGCCGCGGCGCTGCCGCCGTGGCCCGCGGCGATGCTGGGCCTGGCCTTCCTGCCCTTGGCCGGCTTCCTGTTTCCCGCCCCCCCCGCCACGACGAACCCCCTTCCCCGCGAAGCCGGCATGGCGCTGCGGATGGCGGCCGGCGCGCTGCTGGTGCTGATCATCACCAGCCTGTCGCAACGGCTGGGGCCGGCGCTCAGCGGCGTGCTGGCGGTGTTTCCGGTGCTGGCCAGCGTGCTGGGCGTCTTCACCCACGCCAGCGCCGGCCCCGCCGCCGCCATCCGCCTGCTGCGCGGCATGGTGCGCGGCTTCTACGCCTTCATCGCCTTCTGCCTGGCGCTGGCCGGCGCGCTGGACGCGCTGCGGCCGGCCTCCGCCTTCCTGCTGGCGCTGAGCCTGGCGGTGCTGGTGCAGCTGGCCGTGATGTGGCTGGGCCGGCATCGCCACTGAGAGCGGCTAACAAAACCCCTGGTGCTGCGTTGCGCCGACTTGCCGTACTGCTTGTACTGTCTGCGTCGGCGCGCCTTGCCTCAGCCGTAAAACTGAGTTTTGTTAGCCACTTTAAGCCGGCAATAAAAAACGCCCCATGCGGGGCGTCGGAATGCGGGAGCGGATCGCTTTCAGCGCGCGCCCACCGGCCACACGGTGCGGCCGTATTGCTCGTTCAGCACGGTGGCCATCGCCAGATAGATGGCGCTGGCGCCGCAGACGATGCCTTCGAAGCCGGCGATCATGCCGATCACCGCGTTGCCGGTGAAATCGCGCGCCGCCAGCAGGAAGAACAGCACGGTCAGCGAGGCGAACACGAACTGCTTGACCCGAGGGTAATTGACGGTGCCCACCAGCATGAACAGCGTGAACACGCCCCACATCAGCAGGTACCAGCCCATATAGCCTTCCGGCGTCGGGTCGGCCAGGCCGGTCTTGGGCAGCACGATCAGCAGCACCAGGCTCAGCCAGAACAGGCCGTAGGACAGGAAGGCGGTGACGCCGAAAGTGTTGCCGCGGCGGAACTCCATGATGCCGGCGACGATCTGCGCCAGGCCGCCGTAGCACAGGCCCATCGCCAGGATCATCGCGCTGATCGGGTAGAAGCCGGCGTTGTGGATATTGAGAAGAATGGTGGTCATGCCGAAGCCCATCAGGCCTAGCGGGGCCGGGTTGGCCAGTTTTTCGTTCACGAAACGCTCCAGAATAAGCAAGCAGTAATATTTAAGGAGGCGCGATTCTAGGCAAGCCGGTCCGGCGCGGCAAGGAGATTCGTCAAACCTTGTATAATTAGCATGAGGACCAACTCTGCTTGCAATCGCCGCCTTCGCCCCCACCTGCACAGACCGGTTCAGCCGCGAATTTCTGTCCCGCCTCCGCCGACTGGTGGTAGCATGCCGCCCGGAATAGAGCAAAGCCTCCAGAGCGAATTCACCTATGCGCCCGCCGGACGCACAGGTGAATCCGTCCCGCTATCCGCACAGGAAACCGTACCCATGGACCGACTGAATACCCTGCTCGAGCACAACCGCGCCTTCGTGGAAAACCGCGAATACGAGCAATACAAGACCGACAAGTTTCCCGGCAAGGGTCTGGCCATCCTCGCCTGCATGGATGCCCGCATGGTGGAGCTGCTGCCCAAGGCGATGGGCCTTAAGAACGGCGACGCCAAGCTGATCAAGAACGCCGGCGCGCTGATCACCCACCCCTGGGGCTCGGTGATGCGCAGCCTGATCATGGCGGTGTACGAATTGCGCGCCGACGAGATCTGCGTGGTCGCCCACCGCGATTGCGGCATGCGCGCGGTCGATCCGCAGCGCGTGCTGAACCACGCGATGGAGCGCGGCGTGTCGGAAGACACCATCGCCACCCTGCGCGCGGCCGGCATCGACCTGGACGGCTGGCTGAAAGGCTTCGACAACGTGTCCGACAGCGTGCGCCACACCGTGCAGACCATCCGCAACCATCCCTTGATGCCCAAGGACGTTCCGGTGCACGGCATGGTGATCCACCCGTCCACCGGCCGGCTGGAAATGGTGATCAACGGCTACGGCGACGAGGAAGCGCCGGCGGCATGAACGCCCGCGTCGGCGTGTTCGGCGGCACTTTCGATCCCGTCCACCATGCCCACCTGCGCATGGCGCGCGCCTTCGCCGACGAACTGGCGCTCGACGAAGTCAGGTTGATCCCCGCCGGCCAACCCTACCATAGGCAGGAAGGGCCGCGCGCCAGCGCCGCGCAACGCCTGGACATGGTGAAGCTGGCCATCGCCGCCGACGCCAGGCTGACGGTGGACGAGCGCGAGATCCGCCGCCACCGCCCGGCCTATACCGTGGACACGCTGCGCGAACTGCGCGCCGAACTGGGCGCAGCCGCCGAACTATGGTTTCTGGTCGGCGGCGACTCGCTGGCGGCGCTGTCCTCGTGGAAGGATTGGCGCGAGCTGTTCCGCCTCGCCAACCTCGCCGTCGCGATGCGGCCCGGCTTCGATCCGGCCGCCCTCCCCCCCGAAGTCCGCCAAGAGTGGCAGGCCCGCCAAGTATCTGATTTTTCAAATCGAACGGCTTCCGGTACAATCCGCCCCCTGGCCCTCCCGCCGCTCGATCTGTCCGCCACCCGCCTGAGGGCCCAGCTGGCCGCCGACGAGCCGGTGGAAGGTCTGATCGATCCCGCCGTGCTGGCCTATATCCGCCGGCAGCGGCTATACCGGTAGGGCACCGCCCTACCCGCTCTTTTTGGTACCTCTTGCCGGCGCCTGTGCCTGCTATGTACCGGCACAGGAAAAGGAATCATGGAAATTCAAGAAATCAGCAAACTGGCCGTAGAGGCTCTGGAAGACGTCAAGGGCAAGGACATCATCGAACTGGATACCAGCGAGCTCACCTCGCTGTTCCAACGCATGATCGTCGCCACCGGCGACTCCAACCGCCAAGTGAAGGCGCTGGCCAACAGCGTGCAGGTGAAACTGAAGGAAGCCGGCGTGGACATCGTCGGCAGCGAAGGCCACGAAAGCGGCGAATGGGTGCTGGTGGACGCCGGCGACGTGGTGGTGCATGTGATGCTGCCCGCCGTGCGCGACTACTACGACATCGAGGCGCTGTGGGGCGGCCAGAAGCCGAGCTTCGCGCTGGGCGCCGCCAAGCCGTGGTCGGCGGTATAAGCTGACCGAACAAGGGCGGGTTCTTCCCGCCCTTTCGTTTTTCCTCCTCCGCACAAGCCCTTCCCGATGAAAATCACCATACTCGCCGTCGGCACCAAGATGCCGCGCTGGGTCGACGAGGCCTATACCGATTACGCCAAGCGCTTCGGCCGCGACATCTCGCTGGAACTGAAAGAGATCAAGCCGGAGAAGCGCGGCGGCGGCGTCACCGCCGAGAAGGGCATCGCCGCCGAGCACGAGCGGCTGATCGCCGCCATCCCGCCGCGCGCGCGGCTGGTGGTGATGGACGAGCGCGGCAAGAACTGGACCTCGGTCAAGCTGGCAGAGGGACTGAAGGAATGGATGGCCGGCGGCGACGACGTGGTGTTCGTCATCGGCGGCGCCGACGGCTTGTCGCAGGAGCTGAAGCAGCGCGCCGACGTGCTGCTGCAGCTATCGGCGATGACGCTGCCGCACGGCATGGTGCGGGTGATGCTGGCCGAGCAGATCTACCGCGCCTACTCGATACTCAACAACCACCCTTATCATCGCGAATAGCGCGCCGCCGCTCTGCCATGAAAACAGCCCCGCGGCCTAAACCGACGGGGCTGTCGTTTTTGCGGCTCCCGCCGCGCGCAAGGCGCGGCGGAGGCTAAGCGCTTACTTCCAGCTGGACGCGATCACCGGCTGCAACGCCGCCTGGTAATCGGCCGGCAGCGTCATCTGGCCCGCCGCCGGCGGGTTGAACGCCGCCATCGCCGTCACCAGCGCCTGCACCTGCGACGCCGCCAGCGCCTTGCCGTCGCCGGAGCGGATGGTTTCCAGCTGGTTGGCGGCATTGCCGAACCAGTTTTCCACCACCACCTTGTCGCCGCCGCCGATCACGCTGACTTCCAGGCTGTTGCTCTGCTTGCGAAACCACAGCTGGTCGGCGTTGACGCCCGGGTCGAACTCCAACGCGTCCTGCCCGCCGGAATCCTGCACCAGATCCGCGCCGTCGCCGCGGCCGAAACGGTAGGTGTCGTTGCCGTTTCCGCCATTCAGCGTATCG
>NZ_JZJL01000081.1 GCF_000971335.1 Chromobacterium vaccinii
GCGTCGCGCGCCCAGGCGACCGCGTGGCCGCGCCGCGCCAGCGAGCGGGTCAGCACCATGGCGAAGGCTTCGTCGTCGTCTATCAGCAGGAAATCGCTCACGCCCCCTCCTCCAGCGGCAGTTCGATGCGGGCGTGCACGCCGCCCTCGGCGCGGTTGTCCAGGCTCAGCGTGCCGCCCAGCCGGGCCAGCGTGGCGTGGCTGAGCATCATGCCCAGCCCCAGGCCGGCCGGTTTGGACGAATCCAACGGCGCCAGCCCGGCGCGCGCCAGCTGCGCCTCGCTCAAACAGCCCTGGCGGTTGACGATGTCCAGCCGCAGCCGGCCGCCGCTCAGGCTGGCCGACACCGCCACCTCGCCGCCGCCGGCCTCGGCCGCGTTGTTGACCAGATTGAACAGCGCCGGCCAGAACGCGGCGTCCAGACTCACCAGCGGATCGTCGCCGTCCGGCGTCCGCCACTCCAGCCTCACGTCCGGCCGCAGGCTGCGCCAGCCTTCCAGCCGCTCGGCCAGCGACGCGAACAGCGGCTGCGGGCCACCGCGGGATTCGGAGCCGTGCTTGAGGCGGGACAGCGTTCCGCGGCAGCTGGCCAGCTGCGCGCGCATCAGTTCCAGATCCTGGCGCAGCGCCTCGTCATCCTGCCGCTCGCTGAGCAGCTCGTCCACCAACAGCGTCATGGTATTCAGCGGCGTGGACAGCGAATGGGCGGCGCCGGCCGCCTGCATGCCCACCGCCAGCAGCTGCTCGTCGCGCAGCTGGGTTTCGCGCGCCTGCGCCAGCGCGTCGCCCTGATGGCGCAGCTGGCGGGCCAGCCAGGACACGAAGCCGGCGATAAGGAGCGCCGACAGCGCGAAGGAAATCCACATGCCGGACAGGTGCAGATTGAAGGCGTAGGCGGCGTTGCCGCCGTTCAGCGGCCAGTCCAGATGCCACTCGAACAGCAGGCCGTACGCCGCCACGCTGAGCGCCGCCAGCAGCCAGGCGAACCAGCCCGGCGACAGCAGCGCGGCGAACAGCACCGGCGGCAGATACAGCGAAGCCAGCGGATTGGCCGCGCCGCCGCTGAAGGCCAGCAGCTCGGTCAGCACCAGCACGTCGCATAGCAGGCCCAGCCGCAGCGCCAGCTCGGCCGGCAGTCCCCAGGCCGGCAGGCGCGGCAGCAGCAGATTGACCAGCGCCAGCGTGCCCAGCGCCTGGCCGACCAGCAGCCACGGCAGCTCCACCCGCTCCAGCGCGCAACCGGCCAGCATCGCCGCCGCCAGCCACAGCATCAGCCAGCGCAAGCGCCGCACCCGCGCGCCGGCCTGCGGGGCATCCCCCGCCAGCGCCGGCGCCAACATCGCATTCCTGTTCATGGGGGGCACTTTACCACCAAGCCGGCCGCGCGGCGGCTGCGACACTTTGCCGCATTGGTCGGCTCGGCGGCTTCCACTACCATCCCCGGTCAATAATTCCAACACAAACCCGTTCCGTGATGACAATCCGCTATCTGCTCCCCCTGCCGCTCGCGCTGGCCGTCGCCCATGCCTGCGCGGCGGAAATGCCCGCCTTCATCGGCGAAGAAGTGCTGGTGACCGCCAGCCGCCTCGACCAGCCGCTGCAACTATCGCTGGACCCGCGCGCGCCGCGCCAGCCGGCGCCGGCCGCCGACGGCGCCTCGCTGCTGAAGAACATTCCCGGCTTCAACGTCGCCCGCAAGGGCGGCAGCTCCGGCGATCCGCTGCTGCGCGGCCTGGGCGGCTCGCGGCTGGCCATCCTGGCCGACGGCGGCTTCGTGTTCGGCGGCTGCGGCGGCCGGATGGACCCGCCCACCGCCTATCTGTTCCCCGACGCCTACGACGTGGTGGATGTGGTCAAGGGTCCGCAAAGCGTGAAGCTCGGCCCCGGCCTGGTGGCCGGCGGCGTCAATTTCGAGCGCAAGACGCCTCGCTTCGACCAGCCCGGCGTCCGCTTCAACGGCAGCCTGCTGGGCGGCAGCGGCGACCGCAACGACGCCTACGCCGACTTCGCCGCCGGCTCGCAGTACGGCTACGCGCGCATCCTGGCCAGCCGCAACCACGGCGGCGACTATCGCGACGGCGACGGCCGTCCGGTCCACTCGGCGTTCGACCGCGACAGCCAGACCGCCATCGTCGGCCTGACGCCGGGCCGCGACACCACGCTGGAAGTCTCGGCCGACCGCAGCCGCGGCCAGGCCGCCTACGCCGACCGGATGATGGACGGCAGCCAGTTCGACCGCGACGCCTGGGGCGTCAAGCTGGAGCAGCGCCGGCTGGCCGGCTGGCTGGACGCGGTGCGCCTGCAGCTGAACCACAGCTATGTCGACCACGTGATGGACAACTTCTCGCTGCGCCCGGCTCCCAAGATCAAAAGACTGGGCAACCCCGACCGCGAGGCCGACACCGGCCGCCTGAGCGCCGACCTGGCCTTCGGCGACTGGGAAGTCACCACTGGCGTCGACTGGCTGCGCGACCGCCACCGCAGCCGCGGCGGCGTCGATTACCAGCTGCAGCCGCGCCTGCCGGACATGAGCTTCGACAACCAGGGCCTGTACGCCGAGGCATCCACCCCCCTTGGCGCGCAGGGCAGGCTGATCGCCGGCCTGCGCCGGGATGTCACCCTGGCGGTGCAGGAAGCCGCGTCAAATGGCGGCATCCGCGCGGAGAACCGCTACCACATGGACTCCGGCTTCGTCCGCTACGAGCTCAAGACCGGCGGCTGGACGCATTACGTCGGCCTGGGCCAGGCCCAGCGCGCGCCCGACTACTGGGAGCTGAACCGCCACGACGGCCTCGGCAAGGAAAGCAATCTGCAGCTGGACGCGGGCCTGCTGTACCAGGACGACAAGCTGCAGGGCTCGCTGTCCGCCTACCTGAGCCGCGTCGGCGACTTCATCCTGGTCGACAACAACAGCCCGCAGATGGCGCGCAACGTCGACGCCCGCCGCTACGGCCTGGAAAGCGAGGCGCGCTGGCGCTTCGCGCCGCAATGGACGCTGTCCGGCAGCGTGGCCTGGGTGTGGGCGGCCAATCTGGACGACGGCCGGCCGCTGGCGCAGACCCCGCCGCTTGAGGGCAAGCTGGGCCTGAAATGGGACAACGGCCGCTACGGCGCCGGCGCCGCCTTCCGCGCGGCGCAGCGCCAGGACCGCGTCGCGCCCGGCCAGGGCAATATCGTCGGCCAGGACATCGGCGCGGCGCCCGGCTTCGCCACGCTGTCGCTGGACGCGGGCTGGAAGATCAGCAAGCGCTTCAAGCTGCTGGCCGGCATCGACAATGTGTTCAACCGCAACTACGCCGAAAGCGTCAGCAAGGGCGGCGGCATGGTGGCCGGCTACACCCAGACCACCCGCGTCAACGAGCCCGGCCGCACGCTGTGGACCAAGCTGCAGGTCGAGCTGTAAATATCCGCCCGTCCTCTCGTCTCGGGGCTTCCAGTCTGCTAGGCTGGAAGCCTTTTTCACGATGGCGGCGGCATGAAGATTCCCTATTTCAAGATCCTGGCCTGCGGTCTGACGCTGTTCATCCTGCTCGGGCCGCTGGTGGCGCTCTTGGCCAGCGGCGTGGTGCCGATGATGGCCTACCTGATGGGCGCGGTGCCGGCGCTGGTCTTCGGCCTGCTGCTGTGCCTGCTGCGCATCGCGATGGCCGGCGCGGTGGAGCGCTGGCAGCGGCAATGGCCGGCCTGGCTGCTCGCCGTCGTCGCCTTCGCCCCCGGCGCGGTCAGCGGCAGCACGATCACGCTGCTGTACGCCCGCATCGCCGAACCCTTGCTGTACAACGACTCGATGACCCTGTACCTGGGCGCGATGGCCGGCGGCGTGTGCAACGCGCTGTTCTGGCGCATCCGCTTCGGCGCGCCCGCCAACCCGCCCCATTGATAGCGAGAAGCCCATGCCCCATTGCGTGATCGAATGCTCGGCCGAGATCGCCGGCCATCCGGATATCGACCGACTGCTGCATGCCGTCCACGAAGCCGCCGACGCCAGCGGCCTGTTCCAGAGCGCCGACATCAAGGTCAGGCTGCAGTCCTACGACGATTTCCTGGTAGGCGGCCGCGACCAGGATTTCGTCCACATCGCTTGCCATATCCTGGCCGGCCGCGACGACGACCAAAAGGGTCAATTGGCGGACCGGCTGGTTCGCGCGGTCTGTGAACGGCTGCCCGGCGTGCAATCCGTCAGCTGCGAGGTTCGCGACATGGCGCCCGCCGCCTACAGCCGCCGCGACAAGCTGCGGGCTCTCGGCTGAGCAAAAAAAAAGCCCGCCGGGTCATGGCGGGCTTGCAACCTTTGTCTGCCGGACGCCTGTCGCGCCCAGCCCTCACAGCATACCTCGGCGCGGCGCGCCCCGCCTGCGGCGGATTGTCGCAGTCAGGCCCGCTCCAGCCTCGCCTCCAGCCCGCCATCCGGCCGGTTCTTCAATGCCAGCCGCAGACCATGCAATTCCGCGATGCGCTCGACGATGGACAAGCCCAGGCCGCTGCCCGGCTGTTCCTGGCCGGGCGGGCGGAAAAAGCGCTCGCGCACCCGCTCCAGCCATTCCGGCGCGATGCCCGGCCCCCGGTCCAGCACGCTGACCGCATCCTCCTCCAGCCTCAGCTCCACCACGCCGTCGGCCGGGCCATAGCGGCAGGCGTTTTCCAGCAGATTGCGCAGCATCAGCCCCACCAGGGTCGGGTCGCCGGACAGCGGCAGCGCCTTTTCCGGCGGGCAGCGCCAGTCCAACCGCCATTCCACGCCGTCGGCAGTCGCCGCCAGCTCCGCCATCAGGTTCTCGGCCAGCCGCCCCCAAACCACCGCCTCGCGCTGCCTCGGGCTTTGCAACGGGTCCAGCCGCGACAAGGCCAGCAGCTGCTCCACCAGACGGCCGGCGCGTTCAATGCCCAGCTGCAGCTGCGACAAGGCGTGGCGCCGGCCGCCCTCGTCCGGCGTCAGCGCCAGCACTTCAGCCTGCACCCGCAGCGCCGCCAATGGCGTGCGCAGCTCGTGGGCGGCGTCGGCGGTGAAGCGCCGCTCGTGCTCCAGCATTGTCCCGATGCGGACGAACAACGCGTTCAGCGCCCGCACCAGCGGCCGCACCTCCTGCGGCACCTCGTCCGGCACCGGGCTGTTGTCGTCCGGCGCGCGCGCGGCGATCGCGCCGGCCAGCCGGCGGAACGGAGCCAGCTCGCGGCGCAGCGCGAACAGGATGGCCAGCAGCATCAGCGGCAGCCCTATCATCCAGGGCAGCAGCTGGGCCTTGACCACGCTCCACACCATCTCCTGCCGCAGCCCCAGCTTCTGCCCCACCGCCACCATGCGCGAACCGTCCGGCGCCGGCAGATAGAGCAGACGCCAGTCGTGATGATGGTCATGGCCGATGAAATCGTGGAAACCGCGCCGCGCCGGCTCGTAGTCGAAACGGCGGCCGCGTCCGTCGCACAGCACCTGCCGCCCCTGCGCGTCCCAGATCGCCAACCCCATGTCGTCATTGTCCATCCGCCCCTTGTCGGCGCCGGCCAGCAGGTGCTTGAGCTTGGGCGGATCATCCGGCCGCATGCCGTGCACATCTATCGCCAGCAACTGGCGGGCGAACTGCGCCATCTGGGTGTCGAACAGCTCGTCCACCTCCCGCTGGGCCAGCCACACCGCGGCCGCCGACGCCGCCAGCCAGGTGGCGGGCACGATCAGCAGCAACACCAGCATCAGCCGGGCCTGCAGGCTGCGCAGCCGCGTCAAGCCGGCTCTCCCAGCGTGTAGCCTATGCCGCGCAAGGTGCGGATGAAGCCCGCGCCCAGCTTCTTGCGCAAATGGTGGACATACACTTCCAGCGCGTTGCTTTCCAATTCCTGCCCCCAGCCGTACAGTTTTTCTTCGATCAGCTCCCGCGGCAGCACCCGGCCCTTGCTGCTGAGCAGCAGCTCCAGCAGGGCCAGCTCGCGCGCGGTCAGTTCCAGCGGCGCGCCGTCCAGCATCGCCGTCCGCGCCACCGGGTCCAGGCTGAGCCTGCCGTGGCTGAGCAGCGGGCCGCACTGCCCATGGCGGCGGCGGGTCAGGGCGCGCAGCCGCGCGGCCACCTCGGCCAGCGCGAATGGCTTGGCCAGGTAGTCGTCGGCGCCTGCGTCCAGCCCGCCGACCCGGTCGGCCAGCGCGTCGCGCGCGGTCAGCACCAGCACCGGCTCGTCGCGGCCGGCACGGCGCCAGGCGGCGAGGATGTCCATGCCGTCCATGCCCGGCAGCCCCAGATCCAGCACCACCGCGTCGTAGGGCGCGGCGGGCAATGCGGCCAGCGCCTGCCGGCCATCTCGCAGCCAATCCACCGCGAATCCCAGCTGCCGCAGGCCCATCTGCAGGCCATCGCCTATCTGCGCGTCGTCCTCCACCACCAGTATCCGCATCCGTCCTCCCGCTATCCGCCGCAGCGTCCTTTATCCCACTGATAGCTTAAACCATGCTTAAGCGCCGTCCCGATCCGCCCATATTGTCATTGAACGGCATAGGACTATTCACCTTCCCGTCAACAAAACCTCATTTCCCTGTCACGTCGCCATAGCAGCATGGGACGTCATCCCGGCCCACGGACCTGCCATGCAGCCAGATACCGCTTCCGACGCCTCCCGCCGACTGCGCAGCATCTGGATTTCCGATGTCCACCTCGGCACCGCCGGCTGCCGCGCCGAACACCTGCTCGACTTCCTGCGCGAGCACGAATCCGAATACCTGTATCTGGTCGGCGACATCGTCGACGGCTGGCAATTGAGAAAATCCTGGTACTGGAAGCAGAGCCACAACGACGTGGTCCAGAAGCTGCTGCGCAAGGCGCGCAAGGGCTGCCAGGTGATCTACATCCCCGGCAACCACGACGAGGCGGCGCGCCAGTACTGCGGGCTGAACTTCGGCGGCGTCGCCATCCGCCACGAGGCCGAGCACTTCACCGCCGACGGCAAGCGCCTCTTGGTGCTGCACGGCGACGAGTTCGACGGCGTGATCCAGTACGCCAAATGGCTGGCCTACGTCGGCGACAATCTGTACACGCTGATCCTGCAGCTGAACCGCGGCTTCAACTGGGTGCGGCACCGGCTGGGCCTGCCCTACTGGTCGCTGTCGCAATACCTGAAGCACAAGGTGAAGAACGCGGTGAACTTCATCAGCCAGTTCGAAACCATCCTCGCCGGCGAGGCGCGGCGGCGCGGCTTCGACGGCGTGGTGTGCGGCCACATCCACAAGCCGGAAGTGCGGATGATAGACGGCATCCTGTACGGCAACAGCGGCGACTGGGTGGAAAGCCTGTCGGCGCTGGTCGAGCATCCCGACGGCCGGCTGGAAGTGCTGCACTGGACCGCGCTGACCGCCGGCGCGTCCATCGAGGAAGCGCCAGAGCCCATCCCTTCGGAGGAATCCACATGCGCATCATGATCGTCACCGACGCCTGGAAGCCGCAGGTCAACGGCGTGGTCCGCTCGCTGACCGAAACCGTCCGCGAGCTGGATGGTTTCGGCCACCAGGTCAACATGATCACGCCGCTGGAATTCCGCACCATTCCCTGCCCCACCTACCCCGACATCCGGCTGTCGCTGCTGCCCTACCGCCAGGTGGCGCAACGCATCGCCGGCTTCGCGCCTGACGCGATCCACATCGCCACCGAGGGTCCTCTGGGCCTGGCCGCGCGCCGCTTCTGCCTGCGCGAAGGCCTGGCCTTCACCAGCGCCTACCACACCCGCTTCCCGGAATACATCCACGCCCGCTGCCGGCTGCCGCTAACCGCCAGCTACGCCTGGATGCGGCGTTTCCACAACGCCTCGCAGGCGGTGATGGTGCCCACCCGCTCCATCGCCTCCGATCTGGAGGCCCGCGGCTTCGACAACGTCAAGCTGTGGAGCCGCGGCGTGGACACCGAGATGTTCAGCCCTGGCGAGCGCCAGCGGCTGGACGAATCCAACCCGCCCCGCTTCGTCTACATCGGCCGGGTGGCGGTGGAGAAGAATATCGAAGCCTTCCTGAAGCTGGACCTGCCCGGCAGCAAATGGGTGGTCGGCGACGGCCCGCTGCTGCCCCGGCTGAAACAGCAATACCCCGACGTGTACTTCGCCGGCGTGTTCCCGCAGCAGGAGCTGGCCCGCTTCTACCGCGCCGCCGACGTGTTCGTCTTCCCCAGCCTCACCGACACTTTCGGCCTGGTGCTGCTGGAGGCGATGGCCTGCGGTGCTCCCGTGGCCGCCTTCCCGGTGGCCGGCCCGCTGGACGTTGTCGGCGATTCCGGCGCCGGCGTGCTGGACTGGGACCTGCGCGCCGCCTGCCTGAAGGCGCTGGAACTGGACCGCGGCCATGTGCGCCGGGTGGCCGAGAGCTACTCCTGGCAGGCCGCCAGCCGCCAATTCGAATCCCATCTGCGCCCCAACGCCGCCGCATCCGCCGGACTGAACCCCATCGCCGATTAAATGCGCCTTGCCTCATCAGCTGTAAGCGCTATATTTCAAAAATCGAAGCACGCGGAAAGCTCGGATGCCTTTGGCGAGCTTGTCCGGCGGACCCGCGCATGAATTGGCATTGCGACCGCGCCCACGCTATGGAGCGGCGGTCGGCACTGGAGGTGTCTGCAATGCCCAACGAGCATCCAGGACGGATGCATCTCTCCGCGGCCCCAGGCAAGCCTGCCTTCATCGCGATTGACGGCCCGGCGCATGGGCAGTACCGGCAGTACCCGGAAGCGATATTTCCGTCCAAGCGCCCGTCGCGGGCGCATCATCGATGCGCCGGCCAGAGCGATGTGTTCGCAGCGCCCTGCTTCAGGGTGGCGTGCAGGTTTCAGCGCACGCCTTGTCGCAGACAGGCCCGCGCCATGGACGATTCAGGCAGCGCGGCCGCGATGTAAAATCCCCCTTGATTCATTCAGAGGGCGTTCCGGCACCGGGACGCCCTCTTTGCTTCAGATCAAGCGCTGCCCGCTATAGCACGTCCAAATAACGGAAAGCGATAAAAAAATCAGCAAACAATCTTCCGCACGCTATGCGCTGTCAGTTACCATGCTGCAACCGCGCGCCACGGCCTGGACAATCCGCTAGGCGCCATTCACGATCGCGTCTGCCCCGGTCCCACGCCGGCGCGGCGCCGTCCCAAGCACAGGCAAGCATGCCGCCATACAACACCCGAAGCCGCACGAACAAGCAGGGGGCGGGCAAACGGGTTAGAATCTTTGCAGCGCAATATTGTCCGATCTTTAAATTTTGTGAGTCGCACGAGCTTATGTCCTCTCCTAATCTGACCGCTGAAAAGGTCCTGTCCGTCCATCACTGGAACGACACGCTGTTCAGCTTCACCTGCACCCGCGACGCGGGCCTGCGGTTCATCAACGGCCAATTCGTGATGATAGGCCTGGAGGTGAACGGCAAGCCGCTGATGCGCGCCTACTCCATCGTCAGCTCCAACTACGAAGAGCACATGGAGTTCTACAGCATCAAGGTGCAGGACGGCCCGCTGACTTCCCGCCTGCAGCACCTGCAGGTCGGCGATACCGTCATGATCAGCAAGAAGCCCACCGGCACCCTGGTGCAGGACAACCTGCTGCCGGGCAAAAACCTGTACCTGCTGTCCACCGGCACCGGCCTCGCCCCGTTCATGTCCATCATCAAGGACCCGGACGTGTACGAGCGCTACGACAAGGTGATCCTGACCCATGGCGTGCGCTGGGTCAGCGAGCTGGGCTACCACGACTACATCACCAAAGAACTGCCGGAAAACGAATTCTTCGGCGAGATGGTGCGTGAAAAGCTGATCTACTATCCGACCGTCACCCGCGAGCCGTTCCGCAACCAGGGCCGCCTGACCGACTTGATCACCAACGGCAAGTTGTGCGCCGACATCGGCCTGCCGCAGCTGAATCCGGAACACGACCGCGTGCTGATCTGCGGCAGCCCGAGCATGCTGCACGATCTGTGCGAAATCCTGAACGGCATGGGCTTCAAGGAATCCCCGCGCATGGGCGAGCCGGCCGATTACGCGATCGAGCGCGCCTTCGTCGAGAAGTGATCCATCCGTCCGCCCCGCGCAGACGCGAAAACGCGAAAACGCCCCGCAAACTAAAATGCGGGGCGTTTTTTTTGCCCGTTCCCGCCTTTCCGGCGAAACGGTGAACAGAACGGACGTCGACAAAAAACAAGGGGAGGCGCGAGCCTCCCCAGTTTTTATGCGAGCCAGACTGCGGTCTGGTTTTTTACTTGGCGGCCGAAGCGGCAGCCTTATGAGCCTTCTTGGCGTGAGTCTTGTGAGCCTTCTTGGCCGGAGCCGAAGCGTCGGACTTGGCAGCCTGGGCCTTCTGCGCGGAAGCTTCCTTCTTGGCGGCGTGCTTCTTGGCATGCTTGTGGGCAGCCTTCTTGGCCGGGGCCGAAGCGTCGGACTTGGCGGCCTGGGCCTTCTGCGCGGAAGCTTCCTTCTTGGCGGCGTG
>NZ_JZJL01000082.1 GCF_000971335.1 Chromobacterium vaccinii
CGGCGTTCAGCTTCAGGCTCTGGGCTGCGATATGGCCGCCATCGTTGGTCAGCACGGTTTGCTTGCTCAGCTCCAGATGGCTGGCCGCCTGCAGCGTGCCCTTGGCGTTGTCTATCGTCGCCGCGTTGACGGTCAGATCGGCGTTGCCGGCGACCTTGCCCTGATTATGCAGCTCATCGCTGACCTCCACCTTGCTCGCCGCGTCTTTGCCCAGCGCCAGGATCTGGCCCTTGTCGGCGTTGGTCAGGGAGGCGGCGGTCAACTGCAAGTCTTTACCAGACTGGATGGTGCCGGCAGCGTTCTCCAGCGCGCCGGCGGTCAACTTCACCTGGCCGTCGCTGCCCAGCAGGCCATCGTTGTGCAGCTGGTTCGATACCGTCAGATCGATGCCCTGGCCGCCAATCAGGCTGCCCTGGCGATTGTTCAACGTCTTCAGTTGGCTGCTGAGTTGCTGCTGGGCGTAGATCTCGCCAGCCTGGTTGCTCAGCGAGTCGGCATTCAGTTTCAGACTCTGGCCAGCGATATGGCCGCCGTCATTGATCAGGCTGGCTTGTTTCGACAGCTCCAGATGGCTGGCCGCCTGCACCGTGCCCTTGGCGTTGTCTATCGTCGCCGCATTGACAGTCAGGTCGGCATTGCCGGCCAGTTTGCCCTGGTTGCGCAGCTCGCCCTCTACATCGACGGCACTGGCCGCATCCTTGCCCAACGCCAGGATCTGGCCCTTGTCGGCGTTGGTCAGGGACGCAGCGGTCAGTTGCAGATCCAGGCCGGACTGGATCAAGCCGCCGCCGTTGTCGAGCGCGCCGGCGCTCAGCTCTAGCTTGCCGTCGCTGCCCAGCACACCGCCGTCGTTATTCAGTTGCTGGCGCGCGTCGACGGATGCCGACTGGACGCCGGCCAGCCGCCCCTGCCGGTTGTCGAGTTGCGCCGCCTGCGCGTCCAACCGGCCGTCGCTGGCGATGCGGCCTTGTTCGCGGTTGTCGAGCGCGTCGGCGCTCAGGCACAACGCGCCGCCGCCGGCGTGACTGATTTCGCCGCCGCGGTTGTCTAGGTTGCCGCTTTGCAGCTTCAGACCGTGGCCGGCGCTGGCGAGCAGGCCCTGGCGGTTGTCGGTCTCGCCGTTGATGCGCCAGGCCGAGTCGGCTTGCCCGGTCTGCACGATCTTGCCCTGGCGGTTGTCCAGCGCGCCCAATTGCAAATCCACCTGGGCGGCGGCGAACTGGCCGCTACGGTTGTCGAGCTGGCCATCGATGGTGAGCCGGGCGGCGCCGGCGGCGCTCAGCCGGGCCTGCTGCGCGTTCACGTCGCCGGCGGCGCGGATGTCCAGCGCGCCGTGGCTGGCACTGACCGTGGCGTGAGACAGATCGGCCTGGCCAGCCTTCAGACTGACGTCGCCGCCGGCCAGCAACTGGCCGCTGTGCTGCAACATGCCGGCGCTGGCCACCGCCAGCCGGCCATGGTCGGTCAGCTTGCCGTCGGCCTGGGCGCCGGCCGCCAAGGCGCCGTCGCCTTGCAGCGAGCCTGTGTTCAGCGTGAGGTCCCCGCCGGCGCTGAGCGCCTGATGCAGCGTGGTCTGGCCGGCGATATCGGCCTGGATCGCGCCCTCGGCGCGGGTAACGCCATCGTGCCGCAATTGGCCATCGGCCTGCAGGATCAGATTCTGCTGGCTATGGGTCTGGCCGCGCAGGATCAGGTCGCCGGCGCTGGTCAGTTGCAGATCGCCGGCCTGGGCCGCCATGGTGCCCAGCTGATTGACGCCGACGCCCTTCTCGGTGCCCACCAGCTTGATGGCGTTGGCGTACATGCCGCCCAGCTGCGCCACGTCCAGCGCGAAGGCCGGGGCGTCGCTCGGGCTTGCCGCCAACGGCTGGGCCGCCAGCGTGGCGGCGTCCACCTGATTGCGGCCCAGCACCAAGTCCAGCTTCTGCGCGTACAGATTGGCGTTGACCGACACTGCCCGGCTGATGATGGCGAAGCTGTCGACATTGGCGGCGTTGAGGCCGGCGCCATCGATGCTGACGCGGCCGCCGGCCACCTGGTAGCCGGTCAGCGCGCCCTGGGCGTTCAGCTGCGGCGCGCCGGTGGTCAGCGTGGCCTGCTGGGTATTGATGAAGCCGCAGCCGCTGCAAGTGATGCCCCAGGGGTTGGCGATCACCACCTGCGCGCGCTGGCCGGCCACTTCCAGATAGCCGCGCAGCTGCGAGGGGTTGGCCTGCGTCACTTCGTTGAGGATGATGCGGGCGCTGCCGTTCTTCAGATTGGGGTTGCCGCTGATGTAGCCGGCCAGCTGGGTATTGGCGTTGACCGCGCTGTTGTTGAGCAGCGCGCCGCCGGGGCCGACGTTGAATTGCTGGTACTGGTTGTGCGATACGCCGGCGGCGGTGGGCGCGGCGATCTGCACCACCGGCAAGCCGTTGGCCGACTGGATCACGCCCGGCTGCTTGCCCGCCGGCGCGTGCGGGTCGGCGGCGATGTCGGCCGCCAGGGCGCTGCTGCCCAATCCCAGGCCGATCAACAGCACGCTGAGGCGCAGCGAGAATGCCTTGCACGCCGCCGCCAGCGTGGCGGCGACGCTCTCCGCGCCATTGCCCTTGCCCTGTCCGCTGGCGTCTTCCTGCACCACCATCAGTTGGCCGCGGGATTGGTTGAAGATGATCCGATAAAGGTGTTTGTTCATGATGTCAGCTCAGCAAGACGGGACAGGGCAGCGGGCTCACCACTGCGCGGTGATCGAGAAATGGGTGATGGCGGGACGGTCCCAGCCCTGCGGCTGGTGCAGCGCGCGCTCGTGGCTGAGTTCGGCGGACAGATGGCCGCCCAAGCTCATGCGCAGGCCGGCGGCCCAGCCGGACAGGCTGCGGACCGGACCAACATCGTAGGCCGGGCGCGCGATCTGGCCGGCATCCAGCCCCAGGTAGGGCTCCAGCGCCAGCGGACCGGCCGGCGGCAGCGGCCAGCTCAGCTCGTTGCGCAGGTAATAGCCGCTCTGCCCCACCAGCGTCTCGCCGTTGAAGCCGCGCACGGTGCAGCGGCAGCCGAGAGAGAACTGCTCGCTGGACATCAGCAGGTCCGGGCTGTACTGCCCGCGCAGCTCGCTGCTCCAGCGCAGCGTCTGCGATGCGACATGCAGCGGCAGCTGCAGCGCCAGCCTGCCCTGGTAAAGCTCGTGGCGGGCGGTCGGGCCGCCCAGCGCCGCCAGCGTGTCCGGCTGCGCGCCCCATGCGCCGATGCCCCGCTGGTAGCTGATCGAGCCATCCAGCACCGCCTCGCCCAGGTACTGGCGGTGGCTGAGCTCCAGCCCGGCGATGGTCAGGTCGCGCCGTTGCTGTACCACCTCGGCGTCCTCGATGAAGCTGCGCGACGCCTTGCGCGTCAGGCTCAGCTTCAACTCGGTCTTGCCGCTCTGATTGCGCCGCAACAGCCGCGACAGCGACAGCAGGGTGTTGCGGCTATGGCCGCTTGAGGTGAAGCTTTGGTTCACCCCCTGCACCGTCTGGTGGTAGGCGAAGCCGCTATAGCTGACAAAGCCGGTCCAGTTTCCCAGAGGCAGCAGCCAGGACAGCGACGCCGACTGGCTCAGCGGATGCTGCAGATGCTCGGCGTCCTGGCTCCAGGACAGCGACAACGCGTCGTTGAGGCCTGTCGCGCCGCCCAGCGTCAAACTGCCGGTCGTTTGCAGCCGGCCGGTGGCGTCTTGGCCGGAATCGTCCAGCGACAGCATGCCGGACAGCAAGCGGCCGCCGCTTCTATCCACCACCACGTCGCTCTCGCCCGGCGCGTCGGCCGGCGTCAGCTCCATCGTCGCCTGCTGGCCCGGCACCCGGCCCAGCTGCTCCAGGCCCTGCTCCAGGTCGCGCACATTGAGCAAGTCGCCCGGCCCGGCTGGGAAAGCGCTACGCAGGCCGATTTCGCCGCCCCCCGCCTTCAGCCGGATCGCGTGGATGCGGCCAGGCACCACCGCCAGCCGCAGTTGGCCGCCGCGCAGGTTCTGTTCCGGCAGGTAGACCCGGCTGGTGACGAAGCCGCGCGCCACCATCTCGTTGGTCAGCGCCGCCGCCAGGCCGTTGATCCGGGCCAGGTCGACGCAACCGGCCAGGCCGGCGTCGGCCAGCGGCTGCAGCCAGGCCAGCCAGCCGGCCGGCGCGCCGTCCAGCTCCACCCTCATCAGGGCGAAGCAGTGTTGGGCATCGGAAGCGGGAACAATCGTCTGCGGCGATGCCGCCGGCGTTGGAGCGAATACGTCCGGGCGCTGCTGCAGTTCCTGGCGGCGCTGTTCCAGTTGTTGTTGCTGGTGGCGGAGTTGTTGGTCGTTCTGTTGCAGCACCGCATCCGGCACGGTGGCGGCGCAAACCCAGGCCGGAAAGAGCAAGCCGCCCAGGCGGGCGGCTTTCGAGGCAAAGTTCATCGCGGAAATTAGAGTAAATGTTTAAATTTGTTTAAAATTTCTCCGCAAATGTTAACCATTTGTTTACATAATCGAATTACGTAAAAATACGTAATCAATCTGCAATTGATTGATAAAACCACCATTCATTCATTAAAAACGTATAAATTTCACAAAACTCAATAATGTAGATTTTAAATTCCAAAAAATGACATTCAAATGCCATGAGCAAAATACGACAACCATTCTGACTTCAGTTCCACGCATCCCTCCACGCCGCGCTCGACATCCTCGCATTCCCTTAAAAAAACAACGACATATTCCAAATAAGACCATATTCTCTACAGGGTGGTGCGGGATTGCGCTCTGCTGTAATCTGCCGACGAGCCAACCGGACCGCTCCCCTGCGGCGCAATCATCCGCCGCCCGCGCACCTTCGCCCGGCAACCATTACAATACAAACTAAGAGACGCCTCGCGGCGCCCGACAACAACCCGGCCCGAGCCGGGAATTTCCCTTAGAGAAGCATTACCATGGCAATCAGTGTTTTCGACCTGTTCAAAATCGGCATCGGCCCATCCAGCTCCCACACCGTGGGCCCGATGCGCGCCGCCCGCCAATTCATCAGCCGCCTGGAAAAGGACGGCCAGCTGGACGCCACCGTCCGCGTCAGCGCCGAGATGTTCGGCTCGCTGGGCGCCACCGGCAAGGGCCACGGCACCGATGTCGCGGTGCTGCTGGGCCTACAGGGCGAACAGCCGGACCTGATCGACACCGATGCCGTGGACGGCATGCTGGACGCCATCCGCGAACAGCGCAAACTGAAGCTGCTGGGCAAGCGCGAGATCGATTTCGTCGAAGGCGAGCACCTGATCCTGCACAAGAAGAAAACCCTGCCCTACCACCCCAACGGCATGATCTTCGAAGCCTTCGACGCGGCCGGCGAAAGCCTGTCCAAGCGCGCCTACTACTCGGTAGGCGGCGGCTTCGTGGTGGATGAGGCGGCGATCGACGCCGGCTTCGTCCCGCCGGGCGTCACCGAGCTGAAGCACCCGTTCAAGAGCGCGGCCGAGCTCTTGGCGCTGTGCCAGCGCCACGGCAAGAGCATCAGCCAGATCATGCTGGAGAACGAGCTGTCCTGGCGCAGCGAGGAAGAAGTGCGCGCCGGCCTGCTCAACATCTGGAACGTGATGCAGGCCTGCGTGAAACGCGGCTGCGAGCGCGAAGGAATCCTGCCGGGCGGTATGAAGGTGAAGCGCCGCGCCGCCAACATGCACCGCAAGCTGCTGGCCTCGCCGGAAGCCGCGATGCGCGACCCGCTGACGGTGATGGACTGGGTCAACCTGTACGCGCTGGCCGTCAACGAAGAAAACGCCGCCGGCGGCCGCGTGGTCACCGCCCCCACCAATGGCGCGGCCGGCATCATCCCGGCAGTGATGCACTACTACGCCCGCTTCGTGCCGGGCGCCAGCGACGACGGCATCGTCCGCTTCCTGCTGACCGCAGGCGCCATCGGCATCCTGTTCAAGCTCAACGCGTCCATCTCCGGCGCCGAAGTCGGCTGTCAGGGCGAGGTGGGTTCTGCTTGCTCCATGGCCGCCGGCGCGCTGTGCGAAGTGATGGGCGGCACGCCGGAACAGGTTGAAAACGCCGCCGAGATCGGCATGGAGCACAATCTGGGCCTGACCTGCGATCCGGTGGGCGGCCTGGTGCAGGTGCCTTGCATCGAACGCAACGCGATGGCTTCGGTGAAGGCCATCAACGCGGTGCGGATGGCGCTGCGCGGCGACGGCCAGCACTTCGTGTCGCTGGACCGCGTGATCAAGACCATGCGCGACACCGGCATGGACATGAGCACCAAGTACAAGGAAACCGCGCGCGGCGGCCTGGCGATCAACGTGATCGAGGTGCCGGTCAACATCGTCGAGTGCTGACCCCCCCTCCCTGCTCCAAGCAAAAAAGCCGCGGCGAAAACCGCGGCTTTTTTTATTGGCTAAGCTCCTGCCCGCTGGCACACTGTAATCTGTCCCACCCACACCTGAGCTTCATTCCGTGCACTCACTAGACATAGAAACGCCGCGCCTGCTGCTGCGCCCGCTGCAGGAAAGCGACGCCCCTTTCATCCTGGAACTGGTCAACGAACCCGCGTTCCTCGCCAATATCGGCGACAAGGACGTGCATGATCTGGCCGGCGCGCGCAACTACATCGAGAAAGGCCCGCAGGCCAGCTACCGCCAGCATGGCCACGGTCTGCTGATGGTGGCGCTGCGCGACGGCGGCGAGCCGGTCGGCATCTGCGGCCTGGTCAAACGCGACAGCCTGCCCCACCCCGACATCGGTTATGCCTTCCTGGCGCGCCACTGGGGCCGCGGCTACGCCAGCGAAGCCGGCGCCGCCTGTCTGGAGCACGGACGCGCACGACTGGATATCCACTACGTGGTGGGCATCACCGCGCCGCACAATCAGGGTTCGATCCGGGTATTGGAGAAACTGGGCCTGGTCTACGACCGCACACTGGACTTGCCCGGCATCGACGGCCCCAGTCTGTATTTCGTCCCGCCAGGCTCCGATCCAGTCTGATCGGCGCGCCAGGCGCAAAAAAACCGGGCTCAAGGCCCGGTTTTTTTACTGGCGAAAGCGTAGATCAAACCGCCAGATACGACGACTGCTTCAGACCGCGGCAGAACTCGGCGAAGTACAGGCTGCGCTCTTCCGGGTTCAGATCGCACTCGCGGGTCTTGGCCTCGTAGCGGTTGAGCAGATCCTCCGGCGACAGGTGCACGTAGCGCAGCATGTCTTCGATGGTGTCGTGCTCCTCGATGCCGGAAACCTCCAGCTCGCCGCCTTCGCGCACGTAGACATTGACCGAGTCGGTATCGCCGAACAGATTGTGCATGTCGCCCAGGATTTCCTGGTAGGCGCCCACCAGGAACACCGCGATCAGGTACTCGTCGCCCTGCTTCACCTCATGCACCGACATGCTGGACTCGATGCTCTGCTGATCCACATACTGCTTCAGCTTGCCGTCTGAGTCGCAGGTCAGATCCTGCAGCACCGCGCGGCGGGTCGGCTGCTCGGCCAGACGATGCACCGGCATGATGGGCAGCACTTGGTCGATGGCCCAGGTATCCGGCAGGCTCTGGAATACCGAGAAGTTGCAGAAGTACTTGTCGGCCAGGCGGTCGGTCAGCTCGTCGTACACCTGGCGCTGCGAACGCTGGCTGGCCTGCAGCTGGGTGTGCAGACGGCGGCACAGCGTGGCGTGGACTTCCTCAGCCAGCGCTTTTTCCTTCAGCGACAACCGGCCTTCGGCGTACATGTCGCTTACTTCCGACACACAATGGCTGGCGCGGTAGTAGATTTCGGTGACCAGCTCTTCATCGTTGAGGCTGGCCAGCTCCACCAGCTTGCGCAGCGGCAGCGACAGCTCTTCCGCGTTCTCGATCGGCGCCACCGTATCGGGCAGACGCTCGACGTCGGTCACGTTCATCAGCAGCACCGCGTGGTGGGCGGTCATCGCGCGGCCGGACTCGGACAGGATGCGCGGATGCGGAATGCCATTTTCGCCGCAGAATTCGGACAACATGGACACGATCACGTGGGCGTATTCGTCCATGTCGTAGTTGATCGAGCTGTCGTTGCGCGAATGGGTGCCGTCGTAATCGACGCCCAGGCCGCCGCCGACGTCGACATGGTCGACCGGCAGGCCCAGCGCGCGCAATTCGGCGAAATAGCGGATCGCTTCGCGGAAACCCAGGCGGTAATCGGCGATATTGGCGATCTGCGAGCCCATGTGGAAGTGCATCAGGCGCACGCAGTCGCCCAGGCCGGCCTCGATCAGCTTGTCGGTGGCCGAGATCAGCTGGCCGGCGGACAGGCCGAACTTGCCCTTCTCGCCGCCGGTGTCGGACCACTTGCTGGACGCCAGCGACGACAAGCGCACGCGCAGGCCGATGTTCGGGCGCACTTCCAGCTTGCGGGATTCCTCGATCACCAGCTCGACCTCGGACTCCTTCTCGATCACGATGAACACCTGGTGGCCCAGACGCTCGCCGATCAGCGCGAGGCGGATGAATTCGCGGTCCTTGTAACCGTTGCAGACAATGGTGCAGCCCTTGGGCGCCAAAGCCAGCACCGCCATCAGCTCCGGCTTGGAGCCGGCTTCCAGGCCGATGGACACGTCCTGGGTCGCGATGATGCTCTTGACCACCGCTTCCTGCTGGTTGACCTTGATCGGGTAGATGGCGGTATAGCGGTTGCCGTAGCCTTGTTCGGCGATGGCCTTGTCGAAGGCGCCGCACAGGCGGGTCACGCGATCCTGCAGAATGTCCGGAAAACGGACCAGAAGGGGCAGATCCAGGCCTTTGCCGCCCAGATCGCTCACCAGGCGATACAGATCGATTTCCTTACGCTGGCGCACATTGGGACGCACGACGATATTGCCGTTGTCGCCCACATCGAAATAACCAGCCCCCCAATGCCGGATGCCGTACAGGCTCCGGCTATCAGCCACAGACCAAGCCATGAGTTTTCCTCTCAGAACTTATGATGGATAACCCCGCTCCTTAGTGCACGGCTTTCGGGCTCTACAGCTTTTATGTGGGCCTGGGATGTCGGAGCG
Organism: Chromobacterium vaccinii; assembly: GCF_000971335.1. Classification (GTDB taxonomy): domain Bacteria; phylum Pseudomonadota; class Gammaproteobacteria; order Burkholderiales; family Chromobacteriaceae; genus Chromobacterium; species Chromobacterium vaccinii. The sequence continues at coordinate 9,006 of NZ_JZJL01000082.1, forward strand.
AAACAGAATGAATTGTCAGTTGTTGCATAGCGCAAACGAGCGCGGATTGTAACAACATCTCGCTGATTGACAAGTAAAAAAATGCACTCGTTCGCACTCGTCCGAATCGTTTTCCGCCGCCGCTCCCAAACAGCATCCTCCAGCTGGAAAAATCAAGGCAAGCAAAACAAAGGATTGCGCGCGCGGACCCGGCCCAGCCATGACATCGGGCACCATCCGCGCCCTCCTCAAGCATGCCTGTTTTTTCGCAAACGACAAGCTTTTCAACCAGATTCGCAACACTCTTTCCACCCCGCTGCCGCGCCGCGACATGACCGGAGAACAGGCCGCGATTACAATCGGGCATCACCCACTGCCATCGAACCGCCACGCCATGACGCACACGCCCTCCTTCCTGCAGCACGCGCTCGCCACGCCACCCGCACTCGCAGAATGGCCGCTGCCCGGCGGCCTGAAGGCCCGCTGGCTTGCCCCTGGCTGCGTGGAGCTGAATGGCGGCGCCGTCGATGCCGACTCTGTATTGCTGTCCTGCGGCGTGCACGGCAACGAGACCGCGCCCATCGAAGTGGTGGACGGCATGCTGAGCGACATCGCAGCAGGCCGGCTGGCGCTGCGCTGCCGCCTGCTGGTGATGTTCGCCAACCTGGACGCCATCCGGCAGGGCGTGCGCTACGGCGGCTACGACATGAACCGCCTGTTCAACGGCGCCCATGCCAAGCAAACCGAATGGCCCGAGTCGGCGCGGGCCGCAGAACTGGAAAGCGTGGCCGAAGCCTTTTTCGCGCCTTCTCGCGGCCGGCTCCTGCATTACGACCTTCACACCGCCATCCGCGGCTCGGCGTTCGAAAAATTCGCGATCTACCCCTTCATTCATGAACGCGCGCACAATCGCGAGCAACTGGCCTGGCTGCAACAATGCGGAGTCGAGGCCGTGCTGCTGCACAGCCAGCCGGCCAATACCTTCAGCTATCACACCAGCCATCGCTGCGGAGCGGACGCCTTCACGCTGGAGCTTGGCAAGGCGCGCCCATTCGGCCAGAACGACCTGTCGCGCTTCTCCGGCATAAACCGGGCGCTGCGCGCGCTGCTATCGGCCGAACCAGCCGCCAGCGGCGCGCAGCAGGCGCCGCTGCCCCTGTTCCGCGCCAAATACGATCTGGTCAAACTCAGCGAGGCTTTCCGTCTGCACCTTGCGGACGACGTCGAAAATTTCACAGTGCTGCCGGATGGCATGCTGATCGCCGAGGACGGCGATGTCCGCTATGTGGCCTGCGGCGGCGAAGAGCGC
>NZ_JZJL01000083.1 GCF_000971335.1 Chromobacterium vaccinii
GTCAGCAGGTCGCGCCCGTCGAAGCGCAGCTCCGACGCCGGATCGATCTCGCTCGATTGCGGCGGCAGCAGCTGCATGATGGCCATCGACGTCACCGATTTGCCGGAACCCGATTCCCCCACCAGCGCCACCGTGCGGTGCGCCGGAATGTCGAAGCTCACGCCCTTCAGCGCCTCGAAGCGGCCGCCGTCCTCCTGGCGGAAACTCACCCGCAGGTTGCGGACCGACAGCAAAGTCTTGTTGTTGCTCATGGTGTGATCCTCACTTTACCTTCGGGTCCAGCGCGTCGCGCAGGGAATCGGTCAGCATGCTGAAGGCGGTCACCAGCAGCGACATGAACACCACCACCATCGCCAGCTGCCACCAGTAGCCCTGCATCAGTTCTTCCGGCACCTCGGACAGCATCGAGCCCCAGCTCACCTGGCGCGCATCGACGCCGAAGCCGAGAAAGGACAGGATCACCTCGTACTTGATCAGGCCCACCATCAGCAAGGAAAACTGCACCAGCAGCAAATGGGAGACATTGGGCAGGATGTGGACGAACATCCGCCGCGCGCTGCTGGCACCGATGGCGTCCGCCGCCTGCACGAACTCGCGCGAGCGCAACTTGATGAACTCGGCTCGCACCAGACGGAAAGTGCCCGGCCAGCTGGTCAGCGACAGCACCAGGATCACCGTGCCCAGGCCGCGGCCGGCCACCGCGGCGAAAGCCAGCAGCAACAGCATGTCAGGCATCGCGGTGAACACGTTGTAGAACCACATCAGGAAATCGTCGATCTTGCGGCCGAGGAAACCGGCGCAAGCGCCCAGCGACGCGCCGATCACCACCGACAGCAAGGCGCCGAAAAAGCCGACGAACAGCGAAGTGGATGTGCCCTTGACCACCTTGTCCAGGATGTCGCGGCCGCGGATATCCGCGCCGAACGTCAGCGACTCCGCCTTCTTCACCTCAGGCACCACGTACTTGTCGCGGTTTTTCATCGCCGACTGGGTTTCCGCCCAGATCGGGTCTTCCTCAGGGCGCAGGCCCGTGCCCGTGACCGTCTCGGCTTTTTTCGCGCCCGATGCCTGGGCAGCGTTGTGCGCCTGTTGATACAGGAAGGTGGGCGGCGCATAGGACACCGCCACTTCTGCGTTCCAGCCCCGGCCGATCAGGCCAACCCAGCTGCACAAGGCCAGCAGCATGAAGCCGCTCACAATCCACAAGCACGCGAAACCGATGCGGTCGCGCTTCAAGCGTTGCCAGCCCAACGCCCACAGGCTGCGGGACGGGGCGGCCGGCGCGGCGCCGGCGGTATTCTGCAATGTCGTCATCGTCTCTTCCCCTTACTTCAGCTGGACGCGCGGATCGATCCACTTGTACAGGACATCCGCCAGCAGGTTGAACACCATGGCCGCGGCGGCGATGGTGATGGTGATCGCCTTGATCACCGGGAAGTCGCTCTTGTCGACGGCGTTCAGCAGCTCATTGCCCATGCCGGGAATGCCGAAGAAGCGCTCCAGCAGCATCGAGCCCAGCATCAGGAAAGGCAAGGACATGGTGATGTTGGTGACGACTGGGATCAGCGCGTTGCGCAGCACGTGCTTGAACAGCACCCGCGACTCGGGCAAGCCCTTGGCGCGCGCGGTGCGCACGTAGTCGTGGTTCAACTCCTCCACCACGAAGCTGCGGTAGAAGCGCACGCTGGGCGCCAATGCCACCAGGATGCCCAGTATCAGCGGCAGCGGCAGGTAGACCAGCAGATTGGTGGCCAGGCTGTTGTCGTCCCAACCCATCACCGGGAACCAATCCATCGCGAAGGCAAGCTGGTATTGGCCGACGATGATGTAGACCAGCGAACTCACCGACATCGCCACCGTGCAGATCATGGTGACCAGGCGGTCGGTCAGCGTGCCGCGGAAATAGGCGACGGCGACGGCGATGGGCAGCGCGGTCAGCAGCTCCAGCACCAGCAGGCTGCCCGCCAGCGTCAGCGACGGGCCGACGCGGTTGGCCAGCGTGCCGGAAACCGACTGCTGCGTGGCCCAGGAATTGCCGAAGTCGTAAGTGAACACCTGCTTGACGAACAACAGGAACTGCTCCGGCAGGCTCTTGTCCAGGCCCAGCTGCACGCGGATATTGGCCAGCATCTCCGGCGTCAGGCGCTTGCCTTCCAGAATGAAGGTGGGGTCGCCGCCCACCCAGTTGAACAGCACGAACACCAGCAGCATGACGCCCAGCATGGTGGGGATCATCTGCCAGAGCCGGCGAATGATGAATGCGAACATGTTTTTCCTTGCTCCGTCCGGCCATCCGGCGGAGTCGAACGAGATGGACTCAGCGCCGGTTGACGTCGACGTAGCGCCAGAAGCCGCCGACCGTGTAAATCGGGTGGGGCTTGTAGCCGAGCACGTAACCTTGCGACAACGAATTGGTGAAGCGGGTAACCCCCAAGACATAAGGCTGGTATGCCGCCACCACCCGGTTCATCTGCTCGAACTTGGCTTCGCGTTCCGGTCCGTTGGGCAGCAAGCGCGAGGCTTCGAAAAGCTGGTCAAACTTGGGCCGGCTGAAGGCGGACAGATTGCTGCCGCTGGCGATGCTGTCGGTCCATAGCTCCACCATGGTATCGTCGCCGTCCGGCATCGAGGCCGACCCGCCCAGACTCCACATCTGCAGCTTGTGGCCATAAGCGCTCTTCAGGTTCTCGTTCCACTTGGCCACCTTGAAATTCACCCGGATCTTGAGACTGTCGAATGTCTTCTGCCAGATCTGGTTGAACTGCTTGTCCAAAGCCGAGGCCTGGGTCGCCTGGGTGATCTGCAGCGGCTTGCCATTAGGCAGCGTGCGGTAGCCGTCCGGCCCTATCTTGTAGCCGAACTGGTCAAGCAGAGCGTTGCCCAGCGCCGGGTCGTACTTGACTTCGCCCCGGAAGCCCGGGCTGGACCCTGCCATCCCGGTCGACACAGCGCCCTGCATCGGCACCGCCTGATTGCCGTAGAGCAGAGGAACCACTTCCTGCTTCAGCGGATAAGCCAGCGCGATCGCGCGGCGCAGCGCGATCTTGTCCTTGCCGTATCCGCCGACGACCGGGTCCAGCATGTTGAAATAGGCGTAGGTCACGTCCAGATTCAGCACATGGGACAGCTTGATGCCCCGCTTCGCCAGCACTGGGTTCAACGTGGTCTGAAAAGGATCGTTGTCCATCACGTGCAACGCCGTCTTCATCGCGGCCTTGGGCACCGCGACCACATCCAGCTGCTTGTTCAGGAAAGACAGCCAGCGCGGCTGATCCTCCTCGATCACGCGGACCTCCACCCGGCCGACCACGGGCAGGGTCTTACCGGCCATTTCCCTGGCGATCTCCTGATCACGCGGGTCGCCGCCCGGCTCGCCATCGAACACCATCTTGCGATAACCCGGATTCGCCAACAGCACGATCTTGCTGCCCTGCTTCCATTCGCTCAGCATGAAGGGACCTGTGCCGACCGGGTGGGACATCGTGTCCTTGCTGTAGGCCTCGATAGCCTCGCGCGCCACCGCGCCGAATTGCTTGGCCGCCAGCGTGTACAGGAAGATGAAGTTGGTCTTGGTCAGCGTCAGCCGCAAGGTGTAGCGATCCAACACCTGGATGCCGGGAATCGGCGACGCGTAATCGAACTTGCCGGTCTTGCTCGCCCGCTTGCCGGCTTCCGCCAGGCCCAGCACCCAGTCGGTCATCATATTGGAGACCGGCGAATTGACGACGGGATCCGCGAAGCGTTTGAAGGAATAAGCGTAGTCCTCGGCGGTCAGCTCCCGCTTCTTGCCCTTGAACACCGGGTCATCGGCGAAATAGATGCCGGGCTGGATTCGTATCGTGTACACGCGGCCGTCGGCCGAAACCTCCGGCATCGCCGCCGCGGTGTTGGGCTTCATTTTCAACGGCCGGGCCAGATAATCGTATTTCAGCAGCGGCTCGAAAATGTTTTCGATCACGCCGATCGAATACACATCATTGACCTTGCCGGGGTCGAAGCCGGTTTCCGGCACCGGAAACGATATCCTGAGCACTTTGTTGGGGTCGGCTGCATGAGCGGACAGCGCGAGCGAGCCGCCCAGCATCAGCATGGGCAGCCATTTCAGGTGCGTCATCTTGAATTGTTCTCCTTCGTAGCGCGGGGCCTTCCCGGCCCGCTTTATTCTTTGCGCCCGCCATCGCCAACTGCCGCAGCCATGACAAGCGCGAATGAATGTAAAGCCAATTCGCTACGCGGATCAACAAAAAAATATCAAGATGGCATCAGGAAAATTCAATTAAGGACTTGGATGCCTCATGTCGCGCCGCGGCAAGCGCCGTCGTACCAGCGCTGGGGCAGGAAACGCCGCAGGAACCAGAACAGTTTGGTGGGAAAGGTCACCCGGTAGCGGGCGCGTGGCCGGCGGCTGGTCGCGGCGCGCCACACGGCCTCGGCCACCGCGCTGGCCGGCAGCGTGAACGGCGCGGCGTGGCCTTCCTTTTTCAGCCTTTCCAGCTGCTGCTGATAATTGTCGCGATGCACGCTGCCGTCGATGTCGACATTCTTCAAAAAACGCGCCAGCGCGTTGGGGCGGAAGCGGCTTTCGATCGGCCCCGGCTCTACCAGCGAGACATGGATGTCCGTGCCGTGCAGTTCATGGCGCAAAGTGTCGCACAGACCCTCCATCGCGAATTTGCTGGCGTTGTAGGCGCCGCGCCAGCGCATCGCGGCGAAGCCGAGAATAGAGCTGTTGTAGACGATGCGGCCATGGCCCTGCGCGCGCATCACCGCCATCGCCGCGTTGGTCAGTTCCCACGGGCCGAACAGATTGGTCTCGAACTGCTCGCGCATCGCCTGCCGTGAAATGTCTTCCACCGCGCCGGGCTGGCCAAAGCCCGCGTTGTTGAACAAGGCGTCGAGCGTGCCGCCGGTACGCGCCAGTACCTCGTCCAGCGCCGTGCGGATCGAACCCGCGTCGTCCACGTCCAGCCGCAGGCTTTCGAAGCCTTCCGCGCGCAGACGCTCCACATCTTCCTGTTTGCGGCAGCTGGCAAACACTCGCCAGCCTTTCTCGCGAAACCACTTGGCTGTGTGATAGCCGATGCCGCTGGAGCAGCCGGTGATCAGGATGGTGCGGGCGGATTCGGACATGTCAGGCCTCGGGAAAGAAAGGGAGCCGCCACCCTACACCATTCGCCGCCGCGCCGAAACCGCCCCATCTGACGCACATCGGGCTGGAGCACTGTCGTTTTTCATCGGAATTGGACTAGAATGTCGGCCTGACACGCACGAGGAACTCCGCCATGGCAAAAGCCGCAAAAGCGCCGGCCAGCTTCGAAACCGCGCTGGGCCAGCTGGAGGACATCATCCAGGCGATGGACAGCGGCGACATGCCGCTGGAAACAGCCCTTGCTTCCTACAAGCAAGGCACCGAATTGATCAAGTTCTGCCAGGGCAAGCTCGCCGACGCGGAACAGCAGCTGAAAATCCTGGAAAACAACGAACTGAAGGCGCTGGATCTGCCCAATGGCCAATGAAACCTTCATCGGCTGGATGACCTCCATCCAGCAATACATGGAGCAGGCGCTGGAAAAGCTGCTGCCGGCCGCCAGTTGCGCGCCGCAACGCCTGCATGAGGCGATGCGCTACGCGACGCTGGAAGGCGGCAAGCGCGTGCGCCCGCTACTGGTGTTCGCCGCCGGCGAACTGGTCGGCGCGGAGCGCGACAATCTGGCCCGCGTCGGCGCGGCGCTGGAAATGGTCCACGCCTATTCGCTGGTGCATGACGACATGCCCTGCATGGACAACGACGTGCTGCGCCGCGGCAAGCCCACCTGTCACATCGCCTATGACGACGCCACCGCGCTGCTGGTCGGCGACGCGCTGCAAACCCGCGCCTTCGAGCTGATCTCCCAGCCCATGCCCGGCATCGCCCCGGCCAGCCAGCTGGAAATGGTCCGCACGCTGGCCCACGCCGCCGGCCATGCCGGCATGGCCGGCGGCCAGGCGATAGACCTGGCCAGCGTCGGCCTGCCGCTGACGCTGCCTGAACTGGAATTCATGCACATGCTGAAAACCGGCGCGCTGATCCGCGCTTCGGTGCTGGCGGGATCGATGGCGGGCCGCGAGCTGTCCGGCGCGGAGAAAGAAGCGCTGGACGCCTTCGCCAAGCGCATCGGCCTGGCCTTCCAGGTGGTGGACGACATTCTGGACTGCGAGGCGGACACCGCCACGTTGGGCAAGACCGCCGGCAAGGACGCCGCCAACGACAAACCCACCTATGTCAGCCTGCTGGGCCTCGCCGAGGCCAAGCGGATGGCGAGGGATTTGCACGACCAGGCTTTCGCCGCGCTGCAGGGTTTCGGCCCGCAGGCTGATCGCCTGAAACAACTGGCCGACTACATCGTCGCCCGCTCGTTTTGAACCGCTCGTGGAGAAACCATCAGGACGGACCACCGCCCGGCGAGCCACCTCACTGCAGAATCACAACAATGTATCCGCTGCTTGAAAACATAAACAGCCCCGCCGACCTGCGGCAGCTGCCCCGGACCCAGCTGCCGCAGCTGGCGGGCGAACTGCGCGAATTCCTGGTGGAGTCGGTCAGCAAGACCGGCGGCCACTTCGCGTCCAACCTGGGCAGCATCGAGCTGACCATCGCCCTGCACTATGTGTTCGACACCCCGAACGACCGCCTGGTGTGGGACGTCGGCCACCAGACCTATCCACACAAGATACTGACCGGCCGCCGCGAGCGCATGCATACCATGCGCCAGCATGACGGCCTGGCCGGCTTCCCCAAGCGCGAGGAATCCGAGTACGACACCTTCGGCGTCGGCCACTCGTCCACCTCCATCGGCGCGGCGCTGGGCATGGCGGTGGCGGCCAAAACCTTGGGCATCGAGCGCAAGAGCGTGGCCATCATCGGCGACGGCGCGATGACCGCCGGCCAGGCCTTCGAGGCGCTGAACAACGCCGGCGCGATGGACACCGACCTGCTGGTGGTCCTGAACGACAACGACATGTCGATCTCGCCCAACGTCGGCGCGCTGAACAACTACCTGGCCAAGCTGATGTCCGGCCGCTTCTACGCCGCGATGCGCGAAGGCTCCAGCAAGGTGCTGGGCATCGCCCCGCCGCTGAAGGAGATCGCCAGCAAGGTGGAGGAGCACGTCAAGGGCTTCTTCACGCCGGGCACGCTGTTCGAGGAGTTCGGCTTCAACTACATCGGCCCGATCGACGGCCACGATGTGGATGTGCTGGTGGACACGCTGAAGAACATCCGCAGCCTCAAGGGCCCGCAGTTCCTGCACATCGTCACCAAGAAGGGCCAGGGCTACAAGCTGGCCGAGAACGACCCGGTCAAATACCACGGCGTCACCAAGTTCGATCCGGCCAACGGCCTCGCCGGCGGCAAGAGCGGCGGCGGCAAGCCGCAATACACCCAGGTGTTCGGCGACTGGCTGTGCGACATGGCCAAGCTGGACAAACGCCTGGTCGGCATCACGCCGGCGATGCGCGAAGGCTCCGGCATGGTGCGTTTCGAGAAGGAACACCCGGACCGCTACTACGATGTGGCGATCGCCGAACAGCATGCGGTCACCTTCGCCGGCGGCATGGCCTGCGACGGCCTGAAGCCGGTGGTGGCGATCTACTCCACCTTCCTGCAACGCGGCTATGACCAGCTGATCCACGACGTGGCGCTGCAGAACCTGCCGGTGATGTTCGCGCTGGACCGCGCCGGCCTGGTCGGCGCCGACGGCCCGACCCACGCCGGCGCCTTCGATCTCAGCTACCTGCGCTGCATCCCCAATATGACGGTGATGGCGCCGTCCGACGAAAACGAATGCCGCCAACTGCTGTACACCGCCTTCCAGCTCGACACCCCAACCGCCGTCCGCTACCCGCGCGGCACCGGCCCCGGCGCGGAGATCCAGCAGCAGATGGAGGCGCTGCCGATCGGCAAGGGCGTTGTCCGCCGCCAAGGCGAGAAGATCGCCATCCTGGCCTTCGGCAGCATGGTGCATCCCGCCCTCGCCGCCGCGGAGCAGCTGGACGCCACCGTCGCCGACATGCGTTTCGTCAAGCCGCTGGACGCCGAACTGATCCGCGAACTGGCGCAAACCCACGAGCTGATCGTCACCGTCGAGGAAAACGTGGTGATGGGCGGCGCCGGCTCGGCCTGCGTCGAAACGCTGCAGGCGATGCGCCTGGCGGCGCCCGTGCTGCAGCTGGGCCTGCCGGACGATTACGTCGAGCACGGCGATCCGGCGCTGCTGCTGTCGCTGTGCCTCCTGGACGCCGCCGGCATCGAGAAGAGCATCCGCGAGCGCCTGGCCGGCTGATGGCCTCGCTGCCGCTGCCCAGCCTGGAGACCCGGCTGCAACTGCACGCGGAAACAGCGCTGTCGCTGGTTTGCGCCGCGCTGTTCACATTGTTGTGGCGCGGCGCGGATCTGCATGCCCTGCTGCCGCGCCAGGGCGAGCAATGGCTGGCGTGGGCGGTGTTTTTCTGGCCGCTGTGGCGCACCGGCCGCCACATCCTGCGGCGGCCGCGCCAACGCCAGCTGGGCGACCTGATCGGCCTCTACATCGGCCTGGTGCTGCAGTTCGCCGTGGTGTACTACCTGTTCGCGCTGCTCTTGAGCGGCGGCAGCGCCTTCCACGGCATGACGCCGCTGTACGACCGCCAGGGCGGCCCGCTGCCCGGTTTCTACGGCAAGGCCGCCCTGCTGTTTCTGGACTGCTTCCACCTGTCCATCGCCACCGCGGCCACCGTGGGCTATGGCGACATGTACCCCACCTACTGGCCGGTGCGCTTGCTGGCCGACCTGCAGATCATCTTCACCAGCGCGCTGGTGATCATAGGCTTCGGCCGTCACTTCTCCGGCCAGGGGCCGCGGAGCGCCGGCGATCAAGCCTCTTCGCGCTGACGGATGTAAACCAGGCTGAGCAGAATGAAGCCGACGAAGGCGTAGGCCTTCATCTGGCCATTCCACTTGCTGGCCCACATCGCGAAATACTCGCCGCCCACCACCGCGAAGCCGAAATACCAGACCAGCACGGCGACCAGCGCGCCCAGCGTGAACAGGCTTTTGCCCCAAGCCAGGCCGTCGCGGCCCGCCGCCGCGCGCAGCATGCCGATACCGCCCGCCGCGCATAGCAGTCCGCAGATCATTTCGCCGGCGATGATGGCGAAGTAGGCCAGCTGCTGCCCGAACGGATCGCGCACCGCCCGGCCCTCCAGCGCCGCGCCATTGAACCACGGTTCCAGCGCGTCCATCGCCAGCACGCGGCGGACGAACTGCCAGTTGGAGTCGTAATCGATGATGTTTCCGCTCGCTACCAGCAGGCCGAACGCGCCGATCGACAAGGCCAGCGCGGCCTTGCACAGGTACTGGATGCGCAGATGGATGCTCAATTGTTCTTTTTTCACGGATTCCTCCAGCATTTTGACAAACCCGCAGCATGCCATGATTGGCCGGCGGCCGATATAAAAAACGGCCTGGCAAAGCCAGACCGCTTTTTCATTGCGAGAAAAGCCGATCAACGCGCAGGAATCGCCTTCAGCACCGCCTGCAGCAGCTGCCAGGCCTTGCCCACCGACTCCACTTCCACGCGCTCGCCCGGAGCGTGCGCGCCGCGGATGTTCGGGCCGAAGGACACCATGTCCAGATTCGGGTACTTGGAGCCCAGGATGCCGCACTCCAGGCCGGCGTGGATCACCTGCACTTCGGCCTCGCCGCCGAATTCCTTGCGGTAGACGTCCTTGAACAGCGCTAACAGCTTGGAGCCCGGATTCGGCGCCCAGCCCGGATAGCCGCCCTCCATCTCCACCTTGAACGCGGCAAGCCCAAACAGGCTTTCCACTTCGCGCGCCAGCATCCAGGTGCCGGAGTCCAGCAGGGAGCGCACCATCAGGTTGGCGAACACTTTGCCGTCGACCACGTGCACCACGCCCAGGTTGTTCGAGGTTTCCACCACGCCCTCGACGCGCTGGCTCATGCGTTTGACGCCGTGCGGCGCGGCATGCAGCGCAGACAGGATGGCGTTCTGGTCGGCGCGGGCCAGCACGCCGGCGGCGGAAGCCGCCTCGGACAACACCGCCACGCCTTCGTCGACGCCAGCCAGCTCGAAGCGCATCAGCGCCTGGAACGCGTCCAGCTTGGCCGCCACCTTGGCGGCGTCGGCGGCCGGATAGGCGACGACGGCGAAAGCCTCGCGCGACAGCGCGTTGCGGGCGGTGCCGCCCTGCAAGGAGACCAGGCGCAACTGCGTTTCAGTCTCCAGCTCGCGGACCAGGCGGATCAGGATCTT
>NZ_JZJL01000084.1 GCF_000971335.1 Chromobacterium vaccinii
GCAGATCGGGATGGGCGCGAGCGCTCGCGGGGCTGGATGGCGAGGCGTCGGGCGGGTCGGCAAGCGGCGGCGCGAACTGCGGCCACGGCGAGAGGGAGGGGGTGGGAAATTCCTGTTGCGGCTGCGCGTCGTCCAGCAGCGCGCGGAAGCGCTGCGCGCCGCGGCGGTCGGCATGGGGTTCGTCGCGGTCGCGCGATGACGCGCGGCTGGCGGCGGAAGGGGGTTGCGCTTGCATGGTCGTGCCTTCTGTTGCGGTTTAGAGCGGGCCGGCCTCAGGCATCCTTGTCGGATTCGTCGTCCAGCAGCGCGCTTAGCTTTTCCTGTTCGCGCAGATTGCGCAGCAGCATGGTTTCCTGCTCGGCGCGGGTTTGCGTCAGCCGCAGCCGCTCGGCGGCCAGCTCTTCCAGCTGGCGCTGCAGGGATTGGTCTTCTCCTTCCAGCCGGGAGAGCGCGGCGCGTAGCTTTTCCAGCTCGGTCTGGTCGAACTGGCCGCTGCGCGCGGCCTGGAGCCGCCATTCGGCGTACAGCGCATGGCGGCGCTCATGGATGGCGTCCCGGCGCGCGCACAGCTTCAGCTCCTCGTCCGCCAGCCGGACCAGCGCGGCGCGCAGGCTGTTTTCGCGGCGGCGCTTGATGCACAGCAATTGGCTCAGCATGGCACCCCCGCGGCGTCGCCCAGCTCCGCCAGCGTGCGGGGGAGCGCGAATCGCTCATCCACCGCTTGGCGCAACAAGGCGTTGATCGGCGCCCGGCGCGCCATGGCGTCGTCGGCGTCGGCGTCCTGGCCCGGCTGGTATTCCCCCACCCGGACCAATAGCTCGATCTCCCGCCAGGCCGCCAGTAGCTGGCGCAGCCTGGCGGCGGCGGCGCGGTGGGGCCCGGCGCAAATCTGATGCATGACGCGGCTGACGCTGGCGAGCACGTCTATCGCCGGGAAGTGGTTGGACTCGGCCAGCTTGCGCGACAGCACGATGTGGCCGTCCAGCAGCGAGCGCACCTCTTCCGCCAGCGGGTCGGCCTTGTCTTCCATCAGCACGGTGTAAAAGGCGGTGATGCTGCCGCGGGCGGCCGGGCCGGCGCGCTCCAGCAGCCGGGGCAGCCTGGCGTACAGGCTGGGGGGATAGCCGCCGCCCACGATAGGCTCCCCGGCGGCCAGCGCCACCTCGCGCACGGCGCGGGCGTAGCGGGTGAGGGAGTCCACCAGCAGCAGCACGCGCTGGCCGCGGTCGCGGAAGTGCTCGGCGATGGCGGTGGCGGTGGCGGCCGCCTTGATGCGCTCCAGCGCCGGGCGATCGGAGGTGGCGACCACCACCACGCTCTTGGCGCGCGCTTCCGGACTGAGCACATGCTCGAGAAATTCGCGCACTTCGCGGCCGCGCTCGCCGATCAGCGCCAGCACGACGATATCGGCTTCGCTGCCGGCGCAAAGCATGCCCAGCAAGGTGCTCTTGCCGCAGCCGGCCGGGGCGAAGATGCCCAGTCGCTGGCCGACGCCGACGGTGAGGGTGGCGTCGATGGCGCGCACGCCGGTGGGGAGGATGGTGTCTATCACCTGGCGCTGCATGGGATCGGGAGGCTCGGCGTCGATGTCGCGCCGGGTTTCTATGCCCGGCGGCGGCAGGCCGTCCGCCGGCCGGCCCAGCGCGTCCAGCACCCGGCCCCGCAGCGCGTCGCCGACGCCGATGTCGGCGCGGCGTCCGCTGGGCTGGACCAGCATGCCGCAAGAGAGGCCCAGCGGTTCGCGGTAGGGAGAGAGCAGCGCCTCGTCGCCGTCCAGCCCCACCACTTCTGCCGGGTCGCCGTCGGGCAGAAAGCACAGCTCGCCCAGTCCGGCGCCCGGCAGATGGGCGCGCAGCAGGGTGGCGCCGACTTCGGACAGGCGTCCCTCCAGGCGGCAATCGCCGCCGGCGGGCGGGGGCGGAGGCTCGATGGCGTCCAGGATGGCGTAGTAATCAGGCAGGCGCATGGCCTTCTCCTATCAGTTCGACGTGGCCCAGGATCTTCAGCTCGGCCTCGTCGCCCAATTCCTGGAACGACAGCACCGGCACCGAGAACAGATCGCGTTCGATCAGCTTGCGCACGAAGCGCCGCACGTCGATGGCGGTGACCAGCGCGGCGCCGCCGGCGCCGCTTTGCTCCAGCGCGGAGCGGATTTCGCCGACGATGGCCTGGTTCTCTTCCGGCCCCAGCGCCGAGTAGGAGCCGGCCGAGGTCTGGCGGATCGATTCGCGTATGGTTTGCTCGATGTGGCCGCCGATGACCCACGCGCTGATCCAGGGCTGGCCGCGGCGCTGGCGGCCGACGATGTGGCGGCGCAGCGCCAGCCGGGCGTATTCGGTGAGCATCACCGGGTCTTTCTCGCGCGGGGCCCATTCCACCAGGGCCTCGAATACCGCGCGCAGGTCGCGGATGGACACGCCCTCGGCCACCAGCCGCTGCAGCACGTCGGCGATGCGGCCCACCGGCAGCTGGCGCTGCAGCTCCTTCACCAGCTCGCCGTAGCGCTGCTCCATCTGGTCCATCAGGTAGCGCGCCTCCTGCACGCCGATCAGCTCGGCGGCGTAGCGGTCCAGCGCCAGCGATACCAGGTGGACGACGCGTTCGTGGTCGCGGTGAACCGTCAGACCCAGCTTGGCCAGGCCGGCGGCCTGTTCCGGCGCCACCCATTGCAGGGTGAGGCCGCCGAAGGGCAGGGCGTCGCGCGCGGCGGCCTGGGGCACCGGCGCGCTGGCGGAGTCCAGCAGCGGCAGCGGGCGCAGCTCCAGCTCCAGCACCGCCTCCTGGTAGAGCAGGAAGGACAGATGGCGTGGCGGCAGGCCGGCATCCACCTGCAGCAGGATTTCCGGCAGCGGCAGCCCCAGTTGCTCCAGCTTCTGCTGGCGCAGCTCGGCCAGCGCCCGCGCCAGGGCGGTGTCGCGGCCAAGCTCGGGATGCACGCGCAACAGCAGCGGAATGGCGCCTACCGGAGGCGGCGCGGCGTCGTCGCCGGCGTCCTGGCCGCCGCTGCCGGCGTCGCCGCCGAAGCCGCCAGCCGTCTCGCCGGTCTTGGCCCGCCGGGTCACCCAGGCGGTGCCGGCGGCCACCATGGCGGCCATCGGCAGGAATACCAGCGCGGGGAAGCCGGGCAGGCAGGCGAACAGCGCCAGCACCGCCGCCACGATCCACAAGGCCTGGTGCTGGCGCATCAGTTGCGAGGACAGCTCCTGCGCCAGGTTGCGGCGGGTTTCTCCCGGCACGCGGGTGACGATGATGCCGGCGGCGATGGAGATCAAGAGCGCCGGGATCTGGGCCACCAGGCCATCGCCCACCGACAGGATGGCGTAGGTGGCGGCGGCCTCGCCGGCGCTCATCTCATGCATGAACACGCCGACGGCGATGCCGCCGAAGATGTTGACCAGGATGACGATGATGGAGGCGATGGCGTCGCCCTTGACGAACTTCATCGCGCCGTCCATCGCGCCGTAGAGCTGGCTTTCCTTCTGCACCAGGAGCCGCTGCTGCCGCGCCTGGCCGGCGTCTATGATGCCGGCGCGCATGTCGCCGTCTATGCTCATCTGCTTGCCGGGCATCGCGTCCAGCGAGAAGCGCGCGCTGACTTCGGCCACGCGCTCCGAGCCCTTGGTGATGACGATGAACTGCACGATGGTGATGATGGCGAACACGATCAGTCCCACCGCCAGATTGCCGCCGATGGCGAAGTTGCCGAAGGTGTAGACCAGCTCGCCGGCGTCGTGCTGCAGCAGGATCAGCCGGCTGGTGCTGATGGTGAGCGCCAGGCGGTACAGGGTGGTGATCAGCAGCACCGAGGGAAAGGCCGAAAACTCCATCGGCTCGCGGATGTACACCGCCATCATCAGCAGCGTGATGGACAGCGCCAGATTGATGGCGATCAGCACGTCCACCAGCAGCGTGGGCAGCGGCACGATCATCATGAAGATGGCCAGCAGCAGCATGGCGGCCAGCACCACGTCCTGCCGCGCCTGCAGGCCTTGCAGCCAGTTATTGAGCTTCATGGCGGCCCTCCGCGACGCGGTCCAGCAGCCGGCGCTGCTGGCGGGAAATCCGGGCCCACTGCTCGGCGCCGCTGTCCCGCGGCATGGTCGCGGCCAGCCACAGGCAGCCGCGCGCGAGCCAGGCGCGCAGCGGGACGCCGTCGCCGGCCTCCGGCTGCAGCAGCGCCAGCAGGCGCAGCAAGGCGGGCCGGCGCCTGGCCTCCGGCAGCGGACGCGCCAGCGACAGCAGGGCCCGCCCGTCCAGCGATTCCAGATAGAACACGTCCTGCCCCTGGCGCAGCGACAGCCGCAGCGCGGCCGGGATGGCGCTCTCGCCCATCAGGCGCAGCCAGAGCTCGGTTTGTCTTTGCCATTGCAGGTCCATCGTGCGCTTCCTCATGCTTGATGGCCGCATCTTGCTGCAGGGACGGGAGCGGGTGTATCGGGTGAAGACCTGAGGTCGTCGAGCGGGGATTTTCTATGGCGAGGGAACGTGGGGGCTCGCCTGTCAGGATGCTAGCCTACGTGGTTTGGGCGTAAGTAAACGGCGCGGGCAGGGCCAGGCCTGTCCGCGCCGTATTGGGCAAGGTCATGCAGGTGGATTTCCGCGCTCTCGGCATCGCCAGGGCGCGGCATCCAGATCATGCGCTACTTGGTCGGCGTGAAGCGCTGCCGGACATCGGAGGAACGAACGTCGGCTTCTTGGGTGCCGGGCAGGCGGCGCTGTTGATGATTGCTGGAGGGAACTTGGAGGCCGGCTCCATGGTAGCCGGCAACATGCGGCTGGGTGAAGCCGCTTTTCTTCAGTTCGTTGCTTAGCGTTTGCGCAAAAGGCTCTGCCGTGACTATTTTTCGGCCGATAAGGCCCAGGAAACCACCGCGTTTAGTGTTCGGTTGCGCTGCTCGCGTTAAATCGTCGGGATGGAATGATGTTGGCTTTTTGGTGTCGGCGCTGTAGCAGGCAGTGACGCGGATATCATTGAATGCTTTATTCAGTCCGCCATCGGTCAGTTGGCGAGTTAAGTCTGCCGCGGTAACCATACCTTGCTCGCACTTCTCGTCCGCAGCCAGGATGCTAAGGCCGTGGCCTCCATGACCCAGGACATACAGCTTGTCTTGCCCAGGACGTAGCCGGGATAGCTCCTGTCCATTTTCATTGCTGCGAATCTCTACTTTTCTGAGTGTGTCCGCTCGTTGGAGCATTTTATCGGCTGAGCTTACGTAGTGGTCGAATTTACTCGGCCCCATCTGGCTGCGTAGTTGTTCTGGCGTCAGGTTTTGATCCCGAAGCACGCGCGCCATCAGCTGAAGCGAATCGTTGCCCAATTTTTCCAGATCGTTGGCGGTCTCCTGCCGTAATTGTTCTAGCTTGGTGTGATCCTGATCATTGCGTGCGATTAATGGATATAGGGTTTTGTTATTGATGTCCCGAGGGTGATTCTTGCCAGCGGTCATCATCAAAATGTCTTTCTCAGCAAAAGGAGCGTATAGAGCGCCAGCCTTTTGCGACGACGGTCCCGGCAGCGGGCTGCTGCTCGCTCCGGTTGTCTGACCGACTTGCGGGCTAGAGGCGGCTTGGGTCGCTTGGATGGGTAGGGCGCTTTGCGCGCCGTTGATGCCTAGCGGTCCGGGCATATCAGTTTCCTTTCAATTCAAGAGCCTGGCAGAGCCGGCCAAGTTGCGCGGCGAAGCCTTGGAATACCGTCAGCAGGCCATTGTCGCGGCGCAACTGATCCAGATTGATCATCGCCTTCCATTCGTAACCGTGTTCGCCGATGCCCAGCGTGGGTTGGCCGCCTTCCACGCCTTCGACGGCAGTCGTGAGGATGGGCAATACCGCCGCTGCGCGATCCCGCAGCCAGTCTTCGTTGAACTGCGGCAGCAGGCTCCATATCCAGAGCCTGTCGTCCAGCGCCGACAACATGACGTCGGGCAGATCGTGGATTTGAATGGCGATGGTGCTGTGCGCATCAAGGGCCGCCATTTGAGAGGCTGGCAATCCCAGTTGCGTTGCCATTTCACGCACCATTTCATCCAGGCTCCTATGCGAGCGCTCGGCGAGAGACATGGCGTTCATTCGCTTTCTCCTGCTTGAATAAAGCCGTAATGGGCTTTGTGAGGGTGGGTGAAGGAAAAAGCCTTATCCATGCGGGACGGGCATGGTTTTGAAGTCGTTTCCAGTCCTTGCATCAGCGGGAGTTTGTGATCTCAAATGAACGTTTGCTTTGGAAAAATGCTTCTGCCTTCTTTAATTCGCCAATTCGCGGAATGCGAGGGCATGCGTGGAAGCATGCTGCGCCGGGTTCAGGTGTTGGCCTGATGGGGGACGATGCGGTCCGGGCAGACAATGGGCGCCATGATTCCTCGGGAGCGCAACCATGGCACTCACAGACCAACCGGTACAACTGATCGCTTTGCTGGCGACTTTGTCGCTGCTGCCGCTGCTGGTGGTGATGGGCACGTCGTTTCTCAAGTTGGCGGTGGTGTTTTCCCTGCTGCGCAACGCGCTGGGCATCCAGCAGATTCCGCCCAACATCGCGCTCTACGGCCTGGCGCTGATCCTGTCCTTGTTCATCATGACGCCGGTGGGGATGGCGGTGCAGGACAAGCTGGCGGTTTCGCCGGCCCAGCCGCAGGCCAGCCTGCTGGCGCGGCTGTCTGATGACACGCTGGACCCATACCGCCAGTTTCTGAAAAAGCACGCGGCGCCGGCGCAACTGCGCTTTTTCCGCGACACGGCGCGCAAAAGCTGGCCCGAAGCCGTCCGCACGCGGGTGAGCGACGATTCGCTGCTGCTGCTGATGCCGGCCTTCGCCGTCAGCCAACTGATCGAGGCGTTCAAGATCGGCCTGCTGCTGTTCCTGCCCTTCATCGCCATCGACCTTATCGTCTCCAACGTCTTGCTGGCGATGGGGATGATGATGGTGTCGCCGATGACGATATCGATGCCGTTCAAGCTGCTGGTGTTCGTGCTGGTGGGCGGCTGGGACCGGCTGCTGGGCCAGCTGCTGCTGTCCTACCGTTGAGGAGAGAGGCATGGGACAAGCCCAGATCGTTCAGCTGGCCAGCGAGTTGCTGTGGCTGGTGCTGATCCTGTCGCTGCCGGTGGTAGTGGTCGCGTCGGTGGTCGGCGTGCTGGTCGGCCTGGTGCAGGCGCTGACCCAGGTGCAGGACCAGACCGTGTCGTTCTTGATCAAGCTGGTGGCGGCCTGCATCACCTTGGCGTTGACCCACCACTGGATGGGCCAGGCGTTGTTGCGCTATGCCGAGCGCAGCTTCGATCTGATCTCGCGCATGGGGAGCTGAGCATGGACCAGCTCAATCCCTGGTGGCCGTTGCTGGGCGCGGCGATGATGCGCCCGCTGGGCGCGATGCTGCTGTTGCCGCTGTTCAGCCCGTCGATGCTGGGCAGCGCGTTGATCCGCAACGCGCTGGCGCTGATGGCCACCTTGCCGGCGCTGCCGCTGTTGGCGCAGCTGGCGTTGCCGGACCCGATCCAGGCGCCGGCCGCCTATGCGCTGCTGTTGGCGAGCGAGCTCGCCGTCGGCCTGTTGCTGGGGTTCTCCGCCGCCATCCCGTTTTGGGCGGTGGACATGGCCGGCTTCGCGCTGGACACGCTGCGCGGCGCGTCGATGGCGGGCGTGCTCAATCCGCTGATCGGCGGGCAGTCGTCGCCGATGGGCGCCTTGTTCTCGCAGCTGGCGGCGGTGCTGTTCATGGCGCTGGGCGGCTTCCACGCCTTTCTGTCGGCCTTGTACGCCTCTTATCAGCAATTGCCGCCCGGCATGGGCTGGCACTGGTCCAGCCAGTTCATTCCCTTGCTGCAGCGGCAGTGGCAGATGCTGTACACGCTGGGGCTGGGTTTCGCCATGCCGGCGCTGGTGATGATGGTGCTGGTGGATCTGGCGCTGGGCCTGATCAACCGCTCGGTGCAGCAATTGAACGTGTTTTCGCTGTCGATGCCGATCAAGAGCCTGGTGGCCTTGTTGATGCTGATCATCGGCCTGCAGTTCGGCTTGTCCGACGTCATTGCCAGCTTTGAACGCTTCGACGGCGGCCTGGCGCGCGTGCTGGAGCCGGGACGGTGAGCGAGAAGACCGAACAACCCACCGCCAAGCGGATACGCGATGCCCGCGAAGAAGGGCAGGTGGCCAAGAGCCAGGAAATCGGCGCGGTGGCGCAGCTGGGGCTGATCCTGCTGTGGCTGGTGGCGGAAGGCCCGGGGTTGCTGCGGGGCTTGGGCGGGCTGATGACGTCAGCGGTGGCGGTGTCGAATCTGCCGCTGCAGGCGGCGCTGGCGCAGCTGGTAGGCGAGGTGGCGGCGCTGATGCTGCGCTTCGTCTTCGGCCTGGCCGGATTGCTGACGGTGGCCTTGCTGCTGGTCGGGCTGATCCAGTCGGGCTTTTTGTTCGCGCCCAAGGCGCTGATGCCGTCCGGTGAGCGCATCAACCCCTTGTCCAACGTCAAGCAGATGGTGTCGGCGCGCACGCTGTTCGAGCTGGGCAAGATGCTGCTCAAGGTCGGCGTGCTGGGACTGACCTTCACCTACCTGATCAAGCGCTACGCCGCGTCGTTCGCCCATCTGCCGCAAGCCGGGCTGGAGGCCGGGCTGATGGTGTGCGTGCAGATGGCGCAGTGGATGTGGGCGGTGCTGCTGGCCTTCACCGCGGTGTTCGCGGTGGCGGATTACGCGATGCAGCACCACCAGCTGCGCAAGCAGCTGATGATGTCGCGCGAGGACATCAAGCAGGAGTTCAAGAATTCCGAGGGCAGCCCGGAGGTCAAGCAGCGCCGGCGCGAGCTGCACCGCGAAGTGCAGAGCGGCAGCCTGGCCGGCAAGGTGGCCAAATCCTCGGTGGTGGTGCGCAACCCTACCCACATCGCCGTCTGCCTGCGCTATGAGGCCGACGACACGCCGCTGCCCCAGGTGCTGGAGTATGGCCGCGACGAAATGGCGCGGCGCATCGTGGCATTGGCCGAGGAGCAGGGCATTCCGGTGGTGGAGAACGTGCCGCTGGCGCGCGCGCTGGTGGCGTCCACCCGGCCCGGCGATTACATTCCCGAGCCGTTGTTCGCCGCCGTGGCGCAGGTGTTGAGCCTGATCCGCGACCGTTTGCAAGAGGAGGATGACGATGAAGCCCCTGTATAGTGCCCTGCTGTGGCTGCTGTTTTGCGCGCCGGCCGGCGCGGAGGCGCTGCAATGGTACGCGGTGCCGGCCGACCCTGCTCCGTCCGCGCCGCTGGCGGCGTCGCCGGCGGTTGGGAACGAGCCTGCTGCATCCGCCGCGCCGAAGCCGCTGTCCTCTTCCGCCCAGCGCTATCGGCAGCTGATCGACGACGTGGCGCGCCAGCATGCGCTGGACCCCATGCTGATCCACGCCGTGGTGCAGGTGGAGTCGGCCTACCGGCCGGAGGCGGTGTCGGGCAAGGGGGCGGCGGGGCTGATGCAGCTGATGCCTGCCACGGCGGCGCGTTTCGGCCAGACGGCGCTGTATGATCCCCGCGCCAATCTACAGGCGGGCGCCGCCTATCTGGACTGGCTGATGAATCGCTTCGGCGGCCGCCTGGACTTGGCGCTGGCGGCTTACAATGCGGGAGAGGGCGCGGTGGCGCGCTACGGCAACGCCATCCCGCCCTATGCCGAAACCCGGGACTATGTCCGCAAGGTCAT
>NZ_JZJL01000085.1 GCF_000971335.1 Chromobacterium vaccinii
TATACTTCTTGCCCTCTCCGCTCAGGACGAGTTTCAGCGCTTCATTGCCATGGCCGGCCTTGCGCAGATCGATGGTGCGCTTGAGTTCGCTGAACTTGCTGTTCACCAGCGTTTCGGCCTGGCTGATCTTGGCCTGCTGCCCGGCATTGTCGGCGCTCAGGGCGCGCAGTTCGGACATCACCGCCGGCACACCGGCGACGGATGCGCGGAACGGCTCGAGATAGGCGGGATCGCCGGTGAGCAGATAGCCGCGCTGGCCGGTCTCGGCATCCTTCATCAGGCTGACCAGGCCGGACACATGCTCCAGCACCTTCTGGGTATGGGTGACCGAGCTGGCGGTGGCGATCAGCACGCCGATGCTCCAATACGCCGCGATGCCGATCACGATCAGGAAAGCCGACGATACCGCGAAGCCGAAAGCCAGCTTCTGGCCGAAGGTCCGGTTTTTATTCATGATTGAGCCACTCCCATTACCGGCGGATCGGTCCGCCTGCCCTTGCATTATTCCTGTCCGGAAGTCTGCTGCGGTCCGACCAGGCGCCTGATCTCTGCCACGAAATTGACATAGTCGATTGGCTTTTCGATGTAGCCATCGAAACCGGCGGCCAGCATGCGCTCGCGGTCGCCCTTCATCACGCAGGCGGTCAAAGCCACCACCGCGATGGCCCGCGTCCGCGGGTCGCCCTTGAGAATGGCGACGGCCTCGATGCCGTCCATTTCCGGCATCTGGACGTCCATCAGCACCAGATCCGGCGACTCGCTCCGGGCGATGTCGATGCCGTCGCGCGCGCACTCGGCGCAAAACAACGTGTGGCCTTCGCTTTCCAGCATCATGCTGGTAAGCACCATATTGCCCGGCGTGTCATCGACTATCAGTATGCGTGCCATTATCCACCTCGCTTGCCAGGCCGGGCGCGGCCGCGGCGGCAATCCGGCGGCGCGCGGCCTGCTGCAGCGCGCGGCCGACCTCGAACAAAAACTGCCGCCGGTCGAAACTGTCTTTTTCCATCACCCGCAGCGCTTGCCCGCTCAAGCGCCGCCTATCGTTCATGCTGACGCTGCCTTCGCTCAGCAGCAGGATGGGAACGGCGGCGGCGTTGTGGTTGCGCAGCGCCGCGAGCGCTTCGAAACAGCCGACATCGGACAGCGCCAGGCCGACGATCAGCAAGTCCGGCCTGGCGTCCCGCAACGCCGCCAAGGCAAGCGCGCCGTCGGCATAACACAGCGCCTTGCAGTTCAAGGCGGCGAGATCCGCGCTCAGCCGCGTACCGGTGGCCGTGTCGTCGATGATCATCACGGTCGTCGCCTGCGCCCGCGCATCGCCCAAGCCCAAAGCCTGCACCGCGTCGCGCAGGCTCTGGCGCGACACTGGTTTTTGCAGCAGCCGCGCGACACCCATCACGCAGGCCTTCATCTCTTCGGCCGCAATGGCGGCGAGCACTACCGGCACGCGCTCCAGCCGGGGGTTGCGCTTGATTTCGTTCAGCACCGCCCAGCCGCCTCCCTCGGGCGACAGCAAGTCCAGCGCGATCAGATCCGGAACTTCGCCGCGCGCCATCGACAGCGCGGTTTCGGCATCGCGCGCGATGTCCGCCGCGAAGCCGATTCTCTCCAGATGGGCCTGGAGCTGTTCGGCGGCCTTCGCATCGTCCACCACCACCAGCGCCCGGCGCGGCGCGGCATTTGGCGAGACTGCCGGCGCGTCCACCCGCAGCGGCAGCCAGATCGAGAACTGCGCGCCAAGGCCCACCGCGCTGCTGACGCCGACCGTGCCGCCGTGCAGCTCGGCCAGCCGGCTGACCAGCGCCAGCCCCAGGCCGCTGCCTTCATGCTGGCGCGAGCTGGAAGAATCAAGCTGGCTGAAGGTTTGGAACAGCGCCGGCAGATCGGCGGCGGCGATCCCGCCGCCGCTGTCCAGCACCCGCACTTCCAGAAACTCCTGCTCGGGCCCCTCCGGCAGCGGCAACAGGCGGCTCGCCCAGGCTCCATCCTCGCCGTAGCCGATATCGCAGCGCTGCTCGCGATGCAGCGACAGCACCACGCGGCCGCCGTCGCGGCTGAATTTGACCGCATTGGACAGCAGGTTGTAGACCATCTGGCGGAATTTCCGCAGGTCGACCAGCACCGGCTGCAGCGGCTCGCAGGGCAGAAACTCCAATTCGATGCCGCGCCGCGCCGCGTTGTCCTGCACGATGGACAGGCAGGCGCGCAACACGGCGTTGGCGTCGATCGGCTCCAGCACCCGCTCCATCTTGCCCGCCTCCACCTTGGACAAATCCAGGATGTCGTTGATGAGGCCCAGCAAGTGGCGGCCGCTGGAGAGAATGTGGCCGGCGCAGGTGATCTGCTTGGGGCTGAGCGGCCCGATGACGCCGCGCGACAGCAAGTCTGAAAAGCCGATGATGGCGTTGAGCGGCGTGCGCAGCTCGTGCGACATATTGGACAGGAACTCGGACTTGAGCCGGTTGGCCTGCTCCAGATCACGGTTCTTTTGCTCCAGCTCGGCCAGGAGGATGGCGCGGCTTTCCGCCAGCGCGCGCGCCGCGCGCACCTCCGCCGCCTCCAGTTTCTTGTCCATCAGCTCGGCGCGGATGCGGCGGCTCTCGTCCTCGAACTGCTTGCGCCGCAGCTGCGCCCGCACGCGCGCCTTGAGCACGTCGAACTCGCTCGACTTCAGCACATAATCGTCGGCGCCGGTCGACAGGCCCTCGATCATTTCAGCTCTGTCCTCCATCGCGGTCAGCATGATCAGCGGAATGTCGCGCGTGGCGGGGTCGCCCTTCAGGCGGGAGCAGGTCTCGGTGCCCGATAGTCCTGGCATCAGGCGGTCCATCAGCACGCAGTCGACGGTTTGCACCTTCAGCAGCGCCAGCGCCTGCTCGCCCGATTCGGCCAGGATCATGTCGTAACCCTCGTCGCCGAGCACCTCGGCCAGCTGGTGCAAATAGGTCACGCTGTCGTCTACCGCCAGGATGCGCCGTCCGGCCTGCTGCGGCGCAATGCCGCTTGCGCCGTCGACATTGCGCAGCACCGCCGCCAGCCGCGCCAGCAATATGCCGGCGTCGCCATCCTTTTGCACGAAGGCGTCCGCGCCGGCGTCCAGGGCGTACAGCTCGGCGCCCTCCTCGTCGGCCCCGGTCAGCAGGATGCACGGCACGGTGCGCAAGGCCGGATCGAGGCGCAGCTTGCGCACCACGGCGGCGCCGTCGATGCCGGGCAGCATGCGGTCCACCAGCAGCGCCGCGGGGCGGCGCGACGCCATCGCGCGCAAGCCCTCTTCCCCGCTATGGGCCAGCGCCACCTGATAACCCTGCTCGCGCAGCAAGCTTGCCAGTTGCTCGCGGTAAGTCAGGCTGTCGTCTATCACCTGCACCAGCGGCGCGGCGTCGACCGGCGTCCCCGCCGCCTCCAGCAGCTGCACCGCGCGCGCCACCAGGCGGTCGCGGTCATAGGGCTTGCCGACATAATCGTTTGACCCGGTCAGCATGCCGCGTATGCGGTCGCTGACCTGGACCTCGCTCGACAGCACCAGGACCGGCAGGCTGGCGCCCTCGGCCGTGGCCCGCACCTCGCGTAACAGATCAATGCCATCGCCGTCGGGCAACATGACATCCAGCACCATCAGGCCGACGGCCTGCCGCGCCATCGCGGCGCGCGCCTCCGCCAGCGAGGCGCAGGCGATGACGGCCATCCCGCGCTCAGCGAACGCCTCCTCGAGATCGGCCCGGACCGTCAGGCTGTCGTCGACGATCAGCACCGGGGCCATCATGGCGCGCGCCTCGCGGCCAGCGCCGCCAGCGCCGGGCCGATGTCGGCCAGCGGCAGGATGCGCTGCGCCGCGTTCAGCAACGCCGCCTCTCGCGGCATGCCGTATACCACGCAACTGGCCTCATCCTGCGCGATCGTCAATCCGCCGGCGGCGCGCACGGCCAGCAGCCCCCGCGCGCCGTCCTGCCCCATGCCGGTCAGCAGCACCGCGGCGGCGGCGGCGCCGTACTCCTGCGCCACCGATTCGAACAGCACGTCGACCGACGGCCGGCACGACAGGCGCTCCGGCCCCGCCTCGCAAACCATCTTGCCGCCGCGCACTTGCAAATGCAGCCCGGGCGCGGCCAGCGCCACGCCGCGCGCCTGCAGCGGCTGGCCATGCCGCGCCAGCCGCACGTCCAGCGCGCAATGGTCGTCCAGCCAGTCGACGAAGGCATGGCCGAAGGGCTCGGCGATATGGATGACCACCAGCAGCGGCAACGGGAAGTCGGCGGGCAGGCCGCCCAGCACCTCGACCAGGGCGCTCGGCCCTCCGGTCGACGCCCCCAGCGCCACCAGCCGCATAGCCTGCCGCGGCGATGCCGGCGCGCAAGGCGCCGCCGGCGGCGCCTCCTGGGCGGCGCGGCGTCCGCGCAAATGCGTGACCACCTTGATCTTCGCCACCAGTTTGAGCATGGCCAGATAGTGCTCGCCCCAATGGTCCTGCCCGGGCATCGGCTTCTCGATCACGTCCAGCGCCCCGGCCGCCAGCGCCTCGTAAGTGCGGAACAACTCGCCGCGGTTGACCGAGGACGAAACCACCAGGATCGGGGTCGGGCAATAGGCCATGATGTACTCGGTGGCGGCCAGCCCGGTCATCACCGGCATCATCATGTCCAGCGAGATGACGTCCGGGCGCAAGGCCAGGCACAGCTCGATGGCCTGCTTGCCGTCCTCGGCCTGGCCGACCAGCTCGAAAGCCGGGTCGGACTCCAGCAACTCGCACAGGTACATGCGCACCGTCAGCGAATCCTCCACCACCAGCACCCGCAATTTCGTCATCGCAGCACCAGCTCCCCGATCTGCGCCAGAAACGCCGTCTGATCGAATTCGTTCTTGACAATATAACCGTTGGCGCCGGCATCGCTGCCGCGCCGCTTGTGCTCCGCCGTGTCGAGCGAAGTCACCAGCAGCGCCGGAATATCGCGCAGCTGCGGGTCGGCGCGCACCTCCGTGATGAAGCCGAAACCATCCATGCCCGGCATCTCGACATCGACCAGGAACAAGCCGTAGCGGTTCTGCCGCGCCAGCTCCAGGCCCTCCTCGGCGGAAGCCGCCAGCTCCACTTGATAGCCGGCCGACTCCAGGATGCTGCTTTCCAGCATGCGGGTGGTCAGAGAATCGTCGACGATCAGGATAGGCGGGCGCGGCGTCGCCGCCTCGCTGTCGCTGCGGCGGGTCAGCGCCCCGCCCAGCTCATCGGGGTCGAGCACCATGCGCGGCTCGCCCTCGATGTCCAGATACAGTCCCAGCACCATCGGATCGGCCGTCATCAGCGGCGGAAGCGCGCGCAGCACCACGCTATCCACCCCGCCCAAGCGGCTGGCCGCCACCGCCAGCAACTCGCCCCGGCTGCGGATGACCACCGCCGTCATCGCGCGCGGCGACCACTGATGCGCGGCCCGCCCCGCCGCGCCGATGGCCAGCGGCAATAAAGGCAGCAGCTGGCCTTCATACACGATGGCGCCGCCATCCACCGAATGCACCACCTGCTCCCGCGGCACCCGCAGCGTGCCCCGCACCGCGTCCAGCGGCAACGCCATGGCGCGGCCGTCGGCGTCGACCAGCAACACCTCCATCGCCGCCAGCGACAACGGCACGCACAACTCGAACGTCGTGCCGCCGGCATCGCTGCTGACGCGGGCGTTGCCGCCCAGCTTTCCCATCGCGGCGCGCACCACGTCCATGCCGATGCCGCGCCCGGACAGTTCCGTCACCGTGCTGCTGGTGCTCACTCCGCCTTCCAGCAGCCTGGCCAGCAAGGCGGCATCGTCGGCCGGCGCGTGCTGGCCGCGCTTGGCGAGCGCCGCTCTCAGCGCGTCCCGGTCAATGCCGCGGCCATCGTCGCGGAAGCGGAACCACACCATGTATCCGCGCCTCGATACCTCCAGCGCGATGCGGCCGGACGCATCCTTGCCCGAGGCGGCGCGCTGCTCCGGCGTCTCGATGCCGTGCGCCACCGCATTGCGCACCAGCTGAAGCAAGGCGCCCAGCATCACGTCGAGCACCTCGCCGTCGATGCGCAACTGCCCGCTTCTGGCATCGAACGCGACTTGCTTGCCGCAGCTGTGGGCGGCGTCGCGCGCGCAGCGCTCCAGCGTGGTGAAAATACTGTCGACCGGGACCAGCCGCAGCCGCTCGGCGGCGTCGCGGGTTTGGCGCAGCTCGCGGTCGATCCGCTCGGCCCCGCCGGCCATCCTCCGCTCCAGCGCGTCGAGTTGCGCCGCCAGCGCCCTGCCGCCCTGAGACGCCGCCTCTCCCGCCAGCGCCAGTTCGCGCAAGGCCTCCAGCTCGCCGATGGCGCGCCGCATGCCGGCCAGTTCGGCGCCGATTTCGCCCAGGCCCTCCAGCAATGCGTCCACCTCCAGCACATCGGCCCGGACGATGCGCTGCGGCGCGTCCTGCGCCGGCAGGGCTCCTCCCTCCGCGCCGGCTCCGGCCTTGTCGGCGGCGCCGGCGTCATTGGCGTCGGCCGACGGCAATTGGGCTAGCAGCGCATTCACTTGGTCGCAGGCGGCCAGCAACTGATCGATCATGCTGCGCGGCAGCGACGCGCCGGCCGAACGCAGCGGCGCCAGCAACGCCTCCACGCCATGCAGCAGGTCGGCGATCTGCGACTGCCTCACCACCCGCGCCGCTCCTTTCAGCGTATGGGCCCAGCGCAGCAGCAGCGCTATCTGCTCCTCGTCCCCGCCGCTTTGCTCAAGCGCCAGCACGCCCTTGCTCAGCTGCCCGACCAGTTCTCGCGCCTCGATTCTGAAATAGCGGTAGGGATCTTTAGCCATGGCGGGTTCCCGGACTGCGCGGGATGGCGATGCGGCGCGCGCTCATGGCTGCGGTCTCTGCGACGCATGGGCGGTGCGCGCTTCGATCTGCGCGGCCAGCGCGCCGATGTCCAGCACCGGCACCACGCCGGAGGCGGTACGCACCCCCTCGCTCGGCCGTCCCTGGCCGGCCGAGTCGGCCGATGCGATCAACTGCCCGGCGTCGGCGCAGATATGCGACTCGAAGGCTTCGAAGGCCAGCGCCAACGGCGCGCTGGCCTGCGCCAGCACCATCCATCGCGGCACGGCGCCGGCAGCTTTGCCCAGCAGCGCGGCCAATTGATACACCGGCACGATCTGGCCGCGGAAGTTGGTCACGCCCAACAGCTCGGGCAGCGGGCCTGGCAGCTCCAGAATGCGGCGATCGGCATGCAGGCCGCGGATATCGCCCAGCCGGATCGCATACGGATCGCTTCCTATCCGTATCGTCAGCAGATTGACGCTGCCGGCGGCCGGCGGCGCGGGCGCCAACGAAAACGAGCGGTCGAACTCTTCGCGCAAGCTGGCCGCGCTGTCGGCCAGCGCCAGAACGGGGCTCATCGCGGACCTCCAAGAGCAGTCAGTTCGGCGCGGCAAAGGTCGATCAGCGCGCTGCGCGGGAAACCGCCGCCGAACAGCAGCAGCCGGGATGGATCCTCATGCTGCAGCAGGACCAGGGCCTGGGCCAGATCTCGCCGCGCCGCGTCGAGATCGGCCATCCGCCGCTCCAGCACGCCGATATGCAGACGCGCCAGCGCAAAGCCCGGATCCAGGTAGGCGGCGCTGCGGTAGTGGGTCAGCGCAGCCGGATTGTCGCCCTCCTCTTCGCGACACAAGGCCAGCACATAATGCGCGCCGGCATTGAGCTCGTCGCGCGCCAGCAATGCGCGGCAGATGTTCTGCGCCTCAGCCAGCGCGCCGCTCTGGCTGAGCGAGACGGCCTTCAGCAGCAACACGTCCGGATCATCGGCATGCTGTTGCGGCAGCTTCTCGATCAGGGCCAGGCTTTGCTCGAACTGCTCCTTGTGCAGGCACGACAAGGCATGATGCAAATCCGGCTGCGCCGGCGCGGACTGGCCGTGATCCGCTTGCGGCGCCGCCACCGCCAGCGAATCGATGCGCTGGGCCGCGCGCGCGATCACATTGGCCCACGCGGGATCATTCAGCAGCAATGGCTGGAATGGCGCCCCGCCCCATGCCGGCAGGTTGAATTTCATCGCCGGCGCCGGCTCGCCGGCCTGCGATTTGCGCCGGTAATAGAAGGTGGCGTGGGTGTGGCAAAGATGGAAATCGCTGGACAGGCCGCGCAGAGTTTCCGCATGCCCCAGGAACAGATAGCCGCCGGGAGCCATGGCCTCCGCGATCCGCGCCACGGCGGCCTCGGCCTGCTCCGGGCTGAAGTACATCAGCACATTGCGGCAGAATACGATGTCGTAACTGCCGGGCGCCCATAATTCGGCGTCCTCCCGCGCCAGATTGCGCTGCTCGAACCGCACCGATCGGCGCACGCCATCGCCCAGCGCGTAAAGGTCGCCATCGCGCGCGAACCAGCGCGTCCGCATCGCGGGGCTCACCTCGCGCAGCGACCAGACCGAATAGCGCGCCGCTCTCGCCTTGGCCAGCATGGCCGGATTGGCGTCGACGGCGCGTATCTGCACGCTGCCCGCGCCAAGGCCCATGGTCTCTCTCGCGGCGATCGCCAGCGTGTATGGTTCTTCGCCCGAGGCGCAGCCGGCCGACAGCACGCGCACCGGCAGGCCTTCGCGCGCCTGCAGGCAGGCCGGCATCGCCGCCTCGGCAAAAGCCTGGATTTGCTCGCCATTCCGGTAGAAGTACGTTTCGGTGACGGTCAGGTCGACCGCGAGCCGGTGCAGAGCCTCGGACGGCTCGGGCTCCGCCTCCAGCATGGCCAGATAGGCCGCGTTGTCCCGGCCCCCATGCCGGGCCAGCACCCGCGCCAGATTGCCCAGCTTGGTTTCGTCGAACTGCAGGCCAAGGCGGTCGACGATCAGATCGCGGAATTGCGCCACCTGGGCGGCCGATGGCTCGATGCTCATGGCTCGCCATCCCCAGCCGCCAGGGCTTCCCACATGTCCTCCGGAACCATGCGGCCGGCGCGCAGCACCAGCAGCAACTCCGCGTCGAGCGTCGCGATCGATTGCACCAGGCCATCGTCGCTCCCGTCCAGCAACGGGGCGATGTCGGCCAGCGCGGCGGCTGGGAGTTGCCGCACGCCGATGACGCCATCCACCGCCAGCGCCAACTGGCGCTCGCCCAGCGTCAGCGTGACGAAGCGCGATACCCGCGTCGACAGCGCCGAGCCCACCAGGCGCGCGCAATCGAGCACAGGCACCGGAACGCCGCGTATCAGCGCCAGCCCCAGCAGGAAATCAGACATGGCGGGCACCGGGTCGACCGGCAAGGCGCGCATGATTTCGCGCACATGCGTCAACGGCAGCGCGCACAGACGGGGGCCGCTCCGGCACAACAATACGGAAAGCAATGATTTGCCATCGAATGCCATGGGGATCCATTTCACTGACAAGCAGAACGATTACCCGCATCACGCAATGCTGGCCGGATTCCCTTTCGCATGATGAGAGAATGGCCGACGTCGTTATGAAGATTACACAAAATTCCTGCCGAAGATCAGCTTTATTGCATAACTCCGTAGC
>NZ_JZJL01000086.1 GCF_000971335.1 Chromobacterium vaccinii
TTCAGCAGGTCGCGCCCGTCGAAGCGCAGCTCCGACGCCGGATCGATCTCGCTCGATTGCGGCGGCAGCAGCTGCATGATGGCCATCGACGTCACCGATTTGCCGGAACCCGACTCCCCCACCAGCGCCACCGTGCGGTGCGCCGGAATGTCGAAGCTCACGCCCTTCAGCGCCTCGAAGCGCCCGCCGTCCTCCTGGCGGAAACTCACCCGCAGGTTGCGGACCGACAGCAGGGTTTTATTTTGATTGCTCATCTCGTGTTTCTCCTCCATCCCGCTTACTTGGCCGCCGCGCGCGGATCCAGCGCATCGCGCAAGGCGTCCACCAGCAGGCTGAACGCCGTCACCAGCACCGACATGGCGATGGTCACCGCCAGCATCTGCCACCAGTAGCCCTGGATCAGCTCGGTCGGCGCTTCGGCCAGCATCGAACCCAGGCTGACCTCGCGCACGCCGACGCCGAAGCCGAGGAAGGACAGAATGGCCTCGTACTTGATCAACGCCACCGTCAGCAAGGAAAACTGCACCAAGAGCAAATGGGAGATGTTGGGCAGGATGTGGACGAACATCTTGCGGCTGCTGCCGGCGCCGATGGCGTCCGCCGCCTGCACATACTCGCGGCCTTTCAGCTTCAGGTACTCGGCGCGCACCAGGCGGTAGGTGCCGGTCCAGCTGGTCAGCGCCATCACCGAAATGATGGTGGTGATGCCGCGGCCGGACACCGCGGCGAAGGACAGCAGCAGCAGCATGTCCGGCACCGAGGTGAACACGCTGTAGAACCAGTTGAGGAAGTCATCAGTCTTGCCGCCAAAATAGCCGGACACCGCGCCAAGCGCGCAGCCTATCAGCAGGGAAAACACCGCGCCGAACACGCCGACGAAGATGGACGTGGACGTGCCCTTCAACGCTTTCTGGATCACGTCGCGGCCCTGCAGGTCGCCGCCGAACGGCAGTCGCTCCAGCCGCGGCGGCGCGTGGTCGGCGTATTCGCCGACATGCTTCTCCGCCTCGGACAGCTGCTTGCCTATCGGATCCTCGGCGCGGCTCAGTGCGACAATGGGCGCGGCAGCCGCCTTGGCTGCCGGCTCCGGCGGCAACACGTCGTCCGCGGACTCCTTGACCCAGCTTGGCGGCGCATAAGGCACGCCCACCTCGTCCACCCAATGAGCGCCTACCAGATTGAACCAGCCGCCGATCGAGACCAGCAGATAGGCCAGCACGATCCACATCGAAACAAAGCCTACCTTGTTGCGCTTCAAGCGCTGCCATCCCAGTCCCCACAGGCTGCGGGACGGCGCGGCCGGCGCGGCGCCGGCGGTATTCTGCAATGTCGTCATGATTGTTCTCCTCCGCTCACTTCAGCTGCACGCGCGGATCGATCCACTTGTAGACCAGATCGCCCAACAGGTTGAACACCATGGTGGCGATGGCGATATAGATGGTGATGGCCTTGATCACCGGAAAATCGCTCTTGTTCACCGCCTGCACCACTTCGTTGCCCATGCCGGGAATGCCGAAGAAACTCTCCAGCACCAGCGCGCCCAGCAACATGTAGGGCAAGGACATCATCACGCTGGTCACCACCGGGATCAGCGCGTTGCGCAGCACGTGCTTGAGCATGATCTGGCGCTCGGACAAGCCCTTGGCGCGCGCGGTGCGCACGTAATCCTGGCCCAGCTCCTCAACGAAGAAGCTGCGATAGAAACGGATGTCCGGTCCCAGCGACACCATCAGGCCCAGCAACAAGGGCAGCGGCACGTAGACAAACAGATTGACCCAGAACGAATCGCCCCAGCCTCGCACCGGAAACCAGCCCAGCTTGAAGCCAAGAAAAAACTGGCCGGCGATGATGTAGATCAGCGCGCTGATGGACATGGCCACGGTGCAGGAGATGGTGACGATGTGATCGGTCAGGCCGCCGCGGAAATACGCGACCAGCGCCGCCAGCGGAATGGCGACCAGCAGATCGACCACCAGCATTGTGCCGGTCAGCGTCAGCGACGGTCCGATTCGGCTGCCGATAATGTCGGACACCGGTTGCTGGGTTGACCAGGAAGTGCCGAAATCCAGCGTCAGCACTTGATGGACAAACAGCAGGAATTGCTCGGGCAGGCTCTTGTCCAGCCCCAGTTGGGCGCGGATGTGCGCCAGCACTTCGGCCGAAAAATGCTTGCCGGCCAGCACCAGCGATGGATCGCCGCCCACCAGCGTGAACAAGATGAATACCAGCAGCATCACCCCGAACAGCGTCGGGATCATTTGCAGCAGCCGGCGAATGATGAATGCGGACATGATGGTTCTCCTCGCTCCCCGCTTATTTTTCTACATCCAGGAAACGCCAGATGGCATTAAGGTTGGGGTGATGCTTGAACCCCCTCACCCACGGCTGCGCCAGCGCATTGGTGAAACGGATATCGCTGAACATCCACGGCGTGTCGCCGACCACGATCTTGTTCATCTGGTCGTACAAGCGGTTGCGTTCCGGACCATCCGGCAGCAGGCGCGACTGTTCATAAAGCATGTCGTAGCGCGGAGACTGGTAGCAAGCATTGTTGGAGTTGCCGACATTGCCGCCGTACAGCAACTGCATGAAGTTATCACCATCCGGATAGTCAGCACTCCAAGCACCGCCGTTCATGCCGAATTTGCAGTCGCGCTGCGCCTTCACCTGCTCGTTCCACTGCATCACGCGGAAATTCGCCTTCACCTTGATGCGGTCGAAGGCCTTCTGCCAATACTCGTTCCACTGCTTGTCGATGGCAGAAGGACCGGTCAGAAAATCTACGACGACGGGCTTGCCGTCCGGAGCATGGCGGTAACCGTCGGCACCGATTCTATAGCCGAACTGGTCCAGCAAGGCATTGGCCAGCGGCGGGTTGTAGGGATAAGCGGCGCGGAAATTGGGATTATGGCCGGCCACGTTGGGCGGCACGATGTACTGCACCTGCACCGCCTGGTTGCGGCGGATGTCCCGTATCGTCTCGTTGGTGTCGAAAGCCATGGAGATCGCGCGGCGCAGCGCGATCTTGTCCTTGCCGTACCCGCCCACGACCGGGTCTTTCATATTGAACGCGTAGAAGGTGACTTCTTCGCCCAGCTCGCGGCTAAGCTGAATGCCCTTGCTTTTCAGTTCCGGCTTCAGCTCCGCGCGCCAGAGGTTCTTGGGATCCAGACGTAATACCTGGCGAACCAGCGGCTGGGGAATGCCGACGAGGTCCAACTCCCCGCTCTTGAAGGCCAGCCAGGCCGGCTGCTCCTCCTGGATCACCGACACCTCGATCCGGTCTATCTGCGGATAGCGCTTGCCGTTCATCTGCGCGGCGATCCGTTGATCGCCGGCATCGGCGGTCGCGCCGTAATGGAAAGCCTCCCGGCGGAAATTGGGATTGCGCACCAGCGTCATGCTGTTGCCCGGCTTCCAGTCCTTCAACACGTAGGGGCCAGTGCCGACCGGATGGGCATTGGTATTGTCGCCGTAGGCATCGACCACTTCCCGCGCCTGCCCCTCTACCCAACTGCCGGCCAGCAGGAAAGGCAAGGATGGGAACGGCTGCTTGAACTTCAGCTGCAAGCTGTAGCGGTCCAGCGTCTTCACGCCCTCCAGCACCGTGTCGTAATCCAGCTTGCCCTTGCCCGCCTTCTTCGCCAGCTCGTCCAAACCCACCAGTTTGTCGGTGAAAGTGTCGCTGAGCGGCGAGGCCACGGTCGGGTCGGACAGGCGCTTGATCGAGTACACGTAATCGGCGGCGGTCAGCTCGCGCTTCTTGCCCTTGAACGCCGGATCCGGCGCGAAATAGATGCCCTTCTTCAAATGGAAGGTGTAAGTCAGGCCGTCGGCGCTGACCGTAGGCATCGCCGTGGTCACATTGGGAACTACCCTCACTGGACGGGACAGATAGTCGAAAGTCAGCAAGGGATCGTAGATATGTTCGATCACCGCAGACGAATAGACGTCGGATATCTTGGCCGGATCGAATCCGGTTTCCGGAGCATTGAACGCCACATGCAACACCTTCTCCGCGGCCGCCGCATGCAGCGGCGCCAAGCTCCCCCAGACCATCAGTGCCGCCACCAGGGGCTTTCTCAGGCACATAGCCGTTTCTCCTTTGTTTTTCTCATCGGAACCAGTCCTCATCAGGATGGTCGATTTTCTATTGCGGCAACGCTTTGGCCGGCTGGCGCGCCGAAGCGCAACAAGCTCGTTAACACAAAGCCGATGCCGCCCACACCTTAACGATTGACACACCCGCAAGATGACATCATCGTTAAATAAACAGCAATTCGATATTCACCGCGGCTCCGCTTGCCCTGCCAACGCGTGCCGCCGCAAGGAGAGCGCCATGAAATCCGCGGCATCGATACTCGTTCTGGCCGCCCTGTCGCTGGCCGGCTGCGCCACCCAGCAGGGCTATGCGCAGAAGGTCTACAGCTGGCAGGGACGCGACGCCAACGAACTGCTGGCCGCCTGGGGCACGCCCACCGGACAGATGACCATGCCCAACGGCAAGCAGCTCTACACCTACCGCACCGCCTACAGCCAGGAAATGCCGATACAAAGCAGCGGCTTCTACCATCCCTGGAGCCTCAGCGGCGGCGGCTCCACTTACTACAGCTGCACAACCAACTTCGTTGTCGATCCGCGCGACCACACCATTCAATCGGTCAGCTTCGACGGCAACGACTGCGTCGCCCCGCCGCGCAAGTGATTCCGCGGGCGCTCACGCGACAGGAGCCGGCGATTGCCGGCTCCCTGTTTACTTACCGCCCGCCTCGTTCAGCTTCAGCGCGCGACGCCCGCCCAATAGACGGCGAATGCGGACGCGCAGACTGTCCAGATAGGTGTACACCACCGGCACCACCAGCAAAGTCAGCAACGTGGAAGTGGCCAGGCCGCCGATGATGGCATGCGCCATCGGCCGGTTGGTCTCCGAGCCGTCGCCAGTGCCCAGCGCCAGCGGCAACATGCCGAAAATCATCGCCAGGCTGGTCATCATGATGGGACGCAGCCTCACCCTGCCCGCTTCGGCGATGGCGTCTTCGCGCGCCATGCCCTCCGCCCGCGCCCGATTGATGAAATCCACCAGCAGAATGCCGTTCTTGGCCACCAGGCCCATCAGCATGATGATGCCGATGATGGAGAACATATTGAGCGTGGAGCCCCACAGGAACAGCGCGACAAACACGCCGCCAAAGGCCAGCGGCAGCGACACCATGATGGTCACCGGCAGCGTGAAGCTGCGGAACTGCGCGGCCAGGATCAAATAAATGAAGATGACGCCCAGACCCAGCGCGCGCAGCGCGTTGCTCACCGTCTCCTCCATGTCCTTCTGCTGGCCGCGGTGCATGCGCTGCACGCCTTGCGGCAATTGCATGTTGCCCAGCATCTTGTCGATGTCGGCCATCGCCGAGCCCACGTCGCGGCCTTCCACATTAGCCAGGATGCTGATCTCGCGCATCATGTTGGTGCGTTTGATCTGGCGCGGGCTGACGCCCTGCCGGGTCTCGATCAGCGTCGACAGCGGGACCATCTGCGCAGCGCCGTTGTCGTCGCGATTGCCGGCCACTTTCAGCTGGTCCAGCAGTTCCTGGCGGCGCTCGTCCTTCGGCACCCGCAGCCTGACGTCGTAATTCTCGCCGTCCGGGGCCTCCCAGGTGGTGACCACATTGCCGGCCAGCAGCATCGACAGCAGATTGCCGACGCGATTGAGATCCACGCCCAGGCTCAGCGCCGCGTCGCGCTTCAATGTCAGGCTCAGCGACGGATCGCCCTCGGTCAGATTGGATTCAATGTCCTTCACGCCCTTCACCTTGCCGATGCGGGCCATGATGTCGCGCGACACCGCGTCCAGCTCGGCCAGACTGGAGCCGCGCAGGCCGATGAAGATAGGCTTGCCCTGCTGCTCGTCGTTGGCCACGGCCTTGATCAGCACCCCAGCCACCGGCTGCACCCGCTTGCGGGCATCGGCGATGACCTCGTCCAGGCTGCGCTGGCGCGAGCGCTTGTCCCCGATGTCCAGCGTCAGTTGGCCGTCGTTCTTGCCGGCACCGAAGTTGCCGGCGCCGACATCCAGCGACACCGTGTGGATTTCCTTGATCCCGGACAGCGCGTCAGACAGTTCCCGGCCCTTCAGCGTCGTGTACTCCAGCGACGAGCCCGGCGCGGTCTGGTACACCACATTGATCTTGCCGCTGTCGCGCACCGGCGTGAATTCGCCGCCGATGCTGGGCACCAGCATGAAACTGGCCGCGGTGACGCCCAAAGCCAGCGCCAGCGTGGTCTTGCGATGGCCCAGCACCCAGCGGATCGCGGCGGCGTAGCGCTCGGACAGCCGGTCAAGCGAGGTCTCGAACCAGTCCAGCATCCGGCCCAACGGGCCGCGGTGGCGGTCGCCGTGATGGTGGGGGTCGTGCCAGATCGACGACAGCATCGGATCCAGCGAGAAGCTGACGAACATCGAGATCAGCACCGCCACCGCCACGGTGAGGCCGAACTGGTGGAAGAAGCGGCCGATGATGCCGCCCATGAAGCCCACCGGCAGGAACACCGCCACCACCGTCAGCGTGGTGGCCAGCACGGCAAGGCCGATCTCGTTGGTGCCGTCCAGCGCCGCCTGGTAATGGCTCTTGCCCAGCGCGGCGTGGCGCACGATGTTCTCGCGCACCACGATGGCGTCGTCTATCAGCAGGCCGATGGACAGCGACAGCGCCAGCAGCGTCAGCATGTTCAGCGTGAAACCCATCAGCTGGATCGCGAACAGCGTGCCCACCAGCGCCACCGGCAGCGTCAAGCCGGTGATCACCGTGCTGCGCCAGCTGCCCAGGAACAGGAATACGATCAGGATGGTCAACCCCGCGCCTTCCAGCAGCATCGACTCCACGCTGTGCAGCGCCTTCTTCACGTCCTCGGCAGAGTCATAGGTGTAGCGCAGCTCGGTGCCGGCCGGCATCTGCGGCTTCAGCTCGGTCAACAGTTTCTTGACGCCCTCGGCCACCGCCACCTCGTTGGCGCCGCGCGCGGCCTTGATGTCCACGCCCAGGCCGGGCTGGCC
The DNA here is from genome assembly GCF_000971335.1 of Chromobacterium vaccinii. Taxonomy (GTDB): domain Bacteria; phylum Pseudomonadota; class Gammaproteobacteria; order Burkholderiales; family Chromobacteriaceae; genus Chromobacterium; species Chromobacterium vaccinii. The sequence continues at coordinate 7,049 of NZ_JZJL01000086.1, forward strand.
ATTGACCAGCGAGACGCTGTCCTGCTCGGCCTCGGTGTCCGCCACCACGGCGATGTCATCCAGCCGGATAGGCGTGCCGTTGCGGTAACCCACCGCTAGCGCGGCGAAGTCGTCGGCGGACTTGAGCTTGCCGGACACGCGGATCGCCCACTCCTTGTGCGCGGTGGAAACGTTGCCGGCTGGGAAGTCCTGGTTGGCGGCCTTGATCGCGTCGGCCACGTCGGCCAGCGACAGGCCGGAGCCTTCCAGCCGCACCGGATCGATGTCGATGCGGATCTCGCGCCGCACCGCTCCGATCAGACTGACGTCGCCGACGCCCTCCACCATCTGCAGCCGCTTCTTCAGCACGTTCTCGGTCCAACTGCTCAGCTCGCGCGGACGGGTCTGGCTGGAGGTCAGCGACAGCGACAGCATCGGTTTGTCGTTCGGGTCAACCTGGGACACCGACGGCGTGCCGATCTCGCGACGGAACTGCCCCTGCACCGACGCCACCTTGTCGCGCACGTTCTGCACCGCGACGATGGGGTCGACCGACAGTTCGAACTCGGCCACCACGAAGGAGCTGCCTTCGGAAGAATAAGAGCGGATTTCCTTGATGCCGCTGACGGTGTTGAGCGCCTCCTCGAGCGGCTTGCTCACCTCGCTCTCCACTACCTCGGGCGAGGCGCCGGTATAACGCGTCTCCACCACCGCCATCGGCAGCCTGACGTCCGGCATCTCCTCCACCGGCAGCTTCTGCCAGGAGAACAAACCCAGCACCAACAGCGTCATCATCAACACCGCGGCGAAATACGGATTGCGCACGCTTACGCGGGTCAGCCACATGGCGCTCTCCTCAAGCCAGGCCGGCCGGCAGGCTGACCGGGTCGCCCGCCTTGCTGCCCAGCAGTTCGCCGACAATCACGCTGGAGCCGGCGGCCACGCCGGCTATCGCGGCCTGACGCTCGTTTTCCACGCGCAGCTCCACCGTCACCGGCCGCTTGGCCAGCTTGCCCTTCTCCACCACCATCACCCAGGGCTGGCCGTCGATGTCGCGCACCGCAGAGATGGGCACCACCACCTTGTCCTTCACCGCCCTCACCACCACGCCGCCCTTGGCGAACTGGCCCACTTTCAAGTGTCCGTCCGCGTTCTTCACCCGCACGAACAGCGTGAAGCTGCGGGTGCCGGGTATGGCCACCGGGTTGATGCGAACCACTTCGCCGCGCTCTTGCGCGTCGCGTCCATCCACGCTGAACGAAGCCGGCATGCCCACCCTCACCTGCCCCACCAGCCTCGAAGGCACGGTAGCCGCGATTTCCAGCACCGCCAGATCAGCCACCGAAAACAGCTTCATATTGCGGCTGGCCACCTCGCCGGGGTTGATCTTGCGCTCGTAGACCACGCCGTCTATCGGCGATTTGACCTGCGCGTCGGCCAGCGAGCGTTGCGCCCGCGCCAACAGGGCGGCCTGCGCGCGCAGCTCGCCCTCTTTCACCCGGAAATCGCTTTCCAGCTCGTCGAACGCCACCTGGGAGATAAAACCTTTGCCCAGCAGCTCCCGCTGCTTGTCCAGCTTGACCTTGGCCAGCTTCAGCCGCGCCTTGGAGTTGTCCAGCTGGGCATTCTGCTCTGCCACAGACTGGCCCAGAGACTCGGCGTCCAGCACCGCCAGCAGCTGCCCGCGGCGCACCGCCTCTCCTTCGCGCACCCGCACTTCGCGGACATTGGCGTCCACCTCGGACGCCACCGCGCTGCTGGTCAGCGCGTTCAGCGAGCCGGTGAACGGAATGGCGGCGGCGAGCGGCTTCACCTCGGCCCGCACCACATCGGCGCCGGACAAGCGGCGCGCCGCCGGCGCCGACGCGTTCTTGCCGGAGGCGGACGCATGCTCGGCGCCGCCCTTGCCACAGGCGGCTAGCGATAGAAGAAACAGGGCGGACAGGCAAAGACGTATATTCATATGTGTGTTTTCCGATGTGGCCATCGCGGCGTCATCCGGTCTTGTTGTCGATTACGGAACAGGCGGCCGTTTGGCCGCCTGTCCGACATCATGCCACATCCGGTAATTTATTTTAATGTCATTGCAAGAACTGTTCCGACCCGACGATGCCCAGCTTCGTCAGTCCCAGACGCTGCGACTCCGCCAGCACCATCGCCACCGGCGCGTAACTCGCATCCTTGTTCGGCTTGATGTGCAGCTCCGGCTGCGGTTCCGCCTTCCCCGCCGCCGACAGCCTCGTCTCCAGCGCCTCCCGGTTCGGCAAACGCTCGCCGTTCCACATCACCGCATTGTCCGGCGCGATGTCGATTTGCACCACT
>NZ_JZJL01000087.1 GCF_000971335.1 Chromobacterium vaccinii
CGGCTATCGGCCGGCGTCGGCCTGGCCACGGCGCCGCGCAGGCGGCGGGCAGGTCGCGCGGGGGCAGCAGCTGCAACCGGATGTCCGGCTGGTCGAGTCCGGCGTCGGCCAGCCGCTGGCGGACCAGTTTCTGCGCCTGGCGCTCCACTTCCTGTTCGGCCGGGGAGGCCGCCAGGGCGGTTTGGGCGATGGCGAGCAGCAGGCAGCCGAGGCCGTAGCGGGTTTTGGCGAATTTTTCCATTACAAATTGCGTGGTAATTGTTGCGTATACGATGACGGGCGCGCTTATTAGTATCGCTTTCCAATTGAATAGCTATTCATAGTAAATAGCTTGAACATGGTAGTGAACTGATAGGGTCAAGGCAATGGGCATGCATCTGGACAAGGCCCTGAGCATCCATCCCGAGGCCTTGCGGCTGCGGGCGGATCGGACCCGGGTGCTGGCGTCGAACATCGCCAACGAGAACACCCCGGGTTATCAGGCGCGTGACATCGATTTCAAGGCGGCGCTGGCATCGGCGGCCGCCGATTCGCCATTGGCGTTCGACGACGGCGGCGGCGATCTGCTGTACCGCCTTCCCAACCACCCGTCCCGCGACGGCAACACCGTCGAGCTCAGCGTCGAGCAGGCCGAGTTCTCGCAGAACGTTTCCGAATTCCAGACCAGCCTCACCTTCATCAACATGAAGCTGCACGGTTTGGCCAAAGTGATAGCGGGGCAATAAACCATGTCATTCCGCGACATCTCGCGCATCGCCGGTTCCGCCATGACCGCGCAGACGGTGCGTCTCAACACCGTGGCCAGCAACATCGCCAACGCCGACACCTCCGCCGGCACCGAGCAGGCCGCCTACCGCGGCCGCAAGCCGGTGTTCAGCAGCCAGATGCAGGGCGAGGGCATGGGCGTGCAGGTGCTGGACGTGGTGCAGAACCAGGAGCCGGTGCGCAAGGCGCACGAGCCGGGCAATCCGCTGGCCGACACCGACGGCAATGTTTTCTACAGCAACGTCAACGCGGTGGAGGAGATGACTGACATGCTGTCCGCCACCCGCGCCTTCCAGACCAATGTCGAGGTGCTGGCCAAAGTGAAAACCATGCAGCAGGACCTGCTGAAACTGGGAGATACCGCATGAGCGTGGAACAGGCGCAATCGAGGCAGCTCGCCGCCAACGGCGGCCAGAAGGACGGCGCGCAGAACGTGGCCAAGAACGGCGCCCAGCCGACCAACGACATGTTCATGACGCTGCTGCTGGCGCAGATCCGCAACCAGAGTCCGCTGGATCCGGCCGATCCGTCGCAGTTCGTCAGCCAGCTGGCGCAGATGAGCCAGATGCAGAGCACCCAGGACATGCTCAAGCAGCTGCAGAGCCAGGGCGCGATGCTGCGCGAGCTGCAGGGCGTGGCGCTGGGCGCGCAGGTGGGCAAGCCGGTGCTGGTGCAGACCGACCGCATCCGCAGCGACGGCCAGGGCGAGCTGAACGGCCGCCTGACGCTGGCAGGCCAGGAGGACGGCGCGACGCTGATCCTGACCGACGCCGCCGGCCAGCGCACCCGCATCGAGCTGGGCAAGCGCGCGGCGGGCGCGTCCGATTTCAAGATCAAGCTGGCCGATTACCATCTCGCCGCCGGCAACTACCAGCTGGAGCTGTCCACCGCGTCCGGCAGCAAGGGGCTGTTCGAGCTCAAGGCCGAGGTCGGCGGCGTGCGCCTGCCGGTCAACGGCGGCGAGCCGGTGCTGAGCCTGGCCGGCATCGGCGACTTCCCCGCTTCTTCCGTATCCGCCTTGCTTTCCGCTTAAAGTCACCCCGGAGATAACCATGAGCTTCGAGATCGCCCTTTCCGGCATCAACGCCGTCAACAACCAGCTGGGCAGCGTCAGCGACAACATCGCCAACTCCGGCACCTACGGCTTCAAGTCCGGCCGGGTGACTTTCGCCTCAGCCTACGCGGGCAGCCAGGCGATGGGCGTCAACGCCAATCCCAATAGCCAGAACATCGGCCGCAACGGCGGCCTGGTCAACACCGGCCGCGCGCTGGACGCCGCCATCGACGGCCGCGGCTTCTATGTGTCGCGCAGCACCGCCGGCGCGGTGACTTACAGCCGGGTGGGCATTTTCGACACTGACAAAGAAGGCTATCTGATCGACAACTACGGCGGCCGCGTGCAGGGCTACGGCCAGTCCGAGGACGGCGTGCTGGGCGCGCTGGGCGACATCCAGATTCCCACCGGCAACATTCCGGCCAAGCCCAGCGACCAACTGAAGTACACCGGCAACATGTCGGCCGGCTGGGCGGTGCAGACAGTGCCGTTCGACAAGGGCGTGTCGCAGAGCTTCAACCATTCCACGATATCCGCGGTGTACGACTCGCTGGGCAACAAGCACAACCTGACCCAGTACTTCTGCAAGAGCGCCGACAGCACCATCACCGTCCACTACCAGCTGGGCGACAAGATGCTGGCCGCCACCACCGATCTCAAGTTCGACACCAATGGCAAGATGACGCAGCCTACCGCTCCGGTGGACCTGGACCTGGGCTCCCCGGCCGGCGCCAGCGCGCTGAAAGTGGCGCTGGACTACAGCGGCACCACCCAGTATGCCGGCGAAGGCAGCACCACCCGCAGCGCCGCCAACGGCTATCCGCCGGGCGCGCGCACCGGCGTCAGCCTGGGCGAGAAGGGCGAAGTCATCGTCAGCTACAGCAACGATCAGAAGCAGGTGGTCGCGCGTCTGGCCATCGCCAACTTCGCCAATCAGGGCGCGCTGACCGCGGCCTCCCAGACCAGCTGGCAGGAGTCGACCGCTTCCGGTCCGGCGCTGCTGTCGCCGGCCGGCAGCAATATGGCCGGCAAGCTGGTCACCAGCTCGCTGGAGCAATCCAATGTCGACGTCACCTCCGAGCTGGTGTCGCTGATGACCGCGCAGCGCAATTATCAGGCCAACACCAAGGTGATCTCCACCGAGAACCAGGTGATGCAGGCGCTGATGCAGGCGGTGTAAGGCGATGGACAAGCTGATCTACACCGCGATGAGCGGGGCGGGCCGGATGCTGCGCGCGCAGCAGATCCACGCCAATAACCTGGCCAACGCCGAAACCGGCGGCTTTCGCGCCGACATCGACACCGCCGTCAGCCAGGAAGTGCCCGGCTACGGCTACGACGCCCGACTGCTGAGCCTGAATGCGCCGACCGCGCTGTCCGACCGCAACGGCACCGTGGTGGAGACCGGCCGCGAGCTGGACATCGCCTTGCAGGGCGACGGCTTTTTCGCCGTCGCCGCGCCGGACGGCAGCGAGGCCTACACCCGCGCCGGCAGCATGACGGTGGGCGCCGACGGCGGGCTCAGCGTCAACGGCCACCCGGTGCTGGGCGACGGCGGCCAGATCCGCTTGCCCGAAGGTTTTCTCAAGGCAAGCGTGGCCGCCGACGGCACGATTTCCGTGCTGAACCCGGATGACACCGCGATGCAGCCGGTGGACAAGCTCAAGCTGGTCAAGCCGGAGGCGCGCGAAGTGGGCAAGCGCCCCGACGGCTTGATCGCCGCGCGCCAGGGCGGTCCGCTGCCGGTGGACGACAGCGTGCGCGTGCAAAGCGGCCACCTGGAGCGCAGCAACGTGTCCGCGGTGGAGGAAATGGTGTCCACCATGACGCTCAACCGCAATTTCGAGATGCAGATGAAGCTGTTCAACGCCGCCAGCGACATGAACGAAGCGGGCAACCGCCTAGTGCGCGGCTGAACGCCCGACTGATTGGGAGATACGATGAATCCGGCACTTTGGATCAGCAAAACCGGCATCCAGGCGCAAGACGCGCGCCTGACCGCCATCGCCAACAACCTGGCCAACGTCAATACCACCGGCTTCAAGCGCGACCGCATGATGTTCGAAGACCTGTTCTATCAGGTCGAGAAGCAGCCCGGCAGCAAGGTGGACGACAACAATACCTCGCCGTCCGGCGTGCAGATGGGCAACGGCACCCGGCTGGTGGGCAGCCAGAAGGTGTTCACCGAGGGCAACATCACCACCACCAACCAGAGCCTGGACGTGGCCATCATCGGCCAGGGCTTCCTGCAGGTGAAGATGGCCAACGGCGAGACCGGCTACACCCGGGCCGGCCAATTGGGCCTGAACAAGGACGGCGTGCTGGTGACCGCCCAGGGCCTGCCGCTGGAGCCGGAAATCCGCATTCCGACCGACGCCTCCAAGGTCTCCATCAGCGAAACCGGCGAAGTGTCGGTGACCCGCGGCACCAGCACCACGCCGGAAGCGGTGGACCGCATCCAGCTGGCCGGCTTCATCAATCCGGCCGGCCTGCTGGCGCTGGGCGACAACCTGTTCCAGAAGACCGACGCCAGCGGCGACGCCAATGCCGGCGATCCGGGCAGCGGCGCGCTGGGCAAGCTCAAGCAAGGCAGCCTGGAAGGCTCCAATGTGCAGGTGGTGGAAGAGATGGTGGACATGATCGCCGCGCAGCGGACCTACGAGATGAACACCAAGGTGCTGTCCGCCGCCGACAATATGCTGCAGCAGCTGGGCCAGTCGGTACGATGACGCTTGCCCGCCTCGCGCCGCTGGCGGCCTTGCTGCTGGGGGCCTGCGCCCAGTTTCAGCCGCCGCCGCCGGAGCCGGACCCGTTGCCGGAGCTGATGCGGCAGCAGACTTCGCAGCCGATCGGCGGCGGCGTGTTCACGTCCGGCGGCTCGCTGTCGCTGACCTCTGACAACCGCGCCTTCCGCCCCGGCGACGTGCTGACCGTGGTGCTGGAAGAGACCACCCAGGCCAGCAAGCAGGCCGGCACCAGCTTCGGCAAGAAGTCCGGCGCCAAGATCGGCCCCTCGCTGATCGGCAACACCACCTTCAACGCTCAGGTCGGCATCGACGCCAACCGCGACTTCAACGGCTCGTCCAGCTCCACCCAGCAAAACGCGCTGGCCGGCTCGCTGACCGTGGTGGTGCACAAGGTGCTGCCCAACGGCCTGTTGCAGGTCAAGGGCGAGAAGCAGCTGGCGCTGAACCAGGGCGAGGAAATGCTGCGCCTGGCCGGCTATGTGCGGGTGGAAGACATCGACACCGACAACCGCGTTTCCTCGCTGCGCATCGCCAATGCCCGCATCGGCTATTCCGGCAGCGGCGCGCTGGCCGACGCCAACAGTCCTGGCTGGCTGATGCGCTTCTTCGCCAGCCCGCTGATGCCGTTCTAAGGTTTTTCATGATATCGAGACAGATTCGAAGCCTGATCGCCGCCGCCTTGCTGGCGGCGTTGTCGTTGCCGGCCGCGGCCCGTCCGCTGCGGCAGCTGGTCAATGTGGAAGGCATACGCGACAACCAGCTGATAGGCTACGGCATCGTCGTGGGCCTGGACGGCACCGGCGACAACTCGCAGGTGAAGTTCTCCGGCCAGTCGGTCGCCAACATGCTCAAGCAGTTCGGCCTGAAGATGCCGGAGAAGACCGACACCCGCGTCAAGAACGTGGCCGCGGTGATGGTCAGCGCCAGCCTGCCGCCCGGCTACAACCGCGGCCAGACCATAGACGTGACCGTGTCGTCGCTGGGCGACGCCAAGAGCCTGCGCGGCGGCACGCTGCTGTTGACCCAGTTGAAGGCGGCCAACGGCGAAGTCTACGCGCTGGCCCAGGGCAGCGTGGTGATAGGCGGCCTGTCGGCGCAGGGCAAGAGCGGCTCCAGCGTCACCGTCAACACGCCCACCGCCGGGCGCATTCCCAACGGCGCGTCGATCGAGCGCGAGATTCCCAGCGATTTCGAGCAGGGTGACAGCATACGCCTGAGCCTGCGCCGCCCCAGCTTCGAGACCGCCACCAATGTGGTGAGGACGATCAACCGCAGCTACGGCAAGATCGCCACCACCCGCAACGCCACCACCATCGAGGTGAGGGCGCCGGGCGATCCGACCGAGCGCGTGGCCTTCGTTGCGCGGCTGGAGAAGTTGAACGTGGACGTCGGCGCGGAAATCCCGCGCGTGGTGTTCAACTCCCGCACCGGCACCGTGGTGATCAGCGAGGGCGTCACCGTGCGCCCGGCGGCAGTGTCGCACGGCAGCCTGCGCGTGGTGATTTCCGAGTCGTCCCAGGTCAGCCAGCCCGGCCCGTTCAGCAACGGCACCACTCAGGTGGTGCCCGACTCCCGGGTGCAGGTGGAGCAGGGCCAGGGGCGGATGTTCAAGTGGCCGGCCGGCGCCAGCCTGCGCGCCATCATCGATACGGTCAATCGCACCGGCGCCACGCCGGACGACGTGATGGCCATCCTGCAGGCGCTGGACCAGGCCGGCGCGATAGACGGCGAACTGGTGGTGATCTGATGCTGAACAACGATTTGCAGAACCCGTCCGCCGGAGCCGGCGGAGACGCGCCGGTGGCGGCCGCCAGTCCGGAATACCGCAAGAAGGCGGAAAAGGCGGCCGAGATGTTCGAGGCCCAGTTCGTCCGCGAGATGTTCAAGCAGATGCGCAAGACCACCCGCGAGGTGGCGGGCGAGGACAGCGTCTTCGCCAACTCGATGAACGCCGACATGCTGGACATCGCCGACGGCGCCTTGGCCGACCAGCTGGCCAGCCAGCGCACTTTCGGCATCGCCAAGGTCATCCTGGCGCAGCTGCTGCCGGAGAATGGGAATATTCCCGTTAAGGATGTGGACGCCGCCGTCGCCAGTCTGAAGCAGGGCCGGGATGCCGGCCAGGGGCTGGCGGCCTTCGCCCCGCCCATGTTCCCACTCACCAAGTGATGACAGCCAACCATGCGCATGATCAATAACGCGCTGTCCGGCGCCCAGGCGGCGCAGGTCGCGCTGAACACGGCCAGCCAGAACATCGCCAACCAGCAGACGCCCGGCTATTCGCGCCAGGGCGTGGTGCTGGCCACCCAGGCCCCGGGCGCCGGCGATCCGCTGAGCGCCGGCTACGGCGTCAACGTCAGCAACGTTCGCCGCTTCAGCGACGATTACAAGAACTTGCTGCAATGGCAGGCCGGCTCCAATGTCGGTTCGATGTCGGCTTCCCAGCCGTATTTCACCCAGCTGGAAAAGGTGATGGGCAGCAAGGGCAGCAGCCTGTCCGAAGGCTTCGACCAGTTCTTCGCCGCGCTGAACGCCGCCAGCCTGGACTCCAACACCATGCGCGACCAAGTGGTCCGCTCGGCCGGCGCGCTGGCGCAGCGCTTCAACAACCTGGACGGCGTGCTCACCTCGCAGCTGGGGGCCATCGCCGAACAGCGCAACGCCACGCTGACGCAGATCAACAGCGCCACCGCCAATCTGGCGATGCTGAACGAGAAGCTGACGTCGGCCAAGGCCCAGGGCATCAACACATCCGGCCTGGAGGACGAGCGCGATCGCCAGATCGACGCGCTGTCCTCGCTGATCGAGGTGAGGGTGGTGGCGCAGCCGGACGGCAGCAAGACCATTTCGCTGAAGAATGGCCTGCCGCTGGTGGCCTCCGACAGCGCCGCCACACTGTCCAGCGAGGCCCAGCCGGATGGCAGCCAGCAACTGAAGCTGGCTTTCGGCACCGAAAAGTACGCGATGGCGGGTTCTGATCTCGGCGGCCAGCTGGGCGGGCTCAACCGCTTCGAAGCGGAAAATCTGCGGCCGGTCCAGGCCCAGGTGCGCACGCTGGCCGGCGAACTGGCCGCCCGCGTCAACGACCAGCTGGCCAAGGGCTACGACATGAGTGGCCAGCCGGGCAAGCCGTTGTTCCGCTATGACGCCGGCGCCGCCCACGGCCTGTTGCAGAGCACCGGCATCCTTGCCTCCGAGCTCGGTTTTTCCGCCGATCCGGCCAAGCCCGGCAACAACGACAATCTGCTCGAGGTGTTGAAGGTCAAGCAGCAAGCTTTCCCGCTGGCCGGCGTCGGCAATGTGACGCTGGGCGACGCCTATTCGCAGATGATCGGCCACCTCGCCATTTCCAGCCAGGCGAACAAGGCCGGGCTGGACACCGCCAATGTGATCCGCGCCGAGGCGGAAAAGAGCTGGCAGGCGACCTCGGGCGTCCAGCGGGACGAAGAGGCGGTCAGCCTGATCGAATTCCAGAAGATGTACCAGGCCAATATGAAAGTGATCTCGGTGGCCAACCAGCTGTTCGAAAGCACCCTGGCCATCCTGTAAGGACTTAGCATGCGTATTTCCAGCAACCAGTACCAATCCGTCGTGCTGCTGGCCATGCAGAACAGCAGTTCCGGCATGTCAGAGCTTTTGCAGAAGATGTCCAGCGGCCAGAGCATGCTCGTGCCGTCGGAGAATCCCATCGCCAGCGTGCGCCTGCTGCGTCTGCAGCGCGAAGAGGCGTCGCTGAAGCAGTACCGCGACAATATCGGCGCGCTCAAGTCGCAGCTGACCAAGAACGAAACGCTGCTGAGCGGCATCAGTTTCAGTTTGCGCGACGCGCGCGACCTGCTGGTGGCCGCGGCCAACCAGCCGGCGACCGACGACCTGAAGGCGATGGCCTCGCCATTGGCCAGTCTGCGCGACAGCATCCTGTACGCGGCCAACACCAAGGACAGCGAAGGCCGCTACATGTTCTCAGGCAGCGCGGTCAACAGCGCCACCATTGCCGTGGACGACGCTCAGCCGGCCGGCAGCCGCTACCGCTACAACGGCAACAGCGACCGGCAGCAGGTGACCGTGGGCGAGGGCGTGACCCAGACATCCAATGTCACGCTGGAGGCCATGGCCCCCTTGCTCAACCAGCTGGACAAGGCGATCGCCACGCTGCAAAGCCCTACCCTGGACAGCAAGGACCCGGCGGTGGGCGCCACCATGCGCGAGGTGATGAACGGCGTGGACGCCGCGCTGGATCGAGTCGGCGGCACCATTTCCGAGCTGGGCGGCGCGCAGAACGTGCTCAAGACCTTGGACGGCAACCATGACAGTCTGAGCCTGGCCAACCAGGGAAGCATCATCGAGCTGGGCAGCCTGGACTACGCCACCGCCTATATCGACATGAACAATCTGTCGATGGCGCTGCAGACCAGCCAGAAAGCCTACGGCAAGGTCAGCCAGCTGACGCTGTTCGACGTGATCTAAGCCATGTCCACCACGTTCAGCGGCATCAAGCAGACCAGCGGCGACAAGCGCTGGAGCAAGGACGGCGCGGCCGTCGCGGCGGCCAGCCCGCGCGCGCTTGCCGCCGCGCGCCCGGCGCTGGAGAGTCCGCGTCCGTCGGCCGGGGCCGCCAGCGGCTGGCGCTACAGCACCCAGCTCAACGAGCAGCTGAGCGCCGCGCAGTG
>NZ_JZJL01000088.1 GCF_000971335.1 Chromobacterium vaccinii
GATGGACTGCATTTCGCAAACCGTCATGATTACCGATGCCAGTTTGTACGTGTAATTGAATTCAAGTTGATGCCCGCTTCGGCGGGCTTTTTTTATGGGTGAATGAAATGGCAACGGATGTTGCGTGGTATCGGGTCGGCAAGATCAGTGTGCAGCAAGGGGCATTGACTGTAAGCGGCCAAGACACGAAATGGAATGGCCAGGCAAACGCAGGCGATATCCTGATTGGCCCGGACGGCAGGCTATATGAAATCGCCACGGTGAGCGGCGACGCCTTGCAGCTGCGCACGCCTTACGCGGGCGGCAATGCGGCTGGCCAGGCTTACGCCATCGTTCGCAACTTCACCGGCTCGCCGCTGGGCGAAGTGGCGGCCGAGCTGGCAAAGATGCAGCGGCGCTGGATGGTGACGCTGGCCGGCTTCCGCGATGTGCTGTTGACCGACAACGATCAGGCCGTGCTTTACGACGAGCTGGGCGAAGGGCGACAGGTGATGTCCTGGCTGGCCATCAGTCGCGGGGCCAGGGAGGGCCTGGGCGCGATGGAGGCGGCGCGCAAGGTGGTGGTGGACAATTCCGCCGATCTGATCGCCTCGCGCAACGCGGCAGCGGAAAGCGAGAAGAACGCGGCGGCCAGCGAGAAGGCGGCCAAGGCCAGCCAGACGGCAGCGAAGGGCAGTCAGGACGCCGCCAAGGCCAGCCAGGGCGCGAGCGCCACCAGCGAGAAGAACGCCGCCGCCAGCGCCGCCGCAGCAGCGGCTAGCGCCAAGGCAGGTGGCGACAGCGCCACGGCCGCGGCGGCCAGCGCGGCGTCCATCAGCGATGTCGCGCAGGCCGTCGAGGAGGCGCGCAAAATTACCGGCTGGGCGGCGCGCAAAGGCGACCCGGTTCGCGTCAATTCGGCCAAGTCGCCGGACAAGGGCTTTGTGTCGCTGGATGTGGTGCATAGCGACGGCAACGGCCGGCTGTTCGCGCAGGCCGCGACCGGCGGCGCGATGATCGATCTGGACCCGCAGCCGCTGGATGGCGTGTCCGGCGCGTCGCTGCGGGTGTTCCGCAATGTGACGACGAAGGGGCCGGCGCTGGTGGATATCCACGTTGGCGACGGCAGCGCGACGATACAGCATCGGATTGGCGCGAGCGGGTCCGATACCCTGTTGCATCAGGAAGGCGGCCGGGTGCGGATTGGCCGCGCCGGCATGCCGAGCCGGCTGGATGTGGTCGGCCAGTCGCGGGCGGATACCGTCCGCGCCGGCAAGGGCTACCCGGATAAGGGGGATTCGTCGGCGGTCGGGTATGGGTTTGATGATGACGCCGACACGGGTCTGTTTGCCGACTATGAAGGCGACAAACCCATGACCGGGACGAAGAACCTGGCGTTTTTTATCAACAGCAAGAAAACGCTGGAGGTCGATAGCGCGGGGCGGGTGTGGTCGCAGGCATACGGCTTTCTGGAAAACAAGTTCGCGGACAAGCCCTATGTTGACGCTGCCGTGGCGAAGATCGTGGACAGCGCGCCGGAAGCGCTGAACACCTTGAAAGAGCTAGGCGCGGCGCTGAACAACGACGCCAAATTCTCCGATACCGTCGCTAGCCAGCTGGCCAAGAAGCTTGAGGCGCAGGACCTGGCCAGCTACGGCATGGGCGGCAATGCGCGCAACATCGGAAGCGGCGAGCTGACCGACAAGCGCGCGAACGGCTTTTATCACGCGCAGGCCGATGGCGGAAAGGGCGTCAAGGGCGTACCGGGCAGCGGTAGCAATGGCATGTTCACGGTCAACTATCTGAGCGACAAATGGGGCGTGCTGACATACCGCGCATGGGGCGGCGAGGTGTACGAGGCCCGGCTTGAAAACGGCGTATGGAGCGGCTGGAACCGTCATTGGCATACCGGCAACGATGGCGCGCTGTTGATGCATCGGCAGGCCCTGGGCAAAGACGTTGATCTGAACACGTGTCGGCAAAACGGCTGGTTCTGGCAGGGAGCCAACGCGAACGCGTCAACAGGCAGCAATTACCCGTGGGCGGTGGCCGGCGCGTTGTCGGTGCTAGAGCAGGGCAGCATGACGTTTCAGCAGTATCAAACCTATCACCCGGACAACACGCAGCTGTATATCCGCAGTCGCTATAACGAGCGGTGGGGCGATTGGGTCAAGGTTTGGCATAGCGGCAATCACGGCCCTGGATCGGGTTTGAATGCCGATACGGTAGACCACTTGCATGCGGCTGACCTGCTGGCGCTGGCCGGGGATCAAGTGGTAACGGGCAATAAGCGGTTTCGTGCACCGATTATTTCTGAGCCGCCCGGCAGCGCCTGGAAGGATTGGGCGACAGATGCGCGCTGGGGTGGTCTGCAAGTCGCCTGCCCGTCGAGCGGATCGGCATATACGGTTTGGCGGGCGGTGCAGGAAGGCCAGCAGCGGCAACTGGCGGCGCTGGCGGTGTGCAAGGGCGGCAATGATGATGCCGTGGCGCAAGTGGTGCTTCACCTTGGCGGCCCGGGCGTCAATGATATGCCGCATCTGTGGCAGGGCAACGACTACCGGGCGGCAGGCAATATTGAGGCGCGTAATAAGTTGCTGACGGGCAATCTGGCCTGCGCGATGGCAAAGGGTGATCAAGCCGCCGCGCTAGAGGTGCGCGCTAATATTAATGGGAATGGCGACAAGCAGACTGCCGCCATGGCTTTTCATGTGCCGGGTGTGTGGGCGGTAAAGCTGGCGCTTCGCCATGACGGCGTGTTCGGCCTGGGTGGCTGGTCGGCCGATGAGTGGCGATGGTTTGTCGATACCAAGACCGGCGACATGACGGCCGCCGGTAACGTGACGTGGTTTTCGGATAGGCGGCTGAAGAAGGATATCCAGCCGATTGCGGACGCGCTGGCCAAGGTCAAACGTCTTAACGGCTACACCTTCACGCGTAAGGATACTGGCGCGCGCCAAGTGGGCCTGATCGCGCAAGAGGTGCAAGCGGTACAGCCGGAAGCGGTGACCGAGGCGGCCGACGAAGCCAAGACGTTGACGGTCGCTTACGGCAATCTGGCCGGCCTGTTTGTGGAGGCGATGAAGGAGCAGCAGAGCCATATCGAACGGCTGGAGGCCCGCATTGCTCAGCTGGAGGCCGCATGACGTTGCCGGCGAGCGGGGCGTTATCGGCGCGTGATTTGAACAAAGAATTAGGGCGGGGGGAGGCGCAAAACGGCAGCGCCAACGATTTGGCATTTAGGCAGCTGGCTAAAGTTTCGGCGGGTGGTTATTCGGCATCGGCATTTTATGGGAAGAGGCGGCCTATTGAGGTTCAGGTTAGCCAAACGGTCGTAAATACCTCAAGAGATACGGGGGGGACTTGGCCTTGGCAGTCACCGCTTGTAACTTCTAAGATATTGTATGGCGATGATTTTTGGCCCGTTTACAAGTGGAAGCAGGTGGGGCCGGAAAATCCTGATGTGCAAGTCTTTTATCGGGACGATGAGCGCGATGCCGTTTTTACTAGCCGGGTTCCTGTAAAGAATGTGCCATTCCAGCTGTTTATTTACAAGATTAATACTACGGAGCTTATGGGGGTTAGTCCGGTTATTAGTGTGACATTGGGGTATTGATTGGATGTCGGAAAGCAAAGGGGCAAATGCCCCTTTTTTATTTGTGAGAAAGAAAATGCAAGAGCATGAAAAAGGGCTAATGGCTTTGGTTGTGGTGGGGGCGGCTATTGGACTGAGCAAACTGTTGGTAAGCCAAGAGCAAATCACGATGCGGCTGGCGGTGGGGCGCTCTATCTTGGGCGGCGCGACTTCGGCAGTGGCTGGCGTGGTGTTGACTCGCTTCCCCGACATGCCATTGCCGGCCCTGGTTGGCGTTGGGGCGGCTATCGGCATCCTTGGCGCGCAGTATCTGGAAGCCTGGTTAAAACAACGCGCCGACAAAATCGGCAGCTGAACAAAGTTATTCACGATATGCCCGCCTTGTGCGGGCTTTTTTTATGGGAGTTGGGAATATGAAATTTTTGGTATCTGCTGGCCATGGCGGCAATGATCCGGGCGCGGTGGCGAATGGTGCGCGCGAGGCTGACATTGCGCTGGAGTTCCGCAATCTGGTTGCTGAGCGGCTGCGCGCCGCTGGGCACGATGTCGTAACGGATGGCTTGGGCCAGGAAAACAAGCCGCTTGCCGAGGCGCTGCGCTTTATCCCTGGTCGGGATATCGCCGTCGAGTTCCACTGTAACGCCGCTGTGAACCCGCTGGCGCGTGGTGTGGAGTCTATCGCGCTGCCGGCGCTGCGTGGCCTCAGTCAGCGCATCAGCGCGGCTGTGGCGGGCGTCCTGGGCAGTCCGTTGCGCGGCGCGGGCGGCTGGATTGACCAGAGCGCGAGCGCGCGCGGCCGGCTGGCATTCGTCAATGCGGGCGGCGTCATCGTTGAGTTGTTTTTCATCACCAATGCGGCGGAGCTGGCTGCCTATCAAGCCAGCAAGGGCCGGCTGGCGCAGGCTGTGGCCGATGCTATCGCGGGGCGGCCTTGATGTTGTCGGGTCGAGTCTATGCCCTGGGTGGCCTGCTACTGGCTGCGTTGTGGGCCGGGTCGGTATGGCGAGCCTATGGGCATGGTCGGGATGTTGAGCGGCTGCGGGGGGCCGCTGTAACCGCCACGGCGGACGCAGGCCGGGCGCGGGGTGATCTTGACGCCTATCGCGCGGAGGTCGTCCGCTTGCATCAAGCGTCCGTCGAAATTGAAGTGTGGCTAGATCGGCTGCGCGATGCGAAACCGAAAGTAATAGAGAGGTATAACCGTGTTATCGAAACTCAGCCTTTGCCCGTTGATTGTCGTCCTGGGCCTGACAGGCTGCGCGAACTCAATGCAGCCATCGAGGCCGCAAATGCTGCCATTGCCCGCCAACATGGCGAAGCCGTGCCGGCTGCTGGAGCCGGTAATGGTGGATAGTTGGGATGCGGTGGGAAAGGGATATATCGCGTTGGCGTTTCAGTATGGGGAGTGCGGTGTAGGTAGATAGAGAAAGCCCCGCTTATGCGGGGATTTTTATGTACTTTTAAACAGATTTTGAGTATTCCTTGTAAATGAATGTGTGGAAATGCCCCAATCCGCAAGCGCCTCGCATAATGGCCATTGCATTGCCTTTAATGTTTTGGCTTTCTTCATCTGTGATGTTGAATTTCCATGCTGTTTTGATTTGCTTTGTTTCTGATGTGTTGATAATTATTTTAACTTCGTAATCGCTGGGCATCCAGAAGAATAGTTCTGTGAGTCGGCCGAATAGAGCGCGAGACTCTTCAGTTTTCGTTAGATTGTCGAAAAGCCCTTCTTTGGTGGCAGTGGTGGTGGGGATGGTTTTTTTCTCAACGGTAAGGCTGTCAAAGTAATTGCCTTGTATCTCATTCCATTTTTTTATGAATGAAGCAGTTAATGAGTTTGTGTCCTCTTGAAAAGTTCCTGAGGCAAAAAATATATTGTATTGTTTGGGGGAGTTTAGTGAAATATGGAACCCTGATGCAATTTCTATTTGCTGTGTTTGATCTATTGTAGGTATGACCCCATTTTTGAATGCATACCATTTGAAAATGTGTTGTGCGCTATCCCTTTTTCTAATAATTTCAATCTGAATTTGGCTTACAAAGATATCTCTGTTAATTGGTCTTAGTGTTCCTGCTAAGTTTATAGTTGGCCCAAATTGAGAGAAACCAAGCTCAATTTTCCCTGTTTCATATATTTCAAGCTTGGCTCTCTTGAAGAAGGCGCTAAATAATTTTATTAGCCATGGTTGCGCTAGGGCTAAAAATGCAATTACCAGTTGCCAGTTGATTTCTTTGAGCATTTTCTACTTTCTGTTGCTGGGCATGTGTTTGATTATTTTGTAGAATAGATGATTATGCAGCTTGTTTGTGTGCTTTGATGCGGTCCAAAACTTCGGACATTTTATCCTTGGCTTGTTCCATATCATAGTGACTTTGTAGATTGATCCAGAATTCAGGCTCGACGCCAAAAAATGCGCCAAGGCGAAGGGCGGTATCGGGCGTGATTGCGCGTTGGCCTTTGACGATTTCATTGATGCGGCGAGGCGGAACCTCAATGGCTTTAGCAAGGGCATATTGGGTTATATCCATGGGCTTTAGCCAGTCCAGTTCCAAAATCTCGCCAGGGTGGGCTAGTGGTACTTCACGCATTTTCAATTCTCCAATGGCTGAGAGCCGGGGATTGCTCCCCGGCTATGACTACTAATGATAATCAACAATCTCGACGTTGGTAGCGTTGCCATCCTCAAACTTGAAGCATATGCGCCATTGGTCGTTGATGCGTATGCTGTGTTGTCCGATTCGGTCGCCCTTGAGTGCTTCCAGTCTATTGCCTGGCGGCACTTTCAAGGTTTCAACGGTTGTTGCTGCGTTTAGCTGCTGCAACTTCCTGATTGCCACGCTTTCGATGTTGACGAATCGCTTTACTCGCTTACCTGAGAAGAGCGATTCAGTGTCCGAACACTTGAACGTCGTAATCATGAAACGAATAATAACGCGATGCGTTATTAACGTCAAGCGTTACTAATTCGTATCAAGCGCGGCATGCGTTCATGGAGTGGGGAGAGGTCGTCTGTTGCGGGGATGGTGATGATGTAGACCTTGGGCAGCGCTTCGACTCTGTGGCCGACTAGCTCTTTGCTGGTGATGGCTGCGGCCTGGATCGCAAATCCTGGCGGGATGGCGTGCCATGTCTCACTGTCGTCGCTATTCAACAGCAGGAAGGCGCTGGCGGGGATTTTGACGGGTGTAGGACGAAAGCGGGCCCACTTGTGGGCGCGAATGTCCTCAAGCCGCAGCAGGCCGCCGCCGGGCGTGTTTGGAGTCCATGAGGTGCCGGGGCTGCCCCACGGACACCATTCGACGGAGCCGTCGCGCATGAGGACTGGCAGGCGTGGCCATGAGTCCGCCCAGTGGATAGCCTGCCCATTGAACTCAATGCCTGCGCACATGCGTTAGCGGGATGGGATAGGGAGAGGGGCGGTTGAGCAAGTTCCCTTGTGGTCACTTTTTGCTATGTAAGATGCGCCGGCTTTGTCTTTTTGGATACAGAAAAAAGCGCCATAGGTGCCTAGCTCGCCACCTATTTCCAATTGATAGGAGGTGGCCATTGCAAGTGCCTTTGGTTGCATGCCTTTCCAATCCTTAGACATTGTTCCGTAGGGGATGCAACTTTCTGGGGTATTTGGTAGTTTGGCCGGCCGTTGTTTAAACCATGTTTTCCAGACGTAGCCGGGGGTGGCCTGCGATGTGTTGAAAAGGCTTAGCTGTAGTCCTTTTCCATCTGAATATACGGCGGGATTGCTGCTTATTTCATACGGTATATAAAAACAGGGGGAGCCATTTTTTAGAATGACTGCGGCCTCGGCATTGTATAGCTTTGATGTGGCCCAGCTGGATGATGCTATCGTGGCAAGGGCGCAGGATAAAAGGACTCTGATCATGTTCATGGTGCAGACTCTACCTGTGTCGTGTTGGGTAGAAGACTTTCATCTTTCGGATTGACTAAGAATCCTGCAAGCGCTTTTTCAAGGGCGGGCAAGTCCGCTATGTATCGCGGCATTCCTAGTTGGGTTGCTGCGTAGTAGTGGGCTATCAAGTCTGCCTGCTGCTCCATGTTGAAATCAGGGAGTGTCTTTCCTTTGTCCGCGCCTTCAAGGTTATATCGATAAGCCGGTGCCGGTGCTCCCTTTACGCCATCGTCTGAATAGCCGCCCTTTGCGCCTAGTTTAATGCCTGCCCATACGACGGAGTACCCCATTTGATATTGCCAAACATGTCCCATTTCATGAATAAACCAGATTTTTATAGTATCGCTAACTGTTGAGTAGTCGGGTAAGTAATCGCTGGTCGGGAAATGAATTTCGCCCTTTGGGGTCATGGCATTGTTTGAGCGATTGGGCTGGCCCATCAGGCCACCATTGTGAATCTTGACTTTGCCGTAGTCTAGCGAGTCTTTGAATACAGTCTTTGCCATGGCGATTTCGCCGGCAGTCATGGGGCGAACATCGGGAGGTGGCAACGTTTCGTTCACGACAGACGAGCCGACGGCTTGAGCGTTTGTCTTGACGCCTTTCAGCTCGACTTTCAGTGCTGGGGCGGGGGCGCGCCCGCCGGCCTCGCACATGTGTTCCGCTGCGCAGGCGCAGCCATAGAACGTGTCTGGAAAGAACTCTGCGCAGGTGATTTCTTGCGCGGCATCCGTGCTGATCCGCTGGGTTTTCCCGCCGGCGTCTGTTCGGCCCTCGATGGTGGAGCCATCGGCCAGGGTCAACTTGTAAGGCGTGTCTGCCAGGGCATTGCGGTCGGATGTGAAAAAGCGGATTTGTTCATCAAAGGACGCGGCGGTTGCGGCGCTCGCGAGAGCTGCGGCCGCCGCAATGCCCGCTCCGGCTCCTGTGGTCGCTGTGCCGCTGCCTTCGTAGCTGCGCATAACCTGGCCAAGCGTGGAAATCAGAGTCGCGCCACAGCTGACTTTATGGCCTTGCAGCGCCACCCCTTTGCCGCCAACAGTCCACGATGGATCGCCTTCGACAATCACGCAGTTTGTATGCCCTTGCTGCGGGCAGCTGACGGAGTCGCCCACAAGCGCAACCGCTTTGCCGAACATGGTTGTCGTGCTGCTGGCACTGGTGACATTGCCGCCGTGGTCGGTTGGGTCGCCTAGTCGAATAACTGGTTTCATGTGTTTGGGGAAAGAAAGGGCAATCTAAAGATATTGCCAGGGCAGATAGGTCTAGGCTGCTGGCCGATAGTCTGGGCGCAGAGGGTGGCCTGTATGGGGAGGGGTGGGAGGAGGTGTGCCTGTTTTGTGCCGCGCATTGTGCCGCAGCAGTGCAGAGAGGGGGCTAATTTCTGCCGAAAACTGCATTGCGGATGCGATTAACGGCTTATTAATCAAATACTTATTTTTTGGTCATGTGATT
>NZ_JZJL01000089.1 GCF_000971335.1 Chromobacterium vaccinii
CACGCGGTTCATCCCCACACACGTGGGGGAACACAACCTTATGACGTTTCGTATCGAGGCAACGACCGGTTCATCCCCACACACGTGGGGAACACGGCATCCCCGCAGCGAATCATAACGGCTGCGGCGGTTCATCCCCACACACGTGGGGAACACAGGCCGCCGCCGCCAGCGAAACCGCCGCCGAGCGGTTCATCCCCACACACGTGGGGAACACGCGCCGGCGCCAGGTCATCAGGCGGGGTGGGTCGGTTCATCCCCACACACGTGGGGAACACCTACTCGAACCAAGCCTGATGTTGGCTACCGACGGTTCATCCCCACACACGTGGGGAACACACCAATCTCAACATTTTGATTTTTAAAGATAAAAACTCACTCTAAAAATCTACCGATTTTCCCGCCCAAAAAATAATCAGCTGAATCACCCGGCAATACCGCCTGCCAGCCATGGAAGACTACCGTGCCATGGCCAGCAAAACGACATCGGCATTATCCCAGCGACTCACTTGCCCGCGCAATCGGCCACCCGCAGCAGCCTGGGCGGCTGGCCTGCCAGCTCGGCGAGCAAGCTTTGAGGCGGCAAGGTTTGCTTGCCATAGACGGCAGGTTCCGCCGCGAAGTTGGCGGTGAGGCGGCTGCCGTCGACAAAGCGGGTTTGCTGCAGCGTATGCTCGGGATTGAGCCACTCGAAACCGGTCAGCGCCTGAGTGGCCAGCCGCTCGTGCAGCGGACGGAAGGCGCGGTCGGCGCATTGCAGCTGCGGCAGACGGGCCTTGAGGCTGGCGGCGGACAGGTGGAACAAAGGCGGCACGTTGTACAGCCATTGCGCCAGCAGGTTGTCCGCGTAGGCGTTGGAGAATTTCAGATTGTCGTACAGCCAGTGGTTGGTGGTGATCACCGAACCATGGAACACCGCCTGGTACAGCGGCAAGCGATACGGCGCGCCGAAGTAAAGGTCGCGGTACGGCTGCTTCAGCGGCACTTTCTTGAAGAAGGTTTCCGGCTGGTCGGACGGATACCAGCGGCCCAGGAAGTATGGCGACTGCTTGTTCTTCTGCAAATCGGCGTCGCCCCAGCCCATCACCGGCACCTGCATGCCGTGGGCGAAGGCGATGCCGCGGCTGGTGGCGGCATTGCCCATTTCCGACCCCACCGGCAACTGATAGGCATCCGCCACCCATTGCATCGATTTTTCATAGCCGGCGGCCATCTCCGCCTTGCCGGTCTGGCGGCCGGGCGTGTAATCGTCGAACACCATCCCGGTGGCGTAGGCATCCAGGAACCAGCTGTTGAAGCCGGCGGCGGCATGCAGGGCGCGGGTGCGCTGTTGCAGGGTGTCGCGCACGCAGTCCGGGTTGGTGTAGTAGCCGGACTGCCGAAAGCCGGATTTCTTCTTGCCGTTGGCCAGCGTGACGCCGCATTCGCGATAGACGGCCTCGCCCTGCTGAGCGGTGAGCCAGTCTTCGCGGTAGCCTGGCTTCAGCGCGGTTTCATAGGAGTCGTAAGCCGTCACCAGATAGCCCGCGTCCACGCCGGCTTTCACCGCCTGCGGCTGCCACAGGCCGCCTTCCCAATTGTCCGCGCCCAGCCACAGCCGTTTGAGCCCGGCCTCCTGCAAAGCCGTTATGGTCTTGCGCGACAAGCCGCCGCCCCAGCGCGACGCGTCCGGCTGCAATGCGGGGCCGAACAGCCGCTCTGCCAGCGCGCGCAGCCGCAGATAAGGCGCGGCCATCCGCTCCCAGTCCGGCTTCTTGCCCAGCCAGCCGGCGCGGGCTTCGGCGGTCAGCGCCTGGTTGACGGCCTCCATCAGCGCGCGTTGCTGGTAGTGGTCTGGCTTGAGGCCGGCCTGGCGCAAAACCTTGCCGGCCTCGGCGTCGAAGCGGCCGCGCAGCCTGGCGGCCAGCGGGTCCGGCCCGCGCAGCAGCGTGAGGAAGGCCGGCCAGTCGCGCACGTCGGACGCATCCAGCAGATTATTGCCCCACAGGTAGACATGGCTGGCGCCGATCAGCTTGACGGTGTCCGGCTGCGCCTTGATCTTGTCGGCCAGCGTTTGATAACGGCCTTCATTGATCAGCCACTGCCGGTAGCGCTGCGCGCCGGCCAACAGATTGTCGTCGGCCAGCCGCAGCAGCAGCGTCATCGGCCGCTGCTGATTGAGCGGGTTGAATTCATGGCTCAGGCCCAAGGCAAAGCCCTGGCCTTCGGCGCGGACGGCCAACCGGTTGTTGAATGGCTCCAGCAGCAGCCAGTGCAGGCTGCGGCGGCCATGGTCCATGCCCCATAACGGCAGGCTGAGGTTTTCCGTGGTATCCAGGCCGTCGCCGGCGAAACCAGGCAGGAAATCGCGCCACTGCTTGCTGCCGGCCGGGATGTAGCTGCCCTCGGCCAAGGGGAGCAGCAGGCCCTTGCCCATCGCCGATGCCGGCTGGCGCAGCAGTTCCACCCTGCCCGGCGCTTTGGCGTTCAGGGTCAGCGTCAGATCCCTGCCCTGCAGCCTGGCCTGCCAACGGTAACGGCCATCGTCCCATTGCCAGTCGACTGACTGATCATCCTGGCGCAGCGCGGACACCTTGCGCGCCGGCACGCCATCGGACACCGGCCGCGCCGGCTCGCCTGCCGCTGTCACCTTCAGCGCCAGCGTGGCCGGCTCCAGCTCCACTTTCCATTCCGGGTTCTGCAACACCAGCCCGGCCCAAACCGGCAACGGCAGGCCCAGCGCCGCAGCCAACGGCAGCATTTTGATCAGACGCGTCATTCCCTCTCCCGCAAATCAGTCATTTGAATAGACCGCATTGCAACGCAAAAGGGTTAGACGATTGTCAGGATAATGTCAGAACTGGCCCAGCGGCGCGGCCACGCGGTGGATCTGGCGGATGGCGATGGGGCCGCGGAACTCGGCGCGCAGCAGCGACACGCTGGCCCACAGCCTCTTGCCGCCAGGGTTGGCTGGCCAGCGCAGCGTCTGGCCCAGCTCGCGCCGCTGCCACCAGCGCAATTCGAAATCCGGCTGCGACAGCTGCGCCTGCTCCAGCCAAGGCCGCGGGCAGGCGGATGGCAGGACTGGCGGATGCGGCGCCAGCTTGCGGCCTTCGCGCCGCAGCCAGTCTTGCGCGGCCATGCCAGGCAGCGACAGGTCCTGCCGCCAGGTTTCGCCGCCGCTTTGCGCGGTCAACCGGTAGACGCCGGGCGGCAGCACGGCCGCCTGATCCTCGCTTTCCAGCTCGAACTGCCGGCCGTCGTAACGCGTCTTCGCGCCGGCCAGCAACTCGCGGCCGTCCGGCAGCCGCAGCGACCAGCGCAGGTCGCGTCGCGGGCTGACGCCGTTCAGCCTGACGTTGTAACTGCGGCTGAGCGGGATGTCGCGCTGGATCAGGTCCAGCTCCAGGTCGCCCAGCCAGGCGGGCGGCGCAGCCGGCGCGTCGCGGCCGCACTGGCTAGACGCCAGCTCGCGCTGCAACACGAGCCAGGCCTGGCGCTGCGCGGCGCTGGCCAATGCTGCCCCCAACGCGTCCAACTGGCGCCAGGCGCCGGTGCGGTCACCGGAGAACAGCGCGTGGTAGGCCGGCTCCAGCGGCGTGGCGGGCAGCAGCGGCGCGGCGGCCGCCTGCGCCATCCAGGCCAGAACCAGCCAAACCGGCGGCCTCACGCCCCAGCCTCGCACAAGCGATAGCCGACGCCGCGCACGGTTTCGATCGGGATGTCTGGCAGCTTTTGCCGCAGTTGCAGCACGTGAGTGTCCACGGTGCGGGTGGACGGGAAATGTTGGTAGCCCCACACCTGGTTCAATAATTCGTCGCGAGTGAACACCCGGCCCGGCATCCGCGCCAGCATCGCCAGCAAGTCGAATTCGGTGCGGGTGAGCGCTACCTCGCCGCCGCGCCAAGCGGCCGCCTGCCGGGCTGGGAACAGCTTGAGATCGCCGCAAGCCAGCAGCCCCTCGCCCAGCGGCCGCAGTTGGGCGCGCACGCGGGCCAGCAACTCGACATGGGCGAAGGGCTTGGTCAGATAATCGCGCGCGCCGGCTTCCAGCCCGGCTACCCGGTCGTCCAGCTCCACTCGGGCGGTGAGCACGATCACCGGCAACGCCTTCAGCGCCAGCCACTGCGGCAGCAGGCGCAGCGAGTCGCCATCCGGCAGCTGGCGGTCCAGGATCGCCAGTTCGGCCTGCCGCCAGTGGGCGGCCACCTCGCCGCCGTCGCGCAGCCACAGGCAGTCGTAGCCCTGCTGTCGCAGGAACTGGCGCAGGCCCGCGCCCAATTCGGCGTCGTCTTCAATCAGCAATATCGTCACACGGCAACTCCAGCGTGAATGTCGTCGGCGGCCCTTCCAATGCCAGCCGGCCGCCCAGCCTTTTCATCACCCGCCGCACGATGGCCAGGCCCAGCCCCATGCCGGCGCTGGCGCTCAACTCGCGCCGCAGCAAGGACAGCCGGTAGCGCGGCAGCGCGCCGCCGTCGCTCACCGCCAGCCGCAGCCGGCCTCTTTCCCAACCCGCTTGGATGCGAACCGGCGGCTGGCCATGCTGGCGGGCATTGCGCAGCAGATTGTCCAGGCACAGGCCCAGCCAATAGACGGGCAGATTCAGATTTCTATCCTGATCCAGACAATAAGTCGCTCCGTGGCGTTCCGCGACGCTGTCCAGCCACTCAGACAAGGGCAGCGGCTGCGGCGCTTCCAGCCGGCCGTCCGCCGCCAGGTAATGCCGGCTGGCATCGGCCAGCTGGCGCAGCTTGAGCACGCCGTCGGCCAGCCGGCCGAAGCCTTGCTGCGCGCCGGGCGGCAATTGATCAAAGCCGGAGCGGAAGTCCTCCACCACATTGCCCAGGCCGGCGATGGGGGTGCGCAATTCGTGGGTGAGCATCTGCAGCACAAAGCGCCGCTCCCGCTCCAGCCGGCGGCGCTGCAGCCAGCCGTAAGCCAGCACGCCGGCCGCCGCCAGCAGCGAGAACCCGGCCAACGCCCGCCACCACCATGGCGACGGCGGCAACGGCCGCGCGCAGATCCGGCCCAATGGCTGCGGACAGGCGTCGCCGTCTGCCAGCGGACTCAAGGCCAAGTCCGCCGCCTCCGCCAGCGGCCGCCATTGTGCGGCGCCGTAGCGGCGCCAGGACGCGCCGTCTCGCCACCATAAATCGCCGCCGTCCAGCAACCAGCGCTCGCCGGACAGCAGCGCGGCCAGGCTATCGTCGCCGAGCTTGCCGATGCCGGCGAAGGCCTCCGGCCGTTCGCGCACATGCAGATAGGGCTGCAAGGCGGACGCGGAATCGGGATGGCGCTGCAGATAGTGCCAGGCATAGCTGCCGCCCAGCGGATGAATGGGATGGGCGGCGAACCAGGCCGACGGCGGCGCCTCGCCATCGCACAGCGCCCGCTCGAAGCGCTGCAGGTCGGCCGGCAGCGCCGGCCACGGCGCGCGGCACTGGCCGCCGTGACGGTACAGCGCCTGCAATTCAGCCAAAGGAAGCTGGCCCAGCGCCGGATACAGCGAATCCGGCCGCAGCAGCGCGGCGTCCAGCTGCTGCAAGGCAGCCACCGCCGTCTCCGCCTGCGGGCGCGCGGCGCGCAGAGAGGCCTGCAGCGCGGCGACATCGGCGCGGGCAGGCAGGCAGAAAGCGATCAGGAACAGGGCGAGAAGACGCGGCATGGATAGGATTATAAGGCCGCCCCACCCGCCCTGCGCCAGGCCGAGAGCAACCGCCGGGCTTCCGTGCTAAGCTGCCGGCGTTTGTCCATTCATCCGTTTCGCCTCATGCCACCTCGCAGCTGGGATATCTTCTGTACCGTCATCGACAACTACGGCGACATCGGCGTCGCCTGGCGCCTGGCGCGCCGGCTGGCGCGCGACCACGGCCACGCAGTGCGGCTGTGGGTGGACGATCTGGCCAGCTTCGCCCGCATCGCCCCGGGGCTGGACCCGGCGCTGCCGCAGCAAACGCTGGCCGGCATCGACATCCGCCATTGGACTGAAGCCGCCTTCTGCGCCGGCATCGCTCCCGCCGACGCGGTGATCGAGGCTTTCGGCTGCCGCCTGCCGGACAGCTTCGAGAACGCGATGGCTGCCCGGGCGGTCAAGCCGGCGTGGATCAATCTGGAATACCTGTCGGCCGAGGACTGGACCCTCAGCCATCACAAGCTGCCCTCTCCCCACCCCAGGCTGCCGCTGACCAAGCATTTCTTCTTCCCCGGCTTCGACGCCGCCAGCGGCGGGCTGATCTGCGAGGACGGTCTGATAGACGCGCGAACAGCCTGGCAAGCGGACGAGGCCGCGCAAAACGACTATTGGCTGCGCCGCGGCCTGCCGCCGCGCGCGGCCGGCGAGCTGCGCGTCAGCCTGTTCGCCTACCACAACCCGGCCGCCGCGCGGCTGCTGCAAGCCTGGGCCGACGGCCCGCTGCCGGTGCGCTGCCTGGTGCCGGAAGGCAAGGTGCTGCCCGATGTCGCCGGCCTGTTCGGCCGCGCGCTGCAAGCCGGCGACCACGCCCGCCTGGGCAATCTGGACCTGCACGTGCTGCCGCTGAGCGATCAGGACGATTACGACCGCCTGCTGTGGGGTTGCGACCTCAACTGCGTGCGCGGCGAGGACAGCCTGGTGCGCTCGCAATGGGCGGCGCGGCCGATGTTGTGGCACATCTACCCGCAGGAGGACGATGCCCACCTCGCCAAGCTGGAAGCCTTCCTCGGCCAGTACTGCGCCGGCCTGCCGGCCGAAATGGCCGCCGCGCTGCATGCGCTGAACCTGGCCTGGAACCGCGATGGCGACATCGCCGCAGCCTGGCGCGAGGCCGCGACCTGGCTGCCGGACTGGCGCAAACATGCGACAAACTGGCAACAGCATCTATTGGAGGATGGGGATCTTGTCGCCAGACTGCTGCACTTTGTGGCCGAGATCAGCTAGAATACCGCGTTTTGTCGGGAATCTTTCCCGGCTTCATTTCAAGAGTTTGGGATTAGACAAGCATGAAAACCGCACAAGAACTGCGCGCTGGCAACGTATTCATGGTCGGCAGCGATCCGATGGTCGTGCAAAAGGCTGAATTCAGCAAATCCGGCCGCAATGCCTCCGTCGTCAAGATGAAGATGAAGAACCTGCTGACCGGCGCCGGCAGCGAAGCCGTATACCGCGCGGACGACAAGTTCGACGTGGTGGTGCTGGATCGCAAGGATTGCACCTACTCCTACTTCGCCGACCCGATGTACGTGTTCATGGACACCGAGTTCAACCAGTACGAAGTGGAAGCCGACAACCTGGGCGACACCCTGAACTTCATCGTCGACGGCATGGAAGACATCTGCCAGGTAACCTTCTACGACGGCAAGGCCATCTCCGTAGAACTGCCGACCACCGTAGTCCGCGAAGTGGAATACACCGAACCGGCCGTGCGCGGCGACACCTCGGGCAAAGTGCTGAAGCCGGCCCGCCTGGTTGGCACCACTTTCGAAGTTCAGGTTCCGGCCTTCGTCAACACCGGCGAAAAGATCGAAATCGACACCCGCACCAACGAATTCAAGAAGCGCGCCTAAGCCTTCTGGATTGTTGTGCCGAGAAAAGCGCCCCACGGGGCGCTTTTTTGTTTTCGGGCTTGGGGCTGGCAGACAGAAGCAGATATGGGCCACGCTCCCCTATGCGCCAACTGCTAATCGCAAAATCGTCTCCGCGTGCGTGGGGAACACTCTGGAATCTCGTGGTAGGTCTCGCGGAACAACGGTTCATCCCCACGTGCGTGGGGAACACGTGCCGGCCGCGCTGACAGCATTGCTCACCACCGGTTCATCCCCACGTGCGTGGGGAACACCCCAGCATATCCAGCAAGCTGTCGTCGGTGCGCGGTTCATCCCCACTTGCGTGGGGAACACATGGTAATACCGTAGCCAGATATCGTGGTTGGCGGTTCATCCCCACGTGCGTGGGGAACACGCGGCTGTTTTCACACAAACGCTGTGGGAATCCGGTTCATCCCCACGTGCGTGGGGAACACTCGCGCACCATCTGGAGCGCGATATCTCGATTCGGTTCATCCCCACCTGCGTGGGGAACACCTTCCGGCGCTTCGTCGCCATAACTACCTCACCGGTTCATCCCCACGTGCGTGGGGAACACAGATTATCTACCTTGTAGGTGCGCAAATGAGCCGGTTCATCCCCACGTGCGTGGGGAACACTTTCAGCGGCCATGTTGGCTCCTGCTAGGTGACGGTTCATCCCCACGTGCGTGGGGAACACCTGCTGATTGAAATCCTGCTGGTCAGCGTTGACGGTTCATCCCCACGTGCGTGGGGAACACTCAAAATATTCAACGTAATGATTTGGCTAATGCGGTTCATCCCCACGTGCGTGGGGAACACCAGCGGCTTCAGCCAGCAGATCCAGCAACAGGCGGTTCATCCCCACGTGCGTGGGGAACACGGGCCATGGCGATGGATGCGATGACGGGTGTCCGGTTCATCCCCACGTGCGTGGGGAACACGACATGCGCTGAGCATCGAACGCGGCCATCAACGGTTCATCCCCACGTGCGTGGGGAACACGCGGATCTGATCCAGCAGGTAGATTTTCGGTCGGTTCATCCCCACGTGCGTGGGGAACACAAGCCAGCTTACATCCCAAATCGCAAA
>NZ_JZJL01000090.1 GCF_000971335.1 Chromobacterium vaccinii
AGGCGAACCTTTCATGCGTATCCGAACTCACTGCTTCCACTCCCTTCCTGTCCTAAACAAGCCGCGCCGGCGGCAATCGCGCTCAACGCGCCTTGAGGCTAAGCGGGGTCATATCCACCCAATGCTCGCGGATGTACTCCAGGCACGCCTCCTTGGCCGCGGCCTGGCCTTGCTGCTCCCATCCAGGGGGCAACGGCCGGTCGCTCGGCCAAATTGAATACTGCCCTTCGTGATTGATCACCACGACGAATAAGCTCTCCATGGACATCTCCTTTCCTGATTGAGTGATCATGCGGTTTGTCCAGACCGTCTCAGACGCGGAATATGGCCCGGCGCATCATCGACCGGCGTCCGCTGCTGCATGGCCTGGGCCAATTTGGCCACTGTGGGGAAATCGAACACGTCCCGCACTCGCGCTCCGCCCATTCCCCGCTGCGCCATCAGCGAAACCAAGTGCGTCGCCAGCAGGGAATGTCCGCCCAGCACAAAGAAATCGTCATGCACGCCGATTTCCGCCACATTCAACACCTCGGCCCAGACAGCAGCCAGTTGCGCCTCCGCGGCGGTGCGCGGCGCGACGCGCGCCGCTTCCCCGCCCTGGACCGATGCGTCCGGCGGCGGCAATCGCTTGCGGTCTATCTTCCCGTTGGGGTTCAACGGCATGCGGTCCAGGATCAGAATCGCGCCGGGCTTCAGATGCTTGGGAAGCGGCAGGTCCGCCTCTATCCGGACCGGCTCGAGCTCGCATCCCGGACGCGCGGTGAGATAGGCCACGAGGCGTGCATCTCCCAGTCTGTCCTGCCTCGCCAAGACCACCGCTTCCTGCACGCCGTCCAGCCTCAGCAAGGCGTGCTCGATCTCGCCCGGCTCTATCCTGAAACCGCGGATCTTCACCTGGTTGTCGATACGACCGAGAAACACCAGGCTGCCGTCGGACAGAGACCGGGCCAGATCGCCGGTTTTGTACATGCGAGATCCAGGCGCGCCGAAAGGGTCGGGCAAGAATCGCTCCGCGGTCAGTTCGGGGCGGTTCAGATACCCCCGCGCCAGCCCTTCGCCCGCGATGTGTATTTCCCCCCTGGCGCCTGGAGGCACCAGCTCCAAATGCTCGTTCAGTAGATATATCCGCGTATTGCTAATTGCCTGTCCGATGGAAACCGTCTCCATCAGCCCCGCCGGCAACTCCGCGCAAGTCGAATAGGTGGTGGTTTCCGTCGGGCCATACAGATTGAACATCCGCATATCCGGATACAGCCGGGCCAGCCGTTCCCTCAGCATCGGTTGCAGCGGCTCCCCCGCCAGATTCAGTACCCGGACCCCAGCCATCGTCCCCGGTTGGCTAAGCAGCGCCTCCACGACGGAAGGCACCGTATTGATAATGGCGACGTCGCGATGCTCACCCGGCTCAAGGAGGCGGAGAGCGTTTTCCACCATTACGACGGTGCCCCCGGCATTCAACGTCGCAAAAACTTCGAAGATGGAAAGATCAAATGTCACCGAGGTGCTGAACAGCACCCGCTGGGTCAGATGTTCTCCAAAGACCCGTTTCGCCCATTCGACAAAGGACACCGAACCAGCATGCCGCAACCCGACAGCTTTCGGCATGCCGGTGGAACCCGAGGTGTAGATGCAGTACGCCAGGTGTTCCGGCCCGGCCAGCGGCGCCGGGTTGCCGCTGCCGCGCCCGGCTACCTGCTCCCACTCGCTGTCCAGGCTCAACGTCTCCGCGTCCCCGGTCCGCAACCTCGGCTTCAGCCTGGATTGCGTCAGCATCACCTTCGCTCCGGTGTCCTCCAGCAGCAGCGCCAGCCGCTCCGACGGGTGCTCCGGGTCCAGCGGCACGTAGGCGCCTCCCGCCTTCAGCACGCCCAGCAGGGCCACCGCCAGCTCCAGGCCCCGTTCCATGCATATACCCACCAGCGCGTCCGGGCCCACGCCCCGGCCGCGCAGCCAGTGCGCCAGCTGGTTGGCGCGTCCGTTCAGTTCGCCATAGCTCAGCGCGTCGCCTTCGTAGCGCACCGCTTCCGCATCCGGCCGCGCCGCTGCCTGCCGCTCGAAACCCTCATGCAAACAGCCGCCCAGAGCTTCACGGCCCGTCAGGCCGCCGATCTGCAACAAGGCATGGCGTTCCGCCTCAGTCACCAAAGGAAGGCTGCACAACGGCGCCTCCGGCGAGCGGGACAGTTCATCCAGCAACAGGAGGAAGTGCTCTGCCATCCGATCGATCATTCCGCCATGGAAGGCGTCCCGATCGAAAATGAAACGGCAGCGGATAGCCTGTCCGGTTTCCTCGACATCGATCTTGAACTCGTTCTTGGTGTGGCAGGCGGCGACCGGCACCTGAACCAGAGTAGCCCGGCCGAGCGAAAACTCGGCCTGCTCCGTTTTCTGGTAATTGAACGCCAGCTGCAGCAACGGTCCCTGGATGTCTTGCCCCCCTTGCCGCAAAGCCCGTACCAAGCTGGGAAACGGAATCTGCCGCGCGTCGAGCAGGTCGAGAATCTGCTCTTCCGACTCCTTGAGCAGGGCCCGAACCGTCATCTCGCGCGCCAGCCTGGCGCGGAACACGCCGACGTTGGTCAAGTAGCCGACTGCCGCCAGCGTGGCGGCCTGATCGCGGAAGTTGATCGGCACGCTGATACCGAAATCGTCCTGCTGGCCATACTGCCAAAGCAAAACCTGCGTCGCGGCCAGGAAAAAGGCGGCATGGCCAAGCCTCAGTTCCGAGCAGAAACGGCGGATCTGGCCGGCCAGCTCCGCCGGTATTTCGAAATGGTGGTCGCCGGCCCGGAAAATGGACGACGCTCCCGAGATCAGCCGGTCCGTCGGCAGCGCAAGGCTGCCGGGAACCCCATGCAGCCTGGCCGCGCTCTGGGCGATCAATTCGCGTCCTGTCTGGCTTGCCAGAAAATCCGCTTCGCGCTGCACCAGCGCGTCCTGCCCGGCCGGCGCGAGCGGAAATGCCGGCTCGGCGCCCCGGCCGAGCGCGGAGTAGATCTCATCGAGATCAGCCAAAAAAACAGGCAGCGAGTGCCCATCGAACACCATGTGGGAAAACGTCAGCGCCAGGCCGCTCTGCCCAGACTGGGCGTCGCGGGTCAATGTTGCCCGGAACAAGGGCCCCCGATCGAAATCGAATGGCAGCCCCGCCTCCCGCTCCGTCACGGACTGCAGGCTGTCGATAGCGTGGTCAATCGCGCGCTCGGCCGCCTCCTCCGGAGACAGGTCCAGCGCGAATTCCGGCGCTCCCTCGTCAGTGCAGATGCGGGCGCCCAACAGCGGATGCCGCCTCAGCAGGCCCGCCATGCCGCGCTCGAACAGCGCCCGGTCTATCGTGCCGCAAATCTCGAACGCGACAATCACGTTGTATGCCGCGCTCACCCGCTGATCCGCCTGGCTCAGATACCACAAGCCCTGCTGCGACACGGTCAATGGCATTCTCATCGCTTAATCCCCATTGTTTTGCTTGCTCAGTTCCCCAAACGCCCCGGGCTTAGGCCCGAGCGCGGCCTCGGCCGGACCCGCATGTCCCATGGCCAGCCCTCCCCGCAACCACAGAGCCAGGCACTGCAGCATCACCATCAGGCCCAGGGCGGACACCATCAGGCCAAGCGCGCCGCCCTGCCCCGCGCCCCACATCCGGCCAAGCCATGGCAGCGCCTGCAACAACGGCGCGATCACATATGTAGAAAAAGGCAGCGACACCAGAATCGCGACCGGCCCGAGCGAGAACGAGACCATCATGCGCGCGGCGAACACCTTGCCCTGGATCTCCGCCGGGACATGGGCTTGCCAAATGGTTTGGCTGGACGCCAGGATCAAGGACATCAACGCTCCGGCGCAGAAAGCCAACAGCGCAATGGCCTCCGGGCTCCGGCTCATGCCCCACACGGCCATGACCGCCCCGAAAGACAGCGCGCCTCCCAACACCCGCCACTCGGGAGCTCCCGGACCTTTCCACCTCGCCAACGCGAGTCCGCACAGGAAAACGCCGGAGCCGTGGCTCGCCAACCCCCAGGCCAGAATCCGGTTGCCGACGCTAGCCAGCAGATAAGGAGCGAAGGCCACGTTGAATACGCCCGCCCCCAGATTGAAAAACATGAAGAAAAGCATGAGCCTAGACAGACCGGCGTGACGGAATACCCATTTCAGGCCGAAAAGCATTTCGGAAAGGAAAGTCCCCTCTCCGCGCCGCGGGTCCTCAGCCCCCCCCAGACCGGAGGCCCGGATGGCCAGCAAAGCTGCGGCGGCGACCAACTTGGCCAGGATATCGACCGCCAATACCCCCTCCAGGCCAATGGCCTCCAGGCCCGCCACGCCAAGCATCGGCCCCAGCACGCTGGACATGCCGAAGAAAGACTGCTGCAAGCCATTGATCCGCCCCCGGCCTTCCGGCGGCACCAGGATCGAAATCGTCACCCCGGTAGCCATCCAACGGCCGGTGCTGGCCAGCGCCAGCATCAGTATCGCCCCGGCGACATCGACGACGCCCAACGCATGCTCGCTCACGCGCCACAGCACCCATGACAGCGCCAGCGTGGGGAGCGCTTCGCAAGCCAGCAGCAGGCGACGCTTATCGCAACGATCAGTCAACGCGCCGATGACCGGAGCGAGGATAATATTGGGCAGCATGCCGATCAGAGCGAGATAGACGAACATCGCATAGGAACCGGTCTGCCGATAAACCCATACGTCCAGACAAAACGCCGTCAGGCTGGACCCCAGGCCGCTGATGCCGCGGGTCACGACGAACCAGACGGCCTGGCGCGGAATGCTGGTCGACGCCCTGCTCATGCCATGCCCCCCGCGCGGACCGCCTCGTCAAAATCGGCGCCAGCCCGGCTCGCCATCATGGCTGCCTCCCTTCGGTATCCGCCGCCGGACGCGCGTCGTCCTGATGCAGCGCGACCATCCGCAGCTCGCTGGTGAACAGCTCCCCATCGCGGTCCTTGAGCCACAAGTGCTCGAAGTCCGGCAGCATTTCACTGATGGATATCTCGCAAAGCGGATCCTGCCCACCCTGCAGCGCGCCGCGCAATTGCTTGGCCATGTGACGGACGAACAAGGGGCTGTCGAAATCGAGGTAGAACGGCTTGTTCTCCCACGGAACCTTGACGAATACCCGCCCCGGCATTCCCCATTCCGCGGCTTTACGCCGCATGCCCAGAAATACCCGGGCGTCGTCCTCGTCCAGCATGAAATCGAACTCGGAGCACGGCAGCCGCCAGCCTTCCCGTTGCCAGACCACCCGGCCCACCGTGACCCGCGGCGTATGGCGGCCTTTGGGCAGAATGAGGTAGTCGTTTGCCACGGACAGGAAAATGAAATCGGCAAACAGTTCAAGCAGGCCTCGCTGCCAGTCGCCGTCCCGGCTGCGCACCAACAGTTCGCCGTTTTGTTCAATGATCACCAGCGCAGAAAGCGACATGGCGTTCCGGGGATTAAATGGTCTGGCGCCTTGCGAAAACAGCACCTCCACGCCATGAAGCGGATCATCCTTCCACTGCGTTCGGATCGGTCGACGTGCGCCTTCTCCGTTGAGTTTGGGCACGACATTGTCCGTGCCCGAATCCCGGCGACGGGCAGCCAGCATCCATTCGGGATCGGGATGCTGCCCCAGGAAACCATTAGTCAGCAGGGTATTTCCCCCAACGTGGATCTCGCCCAGAACCGCCATCATTCCGCCGGCAGCATCGGGCTCCTCGCCGCAAAACATCAAGTCCGGACACTGATAGCACGTCCGCCGCCAGAGAGGATTGCAGGATGCGAAGGTCGCGCTCACCGCCGGGGAAATCTCCTCCGCTTCCACGTCGATCCGCCGCTCATCGTTGAAAGGCTCAAAGATAACTCGCCATCGCGCGCCTAATTCCTCCACCGCCTGCCGAATCGGCGCTCCATCGCCGAAAAACAAGCGCTGGGCATGCAGCCAGAAAGTCGGCGCGTCAATCTCCAGCGCTCCCTGGGGCCCAGGCGCCGCATGAGCCATAAAGACTTCGCGCAATGCGTCCAGATAACCGCGCGCGACCTGTTCCATGAACCACCGGGAACCCATCAGCACCAGGTCAAGAGACTGCTGCAAACCCAGCAGGAAAGGCTCTCCCATATCCATCGAGAAATCCCGCCTGCAGTCTTCGTAGAGGATCGCTCGTCCCCCGTAGGCTTCGCCATGCCGCCTCCTAGCCGACACACCGGTCACCGCTTCGAACTCTGCATCCAGCCGGGACTGAGCCGCCGCCAGCGCCTCGGCTTGGCCCGCGGCTGAAGCCACCGCCCCACGAGCGCTCTCCAGACGATCAAGCAAGGACAGAGCCTCTTCTCTCAGCGCGGCATCGCCGATAGCCTCGAACTGGGCACGCAACGCCCGCTCCGGCCGAGCCTCGAGACCGGGAACCTGAAATCCCAAATCTATCCTTGCCTCGCGCTGAAGCCTGCGCAACAAATCATGAACCTCATCTTCTCCCTGAAAGCACGAGAATGGGTTGGCCAAAAGGCCTGATACGATCTGTCTGACCTTGCGGCGGCCATCGCACTGCCTGAGCAGCTCATGCTCGGCGGAAGAAACCTCCACCGATACGCCGCCAGGGAAGACCAACCTAGGCCCATCAAGGCGCAGATAAGGCAGCATTCTAGGCGTCAACCAAGACACGAATCGATTGTCCGCCGCGACAGTATCCGCCACCGCCGCAATTGGCCAGTCTTCAAAGTAAAGGTTGCGTTCAGCGAGGCTACCCGGCCCCGGCACGGCGTGAAAGCCATTGCCGTCGCCATGCACCTTGCCCCAGGCGATGGGGCCGAAGAAGCCTATGGTGTCGTTCTTCACGCAATAACGCTGCGTGTAGTTCGCCACCAGATCCTGGCGCCGCCTAAGCTTGGCGCCGGGCATCTTGTCATCGCGCATCAGAGGATCCAGAGCCGTCGGCAAGGCCGCATGGTTTTGCCAGGCTATCGCCTGGCGGAACAATGGCTGCCCCGCCGTTTCACGTAACGTTCGGTCCAACGACTCGAGCGCCGCGGCATAACGCAACCTGAATGCGGACGCCAGCACTTCACGGCGTTGCAGGCTAGCGGCCAAGCCACGACAATGCTCCCCCGGCAATACTGCCTCGACAGCCTGGCCCAATCGACGCCGCCGCAGGCTGCCTGCAGCCCTGCGCAACAAGGCGAGCTCATCTGGAAAGGGAACCTCGGGCTTGTCTCCAGGGCTCGTGACTCCGTGAGCGCTCAATATGCCATCCACCCGCGACTGGACTATCCGTTCCGCCTCTCTCCACCCCTGCTCCAGACTAGCCTCTCCGGCGGCGAGGAGATCCGCAGCTCCGGCCAGCCCGCTATCCGCTAGACCTGCTGCCCAACGCGCGGGAAAACCAGCGCCGCGGATACAAAAAGTCCGCCAGAACCGCCATCCAAGCGGACTGGCCGGAGTCAGGTGGGAAGATGCCTGCGGAAAATCCCGGACTTCGGCGCTATCGCCGTTCCCTGGCGTGCGATCAACCAACGCGTCAATGCTCATGGCTGCATGTACTTTCTAATTTTTTCTCGACTTCCATTGCGACTCCGCGTGGAGAGCCGCAACGGTGGAGATCCCGCATGCGCAATTCAACACTGAACAGTTCGTGACAGCGGGATGCCACCTGCATCAACTGCAGGGAATGGATGCCACAAGCGAACAAATCGCTGGCTGGATTCAGCGCGCGCCCGGGAAATAATTCGTCGAAAATCGACATCACGCCGCGTAAAGTCGACCCCATATCGGTTCTGGAATCCACGGACATCAGATCTTCTGTCTCTCGCAACGGTATCTCGGCCAGCGCCTTACGATCGACCTTA
>NZ_JZJL01000091.1 GCF_000971335.1 Chromobacterium vaccinii
GACGCGCGGCCGGAAGCCGTCGCCTGGGCCACCCGCGCGGTCTTCGCCGTGTCCGCCCTGCTGATGGCCGCCGCGCTCCTCGCGCTCCTCGCGCTGCGGCGCGGACGGCGGGCCGGGCTCGCGCCGCTTGAACGCGGGCCATCCCGGCGCCCGCGCCATTTTGGCCTTATCCGGCCGGCGCTATCCGAACCAGCGCGCGCGCCAGCCGGCATCGCCCGCCAGCCGCTCCAGATTGTCGGGGCTGGGGCGAAGACAGGGACGCGCGCCCCAGGCGCGGGCGAATGAGGCCTCGGCCGGAGTGAAATACGCCGTCAGCTCGCACTGCAGCCGCCCGTCCGTCTCCCTGAGCAACAACAGCGCCTGCCCGTCGACAGCCGGCCGCGCGGCGAAGTCGGCCAGCAGGTCGTCCAGCAGCGGCTGGGCGCACAGGCCGTCGCCCAGCGGCAGCGAAAACCACTCGCCGCCGCTCACCGCAGGCGCTCCCTGACCGTTTCCTCATGCAGCAGCACATGGCTGTTGGCCAGCAGATCGCGCAGCGACACCACGCCGATCAGCCGCATGCTATCCGGGCCGTCCACCACCGGCAGGCGGCTGAACCCCAGCTGCGCCATCCGTCCGGCGGCGTGGCGGGCGCTCATGCCGGCCAGCAACACCTGGGACGGCGACAAGGGTTCGGACCAGATGACGCAGGGCTGCCGGCTGGCCTCCGCCCCCTGCAGCCTTCTGCGCAGCAGCAAGCCCACCACCCTGCCGTCGCGCAGCACCGGATAGCCGTTGTGGCCGCGCGGACCGAAGAATGTCCCCCAGGCGTCCGCCGCCGGCGTCGCGCCGTCTATCGCCACGGCCTCGCGCGTCATCACGTCCGCCACCTGCAGCCGCTCCAGCGGATCGACGCTGTATTCCCGGTGGATGTGCAGGCCGCGGCGGGCTATTTTCTCGGTCATGATCGAGCGCTTCAGCGCCAGCGCCGTCACGCCGCAGGCGACCACGGTGGT
Source organism: Chromobacterium vaccinii (assembly GCF_000971335.1). Taxonomy (GTDB): domain Bacteria; phylum Pseudomonadota; class Gammaproteobacteria; order Burkholderiales; family Chromobacteriaceae; genus Chromobacterium; species Chromobacterium vaccinii. Next base: position 996 of record NZ_JZJL01000091.1, read on the forward strand.
CAGCGTCAGCGGCAGCAGCGCCGAACCGTCGCCGGTCAGGCCGAACGCGAACACGATGGCGGTGATGGGCGCGCCCAGCACGCTGCCCAACACTCCGGCCATGCAGGCCAGCGCCCACAACTCCGGCGAGCCGCCCGGCAACGCCGGCGCCAGCGCCGCGCCCAGGCCGGCCCCCAGCATCAGCAGCGGCGCCAGCACCCCGCCCGAAGTACCGGAGCCCAAGGCCAGCAGCCAGACCACGGCCTTCACCGCCAGCAGGGCCAGCGCCGCCTCCAGCAGCAGCCGGTTGTTCAGCAGGTCTCCGATCACGTCGTAGCCCACGCCCAGCGCGCGCGGCTGCAGCCAGCCGCCGATGCCGACGACCAGGCCGCCCAGCGCCGGCCACCACATCCAGTGCAGCCGCAGCTTGCCGAAACCATCCTCCACCCGGTACAAGCCCCAGGTCAGCAAGGCCGCCAGACCGCCGCAGGCCAGCCCGGCCAACAGGCAGGAGCCCAGCGCCGCCAGCGTGGCGGGCGGGGTATGCAGCGGAAACAACGGCCCGGCGGCGAAACACAACGTGCGCAGGAAGCCGGCGCAAGCGCAGGCCAGCGCCACCGGCAGCAGGCTGCGCGGACGCAGTTCGAACAACAGCAGCCCCACCGCCAGCAGCACCGCCGCCACCGGCGTGCCGAACACGGCGGTCATCCCGGCGCAGGCGCCGGCCACCAGCAGCGTCTTGCGCTCCGCCGCGGTCAGATGCAGACGCTGCGCCAGCAGCGAGCCCAGCGAGCCGCCGGTCATGATGATCGGGCCTTCCGCGCCGAACGGCCCGCCGCTGCCGATGACGATGCCGGATGACAAGGGCTTGAGCAACGCCACCTTGGGCGACATCCGGCTCTGGCCGAACAGGATGGCTTCCATCGCTTCCGGAATGCCGTGGCCGCGGATCTTGTCGCTGCCGTAGCGCGCGATCAGGCCCACCAGCAGGCCGCCCGCCACCGGCGCGGCGATCGCCCACGGCCCCAGCGCGTGTCCGGCCGGCGCGCGCTCGGCCAGCGACAGGGTCTGGTAATAGAACAGATTGGTGCACAGGCGGATCAGGTCCAGCAGGACCACCGCGGCGGCGGCGCTGACCGCGCCGATCAGCAAGGCCATGCCGGACATCGGCAGCAGCCGCCGGTCCACCGAGTAATCGCGTCTCGCCGCGTTCATCGTCCGCCGTCCCCATCATTGAAGGCGGTGATGCGCGACACCCGGAACACGTCGCGCAGCGAGCGCAGCTCCGCCTCGTGCCGCGCCGCCAGCCGCGCGAGAAAGCCCTCGCCGGCCGCGGTCAGATGCACCTCCACCTGGCGGCGGTCATGCTCGCTCTTGCGCCGCGCCGCCAGGCCCTGCTCCTCGCAACGGGTCAGCAACGCCACCGCGCCGTGATGCTGGATCTGCAGCCGCTCGGCCAGCTCGCCCACCGTCGCCCAATCACGGCCCGGCACGCCGCGCACGTGCAGCAACAGCAGGTATTGCTGCGGCGTCAGTCCCTCCGCCCGGGCCGCGTTCTCGCTGAAGTGCAGGAAGCGCCGCAACTGGTAGCGGAATTCCGACAACGCTTCATACTGCCGCTTGTCCATGCCGGCGGCCGGCTCGGCGACTTGCTCCATCATGTCTGATCTCGAATATATATATCACAACATGATATTTATACTTGAGCCCGGCGGGCTCGGCAATATACATCACAATATGATATATATTCGGCCACCCCCACCACGCCGGAACGCTCCCGGCAGCCGCGCAATGGAAAACCTGCATCGACAATTGCGCGCCTGGCTGCGCGGCTTCTGGCCGCAGGCCATCGTCACCAGCCGACGCGATCGGCTGGCCGGCAGCCTGGGCGCGGCTTTCGGCCTGATCGCCACCGCCTGGGTCTGCCACCGCGCGCTGGGCGAGCCCAACCCGTGGTTCATCGCGCCGATGGGCGCTTCCGCGGTGCTGCTGTTCGCCGTGCCCGCCAGCCCGCTGGCCCAGCCCTGGTCCCTCATCGGCGGCAATCTGTGCGCCGCGCTGGTCGGCGTCAGCTGCGCCCGGCTGATAGGCGACCCGGCCCTCGCCGCCGGCATCGCGGCGGCCATCGCCATCGCGCTGATGTTTCCGCTGCGCTGCCTGCACCCGCCCAGCGGCGCGGTGGCGCTGACCGCGGTGCTGGGCGGGCCTGCCGTAACCCGATTGGGCTACGGCTTCGTCTGGCACCCGGTGCTGCTCAACTCGCTGCTGCTATTGGCGGCGGCGCTGCTGTTCAACCGCCTGGCCGGCCGGCGCTATCCGCACAAGCAGCCCGCCGCGCCCGCTCCCACGCCGAGCGAGCGCGTCGGCGTCAGCCGCGCCGACCTGCACGCCGCGCTGGCCGAGCGCGGCGAGGTGGTCGACATCAGCGAGGACGATCTGGAGGACATTCTGCAGCGGGCCGAGGAAAGATCGCACCAGCGCCGCTTCGGCGCGCTGCGCTGCGCCGACTTCATGGTGAGCGAGGTGCTGAGCGTCGCCGCGGCCGCCAGCAGCGACAAGGCGCTGGCCCTGCTGCGCGACCACCGTTTCGACGCCCTGCCGGTCACCTCGTCCGACGGCAGGCTGCTGGGCGAGATCAGCCTGCGCGAGCTGCTGGCCGCGGCGGGCATGCATCCCCCGCCGCTCGTCGGCCAGTTGATGGACACCAGCCCGCACACCTCGCGCCCGGACGATCCGATCGAGCGGCTGATCCACCCGTTCGCCGACCGCGGCGTGGCGCACAGCATGGTGGTGGACGGCGAGGGACGCCTGCTGGGCCTGGTGGCGCAGGGCGACCTGATCGCGGCGCTGTTCCGCGAGCAACTGGAGCGGCCCGCCTGAGCGGCCGGGCCAGGCTGGCTGGCTTACAAGCCTTGCAAGTAGGCGGCCAGACTGTTCAGCTCCTCTTCGTTCAGACCATGGACGATAGCCTGCATCGATACCGCCGCGGGTCGCTGGCTGGTGGAAAAAACATGCAGTTGCTTGAGCAGGTAGGCCGCATGCTGGCCGGCCAGCCGCGGCGCCTGTTCGGTGCCTTCGGCCCGGGGGCCGTGACAGGCGAAACAGGCGGGCACGCTGTCGCCCTTGCCGCGCAAGAAGATCTCTTTGCCGACCGCAGGCCTGGCCGCGTCGCCGGCAGCGTAATTGGGCTTGGGCGTCTGCGCGGCGAAATATCCGGCCACGCCGGCGATTTCCGCGTCGCTCAGCCCGCCCGCCACGCCCCACATGTAGTCGTGGGCCGCCTGATCGCTACGGCTCTGTTCCCGGAACAGTTTCAATTGCTGCCCCAGATAGGCCGCTTGCTGCCCGGCTATCCGCGGAAACAGCGGCGAGACGCTGTTTCCGTCCGCGCCGTGGCAATTGGCGCACCAGGTCCGCGCCAGCGCTTCCGGGTCCCTGTCCGCCTGTGCGGACCCCGCCAGCAGCAGCGCGCCAAATAGACCCATCATCCATATCGTTTTCACGGCATCCTCCCGTCAGAAGGCAACCCAGGTGTAAAGGTAGGTGATGTTGTTGTTGCGGGCGTTGCGGCCATTGCCGTCGTAATTGGAGACGGCGCCCTGGTATTTGAGGAAGCCGGTGTACTGCAAGCCGACCCGCCAATTGGGTTTGATCATGTAATTGAGCTCGGCGATGTAGCCGCTGGTGTTGGGACTGCCGGTGACGGGATAAGCCAGATTATCTGCTGAGCCGGTTTCGGAAAAGTAGCCCAGCGTCAGGCCGTAGATGCGCTGATACCAGTAACTGCCCTTGAGCCGGAAGGTATTGAGGCCGCTGCCGGCGTTCTGCACGCTGGCGCCGACCAGGGAAGCGTCCCAGTCGGTCCGCTCATGGATGTAGGACGCTTGCGCGGTGAATACATGCGGATCGGACAGGTACTGATACTGGGCGTCCAGCCCGGTGTCTCGGTAGTGGCTTGTCGGCGAGCCAGGATCGGTCGGATCGACATGGACGCGGGCATCCAGGCCGAAGGTGCCCGCCTCGATCGAATGCTCGCCCCAGTCATGGCTGTAGGCGAAGCGCCAATACGGGTTGGTGCCGTCCAGACGGTTCGACACGTCGACGCCGCTCTTGAATAGCGAAGTGGCGCCCTTGGCCACCCGATATCCCCCCACCTCGAAATACCAGGCCTTGTTCAGGAAAGCGTAGGCGCTGAGGCCGACAGTCTGCTGCGCCAGCCCGCCCTCTATCAACGTGGCCGGAGGCGCGATGCCCCAGGCGCCTGCCAGGTGGCTGCTTTGATAGGGATAGCTGAAAGCCGGCGAGGAGTTCCAGACATCCTGGACGGTAGGATTGTTGTTGAGCGTCAGCCCATAGATCAGGTCCAGATCGCTTTTGGCGATATGGTCGGTCAGCCGCCAGTCATTGTTATCCACCGCTGTATGGCCGGAAAAATCCTGGGTGCCGGAATTCTGGTTCAACGCGTTAAAGGTCCATTGCGAGAACATGCCCACGTGATCGCCCAGCTTGCCCGCCACGAACAGGCTGCCGCCCTCTACCACGCCGTCGTTTTGCCTGGGATACGCGCCGTCATTGCCCTGGGTGCTGCCCACATGGGAAACGGAGGCCTGGGCCATCGCCGCCAGCGGAAACAGCTTGGTGGTGCCCAGCGTGTAGCCGGACAGCTTGAACAGCCTGCCGTAAGGCGTCAGCTCCGGATAACTGACGTGGCAAGCGATGCAGGCCTCCCCGGTCTGCCTGGCATAGCTGGGCAGCGCCAGCGCCGAGGTGGAACACAGCAGCAGCATGGATGCCGCCAAGACCCGAACCACTTTCAGCATGCAAACTGATCGCATTTGGCGCTCCCCGGAGTTGTGCCGGCAATACCTCAGTTATAGAGATGAAAGGACTTCCTCCTAATGGATCATTGGATGAAATTGATCCATGCCAAGCAAGAGATGCCCGCGAGGCTGACTCAATAGCGGGATGCATTCTGATCTATCCCCGCCAACCATATCCTCAATCTGGAGAGCAGCCTTTGGTCTGCACGGTTGTGGAATGGGTTGATTTGTAGGGTTGCTGCTTTTTCTTGTCGATAATGCACAGCGCACACCACCGGCGGTATCCGGCAAATCGATCCGAGGAAGAGAACCTGATTGTAATCGTCGTGCCAGGCGGCCATAACCTGCCGCGCCTCAGCCAAACAATCGAATACATGTTCGTTCAGGCATTCCTCGCGAAACCTGGCGTTGAGGCTTTCTACATAACTTTTCCGCATCGGACGGCTAGAGATGCCGGGTTTACGGCATATGCAACGATAGGCGAAGATGGCGCCGCCATTCGATCCCACACCGAACGACACCAGCCAGCGCCTGCTCGATCAGACCGCCTGGGGATGAACCAGACGCCTCAGATCCATCGACAACCCGGCCAGTTGCGACGCCGTTTGCAGGGTCTGGGTCGAGCTGGTTTCAGTCTCTTGCGTCGCCTGCGCCACCTCGGACACGGCGGTTCGCACCTGGTCGGCCGCGGTGGCCTGCTGCTTGGTCGACAGTTCGATCTCGCGCACCGCCTCGGTGGTGGTGCTGACCAGATCGGCGATCTGCTTGAAAGCCGTGGCCACTTCTGCGAACTGGCGCGCCCCGAGATCGACGGCCTTGGCCCCGCTCTCGGTGGCCATCACCGTGGTGTTGACCGCGCCGCGCACATCGTCGATCTGGGTGCGGATGCCCTTGGTGGACGCCGCGACCCGGTCAGCCAGCTTGCGGATCTCCTCCGCCACCACGGCGAAGCGGCGCCCCGCCTCGCCGGCGCCGCTGGCTTCGATGGTGGCGTTGATGGCCAGGATATTGGTCTGCTCCGCCAGCTCGGACACGATGTCGAGCACCGCGCCTATCTCCTGCGATTTGCGGCCAAGATCAAGCATATGGCTGACCACCAAGTCGGTCTGGCGGCGGATGCCGCCGATGGCCTCCTGGCCTCTTTCCACGGTGCCCACCCCGCTGCGCGCCGCCGCCGCCGTCTGCTCGGCGATCTGCGCCACCCGCTGGGCGCTCTCGGCGATCTGGCGCGAAGTCACGCCCAGCTCGCTGATGGTGGTGCTGATCTCGCTCATCGCGCTGGCCTGCTCCCTGGCCCCGGAGGCCTGCTGGGTGGCGGCGGCCTGCAACTCCGCCGATGAACTTTGCACATGCCCCACCGCGACTCCCAGCCGTTCCGTCAGCGAACGGGTAATGGAAATACCGGCGCCAATCACGAACAGCAGGCACAGGATGGTGCCGACGACGATGGTCATCTTGGCGCTGCCTGAGGTGGCGTCCGCGTCCGCCTCGCGCTTCCTCAGCAGCTCGCGCTCATCGCGGCTGATCTGGTCGCACACGGCGCGCAAGGCATCCA
>NZ_JZJL01000092.1 GCF_000971335.1 Chromobacterium vaccinii
GAATGTGGAGCTGCCGATCCGCCAGCTGTTCGACCTGCCCTCCGTCGCAGAGCTGCTTGAGGTTCTCCCCCAATACCAAGGCGCTGCCCGGCCGGCCCTGCAGCCGCGCCGCCGCCAGCAACACGCTGTCAGGAGTTGATCATGCCGATCCCCGAGATTGAGGTTTTACCGCTTTCCTATGCGCAGCGCCGATTGTGGTTTACCCATCGTTTTAACGGTCCCAGCCCGACTTACAATATTCCGATCGCGCTGAGTTTGTCCGGCGAGCCGGAGCAGCCGGCCTTGCAGGCTGCGCTGCGGGACGTGCTTGCCCGTCATGAGAGCCTGCGCACCCTGGTTGTCGAATCGGAGGAGGGCGCCCCGGCGCAGCATATTCTGCCGCCGGATGCCGCAGGGACTTTCTGTCTGGCGGTTCAGACCGCCGGCAGCGCGGCGGAGCAGGCCGCGTCGCTGGAGACGGCTTGCCGCCATTGCTTTGATTTGTCGCGCGAGATGCCGTTGCGCGCGGGCTTGTTTCTGGCTGATGGCGCCGAGCCGGTGTTGTTGCTGCTCTTGCACCATATCGCTGCCGACGGCGACTCCCTCCCGGTTCTGGCGCGGGATCTGGAACTGGCCTATCGATCCAGGTTGCGGGGCCTGGCGCCGGAGTGGCGGCCATTGCCGGTGCAATATGCCGATTACGCGCTGTGGCAACAGGAGTTGCTGGGCGATCTGGAGGTCCCGGATAGCCTGGCGGCCCGGCAATTGGTTTATTGGCGCGAGGCGTTGCGAGGCATGCCCGATGTGCTGGAGTTGCCGACCGACCATCCGCGTCCGGCGGTGGCCAGCCATCGCGGCGGCAAAGCGCCGTTCGCGCTGTCCGCAGCGGCGCATGCCCGTCTGAAGACGCTGGCCGCGCAACAGGGCGCGACTTTGTCGATGGCGTTGCAGGCGGGTCTGGCCGCCTTGCTGCACCGCTTGGGCGCGGGAACGGATATCGCTGTGGGCGGTCTTCTGGCCGGCCGCGGCGAAGAGTCACTGAAGGAACTGATCGGCTTTTTCGTAAATGCTTGGGTATTGCGAGTGGATGTTTCCGGCCGGCCCAACTTTCCGGCCTTGTTGCGCCGGGTGCGGGAACAGGCGTTGCAAGCCTACAGCCATCAGGATTTGCCGTTCGAGTGGCTGGTTGAGCAGATCAATCCGGCGCGTTCCACTTCGCATCATCCTCTATTTCAGGTCGCGCTGGTGCTGCAGAACAATCTGAGCGCGGACTTCCACCTGGAAGGCTTGGCAGTGGATCAGCGGCTGCTTGGAACGGGAACCGCCAAGTTCGATCTGGCTTTCAATTTGTTCGAGCGGCAGGATGGCGATGGCCGGCCGCAGGGGTTGGACGGAGAACTGGAATTCGCTTCGGACCTGTTCGACCGCGCCGGCGCGGAGCGGCTGGTGGCGCGTTTTGTCCGTTTGCTGGAACGATGGTCCATGCAGCCGGCGCATTTGATTGCCGAACTGGATCTATTGGACGACGACGAGCGCCGGCAGGCGGTGAGCGGATGGAACGATTCAGCCCGTCCGCTGGAGGCGGGCACGCTCGCCTGTTTGTTCGAAGCCCAGGCAAAGGCTTCGCCGGACTCGGTCGCGCTGGCTTTTGGCTCGGAGCAGTATAGCTATGCCGAGCTGGACCGGCGCGCCAACCAGTTGGCCAGGACGCTGGCGGGCGCCGGCATCGGCCCGGAGGACATCGTCGCGCTGGCGGTGCCGCGCTCGCTGGACATGGTGGTGGCGTTGCTGGGGGTGGTCAAGGCGGGCGCTGCCTATCTGCCGCTGGACCCCGAGTATCCGCGCGAGCGGTTGGCCCATATGCTGTCCGACGCCACGCCGCGTTTGCTGCTGGCGACATCCGATACCGTCGGCGGTTTGCCGGCATTCTCAGGCTTGCGGGTTCAGGTGCTGGATGAGCCGGCCTGGCGGGAGATGGTTGCCCGAGCGGACGGGCGGCCGTTGGCGCAGCGAGAGCGGACGCGCCCCTTGTTGCCGCAGCACCCGGTTTGCGTGATCTACACCTCGGGCTCAACCGGCAAGCCCAAAGGCGTGTCGGTGACCCATCAGGGCATTGCCAGCCTGCGCGCCAGCCAGATCGAGCGTTTCGGCGTGTCTGCCGGATCCAGCGTGCTGCAGTTCGCGTCGCTGAGTTTCGGGGCCGCGCTGTTCGAAGTCTGCATGTCGCTGCTGGTGGGCGCGCGTCTGGTGCTGGTGGCCAGCGCCCGCGAGGCGCTGAATGCCGGAGCGATGGCGGAGCTGGCGCGGCGGCATGGTTTGAGCCATGTGGTGCTGCCGCCGTCGGCGTTGGAGGCATTGGCTTCGGAGCGGCTGCCGGATAGCCTCGGCATCATGGTGGCGGGCGAGCATTGCCCGGCTCATCTGCAGGAACGCTGGTCGGCTGGCCGGTTGATGGTAAACGGCTACGGCTCTTCCGAAGTGACCGTGTGCGCGACGATCAGCCTGCCGCTGTCGGGCCGCGGCGCGCCGCCGATGGGCCTGCCCAATGCCAATACCCGGCTCTACGTGCTGGATGCCGGCTTGCAGCCGGTGCCGGTAGGCGTGCCCGGCGAGCTGTACATCGCAGGCGATGGGCTGGCGCGCGGCTATCTGCGCCGCCCGGGCCTGAGCGCCGAGCGTTTCGTCGCCAATCCGTTCGCCGAGGGGGAACGGATGTATCGCACCGGAGACCTCGCGAGGCGAGGCGGGGACGGCAGGCTCGAATATCTCGGCCGCACCGACCATCAAGTGAAGATTCGCGGTTTCCGCATCGAACCCGCGGAAATCGAGGCTGTGTTGCGCCGCTTGTCCGGCGTGGCGCAGGCGGCTGTGGTCGCCCGCGAGGATGCGCCGGGCGTCAGGCAGCTGGTGGGGTATGTGGTGGCGGCGACGGAAGCGAAGCTGGATGCGCAAGGTTTGCGGCGACAGCTGGCCGAGCACCTTCCCGAGCATATGGTGCCTGCAGCGCTGGTGGAGCTGGCGGCCTTGCCGAGAACGCCGAACGGCAAGTTCGACCGCGGTGCCCTGCCGGTGCCCACCTTCGCCGCGGAGGGCTACCGCCCGCCCCGCACGGCGGAAGAGCGGGCGTTGTGCCAGCTGTACGCCCAGGTACTGGATTTGTCCAAAGTCGGTATAGACGATGGTTTCTTTGACTTGGGCGGCGACAGCATCAGCTCGATCCAGCTTGCCAGCCGCGCGCGCAAAGCCGGTTGGCTGCTGACGCCGAACCAGATATTCCGGCATCCCCGGGTCGAGGACCTGGCTGCGGAGCTTAAGCCTGTCGAGTCCGACCGGAACGAGCGGGTGGATCAGGCCTGCGGCGATTTGCCGGCGACGCCCATCATCCACTGGATGCTGGCCGCGCCGCCGTATCGGCGCTTCAACCAATCTCAACTGCTGCGCACGCCCGGTGGGCTCAAACGGGATGACCTGCTGGCCGCGCTGCAGGCGCTGCTGGACCATCACGATGCCTTGCGCCTGCGTTTGGACGCGGCGGCCAGCGATGAGGCGCTGCTATCGATTCCGCCTGCCGGATCGGTGCGGGCCGGCGATTGCCTGCGCCGGATCGACGCGGTCGGTCGGGATGAGGCGGAGTGGCATCTCCTATTGGCGCGGGAAGGGGAAGCCGCGGCGGAACGGCTGGACTGCGAGGCCGGCTTGCTGCTGCAGGCGGTATGGCTGGATGCCGGGGACGAGGCCGGGCGTTTATTGCTGGTGATCCATCACCTGGCGGTGGATGGCGTTTCCTGGCGCGTGCTGTTGCCGGATTTGCAGCAGGCCTGGCAGGCGGCGAGCCAGGACCGTGCCATCGCGCTGGACCCGGTCGGGGCCTCATTCCGGCTATGGTCGCTGCATCTGGGGCAAGAGGCCCGGTCGTCGCAGCGCGAAGCGGAACTGGCGCATTGGAAATGGGCGCTGGCGGCCGAAGATCCGTTGCTTGGCCCGCGTCCGTACGATTCCGCCCGCGACGCCACCCGGACCCGGCAAAGCCTGAGCCTGGCTTTGCCGCCGGCGGTGACCCAGGCGCTGCTGACGCAGGCGACCGCGCGTTTCCACGCCCATGCCAACGATGTGCTGTTGACGGTGTTTGCGCTTGCGGTTGCGGTTTGGCGGCGCCGGCGTCTGCCCGAGGCACCGGCGGAGTTGTTGTTCGACCTGGAGGGCCATGGACGGGAGGCGCGGGATACTGGCATCGATTTGTCCCGAACCGTCGGCTGGTTCACCAGCCTGTTTCCGGTGCGGCTGGCGCTGGATTGCGCCGGGCTGGACGAAGCGCTGAAGGGCGGGGACAGCTTGGGGCGCTTGCTCAAGTCGGTGAAGGAACAGTTGCGGGCCATCCCGGACCGGGGCATGGGTTTTGGCTTGCTGCGCCATCTGAATCCCGGCGCGCGCGGCGAGCTGGCCGCGTTGAGCAGTCCGCAGATCGGTTTCAATTACCTTGGCCGTTTCACCGCCGCGGAGGGGGAGGACTGGCAGCCGGCGGGCTGCGCCGGCATCGAGGGCGGACAGGATCCGGACATGCCCTTGCCGCATCTCTTGTCGTTCAATGCCCAGACGCTGGACCGGGAGCAAGGGCCGGAACTGCATGCCATCTGGTCATGGGCCGGAGAGTTGTTCGATCAGGAGCAGATCGCGGAGCTGGCCCAGTTGTGGCGGCAGGCGGCCGTCGCGCTGGCGGAGCACGCCTCAAGGCCGGAGGCCGGCGGCCGCTCGCCGTCGGATCTGCCGCTGGTGGGTTTGGAGCAAACGCAAATCGAGCGGCTGGAGGCCGAGTATCGCCCGCTGGAAGATGTGCTTCCGTTGTCGCCGCTGCAAAAGGGCTTGTTATTCCACGGCCTGTACGATCCGGCCGGCGTTGATCCCTATATCGAGCGAGTGACGTATCAGCTGGAAGGCGAGCTCGATCCCGCGGCGATGAAGCGGGCCGCGCATGGCTTGTTGCAGCGCCACGGCAATCTGCGCGCCTGCTTTGTCGATTTGGGGAAAGGCCAGCCGGTGCAGATCATTTCCCAGCTGGAGGCGCTGCCATGGCAGGACATCGATTTGTCGATGCTGGCTGGCGACGAGCGCCAGGCCATGCTGGCGCAGATACGCGAGCAAGTGCGCAGCCAGCGTTTCGATTTGGGGCGCGCTCCACTGCTGTCCTTCACCCTGATCCGGCTGGCGGCCGACCGCCACCAGCTGATCATGAACAATCATCACATCCTCCTGGATGGTTGGTCCGAGCCCTTGTTATGGCGGGAGTTGATGACGCTGTACCGCAATGGCGGCGATCTGGGCGCGATGCCGCGCGTCACGCCTTACCGGGACTACCTGGTGTGGCTCGGCCGGCGCGACCATGAAGCCGATCGCCAGGCTTGGCGGCATTATCTCGCCGAATTGGAGACGCCTACGCTGCTGTCGCCGGAGCCGCCGGCGGCCTATGTCGATCAGGAAACTTACAGCCTCGCCTTGCCGCCAGCGCTGGCGCAAGCGCTGGCGGCCCGCGCCGCAGAGCTGGGGATCACTCTGAATACCCTGGTCCAGGGCGCCTGGGGCCGGGTGTTGGCATGCCTGACCATGAGCCAGGATGTGGTGTTCGGCTCTAATGTGGCGGGCCGTCCCGCCGAGCTCGGTGGCATCGAGGACATGGTGGGGCTGTTCATCAATACGGTGCCGCTGCGGGTGCGCTGGACGAGGGGGGAGTCCATCGCTGACATGCTGGTCCGCTTGCAAGCGGAGCAAGTCGGCCTGCTGGAGCACCAGTATCTGGATCTGGCTGAAATCCAGGAGCTGGCCGGCCTGGGCGATCTGTTCGACACCGTGTACGCCTTTGAGAATTACCCAGTGTTCGGCGATGGCGGCGCATCCGCAGCCGGGCCGCGGGTGACGGGTGTCAGCGGAGGCAGCACCACGCACTATCCGTTGGGGCTGATCGTCAATCCGCAGTCCGGCCTTTCCTTCCTGTTCAGCTACCGGCCGGATTTGTACTTGCCTGAGGACATCCAGCGCATTGCCGGCTATCTGCAACTGACGTTGCAGGCGTTTGCCGACGATCCGGCGCAATCCGTCGCCGGTCTGGAGCTGGCTCCGGTCGAGCAGGCGGGATGGCTGAGGTCCTGGAATGACACCGGCCATGCCTATCCGGATGGGGACCTGGCCCAGCTGTTCGAGCGCCAGGCAAGGCTGACGCCGAATGCCCAGGCGTTGATCTTCGAGCGACAGTCCTTGAGCTACGCTGCGCTGAACGCGCGCGCCAACCAGCTTTGCCGGGTGTTGCTGGCTCACGGCGTAGGCCCGGACGATGTGGTCGCGGTGGCGCTGCCGCGGTCGATCGAATTGGTGGTGGCGCTGCTGGCGGTGGTGAAGAGCGGCGCGGCCTACCTGCCCCTGGACGCCGATTATCCGCGCGAACGCCTCGATTTCATGCTGGCGGATGCCAGACCCGCGGTTTTGCTGAGCAATGCCGCGATGGCCGGTATCTTGTCGCCGGCTGACGGCACCCGGTTGCTGAGCCTCGACGAGCCGGGACTGCTGTCGGCGCAGGATGGCGCGGACAGCGGCGATCTGGCCGCGGGCGAGCGCAGGCGGCGGTTGCGGCCGCAGGATGCCGCCTATGTCATTTACACCTCTGGCTCGACCGGCAAGCCCAAGGGCGTGATCAACACCCATCAGGGCATCGTCAACCGGCTGGCATGGATGCAATCGGCTTACCGGCTGGACGCCAGCGATACCGTCTTGCAAAAGACGCCGTTCAGCTTCGATGTTTCGGTGTGGGAGTTCTTCTGGCCGCTGCTGGAGGGCGCCAGGCTGGTACTGGCGGTTCCGGACGGACATCGCGATCCGGCCTACTTGGCGGCGCTCATCCAGCGCGAGCGCGTGACCACCGTGCATTTCGTTCCGTCGATGCTGGAGGTGTTCCTGCGCGAAGCCGGCAGCCGCCAATGCCTGAGCCTGAGACGGGTGCTGTGCAGCGGCGAGGCCTTGTCCGGAGAGTTGAGCGCCTTGCATCGGCAGGTGCTGGGCAGTCCTTTGCACAATCTGTACGGCCCGACCGAGGCAGCGGTGGACGTCACCGCCCATGCCTGCGAGAACGGCGAAACCGGCGTTTCGGTCCCGATCGGCGCGCCGATCTGGAACACCCGAATCCAT
>NZ_JZJL01000093.1 GCF_000971335.1 Chromobacterium vaccinii
TGTACTTGTCCAAAGCCGGGCTGCCGCGCTTGCCCTGCGGCGCGGCCTGTTGGATATCCCCCTCATCCGACTCGGCCACCGGCTCAGCGCCGCCAGCCGTCTCGCCGCCATGCTGGCGCAGCGCCGCGTAAGCGCCTTGCAGCCTGCCGGCGTCCTGGCGGGCCAATGCCGGCGCGCCGGACTGCAGCGCGCCTTTGAGCGCGTCGTCCTGCCACAGCGCCAGCAGCAGGTCCAGCGTGGACACATTGTCCTGGCCGTGCTCGGCGCTGGCCAGCAGCCAGGCCTTCTCCAGCCACTTGGGCAGCCACGACGACAGCACCGGGTTGCGGGTATTGCCGCTGCGGAAGTTGTCCAGCGCGGCGTCCAGCTCGCGCTCGACGCGGGACAGGTCCGCGCCCAGCGCGCGCAGCGCCGCCAGCGCGGCATTGTCGTCCTGGTCGAACATCGCCAGCAGCACATGCTCGATCTCGATCTCGAAGTGGGTGCGGGCCAGCGCGCGGCTGGCGGCCTGTTCAATGGCCTGCCGCGCAGTGGGCGTCAACCGGTCTATCAGGGATTTCAGCGATACGGACATATGCTTGCACTCATTCTCTAAAGGTGTGGATTCAAATCATTCATCGTTGGCGGCGGCGGCCGGCATCATCTCGCCCAGCCAGCCTCTCAGCGCCGCGCAACCGTCGTCGTCCAGGTCGGCCAGCATCGCGCCGTACCATTCCCGGACTTGTTTCTCGTTCAGGCATTGCAGCAGCAAGGGCCAGCTGTTCTCCAGGAAAACCGCGAAGAACGGCACCCCGCGCTGGTGCAGGAACATGTCGTCGGTGATCTTCAGCTGGCGGTACAGCTCGCGCAGCCAGGTCAGGTAGGGCAGCGTCTCGCGCGCGTGGCCAGCCTGGGTCAGCGCGGAGATGAAATTGACGTAGGCCGCGGCGCAAGAGGACTCGCGGCGGACGCGGTTGATCTCGTCGAACTTCATCAGCCAGGCCTTGCCCCGCTCCACCTCGCCGGCCATCACCGACGCGCTGGCCAGTTGCAAGGCGTTGTGGGCGGACGGCTCCAGCTCGAACAGCTTCTGCCAGCAGGAGAAAGCCGTGCGCCACTGCCCCTGGCGGCTGGTGGCCAGCGCGCACAGACGGTAGGCGTCGGCGCGCAGGCTGGCGGACTTCGCCTCCAGATGCGGCTGCGCCAGCCGCAGCGCCTGGGGCCAATCCTCGCCCTGCAGGGCTTCAACCGCCGCGGCGAGTTCCGGCGGCGCGTCTCCGCCGCTCACGCTGAGCTGAGCGGTTTTCCCGCGGCCCATCAATCGCTTGAGTATGCCCATGGCTTCCGTTTCCCGTTTCAGTCCAACAGCGTGTAACGCATATCGTCCGGATGGCCGGACGGCCTGCCCATCCAGCTGTCGCCGCCCAGACTCAGCGTGGCCGAGCCCAGCGCCGCCGGCTGGACATCGCGCTCGTCCAGTACCAGGCACACCTCGGCGGCCAGGCCATGGCCCAGCGCGAACTTCATCAGCGCGCGCAGCGCCTGCGCGCCGGCGGCGTGCGGCTGCAGCGCGTTGAACTGCTCGCGGCGCAGCGGCCCAAGTCGCAGCTTGAGTTTGGTCTGGCGGTCCCAGATGCGCTCGCCGGCGAAGGCCGACAGCCCCAGCTCGCAGCCATCCATGCCCAGCTGGCTCTGTTCGCCCTCCGGCACCTGCAGCCACTGGCCGGCGAACTGCTCCAGGCTGGCGTCGACGCCGAAGAACCCTTCCACCAGCGTCAACAGCGACTGCGCCGACAGCGGCTTCTGGCTGAGCAGGCCGGCGTAATAGACGAACATCCGCTCGTCCAGCTCCGCGCCCGGCCCCATCTGCTGGCGCAGCTGGGACAGGCCGACGCCGCCCAGATCCAGCAGATTGCGGGTAAAGCCATCGCGCTCGCCGGCCTCGACGTTGATCCAGCTGCGATACTTGCACCAGGCGTCGAAGAACATCGACGCGGTCCGGTGGCTGAACAAGTCGAAGAAGGCGTGCATGGTGTCGTCGCGGTGGCGCAAGCGGCGCTCCAGCAGCAGCTCGGTGTAGGCGGTGGGCAGCGCGCCGCTCGGCCCGGTCAGGCCGAGGAAGCTGATCGTCATCTCATCCGCCGCGTCGCTCTCTTCCGCCGCCGGCTTGTAGCCGGTCAGCTCGCTGGCGGGAAAGGACAAAGACGCCAGCGTGCGAAAGCGCAGCCGTTCCGGCAAACGCCCGCGCCGCGCGCCCGGCCGGCGCGCGCCGGACAGGCCGAGTATGCGCGCCGCCTGGAAGAAGCCGAACTGGCTGGCGTCGGCCGCGAGCTCGCGATGCAGGTCGCGCGGCCGGCGCGACGGCGTCACCGCCACGTCAGCGCCGCTCATTCGCATCCTCCATCCTGCCCCTGATTGCCCATGAGCCGAAGAACAGCCCGGTGATCAAACCCAAAACGCCTCCCGCTACGAGACTAAGCGAAACCATGGCCGTCTCCGCCAAGGATCCGCTGAAAAAATACAGGATGCAGCTCATGATAAATGCCAACGGCAAACCCGCACAAACCATCCAATTCCGCCGGCTTTGCTTCTCTTTTTCCATGCGTCCATGGAAAAAGGAGTAATAAAACAGTTGCAGCACGCTAGGCATCAGCGCGGAAACCACCATCCACTCCATGGCCACCTCAAATCACCAAGGCCTCGCCGGCCCGCGCCGGCCACACCGCCACTTCCTGGTTCTGCTGCGCGGTTTCCACCTGCAGCCGGGTGAAGCTGTTGGGCGCGCAATACAGCGCGAAGAAGCGCTCCAGCACCGAGGCGAAAAGGTAAACGCTGCCGCCGACATAATAATCGGCGTCCAGTTTCAGCCTGATTTCGCTGCCGCGGACGAAGCCGGCGAAATCGCGGCCGGTGACGCGGGTCACCGCCGGCTTGCTGTCTATGCCCACCACGCCCTGGATCTGGCGCACATTGACCGGCGAGCCGGTGAGGTTGTACAGCGCCAGCATCTCCTGCAGCGCCGCCACGCCGGAATCGACGATGGACATGTAGTTCAACGACAGATGCGAGATCAGCCGCCACTGCACCGCGCGGCCCAAGGGGCTGCGCTGGGTGGCCGACGGCTTGCGCAGCAAACGCACCCGCTTCACCACCGAATGGCCGGGCAGGCTGAAATCGGTGCGCTGCGCCGCCTGGCTGCCGCCGAAGGGAATCTGCTCCGGCAGGTCGCGGTTGCTGCACAGCAAGTCCAGGCTCAGCACCTCGGCCGCCGGCCGCACCGCGTTGAACTGCAGGTCCACCAGGTGCAATTCCAGGTCGGTGCCCTTGTCGCCGGCGCGCGGCGAGCCTTCGCGGCTGGCGTGCCAGTAGAATCGCGGCGTCTGGCGCTCGCTGCCGTGGCGCGTCGCGTAGAACGGCGGCACTTCCTCGCTGCTTTCGCCCTCGCCGGACTTCTCCACCCGCACCACGCGGCGGATCTGGATCACCTCGTAGGCCTGCTGCTTGCGGCCATCTGCCAGCACCGCGTAGCCGGCCTTCTGATGGCTGACGCGGATCGGCTCGCCGGGCTGGTTGAACAGGTTGACGATGGGCGCGCAGCCCAGCTTCAGATGATGCGCCTGCAGCTGGGTCAACAGGCGGTGATGGCGTTCGCTGTCCGGGTAGTCGCCCAGCACCAGTTGCAACACCAGTTTGCCGCCACCCAGCCGCGCAGCCACCTTGTCCAGCTCGGCGATGTCGACGAACAGGAATTTGTCCGGATAGCAGAAATACTCGGTCAGCAGCCGATAGCCCATGAACGAGCGCTCGTCGTACTCCAGCATGCCCTCGTCGCGGCCAAAACCCACCGGACGGATGGCCGAGGCCGGCAGCACCGCGCTGCGCGACGGGTCCTCGCTGCCGTCGCCGACGCGGATGCGCAGCACCTGGGACAACAACAGCTCGTACAGCAGGTGCATCAGCGCCGGCTCGCCGTCCAGGAAGAAGCGCAGCGAGCTCAAGCCTATGCTGTTCAAGGCCAGGCCGCCGTGGGTCTGGAACTCCATCGTCAACAGCGCCGCCGCGTCCGGCGCCAGCTGGCGCAGATAGGGCGAGCCGCTGGTCAGCTCCAGCTTGGCATTGCTCAGCGACAGCGGATACAGGTCCACCGGGTAGGCGCTGCGGAACTTGCACACCACGCCGTTGATAGCCGGCGCGTGCACCGGCTGGCCGCGCTCCACGCGGTAGCGCTTGGCGATCTCCGGCCGCGCCGGATCGCACTCGAACTGGACGATGGTGGCCGACGGAATCGGCTGCAGATAGTGTGGGTACAGCACGTCCAGGAAGCTTTCCGCCACTTCCGGATAATCGTCGTCCAGCTTCTTGTGGATGCGCGACGCCAGCAGCGCGAACGCTTCGATCAGCCGTTCGGTGTGCGGGTCGGCGCACTGGTCGCCTTCCATCTGCAGCCGGCCGGCGATCTTGGGATAGCGGCGCGCGAACTCGCCCGACAGCTCCCGCAGGTGGCCGAGTTCGCGTTCGTAGTAAGGAAGTAGAGATTCAAGCATGCGTCACATGGCAAACCCGCATAGCGGGGCTGAGAATTATTTATGGTAGTAATTAGCATTGAATAAACTGTATCTATTACTCAACGCCTCATTTCAAATTCGTAGGCAAGTCATACCCAAAAATCACCAGCACGCTGAACTACGCAGCAAAAAACTGACTAAGTACCACCTCCAGTCTTAGCCATGCTGGAAATTTATTTAATAATTCAAACTCTCATATTAAAATACGGAAAATTTATGAAAAAGCTATTTAATAATTTCTGCACATTCACGCTCAAATGCAATTCCTGCACCACCAAATATTGTGCTACAGCTATTGACCTTACCACCACCAAGCTGACAACCCAATGACACCCTGGTTCTTTCCAGGCTATGGATCTTAAATTGATACATATCATCCAAGATCAACGTATAATCCGCACCAACAGGCAAGCTCTTCGTACCATAGTCTGAGAATTTCATAATCAATGTCGGCGTTTTATTTTCTTTAGGCCACCAAATATTTGCTTGATATCCATCCCTGCTTACTTGTATCGGATTAGAAAACTCTCCATTAGCCTGGTATCTATACAAAATCGCACTTCGCGGCGGCTTGCCCTTCCAGTTAGAAATGGTAAAACTATTAACCAAATTCGCGCACTCTTCTGCCATAGCGCAACTGGATAGCAACAAACACCCCAACGAGATGAATGGGATCTTAAAAAGCCTCAATATATCCATAGTAATTGCTCTCGAATGCGCTGCTTGAAATACCATTAGGAGTCATCACCGTACTTGGATCTGGAGCGCCTAACATCCCACGTAAATCGTATTTCCGTATGGACTCAGGATCAAAGCCCCAAGTATATACTTTAAAGCTAACCTGATCTTTACCATCCAACAGCCCCCCCTCATACACAACCCAATGAGAGTTTTTAATATCACCAACACTATAATTAGGTTGATTGCCAATCATATTAGCATCAATCATCAAAAGAATTTGATGACCCCTGGCTTTATGAGAGTCTATTTTCCTCAACTCAGCGAGCGCATCTGAAACATCCTCGCCCGCATATGAAAACAATTTTTTGGCTACTGGGTGCAATAGGCCGATATCCACTGACTCAACACTTCCATAGCCTGCAATTTTCCTAACCAAGTCTGCCATCATTCCTGGCCAATTAATTGCAGTAAACTGATCCCAATTTCCCGTTTCAATACCATGGTAGCCTAGATTGCTTTCAGAGCTTCTTGTACCAGCAAGCACAATCCAGTCGGCCTCCCACATGTGCATGTGTTGATAATCACCATCCTTCGGCTTGATCTCATACATCGAATCAGAGGGCTCAATAGTAAAATCGTCAATCTTGCATAATCCAGTCCGATGTAGTTCATGCGCGATTTTTCTATAACGATCAGGACTTCGCTTAATCGTCACATAATACAGCGCAGCCATCCCACACAAACTGCTACTACCCTGGTCGATGCGCCATGGTTCCCTCATCCGTTCTTGGACCTGCGTCTGTACGCGCTTCGCATCAAACCAGCGGAAACGATTATGCACAAACTGAACCAGCTCACAGCCCTGCTCTGGATTATCAAGATATACTTTGATTTTTAATTCACAGCCACAAAAATCAGGATCATCAATCTGAATTTTCGCCTTACTACCTAAATTCCCAAGCTCCTTCCTCACCATCTTGGATTCAGATGTGTCTGGGCTGCGATATTCAACAGCCCAACAATAATCATCACCACTAGCAGGAGCGCAGCCATTCATAAGCACCACGGCAAACTCATACTTGTTGCCATAAATCATTGCTTTCTGAAAATTTTCTCCGGTTCCATCATTCTTGGAACCATCATCCAACGGCGTTAGCAAGATTATCTTACGCGGCACATTGATAATTGTTACATTAGGCTTGCCAGAATTAGAAGACTTGAGAGAGTCTTCATACAAGCACTGTCCTGTGTCAGTAGCGGCGCCCATTACTTCATTCCTCCCATGCTTGCTGATGCCAGTGTCGCGTTTTCAGTTCTTCTTTTTTGACGTAACTAAATGCAACTGTAGTTTCTCTGCTGCATCAGGGTTTTTAATAACATGAGTAAAGCCTTGGCTATCAGTAATGCCCAGTTCCTTCTCTCCTGACTCACGGATGATTTTGTACTTCTGGTTGGCCAATGGCTGGCCAGTATGCTCGTCAAGAATTTGATATTTGTTATCAAACTTGGCATCTGGCATAGAGTTAAACATTTGCCCCAAGCTCGTCCCGCCGCTCCAATCATGGCTAGCCCCCTTGAAGCTGACCGTGCCCGGCGCATGCAACTCAATCTTGCCATCCTTGATCCGCACATAAGCACCGCCGCTGGTGAGCAGGATTTCCTGTTTGCCGTTGAAATGGATCCTCTGCTTGGCCGAGGTGATGGTG
>NZ_JZJL01000094.1 GCF_000971335.1 Chromobacterium vaccinii
GCTGCGCCAGGCGGGGACGGAACTGGGCGTATCGCTGCGGCTGCGGGCCCTGGCCGACGGCCAGGCCCGTTCGCTGCCGTTGAACGGCCGCCGGGTGGCGGAAGCGGAAGTCCGCTGGCGCGCGGAGTACGACCGCGCGGCGCTGCTGGCCAGCGCCGACCGGCTGCAGTCGTCCGCGCTGGACGGCGCGCGCCGGCTGGGGCCGGATGTCGGAGCGGCGATGGCCGGTTTTCTCGCGGCGCTGGACGCGCCGGTTTCGGAAGGGAGGCAGTGATGAGCGACAGCGCGCAATACAGCGACGACTTCCTGGCCGACATGGCGCCGACGCTGGCGGAGCAGTACCGCCGCTGGTATCCGTGGTGCCGCGAAACGGTGCTGGCGACGATAGACCGGCTGGCGAGCCGAAACTATCTGGAGGCCGCGCTGGGCGCGCGGCTGTCCGAACCCATGCTGCAGGCGGTGAAGGATGCTTGGCTCGACCCCTACCGTTCCTACCACAACCGGATGGGCAAGATGCTGCGCCCCTTCCTGGTGTGCAGCGTGATGCAGGCTTTCGAGCGCGATCCGCGGCGGACGCCGGTGGTGGTGGCGATCGCCGAGATCATCCATGCCGCCTCGCTGGTGCTGGACGACGTCGCCGACGATTCGCCGCTGCGCCGCGGCGGGCCGACCGCGCATCGCCAGGTCGGGGTCCGCGTCGCCGGGGCCGCCGGCTCCGCCTGGCTGAACGCCTGCTTCCAGCTGCTGGCCGCCGACGATTCCGGCCTGGAGCCGGAGCAGGCGCAACGGCTGGCCGACGAGATCGCCTGGGAGCACTGGGTGACCGGCGTGGGCACCACGATAGACACCACCTGGCCGTGGATGGGGCGGCTGGACGGCACGCCGGCGCAGTATCTGCAGTCGGTGGTGCACCGTTCGACCTCCTATACCTACAGGTTGCCGCTGAAGCTGGGGGCGATCGCCGCCGGCGCGTCGCCGCAGCAGACCGCGCAGTTCGCCGCGCTGGGAGAGGAGCTGGGCATCGCCTTCCAGATCATCGACGACATCCTCAATGTGCAGCCGGGCGACGACAAGTGGGGCAAGGCGCTGGCCGAGGACATCACCCAGGGCAAGATCAATCTGCAGGTGCTGCTGGCGCTGGAGCGGCTGGGCTCTACCGAGCGGGCCAGGCTGGTCGAAATCCTGCAGAGCCGCACCGCCGATCCGCAGACGCTGGCCGAGGCGGTGGCGCTGATGGCGGGCTCCGGCGCTTTCGACGCCGCGCGCGACATCGCCCAGGGCTATATCGACAGCACCCAGGCCATTGTCGCCGGCATGGATTTCCTCAATCCGGTCGACCGCGAACGCTTCTCCGCCTTCGTCGACTACGTGATCCACCGCAATCGCTGAACGGTATGGGCCCGCAATGGCGGGCATCGCCCGCGGCCGCGCAAAGGAAATGACAAATGAATTTAAAGGATCGGGGATTGCAGGGGACGGTGTTGCTGACCGGCGCCACCGGCGGCTTGGGCGGGGAATTGCTGCCCAGGCTGCTGCGCCGCCACCCGGCTTGCCAGGTGGCGGCGTTGGTGCGCGGCGACACGCCGCAGCAGGCGGCCGGCAGGCTGGGCGAGGCGATGGATTACGGCGGCCTGTCGCCCGCGGAGCGGGCCAGGGTGTTGCTATGCCATGGCGACGTCTCTGAGCCCCGGTTCGGCCTGGCCGAGCCGGCCTGGCGCGAGCTGGCGGCGCGGACCCGCCGCGTGTTCCACCTGGCGGCCAGCGTGGATTTCGACCTGCCGCTGGACGCGTCGCGCGCGGCCAATGTCGACAGCACCCGCGCGGTGTTGGCGTTCGCCGAAGAGGCGATGCGCGCCTCGGCCGATTTCCGGCTCAACTACGTGTCCACCGCCTACGTGTCCGGGTGGCGGAGCGGGCGGCTGGGCGAGGAGGAGCTCGACCAGGGGCAGGCTTTTTGCAACGGCTACGAGCAGTCCAAATTCGAGGCGGAGCAATTGGTCTGGCAGGCGAGCGGGTGGCTGCCGCTGACCGTCTATCGGCCCAGCCAGATCATCGGCGAGTCGCGCGCCGGGCGCATACGCAAGTTCTTCGGTTACTACGAATTCCTCAAGCTGGCCGAGCGCGGCCGCATGCCGGTGCTGCCGGCGAACGCCGGGGCCCGGCCCGATCTGGTGCCGGCGGATTACGTGTGCGAGGCGATGCTGCACCTGGACGCGTCCGCCCATGCCGTCGGGCGCTGCTATCACCTGACCGCCGGTCTGGCCAACAGTCCGGATTTCGAGCGCATCTTCGGTCTGATGTACCAGGAGCTGGCCGAGCGCCGGCCGGATGGCAATGGCAGGGCGCCGGCCAGGCCGAGGATGTTCCGCCCGGAGGATCTGGAGGCGATGGCATCGCCGGAAGAGCTGCGCCGTTTCCACTTGAGCCCGCTGAAGCTGCTGTTGCGCACCTACCGCGCCTACCTGGCCGAGGAGCGCGATTTCGATTGCGCGGCCACGCAGGCGGAGCTGGCCGCCGCCGGCATCGCGTTGCCGGATGTCGAGGCCGCGCTGCGGCTGAGCACCCGCTACGCGCTGGACGCCCGTTTCAGCCAGCGCGCGAGAGGCGGCGCGTTCGAGCGGCAGCCGGCCTGATCACAAACCTAGCTGGAGCAGACAACGATGAAACGCGAATTGCTGGCCATACTCCGCTGTCCCCATTGCCGCGGCGAACTGCATGTGGCCGGAAGCGGGGAGCAGGAGGGAGAGTTCGAGGACGGCGAACTCAGCTGCGTCGGCTGCCGCCGCCATTACCCGGTGGTGCAGGGCGTGCCGCGCCTCTTGTTGCAGGACGGCCTGGTGGCCAGGACCCGCAGCGGCTTCACCTACCAGTGGAACAAGCGGCAAACCGGCCGCGCCGAGCGCCGCGCGGTGGTGTACGGCTACGAGATAGGCAAGTTCATGGACTGGTTCGTCGGCGAGTTCACGCCCGGCCTGTCCGCGCGCGCGTCCGGAGCCTGGCTGCTGGACGCCGGCTGCGGCAGCGGCGAGAAGGCGCGCGAGCTGGCGCGGCGTTTTCCGCAGCACCAGGTGGTGGCGATAGATCAGTCCAACGCCATCGCCCGCGCCGCCTGGGAAAACCGCGATCTGCCCAATCTGCATTTCGTCCAGGCCAACGTCTGGTTCCCGCCGTTCGCCAATCACAGCCTGCAGTTCGCGATGAGCATAGGCGTGCTGCACCACACGCCGGACACGCTGCGCGCCTTCCGCGCGATCGGCGCGCTGGTGGCGCCGGGCGGCGACTTCATGACCTGGCTGTATCCGCTGCCGGAGGAGGACAGCTTCTGGGCCGGGCTGTACCGCCAGCGCGACAGCCATTTCCTCAAGCTGGGTCACCGGCTGCCGCACTGGATGACGATCGCGCTGTGCCACGCCTATATCGCCGTCTTCTTCCCGCTGGTGCTGCGCTTCCTCAAAGCCCAGTACCGGGTGAACAAGGACCGCTTTCCCATCTATCCGGACCGGCCGACGCTGGGCGAGCTGTACCGCAGCTCGGTGTTCCTGTCCTTCGACAACGTGATGCCGCCGCACCAGTTCCGCCACGGCAGGCCCGAGGTCCGCGGCTGGTACCGCCAGCACGGCTTCGGCGCGGTCAACGACCGCTACCCGGGCTTTTTCCACGCGATACGCGGCCACGCCGCCTGATTACCAACGGAGGAGACTGCAATGAACGACGCCACCGTCGCGCTCGAGGCCGCGCTGGAGGACAAGCTGCGCGACTTCCTGGTCCGGCTGCTGAAGCTGGACGAAGACCAGCCGCTGCCGGCCGACGCCGACCTGATCAACCAGATCGGCCTGGACTCCATCGAGGCCTTCGATGCCATCGCCACGCTGCACGAGTTGCTGGACGCGGTGATTCCCGAGAACTTCAACCCCAAGGTGGTCAACAGCATACGCACGCTGGCGCGCTACGTGCTGGACGCCTTCGGCGATGGCGCGGCCCGCCGCTTCATCGAGCTGGATCTGGAAGCGGTGACGGCCTTCGATGTCGAGGAGGACCTGTAGCCGTGGCGGCGCGGCAATTCTCCGGCGAGGAGCTGGCGGCGCTGCTGCCGCACGCCGGCGACGCCTTTTTCCTCAGCGACGCCGAGGTGGATGGCTGGAAGGCCAGCGGCGGCGCCAGCTGGCGGGCCGATCATCCCCACCTGCGCGGGCACTTTCCGGGTGAGCCCATCGTGCCCGGCGTCTACCTGCTGGAAGCGGCCGCGCAGCTGGCCGGGGTGGCGATACGCTGCGGCGCGGAAGGCTGGACGCCGGAAACGCTGGGCGTGCTGGCCGGGGTGCGCAAGTCCTATTTCCATCGTTTCGTCCGGCCGGACGAGCGGGTGGATTACGCGCTGGAGGTGAAGCCGACGCCGGGCAGCGCGATGTACGCGGTCAGCGGGCTGGGCGAGGTGGGCGGGGACAAGGTGCTGACCGTGGAATTGACGATAGCCGGCGTGCGGCGCTAGCGCGGCGGCGGGAGGGGGCATGGACAAGCGAAGAGTGGTGATCACCGGCATCGGCGTGGTGTCGCCTTACGGCGCAGGTTTGCAGCGCTTCTGGCAGGCGCTGGCGGGCGCCGAGAGCGCGCGGCGGCCGATACAAGGCTTCGACGCCTCGGTTTACCGCAGCGCTCAGGGCGGCGAGGCGCCGGCGGAATTGCTGGAGGATGCCGGCGCGCGCGCGCGCTGCGGCGACCCGGGCGAGGACAGCGCCTACTTTCTGGAGCTGGCCGCCGCCGAGGCGTTGCGGGACGCCGGCCTGGGGCCGGTATTCGATGACGCCGACCGCGTCGGCTGCGTGCTGGGCACGCTGTGCGCCGGCATGCGCAATATGCGCGAATACGGCGCCGCCTACGAGGCGGGGCGGCCGTCGCCGGTGGCGGCGGAAACGATACCGGCCCATTACCAGCTGGACTTCCTGGCGCGGCGGCACAATCTGACCGGACCATCGTCGCTGGTGTCCACCGCTTGCTCGTCCACCACCGACGCGCTGGGCTACGCCTTCGACCTGATACGCGGCGGCGAGTGCGACCGCTGCCTGTCCGGCGGCGGCGACGTGCTGGCGGAGATGATACACGCGGCCTTCAACGGCCTGTATTCGATCACCACGGGCGAACCCAGGCCGTTCGACAGCGAGCGCGATGGCTTCTTCATCGGCGAGGGCGCCGGCCTGTTCCACCTGGAAACGCTGGAGTCGGCCCGCGCGCGCGGCGCGCGCATCCATGCCGAGATCCTGGGCTACGGCCTGTCCAACACCGGCCACCACCTGACCGCCACCTCGGAAGACGGCGCCGGCGAGGCGCTGGCGATACGCCGCGCGCTGGACGACGCCGGCCTCGCGCCGGCGGACATCGACTACATCAATTGCCACGGCACCGGCACCCGCCACAATGACGCGTCCGAGATCCGCGCGATCAATCTGGTGTTCGGCGACGCCGCCGAGCGGCTTCACATCAGCTCCAACAAGGCCTCGATCGGACATTGCATGGGCGCGGCCGGCGCGCTGGAAGCGGCCGCCACGGTATTGGCGCTGGAAAGCGGTTTGATTCCGCCGACGCTGCACACCCGCGGCGACGAGGCGGAGCTGCGCAGCCGCCTGGTCGGGGCCGAGGCCAGGCCGGCTGCGCTGCGGCGGGCGCTGTCGCAATCGTTCGGCTTCGGCGGCGCCTGCTCCTGCATCGTGTTCGGCCATTACCGGGGGGATGGACATGCGTGAAGTGGCGATTACCGGCATCGGCGTGGTCGGTCCGCATGGCGTGGGGCTGGATGGCGCGTTCGACGGCCGCTTCGTGTTCTCCGCCTGGCCGGAGGCGGCGTCGCCGCCGCACGCCGAGTCCCTGATCGCCAGCGTCGGCGATTATCCGCGCACCCGCTATTTCAACGAGCGCGCGCTGCGGCTGATGGACAAGCCGATGATGCTGGCCAGCTTCGCCGCCGGATCGGCGCTGGAGGACGCGGGCTACGGCGACGGCGAGGCGCCGGAAGACTGCGCGACGCTGTTGGGCACCGCGCGCTCCGAGCAGACCTCGGTGCACAAGTTTTCGCTGCCGCTGCTGCAGGGGCGGCCGGAACGGATCAATCCGGCCGAATTCCCGCTGGTGGCGCGCAATATCGCCTGCGGCCAGATGGCGATCCGCTTCGGCCTGCGCGGCCCCAGCTCGGTGCTGGCTTCGGGGCCGCTGGCTTCGCTGCAGGCGGTGGCGCGCGCCGCCGGCCTGATCCGCTCAGGGCGAGCCCGGGTCGCGCTGGCGGGCGGCGTGGAGGCGTTGTCGCGCTTCGCCTTGCGTTTCTGCCGCGATTATTACGGCGACGCCGCGCTGGCCGGCAGGCCGGCCTTCTTCGGCGAACGGGGCGGCGGGCTGATCCCGTCCGAGGGCGCGTGCATGCTGGTGCTGGAAGACGCGGAGCACGCGGCGGCGCGCGGCGCGCGCGTCTACGCCAGGCTGGGCGGCTGGCATGCCGGCCGGCTGGGCCGGGGCGACGCGGTCCAATCGCTGCTGGACGGCTGGCGCCGCGCGGCCGACGCCGAGCCGGCCCTGCTGCTGCC
>NZ_JZJL01000095.1 GCF_000971335.1 Chromobacterium vaccinii
GGGTTTCCCGCTTTTCGATTGGCCGATCTAGGCGCGGCAAAGCTGGTGTTAGGCCGTCTTCTTCCTGCCCTTGGTAATCGGCGTCACGTTGTACGCCTCGCCCTTGTCCAGGGCATTGAGCAGCCCGGCCCACTTGTTCAGGGCGTCGCGGCGCTCGTTGAAGTAGTCGTGGCGGTTGTAGATGCCTTCCACGCCCTTGATCTTGTGATTGAGGCAGCGCTCGGCCACCACCGGGTCGACGCCCAATTCCGCCAGGTGGGTGCGCGCGGTGCGGCGTAGATCGTGGATGGTGAAGTCCGCCACGTCCGGCATGTGCGGCTTGACCTTGCCCAGCGCGGTGCCGATGGTGCCCTCGTGGATGTGCGGCACCATGCGGTGCTGCATCTTGCGGGCCGGCAGTAGCCAGTCGCTGGGGCCGGCCAGGTCGAACAGCTGCTGCAGCCATTCCACCGCCAGGGCGGGCAGGGGGATGTCGATAGGCTTGCCGGTCTTGCTGCGCTCGCCTGGCAGGTGCCAGACACCAGCGTCTAAATCAAACTCTTCCTTGCGGGCGGCGCACAGCTCCATCTTGCGGACGCACAGCAGCAACAGCAGGCGGATGGAGAGGTCATTCTCCACGCTGAACCCCTTGGCCAGCTTCATGGCTGCAAACAGCTTGGCCAGCTCGTCGCGGCTCAAGGCCCGGTCGCGGGCTTCTTCCTTGCCGCCGGCGTCGCCAATGTCAAAGGCGCTGGCCGGGTTGATTTCGATGATGTGGCGTTTGATGGCGTAGTCGAACATGCGGCGGGTCCAGCGCAGCACGTCGTTGGCGATGGTGGGCGCACCGCGTTTGACGATGCTCTGCAGCATGTCGTCAATGTGGCGGGGCTTGATGTCCTCCACCTTCATCTTGCCCAGCATCGGGCCGATGTCCTTGTCGATCCGGCGCCGCACGATGTCCGGGTGCTTCCAGCGGCCCAGGATCATCCGCTCGTAGTACTCGTTGGCCAACACCAGCATGGTGACGGCGTTCTTCTCTTCCTCGATCTTGGCCAGCGCCGCGGCCTTGCGTTCCTGCTTCTCGCCGGCCACGTCGTAGCCCAGCGCCACGCGGGCGGCCATCTCTCTGGCGGTTTCTCGGGCTTTGGCCAGAGATAGTTCGCTGTACGAGCCAATCACCACGGCGCGAGCCTTGCCAGAGAACTTGTAACGGAAGCGCCAGAACGGGACGGAGTAGCGCGAGGGGAAGCAGAGATAGAGGCCATCGCCATCGGCGCGGGCTTCGAAGTGTTCACCGGCCTTGATCCAGGCCCGGATTTGCATGTCGGTCAGCTTGGCCATGTCGCGCACCTCAAACACTGAGTAGGCCGGAGAACCCCGCGTGGCTGTTCAATCCTCAAAAATTTGAACAGCGAATAGGGCCGTGTACATACTCAACTGGCTGGAAAGGCCCGTATGTACACCTGTATGTACACGATAATTATGCGCTTTGCTGGAGTGGGGTGATACGTGGTGACATGAAAAAAGCCCTGCGGAACAGGGCTTTGTGGATTTTTTGACACGTGGTGACGCGCCGTGAAATCTTACTCGATGTTTTGGATCTGCTCGCGCATCTGCTCTATCAGCACCTTCAGCTCTACCGAGGCCTGGGTAGTGTCGGTGGACACCGACTTGGAGCCTAGCGTGTTGGCCTCGCGGTTCAGTTCCTGCATCAGGAAATCCAGCCGCTTGCCGGACTGGCCGCCAGACTTGAGGATACGGCGCACTTCGGAAAGATGGGTGGTCAGGCGCGACAGCTCCTCGTCCACGTCTATCTTTTGCGCGAACAGCGCGAATTCCTGTTTCAGCCTGTCTTCATCCACGCTGCCCAGTGCTTCCTGCAGGCGGCCGGACAGCTTGGCCATGTAGTTCTCCAGGATTTGCGGCAGCTTGGGCTTGATGGCGGCGACGATGGCGTCCATCGCCTCGATGCGCTCGATCAGCACCGCCTTCAGCTTCTCGCCCTCGCGGCCGCGCGAGGCGTTGAAGTCTGCCAGCGCGGTCTGCAGCGCATCCAGGCACAGCTGGTGCAGCACCTCCGGCGCCAGTTCGTTGCTTTTCAGCACGCCAGGCCAGCGCATCAGTTCGCCGACCGACAGGCCTTTGCTTTCGCCGTTCTGCTTTTGCACCTCGCGCGAGACTTCCAGCAGGCGGCTCAGGAAGGCCTGGTTCAATTCCAGCGTCGGCGCGGCGCTGTCCACCTGATTGAGGCCGACGCGGCACTCCAGCTTGCCGCGGGTGACGCGGGCGGCAATCTGCTCGCGCAGCTGCGGTTCGATGATCCGCAGTTCCTCCGGCAGGCGCATCTGGATGTCCAGGTAGCGATGATTGACGGCGCGGATTTCCAGGCTCAACATCCCGCCAGGGAATTCCCGGGTGGCGGCGGCAAAGCCAGTCATGCTCAATATCATGCGGAGCTCCTGTATCGGTATTTTCGAATGCTGGGCCCGAATTGCTTTGCTAAGCTCAATTCAGGGCCAGTGGACACTATAACAACTGCCATTCGATGACTCAATCCAGCAAGCAGACTCCGCTTCCGGCAGGCTATCGGCTCGCCGAGTACACGATTGTGCGCCAACTGTCGGTGGGTGGCTTCAGCGTTGTTTACCTGGCCTTGGATGATGACGATCGCAAGTTCGCCATCAAGGAATATCTGCCCCGCAATCTGGCGGAGCGCAAGCAGGATTGCACGATAACGGTGCCGCACGAACTGGATCGCGACGCCTTCAACTTGGGGCTGAAATGCTTTTTTGAGGAGGGCCGGGTGCTGTCGGGCATATCCCACCCGGCGGTGGTGAGGGTGAGCAACTTCTTCCGGGCGAACCAGACGGTCTACATGGTGATGGAGTATGCCGATGGCCGCTCGCTCGGGCGGGAGCTGGAGCTGGTTGGCGGGCGGATGGAGGAGAGGCTGATCCGCAAGTGGTTCGCCGCGCTGTTGTCAGGATTGCGCGAGGTGCATAGCCAGCGGCTGCTGCATCTGGACATCAAGCCGGCCAATATCTACCTGCGGCGCAGCGGCGTGCCCTTGCTGCTGGATTTCGGCGCCTCGCGGCAGACGCTGTCGCGCAAGGACAAGCACTTCGCCGCGATGTACACGCCGGGCTTCGCTGCGCCGGAGCAGTACGAGAAAGACCAGCCGCTGGGGCCATGGACCGATATTTACGGGATAGGCGCCTGCCTGTACGTCTGCATGGGAGGCGAGACGCCGCAGGCCGCCAGAGAGCGGCGAGAACAGGATTTGCTGGTGCCGGCCAGCCAGGCTTTCCGTTGCCAGTATTCACGCGAACTGACCACCTTGTGCGACCGTTGCCTGACCCTGGAGCCGAATCTGCGGCCGGCATCGGTGCTGGAGATTCAGAAGATACTGCAGCAGACGGAGTACAGCCAACCGGAGCGCCTGTCAGCGGGAGAGGGCAATCGTCTGGTGGGTTGGATAAAAGGCCTGGCCGGCGGCCGGCATAAAGAGGGACAGGAATGAAGCTTTCTATTTTTCAGGAAAGCCGGGTGGGGGGGCGCAGCTACAATCAGGACCGGCTGGCCATCGCGCATTCTCAGGAAACGGTAATGCTGGTGATGGCCGACGGCATGGGCGGGCACATGCGCGGCGAAGTCGCCGCGCAGATCACGGTGGATCTGCTGTGCGAGTTGTTCTACCAGCAGGCGGCGCCGACGCTCAGCCATCCCAACCGTTTCCTGGTGAACGCCATCAGCTCGGTGCACCAGGTGATTCTGGAGTACGCGACCGACCACCGGCTGCCCGACGTGCCCAGCACCACGGTGGTGGTGGCTATTTTGCAGCATGGCTATCTGTATTGGTGCCATGTGGGCGACTCCCGGCTGTATCTGCTGGACGGCGGAGGGCTGCGCCTGCGCTCGCGAGACCATTCCCAGGTTCAGCGGCTGATCGACCAGGGACTGCTGACCGAGGAGGCTGCCAAGACCCATCCCGAGCGCAACAAGATCTACAACTGCCTGGGGGCATCGGGCGAGCCGGACATCGACATCGGAGAGCGGCAGGAAATCGGCCCGGGTTGTTCCATCATGCTCTGCACCGATGGCCTTTGGTCGCAGGTGCAGGACGCCGAGCTGGAAAAGGTGTTCGCCGGCCGCAGCGTCAACCAGGTTATGCCGGCGTTGATCAATGTGGCCGAGCGCCGCGCAGGCAATGGCGGCGACAATTTGTCGGCGGTGGCGGTGACGTTGCTGGAGGACGACTTGGCGCTGGGCGAGCGCGACGACATTTTGGACACGGAAAAGACGCCGCCGCAGAAGGCCGGCAGGCTGATCCTGGAGTCCAATTTGGCGACCATGCATCAGGAAATACTGGCCAGCCAGGTGGGCAAGGACAGCTGAGCGCGCGCGGCTGTTATAATCGCCACCGATATTTCTTCTTCCAAAGGCCAACATGCGACCTTCCGAACGTAGTGCCGACGCGATGCGCGTCGTGCGTCTGACCCGCTCCTACACCAAGCATGCCGAAGGTTCGGTGCTGGTGGAGTTCGGCGATACCAAGGTGATCTGCACCGCCAGCGTCGAGGAAACGGTGCCGTCTTTTCTCAAGGGCAAGGGACAGGGCTGGGTGACCGCCGAGTACGGCATGCTGCCGCGCTCCACCGGCAGCCGGATGCGCCGCGAGTCCGCCGCCGGCAAGCAATCCGGCCGCACCCAGGAGATCCAGCGCCTGATCGGCCGCTCGCTGCGCGCGGTGACGGATCTGGCCAAGCTGGGCGAGCGCCAGATCGTCATTGACTGCGACGTGATCCAGGCCGATGGCGGCACCCGCACCGCCAGCATCACCGGCGCCTATGTCGCGCTGGCCGACGCGATCCAGGGGCTGATCGACGCCGGCAAGCTGAGCGCCAACCCGCTGCGCGATCAGGTGGCGGCGGTGTCGGTGGGCGTGTACAAGGGCCTGCCAGTGCTGGATCTGGACTATCTGGAAGACTCGGACTGCGAAACCGACATGAACGTGGTGATGACCGGCAGCGGCCGCTTCGTCGAAGTGCAGGGCACAGCCGAGGGCGAGCCGTTCAGCGAGGAGGAGATGGCGGCGATGCTGGCGCTGGCGCGCAACGGCATTACCGAATTGCTGGAGCATCAGCGGCGGGCATTGAAAGCCTGAAACTAGCTGACTGACATCCGCTGGATGGAGAGAAGCCGCCTTTGGGCGGCTTTTTCATTTTTTGGCCGATTTGGCGATGAAGGCCTGCAGCGCCTGCTGGAACACCGGCGCGGACACGCTCATATTGTCTTCCAGCTTGCGGCGGGCGGCCGGCGGCGCCGAGCTTTGCACCGCGACGATGGTGGCCTGGCCCTTGGCGTCGATGACGAAGATCGGCGAGCCGCTATTGCCTTCCAGCGTGTCGCAACGGTGGGTGAGGCGGCCGTCGCCGCGCAGCGCGGTGGCTTTGCAGCCATGGTGGGCGCGCAGGTGGCGCTGATCGTCTACCGGGTATCCGCCCTGGGTGATGGTCCAGTTCTGTCTGGCTAGCAGTGTTTTCAATGCCTGGGCATCGCCGGAGAACACCGGTACCGTGCCCTGGCTGTTGCCCAGCGGCGTGGCCAGCCGCACGAAGGCGAAGTCGCGCGGCGCGATGCGCGGCGGGATGTACAAGCCGTCGGGTTTGCGGATCAGGCCTTTGAGGAAGGCTTTGTCCACCTGCACTTCCTTGATGCGGCTCAGCGCCGTGTATTCGTCGCCCCACAGACCGACGGTGAAGCTGGTGGCGGGGTCGAAACGGCCCTTTTCGTCGACGAAGCAGTGGCCGGCGGTCAACACCACGTCCGGGGCGACCAGAGTGCCGGTACAGATGGTGCGGGAACGGGTTTCCAGCTGGCCCACGCTGCGCCAGGGCGCGCGTTCGGGCTTTTCCAGCACGCGGTCGTCCTTGCCGAAGAACAGGATCTTGTGCTCTTTGCTCAACTGAGCGGATTGGGCGAGGGCGGGGATCAGGGCGAGGCAGAGGGCAATGCGCGGCAGCTTCATCGTGGTGGCACCTGGAAATGGAAACGGGGCGCCGAAGCGCCCCGTGCAATGCTATGCCGCTGAGTGATCAGGCGGCGTCGGCACTGGAATTACTTGGCAGCGGAAGCGGCCTTCTTCTTACCGGCTTTCTTGGCCGGAGCGGAAGCTTCTTTCTTGGCAGCTTGAGCCTTTTGAGCGGCGGAAGCTTCTTTCTTGGCTACGTGCTTTTTGGCGTGCTTGTGGGCAGCCTTCTTAGCCGGAGCGGAAGCGTCGGCCTTAGCGGCTTGGGCTTTTTGAGCTGCGGAAGCTTCTTTCTTGGCAGCGTGCTTCTTAGCGTGGTGCTTGTGAGCCTTCTTGGCTTTCGGAGCGGAAGCGTCGGCCTTGGCGGCTTGGGCTTTCTGAGCGGAAGCTTCTTTCTTGGCTACGTGCTTCTTGGCCTTCTTGGCTTTCGGAGCGGAAGCGTCGGCCTTGGCGGCTTGGGCTTTTTGAGCTGCGGAAGCTTCTTTCTTGGCAGC
>NZ_JZJL01000096.1 GCF_000971335.1 Chromobacterium vaccinii
TTTTTTATTGCTGTTCGACAGGGACGCTTACAGTCCCACCCACTTGCCTTGCTTCAGCTGGTACAGCGAAACGGTGGCGTTCTGGATGTCGCCCTTGGCGTCGAACTTCACCGGGCCGGTGACGCCCTGGTAGTCGGTCTTGGCGATTTCCGGCAGATACTTGGCCGGTTCGGCCGAGCCGGCGCGCTTCATCGCGGCGATCAGCACCTTGGCGGCGTCGTAGGTGTACGGCGCGTAAGCCTGGATGTCGGCCTGGAACAGCTGTTTGTACTTCTGGCTGAACTCGCCGTAGCCGGGCAGTTTTTCCTTGGGCGCGCCGGCGCTGGAGGCGTAGCTGCCTTCGGCGTTGTCGCCGCCCAGCTTGGCGAACTCCGGCGTGTTGACGCCGTCGGCGCCCATGAAGGCGGCCTTGAGGCCGAGCTTGGCCATCTGTTTGACCATCGGTCCTGCCTGGGCGTCCATGCCTCCGTAGAACAGCAGGTCGGGCTTCTCGCCCTTGATCGAGGTGAGCACCGCCATGAAGTCGGTGGCGGTGTTGGTGGTGAATTCGCGCTTCACCACCTTGGCGCCGGCCTGCTCGGCGGACTTGGCGAAGTCGTCGGCCAGGCCCTGGCCGTAGGTGGTGCGGTCGTCGATGACGGCGACGCGCTTGGCGCCCAGCTTGTCCACCGCGTACTTGGCCAGCGCCTGGCCTTGCTGCAGGTCGTTGGCGATCAGGCGGAAGGTGTTGTGGTAGCCCTGCTGGGTGAACGACGGGCTGGTGACCGAGCCGGAAATCATCGGGATGCCGGCGTCGGCGTAGATGCGGGAAGCGGGGATGGCCGCGCCGGAGGTCAGGTGGCCGACGATGCCGGCGACCTTGGCGTCCACCATGCGCTGGGCGACCTGGGTGGCGACCTTGGGGTCGGCCTGATCATCTTCCGATACCACTTCGAAGGTGACTGGCTTGCCATCCAGGGTCAGCTTCTCGGCGTTGGCTTCCTGCACTGCCAGCTTGACGCCGTTGTCGGCATCGCGCCCCCAGTGGGCGAAGGGGCCGGTCAGCGGGTTGGCGGTGCCGATCTTGACCACCGCGGAACCGGCGGCGGCCTGTTCCTGTTGCGGCGCTTGGCTGGCGGGTTTGTTGCAAGCGGCGACGCCTGCCACCAAGGTGCACAGCAGCAGACTGTGTCGGGTTTTCATGATGAATCTCTCCTGATGCTCTTTGTTTATTTTGATATTGCGCCGGGTGCCATGGCGTGAGCTTACTGTGTCGGCCGATCCTGCTTTTGTCAATCGGCGTGGCGGCAGGATCTTCAG
This sequence comes from Chromobacterium vaccinii, assembly GCF_000971335.1. GTDB lineage: Bacteria > Pseudomonadota > Gammaproteobacteria > Burkholderiales > Chromobacteriaceae > Chromobacterium > Chromobacterium vaccinii. Next base: position 1,300 of record NZ_JZJL01000096.1, read on the forward strand.
CTGGAGAGCGGTGCGGAATGGTTAAGCGGCGCTGCGCGCGTTCTTGATGATCTTGTATACCCATTGCACCGAGATGCCGTGCTTCTGCGCCAGCGAGGCGTGGTTGGAACCGTTGAACTCCGCCAGGATGCAGCGGTCGCGCTCGGCCGATTTGCTGCTCTTGCCCAAGGGAAAGTAGACGTTCTGGCCGCCCCAGTGCTGGGCCATGCGCCGGGTGATTTCGCGCGCGATCTTCTCAGCCTGCCTGTCCTCGGTGTTCGCCAGCTGCCGCAGCGCCGCGGTGATGTGGTCGGTCAGGTCGGCCAGCAGTTCCGGTCCCTTGCTGCGAAGTTGTGCCTGCATGTGCGCTCCCGCGTGATGTCGTTCTGATGGATGGCATTGTTCCATTTCCCCGTATCGCGGGCCGGATGACCGGTGTCAGCGCGATGTCAGTGCCGCATTTAGTAATGGCGGCTACAAGAACCCCACCCTCTCCCTGCTGCATTCTTCGCCACATCCGGCAAGCAACCCCGCTGGCCGGCAGTCCGAGCGCGGTTTCCGCGCGTCCCTTTTCCCCTCTGCTTGGAGTTCCGCTGTGGCAAGCACTTCCCAGATTGTCGGCGCGCTGTTGGCGCGCTTGCGCGGCGCGGCGCCGCAACTGAGCGTCGAGTATTACGCCGGAGCCGAGGACGACTATCCGCTGGCGCATCCGCAGGGCGCGGCGCTGCTGTGCCTGCGCGGCAGCCAGTTCGGCCCGCTGCGCGACGGCTATGGCCAGGTGCGCACGCTGCAGCTGGCGATCACGGTGCTGCTGAACCAGCGCGACGCCGGGCTGGGGGATTGCGACGCGCTGGACGCGATACGGCGGGCCTGCCTCGGCTTCGCCCCGCCGGATTGCCAACCAGCGTGGCTGCTGTCGGAAACCGTTCTGGGTTACCGCGACGGCGTGGCGCGCTACGCCATCGCGCTGGCCACCGATACCTTGCAAGTGACGGAGGCCGACCTGGAGCCCGTGATCATGCTTAACGCAGTCTCATACGAGGAGCAACCATGAAGTATCTGTATTCCGGTCCGATCAGCGGCGTCACCCTGGGCGACGGCCAGGAAATCATGCTGTTTCCCGGCAAGGAAGTGGAGATGCCGGAAGAACACAGCTACACCCGCACCCTGGTGGCGCTGGGCTACCTGAGCGCGCAGTCCGCGGGCGAAACCATCCCTTCCCATACCGCTGAACAAGGAGAGTAAGCATGGCGGCAAACTATCTGCATGGCGTTGAAACGATCGAAGTCGAACGCGGCCCGCGCCCGGTGCGCACCGTCAAGTCGGCGGTGATCGGCCTGATCGGCACCGCGCCGGCCGGCGCGGTCAACGTCACCACGCTGACCCTGTCGGAAAAAGACGCGGCGGCTTTCGGCCCGCAGCTGCCCGGCTTCACCATTCCGCAGGCGCTGACCGGGATCTACGATCACGGCGCCGGCACCGTGGTGGTGATCAACGTGCTGGACCCGACGTCGCAGGCGCATAAGTCTACGATCCCGGACGAGGCCGTGGCCCTGGACCCGGCCACCGACTCCGCGCGCCTGAAGTATCCGGCGGTGGCCAATGTGGTGGTCAAGAGCACTGATGGCGCCTCCTCTTATACTGCCGTTGCCGGCCAGGACTATGTGCTGGATGCGGTGTACGGCAAGATCACCAGGCTGAAGACTGGCAAAATCGCCTCCGGCGCCAACCTGAAGGTGAGTTACGACTACGCCGATCCGTCCAAGGTAACCGCCGCCGACATCATCGGCGCCGTCGCCAACGCCGCGGGCAACCGCACCGGCCTCAAGGCGCTGCAGGACACCTACAACAAGTTCGGCTTCTTCGCCAAGCTGCTGATCGCCCCGGGTTTCTGCACCCAGAACACCGTCGCTGCTGAAATGGCGGCGATGGCTGACAAGCTGGACGCCATCGCCTATGTCGACGCGCCGATCGGCACCGCCTTCGCCGACGCGCTGGCCGGCCGCGGCCCGACGGGCACCATCAACTTCAACACCTCCAGCGACCGCGTCCGGCTGTGCTACCCGCACGTGATGGTGGCCGACGGCAACGGCGGCCTGCGCTACGAGCCGCTGTCGTCCCGCGCCGCCGGCCTGCGCGCCAAGGTGGACAACGACAAGGGCTTCTGGTGGTCCAGCTCCAACCAGCAGTTGGCCGGCGTGGTCGGGGTCGAGCGCCAGCTGTCGGCGATGATCGACGATCCGAACTGCGAGGTGAATCAGCTCAACGAACAGGGCATCACCACCGTGTTCAACAGCTACGGCTCCGGCTTTCGCCTGTGGGGCAACCGCACCGCGGCCTGGCCGACCGTCAGCCACATGCGCAACTTCGAGAACGTGCGCCGCACCGGCGACGTGATCAACGAGTCCATCCGCTACTTCAGCCAGCAGTTCATCGACATGCCGCTGAACCAGGCCACCATCGACGCGCTGGTGGAATCGGTGAACGGCTATGGCCGCAAACTGATCGGCGACGGCGCGCTGCTGGGCTTCAAAGCCTGGTTCGACCCGGCCCGCAATCCGGCAACCGAGCTGTCCGCCGGCCACCTGCTGATCAGCTACAAGTACACCGTGGCCCCGCCGCTGGAACGCCTGACCTTTGAAACCGAGATCACCTCGGAATACCTGCTCAGCCTGAAAGGAGGCAATTAATCATGGCCGGCAAGATTGAAATCAACCGCATCACCAACGCCAACATCTACATCAACGGCAACTCGCTCTTGGGCCGCGCCGAAGAGATCAAGCTGCCGGACGTGTCCGCCATCATGCAGGAGCACAAGGCGCTGGGCATGGTCGGCAAGATCGAGCTGCCGGCCGGCTTCGAGAAGCTGGAAGGCGAGATCAAGTGGAACTCGCTGTACAAGGACGTGGCCAAGATCATCGCCAATCCGTTCCAGGCAGTGCAGCTGCAAGCCCGTTCCAGCATCGAGACCTACGGCTCGCAAGGCCGCCTGCAGCAGGTGAGCCTGGTCACCTTCCTGACCGTGATGTTCAAGAAGAACCCGCTGGGCACTTTCAAGCAGCATGAAAACGCCGACTTCAGCTCCGCCTTCACCGCCACCTACGTCAAACAGGTGGTGGACGGCGAGGACATCCTGGAGCTGGACTACATGGCCAACATCTTCCGCGTAGGCGGCAGCGACATGCTGGAGCTGTACCGCCAGAACATCGGCGGCTAATCCCGGCTCGCCCGCGGACCTGGTCCGCGGGCGCTTGGGAGCGGCAGGCGGGGAGGCTGCCTCCCGACCCCGCCAGCCGTTTTTAAAGCCAATCCCTAAAGCGCTTTCGCATACCCGGGATACGGGCTGCCGGAAAATGACGGCGTCCCAACCCGCTTCAAGGAGCCATCATGCAGATCAAGCTGCAATACCCGTTCACCAACGCCGCCGGCCAACGCATCGACACGCTGGAAGTGGCGCGCCTGAAGCGCGCCGACCTGAAGGCCGCCAGCCACCACAGCCAGGACGACGCCGATCAGGAAGACTTCCTGTTCGCCCGCATGACTGGTCTGACGCTGGAAGACATCGACCAGCTGGACATCGCCGACAGCCGCGCGCTGGCCGACAGCTTTCGCGAAATGGTGGGCGGATCCGACAACGCTTAAATCGTTCGACGAGGTCTTGCTGACGGTGCTGAACTTGCCGCCGTCGGAGATCGACGCGCTGGCGATGGACGACTACTGGTTCTGGTGCGAAGTCGCCGAGCGCGAGGTCCAGCGCCGCAACGAACGCCAGCAGCATCTGCTGGACGCCATGTAGGGCGGCTGCCCAGCCGCTCCCAGCCCGAATCTTTTCCTGATCGGCCGCCGCCCGCCCGCCGGGACGGGGCCGATCGCCCTTTCTATTCCCCAAATACAGGCAATCACCATGGTAAGCGAGTTTTTCATCGGCCTTAAGGTGGGCGCGACGCTGTCCGGGGTGTTCGACAACGCCTTCCGCTCCGCGCGCTCAGCGATGGACGATCTGCGCAAGAGCAGCTTGCGCCTGTCCGACGCGCAGAAGGACCTGGCCGGCAATGTCGAGCGCACGCGCCGGGCTTATGCCGGGCTGGACCTGGCGCGGCTGGAGCGCCAGCACCGCCAGCTGGAAGCCACGCTCGGGCGCTTGACCCGCCAGCACGAAGCCTGGCAGGCCAGCTTGCGGCGCGGCCGGGCGCTGAACATCGCGCCGGGCGGCGCGCTGCAGTCGACGCTGCGCATCCAGCAAAGCCGGATCGAGGTGATGGCCTCGATCCGGCTGAGCGCGTCCATCCGCCAGGTCGAGCAGAAGCTGGAGAGCCAGCGCCGCGACCAGGACAAGGCCGAGCGCAATCTGCCGCCGGCGGGCGAGCCTCGCTCCAGCGGGCGCGGCGGCCAGGGGGGAGGGAGCAAGAGCGGCAATCGGAGCGGCGGCAACGACGCCGGCGACGCGCCCGCCAAACGTCCCTCCTCCCCTTCCTCTTCTTCCGGCTGGCGCTGGCCCAGCATCGATCTCTCCCTTGGCAAGCTCCGCCTGCCGACCCGGCAGGAACTGATCCGCGCCGCCGATCTGGCCCAGAAAGCCGGCTCCGCCGTCGCTAAGGCCAGCGGCAAGGCGCACGCCGCGCTGTCGACGGGCGATGGGCGCAAGGCGCTGGAGGCGATCCACGCCAAACTCAATCCCAAACTGGGCGGCAAGCTGCCCAGCGTCGACAAGATCCTGGATGGCCTCAAGACCGCCGAGGCGGTGGGCCAGGTGGTGTCCAAGACGGGTCAGCTGGCCGGCGCGACGCTGCGCAGCCTGGACGGCGTCAAATGGTCCGATCTGAAGCCGGGCGACGCCGGCAAGAGCCTGATCGGCAAGGCCGACTACGCCAAGCGCGGCGGCGCGGTGATCGCCGACGCCAGCGGCAAGCTGCATGCCGCTTTGTCCAAGGGCGAGTGGCGCAGAGCGCTGGACTTCGTCCACGGCAAGCT
>NZ_JZJL01000097.1 GCF_000971335.1 Chromobacterium vaccinii
GCAGCGCCAGGCCCTTCCAGTGCCGGGCCGACAGCCTGCGCCAGCCCGACGGCTCGCCGGGATGGGACGGCCGGCTCAGCAGGTAGAGCAATACCGAAAGCTCGATCGCCGCCACCAGCCAGGGCACCCAGTGCGGCGGCCGCGCCAGCAGCAGCGCGACGAAGCCCGCGCCCATGCCCAGCGCGGCGAAGCACTTGGCCTTGCGCGGCACGATGCGCTGCTCGCGCCAGCGCCGCAGGCCCGGGCCATAGCGCGGATGGTCCAGCAGCCGCTGCTCCAGCCGCGGCGAGGACTTGCTGAAACAGGCCAGCGCCAGGATCAGAAAGATGGTGGTGGGCATCACCGGCAGCAGCGCGCCTATCACCGCCAGCGCCACCATCAGGCAGCCGCCCAGCAGGTAAAGCCAGCGCACCGCCGGGTGCCGCGCCGCGTTCAAGCGTACACCCGGTCCAGATGGCCGTTCATGCAGGCGAAGGCGGCCACCGCGCCGGCGGTGACGCGGGCCTCGGCGTCGCCGTCCAGCTCCAGGCCGTCCAGCGCCGAAGTGAACGCGCGCCAGTGGCGGGCGCGGCCGTCCGGGTGGCCGGCCAGGTGGCGGGCGCCGAACGCCTCGTCCAGGCCCAGCTTGCCGGCCAGTTTGTACAGGATGGCCGCGCCCAGCTTGGAGCCTTCCACCACGTACAGCCAGCCCATCGCGCTGGCCACGTCCAGCGCGCCGCTGATCGGCGCCTCGGCCAGTTGCGGCAGCGCGCGGCCCAGATCGCCCATGTCGGCGGCGATGCTGTGGTAGCGGCGGCGCTCGGCCAGGTCCGGGAACAGCTTGGCCAGCTCCGGGTTGTCGTACAACGCATCGGCGTCGCGCAGGAAACGGTATTGCGCGTCGAGGAAGCGGGCGTAGTTGTCGCGGCTGGCGAAGGGCTGGTTGGCCATGATGCGCTGGTCCAACTGGTCGTGGGTGTCGTGGGTGCGGGCCTTCAGGTCCTGGGTGCGGGTGCGTTCGATGGTGGTCATGCCGATGCTTTCTTCTACTGAGCTGGGTTTTGCGGACAAAACCCATTAAATGTTAATGATAACTATTTTTGTTTGTTTGGGGAAACGCGTCGCTCAGAATTGCCAGGTCGCATTCAGCCGCGCGGTGCGCCCCGGACCCGGCATCAGGCTCAGCGCCAGCGGGTCCAGGTAATAGCGGTCTGTCAGGTTGTCGACGGCGAAATCGATGCTGACGCCTTTGGAAACCTTGTAGCTGGCGAACACGTCCACCAGCGTGTAGCCGCGGGTCAGCACCTGGTTTGCGGTGCCGTTCCAGCTCTCCCAGCGACTGTCGTCCACGCTGGCGCCTTGCTTGGCCACCGGCTCGCTGTTGTAGGTGACGCGGCTGCCGAAGCTGAGCTTGCGGTCGAAGGCGCGGCCGCCCAGCGTCAGGTTCAGGTTGAGGCGCGGCGGAATGTGGTTGCGGACATAGCTGCTGGAAAAGCCGCTGGGCGTGCATTCCGGCGTGTTCGCCATCGGGTGCTCGCCGCCGAACCAGGTGATGCCGCGGAAGTATTCGGCCGACGCGCGGTCGCAGATCCGCGTCTTGCGGTTGTAGGTGGCGGACAGCTCGCCGAACAGCGCGCCGCCGTCGTACGACGATTGCAGTTCGACGCCGGACAGCTGGTAGCGATCCATGTTCACCATGCTGAAGTTCTGCTCCCACGCCTCCTTGCCGGGAATCGGCCGCCGGGAGATGTAGTCGCGGGTGGTGTTGTCGAAGTAGGCGAGCTTGAAGCGGAAGCGGTCGTCGCCGCGCAGCAGGCCGTCCTTCAGCACGCTGACGCCGATTTCCCAGTTCTGGCTGCGCTCCGGCTTCAACTCGCCGAGGAAGGGCGTGGACGAGCCCAGCGTCGACTCCATCAGGCTGGGCATGCGCAGGCCCTCGACGTAGCGCAAATAGCCGGTGACCGCGTCGCCCAGTTTCAGATTCACGCCGAAGGATGGCGCGAAGCCGCTGTCGCGGCGGCGGTAGGGCTGACTGCGGCGGTACTGGCGCGACGCCAGTTCCTGATTGTCGCGCCAGCTCGCCTCCGCCTCGCTGGACTTGGCGCTGGCCAGCGGCTGCGCCTGGCCGCTGCCGTCGACATAGGTGGCGCCCGGCTGCTTGAACGGATTGGTGGCGTCGGTGAAGTTGCCGGCGGCGTCCGGCTTCCATTCCACTTCTCCCAGATACTCGAAAGTGTCGTCGCTGTAGAGCTGGGCGGTCTTGGACACCGTGCGGTAGGTATCCAGCTTCTTGATCTCGACGTTGTTGTCGCGGGTGGAGAAGCGGAGATAACGGCCGCCCAGGTCGAAGCTCAGCCAGTCCGCCGGCGCCCAGTTGACGCCGATGAAGGCGCTCTGCTCGTCGCGGCTGCCGTCGCGCAGGTTGCGGTTGTTGAGGATGTCGTCCTCGTCGCGGATGAAGCCCTTGCCCGGCGCCAGCCGCTCATGCTGCAGCGACACCCCGTAATCGAATTTCAGCGCGCCCAGACGGGTGCGCAGCAGCGAGCTGTTGCTCAGATCCGCCCCGGTGCGCTGCGCCTGCGCCGGCGCCAGATAGGAAAAGTCTATGCAGGCGTCGCAGTCGCCCCAGCCCGGCCGCGGCTTGCCCTGGGCGGGATTGCGGAACACGTCGCCGTTGTAGGCGCGGCTGTCCATGTCGGTATGCCACAGATTGGCCTGCAGCTTGAGCAGCAGATTGTCGTCCGGCTGCCACTTGAAGCGGGCAGTGTAGGCGTCCACCCGCACCTGGCTGCGCGGCCATTGCGGGATCGAATCGCCGTCGTTGCGAACGATCTGCGAGGTCATGATCTCGCCGTAGTCGCTGTCGTAGCGGCGGAAGCCCAGTTCCAGCGAGCGCTCGGCGTCGGGCTTCAGCGTGCCCTTCAGCAGCAGCGAGCGGCTGCGGTTGGCGGTGTTGAGCACCTCCTCGCCGGGCTTGAAAATACGGGTGACGCCAACGTCCTCCTGGGTGCCGGACGACATCCAGTCGTTCTTCACCACATAGCGCTCATGGCCGTGCTTGCCGGAGAAATAGTTGCCGATGTCGCGGTAGGCGAAGGCGCCCACCAGCTCGTAGCGGTCTTCGCGCAAGGCGGCGGCGACGCTGCCGTGGCCGGCGCGGCCGTCCAGCCCCGGGCTGTGCCGGCGCGGCGTCGCGCTCAGCTCGGCCGGCGGCGCGGCGCTATTGCTCTGCAGTCCGCCGCGCAGGCGCGCGCCGCGGCGCTCGCCGGGCAGCAGGATATCCTCCGCCTTCAGCGTGTCCATTTTCACCAGGCCGCCTATCGCCCCGGCGCCTTGCGCAGACAGTCCCGGCCCCTTGTCGACGGTGACGCCGCCGATCAGGTCCGGGTCCAGATAGTTGCGGTCGGCGACGCCGCCGTAACCGCGGTAGGCGGTCACCGACTGCACGCTGCCGTCTATCACCACCGGCACCCGCCCCTGCCCCTGCAGGCCGCGCACATTGACGTCCACCGAGCCGCTGTTGCGGCTCTCGCCCACCTGCACCCCGGCCACGCCCTTGAACATGTCGGCCGGCGAGGTGCCGCGGAAGCGCTCGATCTGCTCGCGCGTCACCGCCGCCGACGAGCCCGGCTTCAGATACGGCCGGTCGAACAGCGACATCTCGTCGTCGGACAGGGCGCCCGGCGCGCTGCTGGCGCCACGCACCCGCAAGGCGCCGATATTCACCGCGCCGCCTCCGGCCGACGGCGCCGCCCGCACCACGATGCCCTCCGCCCGCAGGCTGGCGGCCAGGCCGCTGCCGGCCAACAAGCGGCGCAGCCCGTCGCGCACCGTATAGCTGCCCTGCAGGCCCGGCGCGGCACGACTACCGGCCAGAGCCGGATCGAACAGCAGATTCATGCCGGCCTGGCTGACCAGCTGCTGCAAGGCGCCGGCCAGCGGCTGCGGCGCGATCTGGAAAGCGACGGCGCGGGACTGGGCCTGCGCGGGCTGAACGCAGGCCAGGCCCAGCAACAGGGCGACGGCCTCCGGACGGGAAATCGACATGGCGACCACCTTACGGATGAAATTAATAATTGTTCTCATCCATGAAGACGCAGCCGCCCGCGCCATCCTGACGTCGATCGGCAAATATTTTTTGTTCTGACTATTTTCGGGCGTCGATCAGCGTCTCGCCGCCGCTCCGGCGCAACGCCACCGGCAGAACCTGGGGCAGAATCCGGGCGAACGCGGCCGCGTCATTGCTGGCGAAGCTGCCGCTCAGACGCAGCGCGCCCAGATCGGGCCGCGCCAGCCTGAGGCCGGTCGGGCCGTAGCGCTCGAACTCGGCCAGCACCTCGGCCAGCGGCCGATCGGAAAACTCCAGCCGCCCCGCGCGCCAGGCGGCCACGAATTCCGGCGACACCGCCGCTTCCCGGCGGAGCGAGCCATCGCGCCAGAACGCGCGCTGGCCATCGCTCAGCAGCAGCTTGCTCCGCGCGTCGCCGCTCGCGCCCGCGGCGGCCTCGGCGTCGCCGTGGTCGGCCACCGCCACCCGGCCATGCTCCACCGCCACCTCGACCGCGCCGTACAGATTGCGCGCCGCGAAACGCGTGCCCAGCACCGTCACCCGCACCGGGCCAGCCGCCACGCGGAACGGCCGCCCGGCGTCCCGCGCCACCGAGAACATCGCCTGTCCGCGCAGCAGCTTCGCCTCCCGGCGATCGGAAAAATACGCGACCTCCACCACGGTATCGGCATCCAGGCTCAAGCGGCTGCCGTCGGCCATCACCCGTTCCAGCTGCTGGCCGCGCGCGCTGGCCAGCGTCTGCGTCCACTGCGGCTGGCCGGCCCGCCAATGCCAGCCCAGCGTACAGGCGAGTAGCAACGCCGCGCAGACGGCAAGGCCATGGCGCCGCAAGCGCGACGACGGAGGAACCGCCAATCTTCGCCTCTGTTCGCCTCCCATCTCCGACAGCAAGGCGTCGACTCGGGCGTGCGCGGCGTAAGCTCTGCGGCGCTCGCCGGACGCGTCCAGCCAGGCGGCCAGCTCCGCCCGCCCCGTCTCGTCCAGCCCCTCCCGCTGCCGCAAGCGCCAGCGCGCCGCTTCCGCGTCGGCCAGCTCTTCGTTCGCCGCTTCACGCTCCCGCCTCATCGGCCCTCCTCCTGTTCCAGCGCCCGCTTGCACGCCAGCATGCCGTTGATGATGTGTTTCTCCACCATGTTTCGGGAAATGCCCATTTCCCGCGCGATCTCGGCCTGACTCAAGCCTTCCAGCTTGAACAGCACGAAAGCCCGGCGGCAACGCGGCGGCAAGCCCGCTATCGTCCTTTCCAGCAAAGCCAATTGCTGCCGCGCGGCCAGCCTCCGCTCCGGCTCGAAATGCGCGGGCGCGGCCAGCTCAATATCGGCGATGTCCTGCTGCGGCCTCGCCTGCTCGCGGCGGTGGCGGTCTATCAGCAGATTGCGCGCGGCGGCGTACAACAGCGCGCGGGGAGAACGCACCGCCGCGCCGCCGGCTTCGCCTCCCGGCGCCTGCAGATTCAGCACTTTCAGATAAGCGTCCTGCGCCACATCCTCGGCGCGCTGGCGCGAACCGGTGGCCCGGGTGAGGAAATTGAGCAGTTCGCGATAATAGCCGTCCAACACCAGCGTCGCCCGTGACAAAAAGGGCGCAGCATAGCGCAAGAAACAAATGATAACAATTATCGTTATCAGCAATATCAGGGATGAAAATGCGAAGGGCCCGGACAATGGCCGGGCCCTTGCGGGAATGCTTGGTGGGTCGTGCGGGATTCGAACCTGCGACCAACGGATTAAAAGTCCGCTGCTCTACCAGCTGAGCTAACGACCCATGGGGGGTATTCGTGTCGGGGAGGGTGCAGGGATGGTGGTGGGTCGTGAGTGGCTCGAACACTCGACCTACGGATTAAGAGTCCGCTGCTCTACCAACTGAGCTAACGACCCATCCGGTCTGCACAAAAGACAGAAATGAACTTGATTGGTGGGTCGTGCGGGATTCGAACCTGCGACCAACGGATTAAAAGTCCGCTGCTCTACCAGCTGAGCTAACGACCCGCACAACGTACGGCGG
>NZ_JZJL01000098.1 GCF_000971335.1 Chromobacterium vaccinii
CCTGTTTCTGGACTATCAGGACACCCGCCGCGAGTTGGTGGAGCGGCTGGAGGCGCAAACCGCCAACCGGGCCGCGCAGGAGAGCGCCGAGCTGCAAGGCGTGTCGCGCGACGTGCGCACCCTGCTCAGCAGCTGGCGCAGCCTGTCAGATAATGTGGGCAGCGGTGATTACCTGAGCGCCCATTACATTCCTTTCGATGAGAAGCGCCGGGATGCGCCGCCGCGCGTCGAGCGGGCGCTGGCCTTCGTCGAGGCTTTCGGCAGCGGCGGCCTGGGCAATCTGGTGAATACCTTCGTGGTGATGGACAAGGGCATCGCGCTGTCCAGCGCCAACGGCCCCAAGCATCAAATCGAGAGCCAGCAGCATTTGTCCCAGCTGCGCGACCTGCGCAGCCAGCCGGTGCGCGACGGCGTGCTTTGGGGCCGCCCCTATCAGTCGTACAACGGCAAATGGTGCCTGGTGGTGGCGGCCGAGGACGCCGCCAGCAACGACCTGATAGGCATTACGGTGCAGCTGTCGATGAATTTCGGCCTGGACAAGCTGGATGTGCTGCACGAGGGCTGGTTGGCCTGGCTGGATGGCGCGGGCCGGGCGCTGACCCCGCTGCCGCCGTGGACGCCTCCCGGCTTGCCGGCTTCGCTGCCGGATTGCGTGGCTCCGTATTCGCGGCGGGTGGAGGGCGTGCGCGCCATCTGCACCAATGTGGAGCCGCCGGGCTGGCGCATGGTGCTGTTCTATCCGGCGGACGTGCTGACCGACAGGGCATTGGCGGCGCTGCCCCGGCACTTGCCGATGGCGCTGCTGGTGCTGGTGTCCCTGGTCGGCCTGTTGTACGCGGTGCTGCAGCGCAGCCTGGGCCGGACGCTCAGCCACTTCGTCCGCACCATCAGCCCCCAGGCGGATGTCAGCGCGCAGCAGCGTTTGCCGGAAGCGGGCGAGGACGAGCTGGGGCAGATCGCCTGCGCCTACAACCGCCTGCTGGACGTGGTGCAGGCGCAGTACGCCGAGCTGGAGGCCAAGGTGGCCGAGCGCACGACGGCGCTGGAGGAGGCCAGGTACCGGGCCGAGCGCGCCAGCGCCAACAAGAGCGAGCAGCTCACCAGCATCAGCCATGAAATCCGCACGCCGCTGAACGGCATCGTCGGCGCGCTGATGCTGCTCAACCGCACCGGCGGCACCGCCAGCCAGCACGATCTGGTGGACACCGCGCTGAAGTGCTCCGGCCACCTGCTGGAGATCATCAACAATCTGCTGGATTTCTCGCGGATCGAGTCCGGGCAGATGGTGGTGACGCCGGCCACGCTGGACCCGCTGGAATTGATAGACCAGGCCATGCTCACCGTGCAGCTGCAGGCGCTGGACAAGGGGCTGTCGCTGCAGACCGAGGCGGCGACCAGCTTTCCGCGGCAGTTGCATACCGACGGCCTGCGACTGCGCCAGATTCTGATCAATTTATTGGGCAACGCCGTCAAGTTCACCTCGAGCGGCGGGGTCGTCCTGCGCGCCTGGAGCGTGGAGGGGCGGGTGTATTTCAGCGTCCACGACACCGGGCCGGGCATACCGGAGGAAAAGCGGACAGAGGTGTTTACCGCTTTTCATCAGCTGGACAACCATGTTTCCGGCAGCGGCCTGGGATTGCCGATCGCGCGCAGCCTCGCGCGCTTGCTGGGCGGGGATCTGTATCTGACGCCGGCCAGCCGCGGCGCCTGCTTCCAGCTGGAGCTGCCGCTGGGCAAGGTGTGCGCCGACATGGTGCCGGACCTCGGCCCCATCGTGGCTCCGGAGCGCCTGCATGAGCAATTGCGCGCCTGGGGCTACCAGCCGGAAGCGGGCGCCAACCCGACACTGGAGGCGCCGGAACTGGCGTATCTGCCGGCGCGGCTGCGCCAGTGGCTGGACCCGGACGGGGCGCCGGGCTCGCGGCTGGACGACGGCGACGTGCCGGTTTCGGTCTGGTCGCTGCAGGTGCTGGTGGTGGATGACGTGGACACCAACCGCGACATTGTCGGGCGCATGCTGCGCCTGCAGGGCCACCACACCATGGAGGCGTCCAGCGGCGAGGACGCGCTGGCGCTGGGGCGTTCGCATGTTTTCGACGTGGTGTTGATGGACATGCGCATGCCCGGCTTGTCAGGCGGGCAGACGACGGCGCTGTGGCGCGAGGAGGCCAACGGCATGCTGGACCCGGACTGCCCCATCGTGGCGCTCACCGCCAATGCCCAGCCAGGCGAGCGGGAGCGGCTGCTGGCCGCCGGCTTCAACGAGTATCTGACCAAGCCGGTGACGCCGGCCATGCTGGCGCATATGCTGGACTTCGTCGCCGATCTGCAACTGACGCGCGGCATGGAGCTGGAGCCCAACGCCGGCTGCGACCAGCCCATTCTGGCGCGGGATCCGGATTTCCTGCGGCGGCTGGAGCAGGATTTGCGCCAGCGCTATCTGCGCCTGGGCGAGGCCGTGGCCGCGCAGGATCAGGCGGCCAGCCTGGATCTGCTGCATGCGCTCAAGGGGCTGGCGGGCCAGGCCGGGCTGCATCTGGTGTGCGAGGCGGTGGAGCACTGGGAGGCGCAGCTGCAGCAGGGCGCCGGACTGCGCAAAGACGCGTGGCAGGCGCTGGGAAGATTGATAGACAGCGTGTTGTAGGGGCTCAGAACTCCAGCACGCCCAGCCGCCGGGCCCAGTTGCTCAGTTCCGCGGCGTTGTGGGCGTCCAGCTTGCGCATCAGGTTGAGGCGATGCGTTTCCACCGTTTTCAGGCTGATGGACAGCAGCTCGGCGATGTCGCGGTTGCGGCGGCCTTCGGCCACCAGTTTCAGCACCTGGCGCTCGCGCAGCGTCAGCGGCGTCTCTCCCAGCGTGCGCTCGGTGGTGTCCAGCGTTTCCAGCTTGAGCGCGGGGTCGATATAGGTCTTGTCCAGCGCCGCGTGCTGCAGCGCGGCCAGCAGCACCTGCTGCGGGCTCTGTTTGAGCACGTAGGCCAGCGCGCCCGCGGTCAGCGCGGCGCGGCCGCGGTGCTCCTCGTTGGACGCGGTGAATACGACCACCCGCAGCGCCGGCCAACGCCGGCGCAACTGGTGAATCACATCGATGCCGTCCATGCCTGGCAAGCCCAGATCCAGCAGCACCAAATCCGGATTGAGCTGTTGACAGGCTTCGTAGGCGGCCAGCCCATCGGATACGGCCCCGACAACCTCGTAACGCGGACGGTCCGCCAGCAAAGAGCGGACGCCGTCTATCAGCAGCGAGTGGTCTTCAACGATAAGGACGCGCAGGGGGAGTGAACTCATCTGGCTAGGCCTTGTAAATAAAGTGTTAATTTTAATTGAAATTTTCTCTGTGACAGCAGAATTCACAATAAGCCTATGGGGCAAATCATAGTCATTATTAAGTTCTTTGACATGCCCAATTAGGTTTATATCCGTGAATCATCAAGCCGTCGCTCCGCCTGCGCGGCATGCCGCCGCCATTTGCCCCGCCGGGAGGCGGCATGGACAGGCGCGGCGTGAAATTCAGGTGTAGGCCGGATATTTCACGATAGCGCCTGTTGGCAGCATGGGGGCATGAAAAAAGCACTCGATCCCCATTCCGCATTGCGCAGCTTGGCCGCGCGCCTGGCACAGCCGCGCTGGTCCGCCGCCGGGTCGGTCGCCACCGGCATGCTGGGCGCGCACCGGGCGCGCGCTCGCAGCTTCGACGCGGGACTGACCGTGGCGCTGACCCTGGATCGGCCCGTGTCGCAAGCGCCGGAAGCCTGCCTGCTGCTGGCCTCCACCCCGGAAGCCTGCGACGACGCCCTATACCTGGCCGACGACAGCCTGTGGCTGCTGCGCCGGTTTCCCGAACGGCTGACCGAGGTGGAGTTCGACCTGCTGCTCAAGCAACAACTGGCGCTGGCGGCGCTGCTGGCCGCGCGCGACCGCGCTCCCCCCCTTGTTTTGCCCATTGCCGGGAGATACGCATGAAATTCCTGTCGTTGCTGATGGCCGGCGCGCTGGCGTCCTGCGCCGCCGCGGCCCAACCCATTCCCTGGCGCGGACAGCCCTTTTTCGTTTCCAGCCGCAATACGCCGCTGGCCTCGGTGTTGAAGGACATGGGCGCCAACTACCGCTTGCCGGTGGTGGTCAGCCCCAGGATCACGGAGGCCTATGCCGGGGAGCTGAGCGACAGCCCGCGCGGCAAGGCGCTGTCCGAGCTGTCGCGGCTGTATCAGCTGCTGCCGTATTACGACGGCAACACGCTGTACGTTTACAAGGCGCAGGAGATGGACCAGGCGCTGCTGACGCCGGCCTATCTGAGCGGGACGGAGCTGGAGGGGCTGATCCGCCAGAGCGGCCTGCTGGACGGCGCCGCCTGCCGGCTGCGCCAGGTGGGCGGCGCCAACGCGCTGCAGGTCAACGGCGTGCCGGTGTGCCTGACCCGGGTGGCGGCATTGGCCAAGCAGCTGGACGAGCAGAATCTTAACCAGGAGCAGAACAAGGAAACCATCGCCATCTATCCGCTCAAGTACGCCAACGCCGGGGACAGCAGCTACGCCTACCGCAGCCAGAACGTGGTGGTGCCCGGCGTGGTGTCGGTGCTGCGCGAGATGGCGCAGGGCAGGGCGCTGCCGCTGCCCGACAACAAGACGCCGGCGCCCGCCGACGCTAGCGGGCTGCCGATGTTCTCCGCCGACACGCGGCAGAACGCCGTGCTGGTCCGCGACCGCAAGAAGAACATGCCGCTGTACGCCGACCTGATTCCCAAGCTGGACCGCCGCCCGGGCCTGATCGAGATATCGGTGGCCATCATCGACGTGGACGCAGCCGACATCAACGAACTGGGCATCGACTGGTCCGGATCGGCCCGCATCGGCGGCGGGACGGTCAGCTTCAACAGCGACGGCGGCCTGGCGTCCGACAGCTTCTCGTCGCTGGTGTCCAACTCCGGCAACTTCATGCTGCGGCTTTCCGCGCTGGAGCAGAAGTCCAAGGCCAAGATCGTGTCCCGCCCGTCGGTGGTGACGTTGGACAACGTGCAGGCGGTGCTGGACCGCAGCGTCACTTTCTACACCAAGCTGGTGAGCGAAAAGAACGCCAAGCTGGAGTCGGTGACGGCTGGGGCGCTGATGCGCGTCACGCCGCGGCTGATCCACGAAACCGACGGCGACAAGGTTCTGCTCACGCTCAACATCCAGGATGGCCGCCAGGACAAGCCGATCAGCCGCGCCGAATCGCTGCCGCAGGTGCAGAACGCCGAGATCGCCACCCAGGCCAGGCTCAACCTGGGCCAGGCGCTGCTGCTGGGCGGCTTTGTCCAGGACGAAAGCGTGGAGGGCGTGCGCAAGATTCCATTGCTGGGCGATCTGCCGCTGATCGGCGGCCTGTTCCGCAGCACGACCAAGAGCGAGCGCAATGTGGTGCGCCTGTTCCTGATCAAGGCCGAGCCGCGGCAGTTGTAGGGGGGAACGATCATGGACGCCAGTTTCAAGCTCAAGCTGCTGAACGGCCCGCTGGCCGGACGCGAGCTGTTTTTGCCGCTCGGCCCGTTCTCGGTCGGCGGCGGCGACAGCGACCTTTCGCTGCCGCTGGAAGGCGGGGCCGTCGCCACGCTGGAAGTCTCGGCCGACGCGGTCAGCCTCGGCAGCCGCACGCCGTGCTGGGTGGGCGGCCGCAGCCGTCCTCCCGGACCTTTGCCGCCCAATGCGGCGAT
>NZ_JZJL01000099.1 GCF_000971335.1 Chromobacterium vaccinii
TCGGCCGACCTGTACGCCGCCGATGTGGATTTCGCCGGCCGCGCCCAATGGCACCGGCTGGCCTTGCGCGTCCAGCAGGTAAATGCGCGTGTTGGCGATCGGCCGGCCGATCGGGACCGCGTCGGGCACGCCATCCGCGTCGCAAGTCCAAGCGGTAACGTCAACCGCCGCTTCGGTCGGGCCGTACAAATTGTGAACCGCCCCTTGCGGCAACAAGCGCCGGCAGCGCCGCAACAGCGCGGCAGGCAAGGCTTCGCCGCTGCAGATGATCCGGCGCAAGGCCACGCAATCGGAAGCCTGTTTCGCCTCAAGAAAAGCCTGCAGCATCGATGGCACGAAATGGATGGTGGTGATGTCGAGCCGCTGAATGGCCTGGGCCAGGTAGGCCGGGTCGCGATGCCCGCCCGGCTTGGCCATCGCCAGCCTGGCGCCGCTCATCAGCGGCCAGAAGAATTCCCAGACCGATACGTCGAAACTGCAAGGCGTTTTCTGCAACACCGCGTCTCCGGCATTGAGGCCATAGGCTTCCTGCATCCAGAGCAGCCGGTTCACCACGCCGCGGTGTTCATTCATCGCGCCCTTAGGCTGGCCGGTGGAGCCTGAGGTATAGATGACATAGGCCAGATCGTTATCATCCAGGCCGGTTTCTTCTTGGCTCAAGCGCTCGCCGGATTCTCCTCTCCAGCCCCCTCCGCTCAGATCGACGGCGCTTTGCGCGCGCGCCCCCAGCAGACCCCGAGTCGCGGGCTGCGCCAGCGCCGTCGCCGCCTTGCAATCGTCTAGCATATACGCGAGGCGCTCAGGCGGATAAGACGGGTCCAGCGGCACATAAGCCCCGCCCGCCTTTAAAATCCCCAACAGCCCCACCACCATCTCGTAACTGCGCTCGGCGCAGATCGCCGCAAGCTGGCCCGGTTTTACGCCCAGCCGACGCAGATGGCGCGCCAGCTGGTTAGACTGAAACTCCAGTTCGCCGTAACTGAGCTGTCCGCGCTCATCGCTCACCGCGACGGCATCCGGCGTGCGTTCCGCCTGCTCCTCGAACAACTGATGCACACAACGGCGCTTCGGGTAATCGCGTACGGTGGCGTTCCACCGCGCCAGACGATCGGCCTCGGCGGGAGTGGACAGGGCCAACGCCCGCACCGGGACCATCTGATCCTCCAACACCTGCTCCAGCACATGCAGCAAGCGTTGCCAGATCGCCAGCACCTCCTCCTTTTCGAAGTAGGCCTGGTTATAGCTGAAATGGATTTTGACGTTGTCGCTGCTGTTGCGCCGAACGTGCATCGACAGCGGGGTCCGCTCGCCATCGGCGGAACACATGATGGGAGGCTTGGCCGATGCCTGGCCAAAGCGGAAGCGCTGGTCATACTGCTCGTACGACAGCACGAGATCGAACAACTGGGCGCGTCCCTGCCTCCACAAGCCAAGCCCGCGGTTCAGCTCGCTGATCGGAAAGCGTTGGTACCGGTAGCAATGCTTGAGCTCGCGCTGCAAACGTTGCAGCACCTGCGCGAAGCTCCATTCGGCGTCAAATGGCAGCCGCATGGCGCTGATGCCTACAAACAAGCCGGCGGTGGCTTTGAAGCGGCCGCCGGACCGGTTCAGCATAGGCAGGCCGACCACCAGCTCATCGCGCTGCGCGGCTCGCGCCATATAGATCTGCCATGCGCCCAGAATGACATGGAATGGCGAGCACCCCTCCCGCCTGGACAGCGCCTCGACACGCTGGAACAGTTCCGGCGACATGGGCAGCGCCAGGTGCGAGCTCGATGTCCGGCGGCCATCCGCCTCCGCCTGGCTGTCCGGACGAAACAAGGGATCAGGCAAGGCCTGGAATTTTGTCCGCCAGAAGTCCCGCTGGCGCTCAAACAACTCGGAGGCATGGTAGCGCTGGTCGTCGGCAATGAAATCGAGGTAGGAAGGCGCCGCCAGCTCGACCTCCTCCCCGTCGGCCAGCGCGCTGTAAATCTTGCCCAAAGACTCCATCAGCAAGTTCACCGTCCAGCCATCGACAATCAGATGGTGAAAGTGCAAAACAAAATAATGGCAATCCGCCCGTATTTTCAGCAAATGAAAGCGGAACAGCGGTTTTCCATATAGCTCGAACGGCTGCGCTTGCTGCTGCCGCATCCACTGCTCGGCGTATTGTTCCGCTTGTTCCTGCGCGGAGAAGTCCAACAGCGGCACGCTGGCCGACAACCGCGGCGCGATGGTCTGCCGCGGCAGACCATCCCCCTTCGCACTCGGCGACAACAAGATGCGCAAAGCGTCGTGCTTCTCCAGCAGCAATTCGACGGCATGGGACAACAAAGCCGCGTCGAGCGGACCGCGCACGGGCATGTAACCGCCCACGTTGTACACAGGCGCATCGCTCTGGGTAATTTGGTCCAACCAGATTTCCCGCTGCGACGCGGTGAGCGGATACGACGCCTCGAAGTCTATGGCCGAGCTCATGGCACTTCCCCTTTGATGGATTCGATCGCCTGCGTCCGGACACGGTTAATCGCCGCAGCGGGATGGCATCGTCCAGATAGGCAATTTATTTGCGGCTGACGGCGAAGCGGCTCTTTTGACGGCCGGATATTCGCCAGTGAATACAGGAGCGCCCAGCCCGAGCCGGGCCTCCCGCTGAGTCGGATGGGACCCGGAGAGGGGGCTCGCCGCCCGCCCCTCCCTACGCCCATGACAGCTTGCTACAGCAGCATGGTTTGGCAGCCATGCAAACGCTGCGCCGCCATGCCGGCTTGGCGGCAACGGTCGACAAACTTGTCGGATTCGACGATCTGCTTCTTGTCCGGGGTGTACTCCAAGCCCACCACGAAACGGAACCAGGATTCCTGGCCCATTGCGTAAACCAGCGCCTGGCTGCAGCCGCACTCCTCGACGATGCGCCAGGCGCGCTCGCAATCCGACCCAGACAAACGCCGCGACTCATCCTCTCTGCGGCCTATCGGGTTGCTCAGATAAGGACCGTAAAGCCAGGTCAGAGGCGCACCGTCGCACTCCATGCCGATGAACAGGTTGTCCACCTTGCCTACCTGCTTGATGATGCGCCGGTACAGCACGCGGTCCTTGGCGTCGGAATCGGCGAGGAACATGAAGCTGCGTCCCTTCAGCGACAGGTACAGGCCATGCTTGCTGGTGATGCTCAGGTCGGAGTGCTCGCCATAGGACGGCAGGCTCACCAATCGGCCGTCCGGCAGCGTGATGTCGGCCATCTCGTCCATCACGATCACATTGTCAAAACCCAGCCGCTTCAGCGTCAGCTTCATCGAAGGGTCTGCGAAATTGTTGCCATTGTTGCGCGGGACCAGGATGTGGCCGATGCGGCCTCGCAATTGCAGCAAAGCCTCGCAGCTGAAATGATCCTGGTGGTTGTGGGTCAGGAAAACGTAGTCGATATGGTCCGGCAGATCGTAGAAGGTCAACCGTCCCTGCTCCGGCTGATGGTCCCAGGTCAGGAAGGGATCGACCAGAACCGATACCTCCGCGGTCTGAACCAGCACGCAAGCATGGCCGAAATAACGGACTCGCACGCCATCGCCTTCGTACTCGGGCTCATTGCGCTGCGGCGCGGAGGTGGTGAAATATTCGCGGAAAGCCGGGCGCTGATCCTCCGGAATCTCCAGCGCATCGGCCAACTGGCTGAAGGACACCGAGGACAGGCGGCTGGCCGAAAGCAAATCGAAGCGCGCGTCGGCAAACGGCAGCGGCACCACCATGCGCCCCGGCGCGTCGACTCGCGGCGTATTCATGAAGAAAGCGCGCTCCTCCTCCTTGTCCAAGCTGAAGGCGATTTCCTGTCCAGCGCCGTCCACCCAGTCCTCCAGATAAAGCAGCTCCTCGATCAGCCGCAGAGACGGGTGGTTATGCAAGTCATAGCTGACTTCCACCAGGCCCTGCAGCGGCTCCGGCAGCTCGGCGTAGATATGGTCGAGGCTGAGGCCGGTCTCGCTCTGCTGCAGCCTGCGATCCAGCTCCAGCAGCGCCTCGGCGAACGCGATCTGCCTGCCCGCCTGCTGCTGGGTCTGCTGCCATAGCGCCTTCACCGCGGCGGCATCGCTTTTCTTCAGTTCCAGAAAAGGCCCGCCGAGCATTTCCGGATTGCTGGACGCGGCTTCATGCACCGCCGGCGAGGCGACGAAAGACTTGAGCATGGGCAAGTGGCGAAAGGCGATATTCAAGGCATGCTGGGCTGGCGATACCAGGTGCGCCCAGGCATACCAGCGCATGATCAACGGCTCGATCTTGGTGTGGCTGCGCAGGAATACGTTATCGGATACGGTCATGCTTCAACTCCTGTCTATTCAAGAATTACGGCGGGTGGACTGGTCGTGGAGCGTGGCCAGCTTGCGTTCGATCACCGGCCCCATCTGCTCCATGAATTCGATTCGGTTCATTTGCGCATGCTGGCAATGGACCTCATGCACTTCGATATCGCCTTTCACATACTCATTCCACGCATGCGGGGGCAGCAGCGGCGTAGATTCGTCGTAAGGCACCGTGGCCCGGAACAACAGCGCTGGGCCCTGGCTGACCGGCGTGGTCGATTGCCGGATCAGTTCGACATGGCGTTTGGTCACCTCGAAAATGGCCTGCATCTTCGTTTCGCTGACATGGAACTTGAAGGTGTTCTTGAACTCCTTGGTGAACAGCGGGTACTCGATCATTTCATCGTCCTTGTGCATCGGCGACGGCCCGGAATCGAGCAGGAACAGCAAGCCCACCTCCTGATCCATGCTTTCCAGCTGCGAGGCCATGGCTTGGGCGAGGTTGCCTCCCAGAGACCAGCCCAGCAGGTAATAAGGGCCGTGCGGCTGGATGCCGCGGATCTGGGCCACGTAATCGGCGGCCATGGCTTCAATCGAGCTTGCCGGCTCGCTCTGGCCGTCGATGCCCCTCGCCTGCAGGCCATAGATGGGCTGCTCCGCATCCAGGTAGCGCACCAGGCTGACATAGGTCCAGCTCAGGCACCCGCCCGGGTGAATGCAGAACAGCGGCGGGCGCTTGCCGTCGGGTTTGATCGGCAGCAGCACATTGAAGGAATCGTCATCGATCTCGCCGTCATCGATGTAGCGCGCCAGCCCGGCCACCGTCGGCGATTCGAACAGCGCGCGGATCGGCAGCTCGACCTGGAACAGCGCGCGGATGCGGCTGATCAGCCGGGTTGCCAGCAAGGAGTGGCCGCCCAGATCGAAGAAGCTGTCGTGCAA
>NZ_JZJL01000100.1 GCF_000971335.1 Chromobacterium vaccinii
TCAGCGCGGCGGCCAGGCGGCGTCTTGCCGGCCGGAGGGACCATACACGCTGGGCCGGTATCCGCCTGCGGCGGGATCCAGCTGCAAGCGGGCGTAGCCGAAGAAGAAATAAGCGCTGTCCTGCGGCTGCAGATAGGGCTTATCCAGGCCATCATGGCGGTTGGCCAGCATGGCCTGGGTCAACGCCATGCCGGACCAGGCGCGCAATGCGCCTTGGCTGTCCCGCGCCAGTATCCATTCCTGATTCTGCAGATCGGCGGCGCTGACGCGCAAATGCCGCTTGCTGCCTTCCGTGCGGGTCTGGGCATCGCGCAGCGCGGCGGTGAAGGGGATTTGGTATTCGCCGCTGGCCGGATCCTGGCGCGTGAAAAAGATATCGTCCAGGCCCTGGTCCGCCTGCCCGATCAGCACCCGCGGAGCGGGGGCGGAGCAGGCCTGATGCCGCAGCGCCGGCCACGGTGTTTGTCCGGAGTAGGCGAGGCATAGCTTGCCGTCATCCAGCCCGCCCAACTGGGCATCCAGATCGCGTCCCATATATTGCGCCAGCCGATATTCCGCCGACTGGCCATGGGCCTGCCTGTCCAGCAGCCTCAGTTTGCCGATGGCGGTATCGGTGTACTTGGCACCCGCTTCGATCGCGGACACGCGCAACTCCAGCTTGGCAACGGCTTCCGCGCCCGGATTGATCAGCAGCAGCCGCTCGGCGCTATTGAGCGCATTGTCGGACTTGCCGATGACGCGTTGATCGCTTTGGTCGGCGAAGGCGATGTCGCCCTGCTCGCGGCGCAGCTGGGCCGCCGAATATTGCCGCGCATGGTAGGACAGCTTGAACAGGCGGGTTTCAAACGGCTTGGCTTCTCCCGCGCGGTACAGGCTGATCTTGACCAGCTTGGGCGAAGCATTCTGGAACTGGGTGGCAGCCGATTTGGCGTAGCCCGGGGCCAGCGCGATGGCGAACAGCGGGCTGGGATGCGCCAGCGTGAGCGTCAGCGCAACCGGTTTGATGTCTTCCGACTGAGGGTAGGGTTGCTCGGCATGAAACACCCAGGCTTTCGCCGGATCGGGATCGAACAGGTTTTTCACCGAATACTGGCCGGGATGGGGACTGGCCAGGGTTTGATCGGCATGCAGCTGCAGCGTGTTCCAGCCAAGTGTGACTGCCGCATTGTCGGGATGGTCGCTGGCATGCGCATTGCTCAGGAATAGACTGAGCAGGCTGCTTGCCATCAGTCTATGGCTGACGACCGGCGCGTTACTCATTGCCTGCATACAAGGTACGGAATTTAAGCAGGCCGATCTGATTGATTTTGGCCTCATTTACCCCATCGCCGATAAAGCCGGCCATGGAGTCATGGATATATTTCTCCAGGAAATTCTCAATCGCCGGAGTCAGCAGGCGAATATTCATCGTGGCCGCAACCTTTTTGGGATCGGTTTCGGGCAGCACTTCGCTGGGAATGGACATGCCTTGCTCTGGCAGCATCGGCATTAGTTTTTGCAGCTCTTGCTCCTGTTTGGCTGCTTTCGCGGCGGCGCGGGCGGGGTCAAAATCAGGCGCCATTGGGTCGCCGGCGTAGAGTTTGCGCAATCCCTTGATCAGCGATGTCTGGGTAATCTGCAAAAAGCCCTGATGCTTGGCGCTGGCGGTTCGATATGGCGCGCGCTTGGCAAAGTCATGCCGGTATTTGAATCGTTGGCTCAGGTATAGGGCCATGTGCTGGCGATGCATCTTTTCCGTCGAGCCTGGAGCAATCTTGGCTTCACGCAAATAAGCGTTAAAGTCGTTGATGACCTCTTGAGTCGGCGTCAGAAGGTTTTGCACCCGTTCAGTCAACTGGTCCATTGCCAGGAGGGGCACACCAGCTTGGCGAGCGGCATCGTACAGCCGGCGTCCCGGTATCGCGCACAATTGGCCATTTTGCGCGGGCAGTATGCCTAGGTCGCCGCTGGCATAACCACCTCCGACATCCGAGTGCGAGCCCGGGAACATGACTTCGATGGTATTGGCTGGATATGAGTTGCCGCGCCGCACGGTGTCCAGCGGGAAGCAGGCGCGCACTTCATGGCCGGCAACGTAATGCACGCATTGCTCGACTGCGGGATGGATGGTCAGATTGTTGTCGGCCCAAGCCATGTGCCCGGTTGCGGGTATGGTATTGGGCAGCAGTTGCGCCAGGCCTACCGATGCCACCGTGTCCATGATCCCAAGAAACTGTATTCGGAGTGAAATGCCGGCAAAGCTCCATGCGCCATTTTGCTGATGACATATTTGATACAGCCAGTTGACGAATGCCCGCGCCTCTGTGGCGCCGCGTGAAAATCCGAATACCGACAGGTTGATCTGTGTGATCTGGGGTTTGCGTCCCTTCAGCGCCTGCTGTAGCTTTTCCTGCCAGGTATTGAAAATCACTTTGCGCATGACGCCCCCGGTCAGGCCGCCGGCATTGCTGGTAATTTTCTTGGCCAAGCCATCGACGATCAGCGGACTTTTGTTGACATACTGGTGGGGCGCATTCACCAGGCGCGTCAGCGCCCAAAGAATGCGCGCCTCTCCGCCCGCGCCGGCGCCACCGCCCAAGGCCCCCCCCGTGTCGTCGATTTCCGGGAATGGGGTACCAACTCCTGGCATGTAAAAACGGAAATAGCCCTCGTTTGGTTTGTCTCGCGCCGTCATGAATAGGCGGGCGACATTGCTGGGACGCTGTTTGCCGGATTCCGCCTGGTAATAGTCAGCCTGGATATTGTTGCCCGTGCCATCGAAGAACATCATCACGTGGATCTGACTTTGGCATTGGGCTTCCTGCTTACCGCTGACGCAGGACATGGCCTGAGCTCGTTGCAGTTGTTCGTGAGCACTCAGTGAGCGTTGGCCTGCTGGGTAGGGGGCGGGGTTTTGCGTGCTCATTGTTTATCCCCTTGGGTATTCTTGGGATATGCCGGGCGATAGTCTGGATGATAGGGCATGATATCGCTCAGCTTGACCAGCACCTGGTCATTGGGTAAAAAGTGAATATCGAAGTGCTGGGCATCTTTTTCCTGATATTCTGGAATCGCTACTGTACGGGTTTTCCAGGTTCCCTCGATGAATATCTTGTCGCCATTGCGCATCACCAGATTGCCATTCGCATCGCGTTGATAATGTCCACCTTGTAGCCAGCCAATTTTGGCAGTCAGCCCTGGACGCCACTTTTTCGGCACCACTACGCAGCAAACTTCGCCACCGCCACCGCCCATCGGGGGTACGTTGAGCACCCCTCCTTGATCATTAACAGTGACCGAGTCGATAGGTTTTTCCGTATGGTTGACTGAGAGATAGCTGATGGCTGTCGTGGCATCATCACAGGCAGATAGTAATAGTATGACCGTCAGCCAAGCAAAGCGAGGCAGTAAACGGCAGGGCTTTATCGTTCTCATCTGATTAATTCCCGGCAATCTTTCAAAACAACACCTTGTCGGTGGAAAGGTCGAGGCAATAGCTTGCTTACGGATTTGGCGGATAGTTATGCCACAGAATAAAAAAATACAAACCGCCATAGGAAAGAAACAGCAAGGCTGTTGTGGCCAACTTGAGTAATTTTCGCTGCGATCCATGGATTAGCCGCGAAGACAATGCAAATGCGGTAGCAATCAAAAATGGTGAAGTGAAAATGAGAAAAAAAATATGGTTCAGGGCGGACCAGTCACCCTCTGCGCTCTTCTCAAAGGGATGCAAACATTGGAAGTAAATAATCCCTACAGAAAATATCAAGAACATGGCACCAATAATGAACGTGCCTGCAAGTGAAACCACAAGCATGCGGGCGGGCCATTTTTTCTTTTGGAATGGGTGTGTTTCCATTTCTCAGAGGGCCGAGATGTCATCCAGCAAGGAAGCTAGGTTTTCGCCTAAGCCGTCTTTTTGCAAGGCATGACTCTGCAAGACCTGGGGAAGTCTGGGGTCGTCCAAAATGCGTCCTTGACTCAGGCAAGCCGCCACGGCGAGCATCAATTGATCGGGTGCGTTTTCAATATGATGCTCTTCCAATGCTGCGCAGGAGCGTTGCAAACAGTGGTGGAGAAAGGCGCCGGATGCCGGCAATAGTTCGGCAAAATCCTGACTCAGTCTATTGGCCAATGCATCGGGTTCCGCTGAACGCAGCAAACCCACCAATTCCGGCTCAGTGAGCTCCCAACTATCTTTTTCATCGACAGCCAGATGTGATGGGGCAAGGTCCAGCGCCTGCAGTGTGCCTGCACGGTCGACTATCAGCCAGTGAGTCAGAGGCGCGCATAGCCGTCGCCAGGATGGGGGCGACAAGGTTTGGGGCAGGGTGGCCGCGATGCGCGTGTCGGCAAAACGTAGAATGTAGGGTTGACCATCAGCCGTAGTTAGGCTCAGGCTGCGCTGCCAGATATCGCGCAATGTTTCCACATCCAGCACGCTGGCGACAAAGCCAAGCATTGGCCGACCTTGGCTGTGTCGCAGCAGCTTGGCCGGAATGGCATTGTTCTGCCTGGGGCATTCGATCAATAGCGGCGATACTGCGCGCAACTCCCCCCATTCCGGCTGAAAATACAGTGGCCAGTTGGCAGTGGCCAATTGCAGCGGGCGATGGTTGTAATCGAAGCCGGCATCCATTAATGCGTACCAGTTCCACTCCATGCATTAATGCGTACCAGTTCCACTCCATGGGACTGGCATCAATTTGCTCAGCCAAGGCGTTGGCCAGGGATGCCACATCCCCCTTGTCTATTGCGAAATACATGGGGCCTCTCTTATTGGCCGGCTAAGGGCGAGCCGGATTTGATCGCATTCAGCATGCACTGCAAGCAGAACTGCTTGCCTGGGAAAACTGGCATCGGGATGGTCATATTGTCGGGTCCGCTCAGCTTGTGCTGGGCGGCTTTCACGCTTACGGTGCCGGGTGCGTGCACTTCGATATTGCCGCCCTTGAGACGTATATAAGCGCCGCCTGCGGTCAACAGAATCTCGTCCTTGGCATTGACGACGATGCGTTCCTTGCAGGACGTGATCGTC
>NZ_JZJL01000101.1 GCF_000971335.1 Chromobacterium vaccinii
GCCGCCGCCCACGCCCTTCTGGGTGTCGCTCATGTTGGCGCAGCCGGACAGGCCGGCCACGCTCACGGCAACCAGCATCAATACTATTGTGTTCTTCATCATGTCATCATCCTTTCAACAAACCCATGACAGACCGCCGCGGACCGATACAGTTCCCCGCGCGCGGCCAAGCGCATCGTTCCAAGCGGAAACACTTCAGCTTGCGCCGCATCCGGAACAAAGCAAAGCCGATTGGCGTGTATAATACGGCCCATTCGCCAAACCTGCCCCGAAACCCAGTCCGCCCGCTGGCCTTTGTGCAAGCGCCCAGCCAGAAAATCCGTCTTCGCGGTAGTATGGAGGGCTGCGGCAATGCCGCATCCGCGCGGGCAAAGGGAAGCAGACGCGCCGCCAATCGGGCCTCGCTCGCGGCGCAGGCCAAGCAGTTTGAACTTATCCGGAGAATTGAATGAACAGCATCACCTTTGACGGCCGCCTGGCCGCCGACGCCGAACTGCGGTACACCCCGAGCGGCGAGCCCGTCCTGTCGTTCCGCGTGGCCAGCGACATCGGCTTCGGCGAGCGCAAGAGCACCAACTGGTTCAGCTGCCAGGTATGGGGCAAGCGCGGTGAGTCGCTGAAGAACTACCTGGCCAAGGGCCAGCAAGTGACCGTATACGGCCAGCTGACCCTGCGCGAATGGCAGGACAAGGACGGCAACAAGCGCGTCTCCCCGGACGTGCGCGTCAACGAACTGAGCCTGCAAGGCGGCAAGAGCGAAATGGGCGCTTCGTCCGGCGGCGGCATGGGTGGCGGCATGGACGACGGTTACGGCTACAGCGCCCCGGCCCCGCGCCAGGAAGCCCCGGCCGCCCCGCGCCGCCAGGAGCCGAAAGCCGCTCCGCGCATGGACGACATGGACGACGACATTCCGTTCTGACTTACACCTGAGAGTTATTTGTAAAGTACTCACTCGAAACCCCCGCCCTGCGGGGGTTTATGTATTTAGAGCGGCTAACAAAAATCAGTTTCACTGCGGAGGCAAGGCGCGTCGACGCAGGCAGTACTTGAGTGCGGCAAGTCGGCGCAATGCAGCATCAGGAATTTTGTTCGCCCCTCTTGGGCTTCTCCGTGTTCATCGCCTTAGCATACAGCAGCGAGCGGCGGTGTTATGCAACAAAGCCGAGCGACCGCTTGTGGGCGAACTGCAGGTGGTCACCACGGCGCTCGTCTGGAATGCCGCACGCGCCAACCCGGTGGTCGACGCCATCGTCGCGCGAGTGCGCGCCGCGGGCGAGGCGGCGCGCTAGCACAGCTTCCCCCGCCGACTATCGCCGCGTCGTTGACGCGGCGGCCCGGATAAATTCAGCTTCGAACTGTCGCGGGTCGCGGCGATAGAGCGCAAGCTCCGTCAGAATATCCTCCATGCGTGTATGGGAGAGCAGAGCCTTGATGGCGACAAAATCCACTCCTTCGAATAGCACGTTGAGCGGCCCGCCCGGCATCGCCGGCGGCATGGCACTGAGCGTGGGCACCGGGGGAAACGGTGACACAGGTGCCTCGTTGACGTGCTCGCGCGCCAAGACGGCTTCGAAGGTCGGCGCCTCGGGCATGCGACGCCCCATCGAAACCGCGGAAAGATCCACCTGGGCCCATTGCAAAAGCGTTTTAATCAATGAGGTGTGATCAAACGGATAACGGCTGCCGGCGGGCGCACGAAATACCGTCGACGGTTTGACGAACGGTGAGATCAGCAATGTCGGCACTCGGGCACCGAACAAATCGAATTTAAAGCCGTCCACGCCGATCCGACCATCTGGATTGATTGCCCCCCAGCGCGGCGTGACGTGGTCGTAAGTGCCGCCGTGTTCGTCGAATGTCACGATCAACAACATATCCTGCCATTGCGGCCCCGAACGGACCGCCTGGTAAACCTGCTGCAGAAACTGCTCGCCGGGGTTGACGTGAGTTGGCGGATGGTAGTCGGTGCCTTGCGTGTAATGCTCGCCTTTGCCATAGCCCCAGACGGGCTCAAGATAAGTGAAGTCCGGCAGCGTGCCGGCCTGGGCGCGGGAAAAGAAGGTCTCCAGATTGCTGATTTCCGAATTGCCGCCGGCCTGGGCAATTTGCGGGAAAGTGTACTCAGTATAAGACTGGCCCATCCACTGGCTGGTGTAATACACTCCCCAGCTCTTGCCCGCTTGCGCCAAGTAATTGAACACCGTCGGCGTGTCGAACTGCTCGACGGCGAGGAAGGCATTGTTCTCCCGCCCCAGCGAGGTGCCGCACAATGAGAAGGCACGGTTGGGGTTGGTCTGCGTCGGTACGGAGGAAAACCAGCGGTCGCTAACCGCGAACCCCCTGGCTAGTCCGTTGATGACCGGCAACTGCGCCGGAGTATAAGCCCACAAGATATCGAGCCCTTGCCAGCCGCGCATGTACCAAGCGTAGTAATCCTGCAAGAAGCCCTGCATCGTGGGCACCTGGCGTTCCGTCGGCAAACCGCCGATGATGTCCTGATTGCCGAACAACTGGTTGAGCACACCATTCCAGCGCGCGTTTGCCCGCATTTCCTCGTAGGGGTCATACGCCGGAACGCGGTCTTGGTCGGCGCCCAGGTTGTCCGGCACCGGTACGACCGGGTACTGCTGCACATCCCCGCGCCAGGTGTAGGCGGGATTGCTGTCCCGCCCCAGAACGAGCCCATCGAACAGGGGCGAACTCCCCGGCGGATAGACATGCTGCGGCGCGGACGACTGCATGTCCGCGGACGTAGCACTGTAGAGCCAACCAAGTACGTTGTCGAGAGAGCGGTTCTCCAGCATAAGGAACACGATGTTTTTCACCTGCGGCAGCGTCGAGGCGACCATAACGAATCCTTTACGGTAGGGCAACGGGGCAGGCGACAGGGCGCGCCGCGCCGGAGGGCGGGGACGGGCGGCCAACCGTCCGCCCCGAGGACGAGAGGATCAGTACTGCGGATAAAGTTCGACGTTGTTGGCAAGCAGAATCGGGTAATTCGAACCGGTACTGCTGGTTGCCGCGAATAGGGCGAAAAGCTCGCCCTGGACTTTGTAGTACTTCTTGGCGTTCTCGCAGGCATCGCGCAGATCGCTATGGGTGGCGCTGTTGGCGCGGAATTTTTCCAGCTTGGTGTAAGGGGTCTTGAACCACGCTCCGGAGAATGAATACCAGTCGTTAGCCGGCGTCAATCCCCACTTCCAGGTGACGTTGTTGTTATTGTTGAAATAGCAGGCAACGTAAGAAACGTCGGAACCGGCGGCTTGCGACGGAGCGGTTTGATCGTTCGGACCAGATGCGGCTGCGGACAAACCGGCAAAGGTGGCTAGAGAGAACAACAAGGCAGCTTTGATCGTCTTTGACAAACGGGTCATTAGATTCTCCACTTGATTCGTTGAATGGCCGGACGGCGTCGCTGTCCGCGCATTTTTGCTATCCAAATAAGCAAAAAATGCAATATGATTATTAATACATGTATCACAACTGAATCAAGTGTTTGAATTACGAAAGCGACAGTTCCCAAAAAGAATGATGCTGTAGATAAAAATATATTTATAAAAATTAAATTTAAAATCAATAGATTATTTTTTATGTCGTCGCGCAGCGTGGCCAAGGGCGGGCATAAATGGCTAGAACTTTGGCGCGCTCAATACGGAAGCACATTACCGGCGGGTTTTAAGCCCCCGAGGCGAGTGGGCTGACATTTAGGTCAGTTGTCGCGCACGCCATCCATTAGGATGTCCGATTCCTATCCAACAGCGACATACGCCAAGCGGGGGCGTTAGACTTTTTTAAGGAAAGATCAAATAATTTGGCTCAGACGTATATCTTCTGATCGCCATGCGCCTTCCCGACACGCAGACTCTGCATGACGACAAACAACTGACCTCGTAAGACAATAACCTGGCCTTCGACAGCTTCCAATTCGTCTACCCGGTGGTGCCTCTTTGGCCTAGCGCTACGGCAAGCTATATGCATGGTCGAAAGCATGTTGCGTCTGGCAGGACTTGAGACTTCAGTGCGCTTTCCCACTGCCAGAAAGACCTACAGGTGCACATCCCGGTACAGAAGAAGCAGGGTTGTCTGCATCTCCTGGTCGACGGCACCGGCATCAAGATGATGGGCGAAGGCGAATGGAGGGTGAAAAAACATGCCGCGCACTGCCACCGTCAATGATGCAAGCCACATCTGGGCGTAGATGCTCATACGCTAGATATCCGCGCCATGGAAGTCACTGACAACCGTACTGGTGACTCCACGATGTTGCCGGAACGGCTATCTCAGACTCCTGAGGCGGAGGAACTTGTAACCGTGGCAATGGATGGGGTGTACCACACACGCTTATGTCACGCGGCGATTACGGAGCGTGGGGCTGCGGCCATTTCTGGAAAGAGAGTTTACGAGACAATCAGGCTCGCTCTCGACAAGGTA
>NZ_JZJL01000102.1 GCF_000971335.1 Chromobacterium vaccinii
AGCTATCCGGGCTATGCCTTGCTTGGGGTGACATTCGACGCCAGGCAGTTCAGCGCGCTGCCGGAAATCACCAGTGAATGGAATCTGTCGGTGTTGCAGGTGCCGAGCAACTACGATCCCGCCGCCGGGACGTATAGCGGCGCATGGGACGGCACATTCAAGCCGGCGCATTCCAGCAATCCGGCCTGGTGCTTGTACACCTTCGCCACCGACGAGCGGTTCAACATCAATTTGCCGGGCGATGGGGCGTGGAAGTGGGACTTGTACCGCATCGGCCAATGGTGCGACCAGCTTGTCAGCGACGGAGCCGGCGGCATGCGTCGCCGCTTCGAAATGAACGGCTATCACGGCGACGGCGCGGACGCCTGGAAGGCGCTGCAAGACATGGCGTCGGTGTTCTGCGGCAAAGTCATTCCGTCGGCGGGCGGCATCCGCGTTGTCGCCGACATTCCCGGCGACACGCCCGGCAAGCACTTCGCGCCGGCCAATGTGCTGGATGGCCGCTTCACCTATACCAGCACCGAGCAATCGGACAGGTATACGGTGGCCAGCGTGTCGTTTGTCGATCCGGCGGATGGCTGGAAACGGTCGATTGAATACGTCGAGGAGGCCGAGGGGCTGGCGCGCTACGGCTACCAGCCGGCCGAAGTGGTCGCGGTCGGCTGTACCAGCCGCGCGCAGGCGCAGCAGCTGGGGCGCTACATCTTGGAAACCGCGCAGACCGAAACGGAGCTGTGCAATTTCGGGGCTGGCCTGTACGCGGCCGATTTGCTGCCGGGCGAGTTGTTCACGGTGTTTGACCCAACGGTAGCCGGGCGGCGGATGGGCGGCCGGCTGCTGGCGGTGAAGGGCAAGACGGTGACGCTGGACGCGCCGGTCATGCTGGATGCCGGTATCGCCTATAGCCTGGAATGCCCGATGCCAGACGGCCAGCTGGTGCAACGCGGCGTGGTGGTCAAAGAGGGCGAGACAGACCGCCTGCAACTGGTCGCGCCGTTCCCGGCGCAGCCGGTGGAGGGCACGACCTGGGCGCTGATCGGGACCAATTTGCAGCCGACTATCTGGCGCTGCGTGTCCAAGCGCGAGCGCGAGCCAGGTATCTACGAGATTAGCGGCTTGCAGCACAACCCGAACAAGTGGGCGGCCATCGAGCAGGGGCTGTACATCGAGCAGCCGCCGACATCGAGCTTGCCCGATCCGTCACAGATTCCGGCTGTCGGCGCGGTGGCGCTGCGCGAGGTGTCCTACCTGACCGGCGACGGCCGCCGCGCGGTGCGGTTGGAAGTCGATTGGCCGGCGGTCAATCATCCCTACCTACGGGGCTATGTCGTCGCCTACCGCGAGGAAAACGGCAACTGGCGCGAGCTGCCGGAACAATCCGCCAATCACGCCGAGCTAGAAGGGCTGTTGCCGGGCGTCTGGCAAGTGCGGGTGTCCAGCGTATCAGCCACCGGCCTGCGCAGCATCCCGGCGCTGGGCAAGGTCAACGCGCGCGGCCATACCACGCCGCCGCCGATGCCGGCGCTGTCGGCCGTGGGCGGTCCGATGAAGATTGAACTGACATGGCGCTATCCGGCAGGTGCGCCCGAGCTGATCGGGGCCGAGTTGTTCTACAGCACCGACGCCAACGACGGCAATCCGACGCCGCTGTGCGACCGGGCCTATCCGGTAAACAGCTACACGCACCACGGCGTCGGCCTGGGCGTGCATTACTACTACTGGCTGCAAGTCACAGACGGGTGGGGCAATGTGTCGCCGCGCGCCCGCGCCGATGCGGCGACCATCCGCGACCCGTCACTGTTGCTGCAACAACTGCAAGGGGGCATCAGCGGTAGCGAGCTGGCCGACGAGTTGCGCAAGCCGATTGAAAAAGCGGCCAACATCACTGCGGAGGTGGACCACGCCGCCAAGCTGGCGGAATCGGCCATCGATGCGGCGATGCAGTCGGTGTTGACCAGCGACCAGTTGGGCGACACGCAGGCCCGACATCGAGCGCTGGCGAAACAAGAGCTGAAGACTACGTCCACCGCGCTGCGCCAGGAGGCGACGGCGCGGCTGGAGCTGTCGGCCAAGCTGGGCGACACGCGGGCCGATCTGGTGCAGGAACAGACGGCGCGGGCTGAGGCGGACAACGCCATCGCCAGCGACGTCAAGACGCTGGCCAGCCGCACGCAATCCGACTTTGCGGCCGTGCGCCAGGAACTCAAAACCGCGACCGGCCCGGACGGCTCGCTGGCGCAACGGCTGGACCAGCTGACGGCCAAGCATGAGGCCGCGCAAAAGACGACGCAGGCGGGTTTGCTGCAAGAGCAAACGGCGCGGGCGACGGCGGACGATTCGCTGGCGGCCGACATCAAGACGCTATCCAGCAAGACCGATAGCGGCTTGGCGACGGTGCGGCAGGAGTTGCAGACGGCGACGGGGGCTAGTGGCGCGCTGGCCAAGCGGCTGGACCAGTTGACAGCCAAGCATGAGTCCGCCCAGCAAACGACGCAGGCCGGCTTGTTGCAAGAGCAGACGGCACGGGCCAAAGCCGATGATGCGATGGCGGCCGACATCAAGACGCTATCCAGCAAGACGGATTCGGGGCTGGCGACGGTGCGCCAGGAACTGCAAGCCGCGACCGGCTCCAGCGGTTCGCTGGCGCAGCGTCTGGACCAGATGTCTACCCGCGTCGGCGACGCCGAAGCGACGATTACGCAGCAGGCCAAGAGCGTGGATGGCCTGATGGGGAAATGGTCGGTTCAGATTACCCGCACGGCGAACGGCAAGACCTTCGCCAGTGGCCTGGCGCTGAACAACGGGGCGAACGGCAGCGAATTCGCCGTGTTGGCCGACAAGTTCTATGTGGCGCAACCGGATGGCGAGGGCGTGCGCCAGGTGTTCACGGTGGGCAGCATTGGCGGCCGGTCGGCGGTCGGCATCGCGGGGGATCTGATCCTAGATGGCACGATGTCGGCCAGCAAGATTTCGGCGGGCGAAGTGCGCGCCGAGGTGGCGCTCTACGCCGCGTCGATCCGTGGCGGCAACATGAATATGGGTGGCGGCCGATTCAGCGTGGACAACGGCGGCAATGTGTCGATCAGCAGCGGCGACGGCGGCGCGCGGACGGAAATCAGTAATCGGGTGATTCGCGTGTTCGATGAAAACGGCGTCGAGCGCGTCAAGATTGGGGATTTGTCAGCATGAGCAGTCATGGATTGATGGTGAAAGATGCGGGCGGCCGGGCGATGCTGCATACCGATTCAATGGCGAGCAGCCTGGTCGATGTGATTTACCTGGGCGGCGGCAACGGCGAGCGGGCCTACCCTGAGCTTGCCGGCTTCGCCCTGGGGGTGACGCAGATTTACGGGCCGACGATTGGCGGCGGCCGCAGGCGCATGCACGGTGTCGGGATGGATTACAGCCATGGCCATCCCGTCGTGCGTTGGTGGCAGCAGACGGGCGACGTCGCGCCGACAACCCTTTATGTGATGTCTGTTCGATGAGCCAGCATGGTTTCATGGTCCGAAATGGCAATGGCGGCATTGTCGTCAGCGACCGGACGTATTCGCTGGTCTTTGCCGGCGTGGCGCAATTCAACGCGGTGACGGGAACGCCGAGCGGCATTGTGCCTCAGTGGTACGACTTCATGAAGGCGCTGTATACGCTGCGTTACTACGTCAGCTGCCCGTATGAGCCGTTGCCGTTCATTCGCCGTTCCGGCGGCTGGGCCGGCATTGTCGGGGTGCAGGGCGCGGGGCCGGGGCGCTGGGAAATCACGCTGGCGGTCTATCCGAATCACCAGCCGCAAGTCTTGGTGTTCTGTCGGACGCCGAACACGGTTGCCGGGCGCTGGGGCATGGTACTGCGGCGCGAGGATGGTTCTATTTGCTATGACAGCAATCAGCGCAATTTGGTGTTGATGGATGCGGTGGTGCATACGCCGTCCAATATCCACATTATCAAGCAAGTCAAGGGTGGGACGCCCGGCCGGCGAGCGGATGGGACGTTTACGCCAGTGCGCTGGAATAGCCCGAATGCCGCGTATTGTTATTCGATCAATGGCAAATACATCAGCGATTTTGGCTATTACTCGTATTACGACTTACTGAATGGATTTTTGGAGGATGGCGGGTTTCGAACTGACTTTTGTCATTTGGCAAGAGGCGGGCAGGATGGCGGCGACGC
>NZ_JZJL01000103.1 GCF_000971335.1 Chromobacterium vaccinii
TTCCTGGCCGGCGGCCTGCCGCTGGGCCTGATCCGCACTTACAACAGCCAGGGCCAGGGCGGCGACGCCGGCAACTGGCGCCTGGGCTACAGCCGCCAGCTGAGCGGCCTGTCCGGCGCGCTGAACACGGCGGGCAGCAGCGTCCACCGCATCGCCGAGGACGGCAGCGACACCCTGTACGCCTACGACGCCGGGCGCGGGCTGTATGTCTCGCAGCGCAGCGATGGCGGCGCCGACGACACCTTGCGCGGCGACGCGCAAGGCTGGACCTGGACCGACGGCGCCAGCCAGGCGCAGGAGCGCTACGACGCCGGCGGCCGGCTGCAGCAGACCCGGGACCGCGACGGCCAGACGGTGGACGTCGGCTACGACGGCGCCGGCCGCATCGTCAGCCTGAAGCGCGCCGGCGGCGAAGCATTGTTTGTCGACTACGACGCCCAGGGCCAGCTCAGCCAGCTGCGCACGGTGTACCTGAAGGATGGCCAGAGCCAGACGCTGACCCGCACCCGCTACGGTTACGACGCCCAGGGCCGTTTGAGCAGCGTCGCCACTGATCTCACGCCCGACGACAACAGCGTGGCCGACGGCCAGGTCTACACCACCCGCTACCTCTACGACGGCGCCAGCCGCCGGGTGGCCAGCCTGCAGCAGAGCGACGGCAGCCGGCTCGACTTCACTTACGTCCAGGTCGGGGCCGACTACCGGATCCAGACCGTCAGCGACGTGCGCGACGGCCAGACGCTGACCACCCGCTTCGACTACGACGCCGGCGGCGGGCGCACCACCGTCACCGACGCCGCCAACCAGGCCACCCAGCTCGAATACGACAACGGCCAGCTGCGCCGCCTCGCCGGCGGCGGGGTGGAGCAGCGCTACAACTACGACAGCCACGCCCGGGTCAGCGACGTCACCGACGGCCGGGGCCAGAGCAGCCACTACGACTACGACGCCGCCGGCAACCGTGTCGGCGCGCGCGACGCGCAGCAACGGCAAACCAGCCGCCGCTACAACGCGCAGAACCAGCTGATCAGCGAAACCGTCGCCGGTGTCGGCACCAGCCGACTGATCTACGACGCCAGCGGCCTGCATCTGCGCTTCAGCGTCAGCGCCGAAGGGCGGGTGGTGGAACACCGCTACGACGCCCAGGGGCGGGAAGTGAGCCGGCTGGCCTACCAGGGCGGCATCGCCGGCGCCGACGACAACACCGCCGCAGCCGATCTGCAAGCCTGGGCCGCCAAACAGGACCCGGCGCGGACCGAACGGCTGGACACCGCCTACGACCTGCGCGGGCTGGCGGCGCAGACCACCCGCTACGCGACGCTGGACGCCCAGGGCAACGGCGTCGCCGACGGCCGCCAGGTGATCACCCGCTACGTCTACGACGCCGCCGGCAACCTGCTGCAACAGCTGGACGGCAGCGGCGCGGCGCGCGCCAGCTACCTTTACGACGGCCTCAACCGCGTGCTGCGCTCGGTGGACGGCAATAACGTCGCCACCGTCACCGTCTACAACGACGCCCAGCGCCAGACCCGGGTCAGCCTCAGCAACGGCCTCACCACCGTCAGCAGCTACGACGCGGCCGGCCAGTTGATCGGCGCGCTGCAGCAGGACGCCGGCGGCGCCTTGGGCACGGCCAGCACCCAGTACAACGCCCAAGGCCTGCCGGTGACGCTGACCGACGCCAACGGCGCCGTCACCTATCTGGTTTACGACGGCCTGGGCCGCAAGGTCGGCCAGGTCGACAACGAAGGCGGCCTCACCGAATGGCGCTACAACGGCAACGGCCAAGTCACCGCGACGATCCGCTACGCCAACCGGGCGAAGCTGGCGGCGCTGGCCGGCGACCCGGCCACGCTGCAACTGGCCGACCTGCGTCCGGCGGCCGACCCGGCGGGTGACCGCGTCGACTACCGGCTGTACGACAGCCTGGGCCGGCTGGTCCAGACCATCGACGCCGAAGGCGGGGTCACCCGCAATCAATACGACGCCGCCGACCGGCTGCGCGCCAGCACCCGCTACGCCAACCGGCTGTCCGCCGAGCGGCTGGCGGCGCTGGCGCAGGCCAGCGGCGAACCGAACCCCGACGACGCCGCCAACCAGCCCGCCGCCGACGCCGCCAACGACCGAACCAGCCGCGCCTTCTACGACGCCGACGGCCTGCTGGTCGGCCAGCTGGACGGCGAGGGCTACCTGACCGAAACCCGCTACGACGGCGCCGGCCACGCCGTCGACACCGTCTGCTACGCCGCGCGCGCCAACGCCGGCGACACCCTGGCGGCCATCCGCCCGGCCGCCGGCGCCGCCGACCAGCGCACGCGAATCCTGTACGACGGCGAAGGCCGCGTCGTCGGCCAAGTGGACGCCGAAGGCTACCTCAGCGAAACCGTCTACGACGGCCAGGGCCGCGTCGCCCAGACCCTCCGCTACGCCCAGCGCGCCAACCCCGGCGACAGCCTGGCGCAATTGCGCCCGGCGGCCGACCGCAACGACCGCAAGACGCTGCGGCAATACGACGGCGCCGGCCAACTGATCCGCGAAGAGACGCAGCCCGGCGGTCTGGTGACCACCTATCAGTACGACGCGCAAGGCCACCTCACCGCCACCACCCGCAGCGCCGGGGCCGACAGCCGCAGCCAGCTGAGCCGCTACGACAGCCAGGGGCGGGCGATCCAGACCCTGGGCGGCGAAGGCGCGCAGGCGCTGGCCGCCCTCGGCGATGCCGCCACGCCGGCGCAGATCGAAGCCGTCTGGTCGCGCTGGGGCACCCGCCACTACTACAACGCCGGCGGCCAGCGCACCGCCAGCCTGAGCCCCGACGGCCAGGGCGGGGCCGGCCGCCGCACCCTGTACTACTACGACGGCGCAGGACGGCTCAGCCACACCCTCAACAGCCTGGGCGAAGTCAGCGAGATCCGCTACAACGCCTTCGGCGAAGCCATCGACAGCCGCCGCTACGCCACCCGGCTGAGCGCCGACCAGCTGGCGAAGCTCAACGGCGGCGCCCGCAACGACCTGGGGACCCTGGTCTCCGGCGTGCAGACCGCCGCCGACAGCGTCGAAACCAGCCAGTACAACCGCCTGGGCCAACGCGTCGCCGCCGGCGACAGCCTGAGCGCCGAGCGCGAGCGCTGGGACTATAACGCCTTCGGCGACGCCATCGGCCACCGGCTGCGGCGGGACGCCAACCGCAGCGCGCTGCAACGCACAGCCTACGACCGCCGCGGCCAGGCCGTCGGCCAGACCGCCGACGCCGAAGGCCTGGCGCTGCAAACCCAGGCCCGCTACGACGCCTTCGGCCGGCTCACCGACAGCATCGACGCCAACGGCAACCCGCGCCATATCGACTATGACAAGCTCGGCCGCCAGCTCGCCGTCCGCGACCCGCAAGGCGGCAGCCAAACCACCGCCTACGACGCCTTCGGCCGCGCGCTGAGCCACACCGACGCGCTCGGCCACGTCACCGCCACCGTCTACGACGACGCGGCCGGCACGGTGACCGTCACCCAGCCGGGCGGCATCCAGACCGTCAGCCAGCAGAACGGCTACGGCGAAACCGTCAAGCTGATCGACCCGCGCGGCAATGCCACCACTTACCAGTACAACCGCGACGGCCAGCTGCTGTCCACCACCACCCCGGCCGGCACGACCAGCAGCGGCTACGACAGCGCCGGCCAACTGGCCATCAGCACTGACATCCGCGGCGTCAAGACCGTCTACCAATACGACGCCGCCGGACGCGCGCTCAGCCGCACCGTCGACCCCGACGGCCTCAAGCTGATCACCCAAACCACGTACGACGCCCAGGGCCGCGCGCTGCGGCAGACCGAGCCGGGCGGGCGGGTCACCGAAAGCCGCTACGACGCCAATGGCCGGCTGCAAGCCGTCATCGTCGACCCGGACGGGCTCAAGCTGACCACCGCCTACGACTACGACGCCCAGGGCCAGAAGGTGCGGGTGACCGAAGCGGCCAATACCGCCCAGGCCAAAGTCACCGAATACGAATACGACGGCGCCGGCCGGCGC
>NZ_JZJL01000104.1 GCF_000971335.1 Chromobacterium vaccinii
GGCGGGATCGACATCGCGCGTTCTCAGCGCCGCCTGCTCCGGCGTCGGCAGCGCCCGGCGGTCCAGCTTGCCGTTGGCGGTCAGCGGGAACGCATCCAGCAATACCAGATGATTGGGCTGCATGTAATCCGGCAGCTGCGAGCGCAATTCCGCCTGCACATCGCGCAGCAGGGCCGAGCGGCTGCGCCAGACCGCAGCCGGTTCGGCCTTCGGCACGGCGTCCGCCGACGCGGAGCCGCAACTGGCGTGAACCGCGTACAAGCAATGGATCGCGGTGTTCTGCAACAGGCGGTCCTGCTCGTGGATCACTCGATAGCCGCGCTCCCGCAGCAACTCGACAATGCAGGCCAGACGGCCGTCGACGTCATGTACCTCCATCACCAACTGCCGGATCTTCGGCCAATCCGCGTCCGAGATTCCGCGCAAGACATCGTATTCAGCGTTTTCGACATCGATTTTCAGCAAGTCGATGCGTTCCACGCCGTGTTCGGCCACGACGTCCGACAGCGAACGCAATCCGCAGACATACTGCTGGCTGCTCAAGCGCTCTTCCAGCAACTCGTCCACCGCCTCGCCGTCGCTGTCGCCGTGCTGGTTGATCAGGAAGGATTTGACCATGCGCCGAGTCGCTTCCGCGCTGTTTCGGCTGCTGGAAATCAAGGTGTCGTTGGGATAGAAGGTGAAGGTTTCCTGCCTG
This sequence comes from Chromobacterium vaccinii, assembly GCF_000971335.1. Lineage (GTDB taxonomy): Bacteria > Pseudomonadota > Gammaproteobacteria > Burkholderiales > Chromobacteriaceae > Chromobacterium > Chromobacterium vaccinii. The sequence goes on from NZ_JZJL01000104.1 coordinate 698, forward strand.
GCCGCGTCCGACAGCCCGCAATCGAACAGGCGGACCTTCCCTCCATGAACCGCCGCGTTCAGCGACAGCGTGCCGAAAACCGGGGGAATGGGTTCGAAGGCGAACACCGTGGCATTGCCGCAATGCTGGCCGACAAACAAGGTGAACAAGCCGATGTTGGCGCCGACGTCGAACACGCAGGCATCGTTATCCAGACGAATGCCGTGTTTGAGATAAATCCGATCCTCAAAGATCTCCTCGTAAAGGAATTCGGTTTCAGCCGCGTTATGGTGGAAAACAGGCAGGCCGTTGGGCAGCTCGATCTCCCGCGCGTTCTGCGCGGCGACGCTGGATTTGGCGCGCAGCCAGCGTCTCAGGGGCGCGGCGGCGCGCTCCGACGGCAACAGATAGGCGATCAGCCGCTGATCGTTGCCATCCATCGCCTTGACGACGACGCGGGCATCTTCGACCCCGGGATGGCCACGCAGCGCGGTCTCGATCTCGCCCGGCTCGATGCGGAAGCCCCGCACCTTGACCTGCTGGTCGGCTCGGCCCTGGTATTCCAGCGCCCCCGCGGCATTGCGCCGCGCCAGATCGCCGCTGCGGTACATCCGTTCGCCCGCGGCGAACGGATTGGCGATGAAACGCTCGGCGCTCAGGCCCGGCCGGTTCAGATAGCCGCGCGCCAGGCCGGCGCCGCCGATGTACAGCTCGCCGACGCCGCCCGCCGGCACCGGCTGCAGCCAACGGTCCAGCAAGTGCAGCCGCAAGTCCGGTATCGCCTCGCCGATCAGGCTGTTTCCGCCCTCTTCGCACAAGCGGCGGTCCAGCGCCTGGTAACTGGCGTGCACCGTGGTTTCGGTGATGCCGTACATGTTCGCCAGCTTCGGCCCGACGTCTCCATGCCGCTGATACCAAGATCTCAGCGCGCTCAGGTCCAAGGCTTCGCCGCCGAAAACGACAGTCCTCAACGCCAGCTCGGACGCGGTTTCCGGACGGGCCGCCTCCGCCTGCATCAAGGCGTAGAACGCCGACGGCGTCTGATTCAGCACGCTGACTTTTTCCCGCTCCAGCAACGCCAGGAACTCATCCGGAGCCTGCACCGCCGCGCGCGGCACCACCACCAGGCGGCCGCCGCTCAGCAAGGCGCCCCAAATCTCCCAGACCGAGAAATCGAAGGCATAGGAGTGGAACAGCGTCCATACGTCGCCGGCGCCGAAGCCGAACCAGCGCTCGGTGCTGTCCAGCAGCCGCAGCACATTGCGGTGCGGCACCAGCACGCCCTTGGGCTGGCCGGTGGAGCCGGAGGTGTAGATCACATACGCCGCATGATCGGCGCCCAACGGACGCGCGCGTTCCGGATTGCCGTCTCCGGCCAGCGCCAGCTCCCGGCCCAGTTCGGCATCGTCCAGCGCGATGGCCTGAGTCGACGCGTCCACCGGCAGATGCCGGAGCGCCTCGCCGTGCCCCAGCAACAGCCGAGGCTTGGCATCGGCCAGCATGAAGCCCAGGCGCTCGGCCGGATAATCCGGGTCCAGCGGCAGATAGGCGGCCCCCGTCTTCAAAATCGCCAGCAGGCTCACTACCAGATCGAGCGAACGCGGCAACGCCGCCGCGATCAGGTCTTCCGGTCCCGCGCCGCGGGCGATGAGCGCATGCGCCAAACGGTTGGCGCGCGCATTGAGCTCGGCGTAGCTCAGGGTCTGCCCCTGGAAGCTCAAGGCGGACGCCTGCGGCGCTCGGCCCGCCTGCTCCTCGAACCGCTGGACGATGCTGTCGGATGCCGCCGGCCGCGCGGCGCAATCCGCTTCGGCGGCGCTTTGCGGCTCGGACAGATCCAATGCCGCGATCGGCGCCGTCGGCACAGCCGCCACCTGGCGCAAAAGGCGCTGGAAGTGGCGCATGAATTGCTCCACCGTCGCCTGTTCGTACAGATCGGTGGCGTACTCGACACCGCCTTGCAGCCCACCCGCCTGGCCATCCAGGCCAAAAATTTCGAACAGATTGAAAAACAGGTCGAACTTGGCGGTATCGGCCTCGATAGGCGACAGGGAAACCTCCAGCCCATCCAGCCTGAAATCGGGCAAGGCATTGTTCTGCAAAGTCAGATTGACCTGGAACAAAGGGTGGTGGGCGCTGGAGCGCGATGGATTGATCAACTCGACCAAGCGTTCGAACGGCGCATCCTGATGGGCATAGGCCGCCAGCGCCTGCTCCCGCACCCGGCCCAGCAGCGTGATGAAATCCGGATTGCCCGAAGTGTCCGCGCGAAGCACCCAGCTATTGACGAAGAAGCCGACCATGTCGTTGAGCGCATCGTCGGTACGCCCGGCGATGCCGCAGCCCAGCGGGATGTCCTCCCCTGCGCCCAGCCGGGTAAACAGCGCCGCCAGCCCCGCCTGCAGCAGCATGGACAAGGTGGCGTCGTGATCGCGGGCCAGCCGGCGTAGTTCGGCATGCAAGCCGGCGTCCAGCTCGAATGGCAGATAGCGGCCGCGGTAGCTGGCCACCGCCGGGCGAGGACGGTCGGTCGGCAGCGTCAATTGCTCCGGCGCGCCCGCCAGCGTCCGCTTCCAATAAGCGAACTGGGCGGCGATCAGACTCTCCGGATCGTTTTCCTCTCCCAGCAACTGGCGCTGCCACAAGGTGTAGTCGGCGTATTGCACCGCCAGCGGCTGCCAGTCCGGCGCCCGGCCTTGGCAGCGCGCGGCGTAGGCGGCGTCCAGCTCCCGGCCCAGCGGCAGCAAGGAACCGCCATCGCCGGCGATATGGTGGATCAACAACAGCAATACCCACTCTTGCTCGCCCAGGCGGAACAGCGTGCAACGCAGCGGCGTCTCGCTCGACAAATCGAAACGGTGCTCGGCCGCTTCGCGCAATGCCCGCTGCAGTTCCGCTTCGTCGGCGACCTCGACGCGCGGCAAGGACGGCAGCGCCTGTTCCGCGGACTGGATCCGCTGCTCTGGCACGCCATCGTTGTCGACGAACACCGTGCGCAGGCTTTCATGCCGCTCCACAATGTCGGCCACCGCCTGCTGCAAAGCCTCCGGGTGCAGATCGCCTTTCAGCCTCAAGGCCAGCGGAATGTTATAGGTGGAGCTCGGCCCTTCGAAACGATACAGGAACCACAGCCGCTGCTGCGCATAGGACAAAGGCAGCCGCTTCGGCCGCGCCTGCCGCTGCAACGGCGGGCGCACCGCGGCCGGGTCCGCGCTCAGTCTCGGCGCCAGTTCGGCGCAGGTCGGCATGTCGAACAGCTCCCGGATCGACAGCTCCACATTC
>NZ_JZJL01000105.1 GCF_000971335.1 Chromobacterium vaccinii
CGCGCAGCTCGCCTTCACGGCCATAGACCGGCTCGCCGCCTATCAGCATTTCTCCGCGGATATCCATCAGCCCTCCATCGCCTCGCGCATCGAGCGCTCCAGCTTGTCGACCGCCTCGTCCAGTTCGTCCTCGCTGATCACCAGCGGCGGCAGCAGCCGCAGCACGGCCGAGTGGCGGCCGCCGGTTTCGATGATCAGGCCGTTGGCCAGGCAGCGCCTCTTGATCGCGCGCGCCAGCTCGCCATCGGCCGGGCGGCTGCCCAGCGCGTCTGCCGGCGCGTCGGGATCGACGATTTCCACACCCCACATCAGGCCGCGGCCGCGCACGTCGCCGATGACGGGCAGGCGTTCGGCCAGGCCGCGCAGCGCGGCGCCGAGCCGCTGGCCCTTGGCGCTGGCCTGGGCCACCAGCTGCTCGGACTGAATCACCTCCATCGCGGCGGCGCCGGCCACCATCGCGATCTGGTTGCCGCGGAAGGTGCCGGCATGGGCGCCGGCCTGCCAGGCGTCGTATTTCTCGTGATAGAGCAGCAGCGCCAGCGGGAAGCCGCCGCCGACCGCCTTGGAAACCACCACCGCGTCCGGCTCGATGCCGGCGTGCTCGAAGGCGAACATGTGGCCGGTGCGGCCGAAGCCGGTCTGGATTTCGTCGATGATCAGCGGAATGCCCAGCCGCGCGGTGATGTCGCGGATGCCGCGCAGCCAGCGGGCCGAGGCCGGGATCACGCCGCCTTCGCCTTGCACCGCCTCGACTATCATCGCCGCCGGCGGGATGATGCCGCTCTCCGGATCGCTCAGCGCGCGTTCGATGTAGGCCAGCGAGATGTCCTCGCCGCGCTCGCCGCCGACGCCGAAGGGGCAGCGGTAGGAATAGGGATAGGGCAGGAAATGCACGTCCGGCATCAGGGACGCCACCTGGCGCTTGGCGCCGAGGTTGCCGGTCAGCGCCAGCGCGCCGGCGGTCATGCCGTGGTAGGCGCCGTGGAAGGTCAGCACGCCGCGGCGGCCGGTGGCGGTCTTGAACAGCTTGATCGCAGCCTCCACCGCGTCGGCGCCGCTGGGGCCGCAGCTCTGGATGCGGACGTGGCGGGCGAAGTCGGGCGGCAGGCATTCCAGCAGCTTGCGCAGGAAGCGGTACTTGGCCGGCGTGGTGATGTCCAGCGCCTGGGTCACGTGGCCGGATTGCAGAAATTCAAGCACCCGCGCCTGAACCTGCGGGTGGTTGTGGCCGGTGGCCAGCGTGCCGGCGCAGGACAGGCAGTCCAGGTACTCGCGGCCAGCGCGGTCGAAGACGCGCGTCAGGCGGCCGCGCTCGATGACCGTGTCGATGGAGTTGGCATAGGTGCGGGCGCCGGATTCGCGCGCTTTGACGAAGTCGTACATTTCCTGCCAGTCAGGCGCGTCGCTTTGCGATACGGGGGCGTCCAGGAGTTCGGTTGCGGTCATGAGGCACCTTGTTGTCGGGTGAGGGGTGGAAGGGCGCTAGCGGAGCAGGCTGTTCATCAGCCCTTTGTCGTTCTTGCCGAAATACCGGGGCCACAACATGGCCTGGGCGCGGAAAGCCGGGTCTCGCAGCAGCAGCGCGTGCAGCCGCGGCAGGTTGTGCAGCGGCACCGAGGGAAACAGGTGGTGCGCGATGTGGTAGTTGATGTTCAGCGGCGCCAAAGTCAGCCGCTCCAGCCAGCTGGCGTCGACGTGGCGGGTGTGGGACAGCTCGGGGCCGCTGTCGTCCAGATTGTGCTCGGCGACGATGCGTACGCGCATGAAGGCCAGGCACAAGGTGTGCAGCGGCAGCAGCCACATGACGATCAGCCAGAGCCAGGCGCCGCTGGCGATGGCCGCCGCGGCGACGATCAGCCAGAAGGCGGCGAATTGCAGCCGCTCGGAGCCGGTCAGCAGCTTCTCGCTGTTGTCGATGACGGCGCCCCAGCCGGTCCAGTAGCGCAGGATAGGCCGCCAGGCCCCGAAGTTCAGGCAGAACAGGTCGCGCAGCAATAGGCGGCGGAAGGATTGCCGGCTTTGCGGAAAGCGGTAGGCGGGGTCTTCTACCAGCTTGGCCCAGTACGGGTCGTTGGGGCGGTTGGTGAACACGTGATGGGGCAGGTGGCCGCGCCGGTAGCAGGAGGTGACCATGCCGGCGGGAAACGCGCACAGCCAGTTGCTGGCCAGCTCGTTCAGGCGGCGGTTGGCGAACAGCCGGTAATGGGTGGCGTCGTGCATGATGATGCCCAGCGCGTGCTGCTTGCAGGCGACCAGGAAAAAGGACAGCGCGAAGCAGGCGGCGACCGCGGCCCAGCCGGGGGCCGACAGGGCGTCGACGCCGCCCTGCAGCTCCAGGACGATGAAGGGCAGCGCCAGCGCGGCGGCGATGGCCAGCCACTGGCGGGCGATCAGCCACAGGCTGCGCAGGGGGTGTATGCGTTGCAGCGCTTGCGCCTCGGCGGCGTATTTGCGGCGATAGTTGACGGTCTGGCCATCATTCACGGTTGCGCACTCCTGTCTGTTGGGCTTGCTTGCAAGCCGGGTTCGACAACGGAAAACGTCCCACTCAGTCGTAGCGGTGGCGGCCCAGCGCCGCAGCCGGGTCCAGCAGCCGCTGCAGCCCGGCGGCCAGCCGCTGCGCGCCGGCGTCGGAGAATTTGCGGTAGAAAGCCGCGTTCAGCGGGCCGACGCCGTGCTCGGCGCTGAAGCTGCCGCCATATTCGGCCACCAGCCGGTACAGGCCGCTTTTCAGCATCGCCAGCTTGGCCGGGCCGTAGGCGGCGGCGTGTTCGCGCGGCAGCAGCGCGATCAGGTGGCAGCCGCCGTCTCCGAAGTGGCCGAAGTCGTACAGCCGCAGCGCCGGGTGCTCGCCGGCCAGCCAGCGCTCGGCGGCGGCGTGGAAGGCCGGCAGCCGCGAGCGCGGCAGGCCGACGTCGAAGGACAGCGGCAGTCCCTCGGCCGCCAGCGCCAGCGGCAGGCTGTCGCGCAGCGGCCACAGCGCTTCCGGCCGGGCGAAGGCTGCGTCGGCGACCAGCCCGCGCTGATGCAGGCAGGCCAGCAGCGACTCGGCCTGTTCCCGCAGCAGCGCGTCCAACCCCGGCATCGCGCTGGCGATTTCCACTAGCGCGTAGCAGCCTGCCGGCGAATCGGCCAGCGGATGGCGCAGCGCCGGATAGTGGCGCAGCGTGACGGCCAGCGCCGGCGCGCCCATCACCTCGAACGCCGACAGCATCTCGCCGAAGCGCTGCTCGCAGGCGTCCAGCATGGCGAGCGCGGCCTCGCGGCCGGGCAGCGCGGCGAACAGCGTCAGCGTCGAGGCGTCGTGCCGCTTCAGGTCCCAGGACGCGGCGGTGACCACGCCCAGCGCGCCGCCGCTGCCGACGAACAGTTGCTTGAGATCGATGCCGGCGTTGTTCTTGCGCAGCGGGGCTGTCAGGTCCAGCACGCTGCCGTTCTCGTCGGCCAGCACCACTTCCAGCCCCAGCAGGTTGCGGCGGACGTCGCCGTGGCGCAGCAGCCGGCTGCCGCCGGTGTTGGCGCCGACCAGGCCGCCGACGGCGGGGTCGCTGCCGACGTCAATCGGCAGCCAGAGGCCGTGCGGCTCCAGTTGGCGGTTCAGCTCGGACAGCGGCATGCCGGCCTCGGCCACCGCGCTGCGGTTCAGCGGGTCGAAGGCGCGCAGGCGGCGCATCCGCGCCAGCGACAGCGCCACCTGGCGGCCGGAACCATCGGGCACCGCGCCGCCGACCAGGCCGCTGAGATTGCCCTGCGGCACCAGCCGCGCGCGGTGGCGGACCGCGGC
>NZ_JZJL01000106.1 GCF_000971335.1 Chromobacterium vaccinii
AGGTTGTTGCGCTCGGTGTACATATAGCTGCCGACCAGATCCAGCCGCAGCTCGTCCTCGCGGTACAGGTAGAACACGCCGCGCCCGGCGTCGAGATAGCGGCCGATCAGGCCGATGGCGGCGTCCGCCAGCTGCTCGGTGGCCAGGTCCCCGGTCAGCGCGGCGGATATCTGGCTATAGCCGTCCTTCAGCCAGTTGCGCCGCTCGTCCTCGGCGCGGGCGCCGCGCAGCATCCGTATCATCTCGTTGATGGCGATGCCCAACCTGTCCTTGTCCGACGCCAGCTTCACTTCCTGGCTAAGATCGCCCTGGCCGATGGCGTAAGCCCGGCTGGCCAGCCCTTCCAGCGACGCGATCAGGCTTTGCAGCCGGGCCATCAGGCTGCTGTCGTCGCCGGGCCGCAAGAGGATGTCGCTCGCCAGGTCGCCCTCCGCCAGCCGCGCCGCGATGCCTGCCGCCTCGGACGGCTCGCCGCCCAGTTGCCCCAGGATGGAGCGGCTGGTCCAGTAACCGATCAGCGCGATGGCCACCAGCATCACCGCGCAGATCACCAGCGTCAGCGCGATGGCGTTGCGCTTGATGACGACCGCCTCATCGGAAAATTTCTTGGCGATCTGCATATTGTAATCGATATGCTTATCGATCAATTCCAGCATCTGGTCGGAGATCGGATCCAGCGCCAGCAGCAGCTGGTGAGCCTTGGCCGCGCCCTGCTCGCCGTTGCCGCCAGCCTGCAGCACCTTGTCCAGACTGGCCTGATAGCGCTGCCAGACCGGCTTTTCCCTCTCCAGCCACGACTTGTCTGTTTCGTCGGCGAAGCAGTTGCCGCCGGCGCAGCCGTCGATCTCATAGGCCCGGATGGCATTGCTGACCGCGTCGCGCGCTTCCTGAACCTTCTTTTCTATCTTGAGCCGCTCGCCCTTGTCCGCGTCGTAGTCAAGCCGCCCCGCCTGCGTGCTGCTCTCCTGGAAGGCGCGGCGCAGGCCGCCCAACACCTTGAGGCTGGGCACCGCGTTGACGTTGCCGAAGTTGGCGCCGTCATAAACCCTCTCCATCAGGTATTGCTCCAGACCGGTCAACAGCGCCAGGCCCAACAGCGCCGCCAACACCAGCAATGCCATGTTCTTGCCGACAGTAAGCTTCACTCCGCTCTCCCGATAGCCGCCCTTCTGATGTTGCAGTGTAGACAATCAGCAATACTACTAATGGATTTGAAAACGACTAGACTGGATGAGGTGGAATTATTTGCGGGAGAAACCGAATGCCGGTGCCCGGTGACATTCTGGTTGTCGACGACACCATGACCGCGCTGATGATGCTGGTGGCCCTGCTGTCCACTCAGGGTTATCAGGTCAGTTCCGCCCAGAGCGGGGCCGAGGCGCTGGATCTGGCGCAAAAACATCCGCCGGACCTGATCCTGCTGGACTTCAGCATGCCGGACATGGACGGCCTAGCCGTGTGCCGCGAGCTCAAGCAGAGTCCGCGCACCCGCGACATTCCCATTCTGTTCCTCAGTTCGGTCAGCGACTCGCAGACCAAGGTCGACGGCTTCGCCGCCGGCGCGGTCGACTTCATCATCAAGCCCTTCGAGCGCAGCGAGCTGTTGGCGCGCGTCAACACCCACCTCGATCTGGCCCGACTGAAGAAGCGGCTGAGCAAGCTGGTGGAAGAAAAGACCGAGTCGTTGCGGCTGAGCGAACAGCGCTTCCGCGCGCTGATCGAACAGGCGCCGGAAGCCATCCTGGTGTACAACCTGGACAGCGGCCGCTTCGTCGACGCCAACCGGCAAGCGGAGAAATTGACCGGACGCACGCTGCAGGAGCTGGTCGGCACCAGTCCAACCTCGCTGTACGCGGCGGAACAGCCCGACGGCCTGCCCGTCGCGGAAAGCGTCAACATTCACGCCGAGCGGGCGCAGCAAGGCGAGATCGCGCCGTTCGAGCGCATCCTGCAGCGCCCCGACGGCAGCACCATTCCCTGCGAAGTCCGACTGAGCAAGCTGCCCAGCGAAACCGGCCACCTGCTCCGCGTCAGCTATATCGACATTTCCTTGCGCGTGGCCGCCCAGGAAAAAATCAACCGCCTCGCCTATTTCGATACCCTGACCGGCCTGCACAATGAAAGCGGCCTTAGGGAACAGTTGAATGTGCTGTTCTCCACGGCCGAGGAGCGCCTGCCTTTCGCCGTGCTGCTGGTGGATCTGGGCGACTTCAAATTCATCAACGACGTGTACGGCCACCGCATCGGCGATCTGCTGCTGCGCCATGTCGCGCAGCGCTTGCAAAAAGTACTGGGAACGCGAGGCCACGCCGCCCGGCTGGGCGGCATAGAATTCGCGGCCATCCTCGCCAGCGTGGCGGACGCCGCCGAGGCGGAATCCATCGCCGGACGGGTGCTGGATGCGATCAGCGAACCATTCCCGGTGGACGAAATGATGCTCAGCCTGACCGCCAGCGTAGGCGTCAGCCTGGGTCCGGCGCACGGCGCCGACGGACAGGAGCTGCTGACCCGCGCCGACATGGCCCTGTACCAGGCCAAGCAGCGCGGCACCCGCAGGATCCAGGTCTATGAAGAAGAACTGGGCCGCCAGATGCGGGAGCGCGTCGAACTGGAAAAATCGCTGCGCCATGCGATAGACCATGGCGAGCTGGTGCTGCACTACCAGCCGCAGGTCGAGCTGTCCACCGGCCGCGCGGTGGGCGTCGAGGCGCTGGTGCGCTGGCAGCATCCGAAGAAAGGCATGATCTCGCCGATGCAGTTCATCCCCATCGCAGAACAGTCGGGCCTGATCCTGCCGCTGGGGCGCTGGGTGCTGCGCGAAGCCTGCCGCCAGCTGAAAGTGTGGCAGGACAAGGGCGGCGCCGAGCTGCGGATGGCGGTGAACCTGAGCGTCGCGCAATTCACTGACCACGAATTGCCGGAATTCGTCGCCGACGTGCTGAAGGAAACCGGCGTGGCGGCCCGCCACCTGGAGCTGGAAATCACCGAATCCTGCACCATGCTGTCGCCGCAGCAGTCCATCACCATGATGGAGCAATTCCGCGCGATGGGCATACACAGCTCGATAGACGACTTCGGCACCGGCCATTCCGCCCTGGCCTACCTGACCCGCTTCCCGGTGGACACGCTGAAGATAGACCAGTCCTTCATCCGCAACATCAACAATGACGAAAAAGGCAGCGCGCTGTGCGACACCATCGCCTACCTCGCCCACCGCATGGGCCTGCAGGTGGTGGCCGAAGGCGTGGAAACCCAGCAGCAGCTGACTTTCCTGACCAGCATCCATGTCGATGTGGTGCAGGGCTACCTGCTGTGCAAACCGCTGCCGGCCGCAGAGGTGGAGGACTTCATCCTGCGCCAGGCCGACGCCAAGCCCCAGCCCGGCGTGGAATACTTCTGACACCGGCCATTGCCGCGTCCGCCGATACGGTGTATCACTCCGGCATCAACGCCAGGAGCCACTCATGCCGGACGACCATCAACTCGCCGCCCACGCCGCCGCCGCAGCAGCCCGATTGCTGCTGGACCTGCGCCGCCGCCACCCGGAGGGCGGCAAGGCGCTGGGCGCGCGCGGCGACGCCGAATCCAACGCCTTGATCCTTGAGCTGCTGCGCGCGGCGCGCCCGGACGACGGCATTTTGTCCGAAGAATCCGCGCCGGATCCCGCCCGCCTGGGCGAGCGCAGGGTCTGGATCGTCGACCCGCTGGACGG
>NZ_JZJL01000107.1 GCF_000971335.1 Chromobacterium vaccinii
GCAGCGACGGTTCGGCCGCGTCCGCCAGCCAGGCGGCGCCCAGCGCGCGGGCGGCGTCCGGCAGCTCGGCCGGCGCCAGCTCCGCGGCGGCTGCGCCCCTGGGCAGCAGCGCTTGCAACTGCGTTTGCGCGCGCGTGTCCAGCACAGGCGACAGCGCCTCGCGGTAAGGTTTCAACAGCAGATAATCGGGACAGCGCAAGGCCCACAGGCCCAGCGCCGCGCACAGCGCCTCGCGGCGCATGTCGTCCTCCAGCAACGCCTCCGCCAATGGCGACGGCTCGGGCGCGCCGCCCGCATGGCCCAGTCGGCTGGCGATCAGGCTATCCAGCGCCGGTCGCGTCAGCGTCTGGGCGGCATAGGCGGACCGCCAGCCGGCCAGGCCCAGCTTGTCCCACCAGCCCTCGGCCATTTCCCGGCCCGGCCGCCGCCACAGCGCGTGCAGCCGCCGCAAGGCCGGGCTCATCCGACGGCCTCCGGCCGGCGACGCCACCACAGCGCGGCGATGCACAGGCCGCCCAGCAACAGAGTGCCCCCTCCAGCGGCGATGGGCAGCCAGGGAATGGCTTGCGTCTTGGGCTCTGCCGCGGGCTGGTAGCGATATTCCGCCCGCTGCAGGGTGATGCTGATGCGATCGGCGGCCAGGCCGGGAATGCCGTCCCTCACCAGCGCGCGGATTTCCGGCTCGCGCGCTGCCAGGTTGACCTCCGGGCTGTATTTGATGAACACCGCGGCCGACGCCGGCGGCGGCGCCTCGCCATCCACGGCGCGCGGTTCGGCCACCGACACCTCGGCGGCGACCACGCCATCCATGCTGGACAGCATCTTTTCCAGCTGCTGGCTCTTCAGATAGCTGAGCTTGGCTTCCTCCTGCTCCGGCGACGACACCAGCTGGCCGCTGGGAAACAGGTCCTGCATGGTCACCGTCTTGCGCCGCGGCAGGCCGTTCTGGCGCAGCACTTCCACCGCGTCGACGAAGCGGTCGCGCTCCACCTTCAGCGTCACGCCGTCCTTGGCCGTCTCTTTGTCGGCGGGGATGTGGTTGTACATCAGCAGCGCCAGCATCTGGTTGGCCTCGCTCTCGTCCAGCTTGCTGTAGAGCTCGCTCTTGCAGCCGGCCAGCAGCAAGACGCTCAGCAGCAGGACCCAAGGCGCGATTTTCATTGCATGCTGACCAGCTTGTTGATCGACTGGGTCAGCGAGCCCGCCACTTTGGCGGTCAGCTCGGAGCCGACGGTGAGCTCGCTGAGCGCACTCTGGGCGGCGAACAGCGCATCCGGCGAATCGGCCGCCTTCTGGCTGTCCAGCAAGGCCGCGAAACGCTGCTGGGAAGAGGCGTCGGGGACCGGCGCCTCGCTCTGCCCCAGCGGAGCGAGGGCGGCGAGGGCGTGGGAGATGGCTTCTATGCTCATGATTTTTCCTCCGAAGAAGTCGCGTTCAGCAAGGCGCGCAAGGGGGTGCAATCGTCATCCGGCAAGGCGGCCAGCCGGGCGGCGGCGGCCCGGCGGCGGCCCAGGCCGAACAACAGCACGGCCTCGCAGCGCGCCAGCTGGGCGGGCTCGTCCAGCCAGTCGGGCAAGGCGGCCAGGATGTCGTGCATCTCGGCCCGCAGGCCATGGTTGACGGCGGCGAAGCCGGCCTCGATCACCAGGCGGGAAATGGGAAGTTCTGCGCTCATGCTTTTCATCCGATCTTGGAGATGATGCCCATCATCATGTCCTTGACCGCCTTCATCACCGAGCTTTCGTAGCCGATCATCACCGAGTACTGCTGCAGCGCGTACTGCGACTTGAGCATGCTTTCCGGGTTGTTCTGCACATCGCTGTTCATGGCGGCCTCCGCGTTGTTGGCCGCCTGCGATATCTGTCCGCCGATCTGGGAGACGATGGAATCGATGTTCATGAAAGGCTCCTTGGCTCAAAACAACAGCGACGCCGCGAGCGGTACGGTCGGCGCCTCCCGCCTGACGTCGCTGGGCGACATGCGGAAATGGCGGCGGAAGCTGTCGGAAAAGTGCGCCGGGTTGCCGAAGCCCGACTCCAGCGCCACGTCGATCACTTTCTTGGTGGTGGTTTCCAGCAAGCCCCTCGCGTATTCCAGCCGCTGCGCCAGCAGCCAGTGCTTGGCGGACACGCCGTACTTTTCCTTGAACAGCTGGTTGAACTTGCGCAGCGGCAGCCCCAGCGCGTCGGCGTAGCGGGCCACCGGCCACGGCTGCAGCCGGTGGCGGTGGATGAAATCGAACAGGTCCAGGTCGGCGGCCACCAGATAGCGCAGCAGGGCCGCGCAGTATTCGCCGTCCACCGCCAGGCAATACGACAGCACGAAGCGCAGCATCGCGCAGCGGTCGGCCTCGGCCAGTTGCCCCGCCGCGCGCAGCACGCCTTCTTCGGCGGGGATGTTGCGGGGAATGTCCAGCATCGCGCCGCGCCCCCCGCCCGGCAGCAGCTGCTGCATGTCGCGGTAAACCAGTTGCAGCTCCATGGCGGAAACGGGGTAGGCCCGTCCCGTCGCGGACAGCTCCGGCGTCCCCGTTCCGGCCATCAGCAACAGGCTGGGGCCGAGAACCGGATAGCTTTGCCCGGCAACGCGTACCATGTCGTCTTCCGTTGTCAGGATGATGTGCAGACAAGTCATCGCGCGCTCCTTTTGTTCACCATGTGGCCATCATCGCGCCGGGTTCCAACCGGCTCCATCAGGTCATCACCTGAGTTGGGCGGCCGCGCGATGCCGTCTATGCCAGACGGTGTCGACCACCCGCATCGCCGCCAGGCAGGCCAGCCGCTGGCGCTCCAGCTTGGCGTAGGCGGCGGCGCTTTGCGGCTGGCGCTGCCTCAGTCCCAGATCGGCGGCCTCAGCGGCCAGCGCGGCCAGCATCCGTCCCAGATCGCGGCCGTTCGGGTCCGCCGCCAATGTGTCTTCAAGTTCGGTCAAGGTATGCATGGAAACTCTCCGTTCAGCCGTGCAAGGGCAGGAACACCAGTTGTCGGTTGCCGGCGATGGAGACGCCGGCCGGCGTGATCGCGACGATGCGCATGCTCCGCTTGAGCGGGCTGCCGGGCTGCAAGCGCATGCCGTTGGCCAGCTCCAGATAGGGCTCCCGGGCGTTGCCGCCCACCCCGGAGATGGCGGCGGGCAGGTAGTCGGCCGGCTGGGCGGTGCTGGTGGCGCTGATGAAGCGGAAGCGCCCGCTCTTGCCGGCTTCGGCGTTGAACCGCGCCAGCAGCGCGTCCAAAGCGGCCTGGCGCGCGGCGTCCAGCTGCCCGGACAAGACCCAGCCCTGCTCGGTTCTGGCCGCGCTGAGGCCGGACAGCAGCCCGGCCTGCCGCAAGCGGGCCAGCAGCGCCGCCAGGGCGTCGGCGCCGCGATCGGTGAAGCGCCAGCCCTGCAGGCCCGGCAATTGATCCAGCGCGGCGGAAAGCTCGGCGAAACGGGCGTCGCTCTCCACCTGGCCATCGATATCCGCCCGCCCCTGCGCGTCCAGCGACACCGTGACGTCCGGATAGCCGTAGCTGCCCAGCAGCGCGCGCACCGAGCGCCGCAATTCGTCGTCGCACACAGTCTCCTGGCGCAGGCGCACGCCGGCGGCGCGCAGCCTGGCGGTCAGCGCGGACAGCTTCTCGCTGCTGCGGCAGCGCCCG
>NZ_JZJL01000108.1 GCF_000971335.1 Chromobacterium vaccinii
CTTGGCCTGATGCGCGGAAGATGAGGCGGCTCACTGGATCGAGCGCTGGCCAACTAGTGTAGAATGGAAGAATACCAATCATTAGCAATCAGGGCTGGCTTGAAAGGTGTTGGATTTTTTTCTGAAAATCGCAAGCCGGACTGATGTAAACAACTGAAAATAAATAGGCTTTACAAAGAAAATGGCTATTCAGATCAAAGACACGCAAGATATCGAGAAAATGCGCATCGCCGGCCGCCTGGCGTCGGAAGTTTTGGATTTCATCACCCCGCATATCAAGCCCGGCGTCACCACCGAGGCAATTGATAAACTGTGCCACGACTATATGCTCAATGAGCAGGGCACCATCCCCGCCCCGCTGAACTACGCGCCGGATGGCCACAATCCCTACCCCAAGTCGGTATGCACCTCGGTCAACCACGTGATCTGCCACGGCATCCCCAATGACAAGCCGCTGAAAAACGGCGACATCATGAATCTGGACATCACCGTGATCAAGGATGGCTACCATGGCGATACCAGCCGCATGTTCTTCGTCGGCGACGTCAGCCCGCATGCCAAGCGCCTGAGCAAGATCACCTATGAAGCCATGTGGAAAGGCATCGAGAAGGTAAAGCCGGGCGCCACGCTGGGCGATATCGGTTACGCGGTGCAAAGCTACGCCGAAAGCGCCGGCTACAGCGTGGTGCAGGAATTCTGCGGCCACGGCATCGGCAAGAAATTTCACGAGGAGCCGCAGATTCTGCACTACGGCCGCCCGGGCACCGGACTGGAAATCGAAGCCGGCATGATCTTCACCATCGAGCCGATGATCAACCAGGGCAAGCGCCACCTGCGCATGCTGGCCGACGGCTGGACCGTGGTCACCAAGGACCGCAGCCTGTCCGCCCAGTGGGAGCACACCGTGCTGGTTACAGAAACCGGCTACGAAATCCTCACCCAGTCCGCCGGCACCCCGGCCAAGCCCAGCTTCAAGTAATCGCTGAAGGCCGTCCGCTCCCGCGGCGGCCCTTTCCCGCCATGCTGCCAGATGTCCTCCGCGCCGACGCCCGCTCCCATTCGCTGATACAGGCGCAGTCCGATGCCCAGGCGGTGCTGACCTGGCTGGCGGAGCACGCCGATCGCCCGGCCACGCTGGCCGCTTATCGCAAGGAAGCGGAGCGGTTGCTGCTGTGGCTGGACGGCCGCAGGCAGGGACTGGCCCAGGTCAAGCGCGAGGATGTGCTGGACTATCGCCGCTTCCTCGCCTCGCCACACCCCGCGGAACAATGGCTGGGGCCGGCGCGGCCGCGCAGCCATCCGGACTGGAAGCCGTTCAGCAAACCGCTGTCTCCCGCCAGCGTCGAACACAGCCTGACCGTGCTGGGCGCCTTATTCGCCTATCTCAACGACGCCGGCTACCTGAACGGCAACCCGTTCAAATTGTTGCGCCGGCGCGGCGCCAGAAAGGCCTCGCAGGAGATCGAACGTTTCCTCGACGCCGACTGCTGGAGACACCTCCAAGCCACGCTAAATGGCTTGCCGCGCGATAGCGACAGGGAAATCCGCCATGCCGAGCGCGCGCTGTGGCTGTTCACCCTGCTCTACCTGACCGGTGCGCGCCGCGGCGAGGTTGCCGCCGCCCGCGCAGGCGATCTGCTCCGCCGCAACGGCAACTGGTGGTGGCATGTGGTCGGCAAGGGCGGCGTTTCCGCGCGCATTCCGCTGTCGGACGAGCTGATGGACGCCATGGCCCGTTACCGGCTGAGCCTGGGCCTGTCTCCGCGGCCATCCGTTGGCGAGGACACGCCGCTGGTTTGCCGCGTGGGCGGCAAGGGGCAGGCCACGCCGCTGTCCGACAAGGCGATCTACCTGATCTGCAAGGAAGTGTTCGGCCGGGCGCAGGCAGGCGCGCCCAGCGACGAAGTCCGCGCCAAGCTGCGCGCGGCCAGCACCCACTGGCTGCGCCATACCGCCGCCAGCCACCAACTGGAGGCGGGCGTGCCGCTGCTGCTGGTCAGCCAGAACCTGCGCCATGCCAGCATCCAGACCACGCGCCGCTACCTGCACAGCGAGGAAGACGCCCGCCACGAAGCCAGCCGCCTGCACAAGCTGAAACGCGATGCCTGAGCGTTTCGCCCTTCCCTTTCCGCGCCATTCCGCGTACCATCGCGCCTCTTTTATTTTCAAGGAGATGCTGAATGACTGATCAAACTGCCGCCCGCGCCTGCGGCATAGACTTTGGCACCTCCAACTCCACCGTGGGCTGGCTGCGTCCTGGCCATGACACCTTGCTGCAGCTGGAAGACGGCAAGATCACCCTGCCCTCGGTGGTGTTCTTCAATTACGAGGAAGACCATTCCCGCTTCGGCCGCGCCGCGCTGGCCGAGTACATCGACGGCTTCGAAGGGCGGCTGATGCGCTCGCTGAAAAGCCTGCTGGGCTCCAGCCTGATCGACAGCCAGACCGAAGTCCAGGGCAAGGCGTTGCCGTTCCGCCATCTGCTGAAGCTGTTCATCCAGGAGCTGAAGCTGCGCGCCGAAGCCACCGCCGGCCGCGAATTCGAGCAAGTGGTGCTGGGCCGCCCCGTGTATTTTGTCGACGACAATCCTCAGGCTGACAAGCTGGCCCAGGACACGCTGGCCGACATCGCCCGCCAGGTAGGCTTCAAGGAGATTTCATTCCAGCTGGAGCCGATCGCCGCGGCGTTCGACTACGAATCCAACATCGAGAAGGAAGAGCTGGTGCTGATCGTCGACATCGGCGGCGGCACCTCGGACTTCACGCTGATCCGCCTGTCGCCGGAGCGCCGCAGCCATGCCGAGCGCCGCGATGACATCCTGGCCACCGGCGGCGTGCACATCGGCGGCACCGATTTCGACCGCCAGCTGAGCTTGCACGGCGTGATGCCGCTGTTCGGCTTCAAGACCCGGCTGCGCAACAACGCGGAGATGCCGTCCAGCCAGTATTTCAACCTGGCCACCTGGCACACCATCAACTTCGCCTACACTCGCAAGGCCTGGATGGATCTGCAGGACGTGCACCGCGACGCCGCCGAACCGCAGAAGCTCGACCGTCTGTTCAAGCTGATCCAGGAGCGCGCCGGCCACTGGCTGGCGATGGAAGTGGAGGCCGCCAAGATCGCGCTGTCCGATCAGGACAGCCACCGCCTGGCGCTGGACGCCATCGAGCGCGGCCTGCATTGCGATCTCAGCCGCGCCGATTTCGAAACCAGCATCGGCTCGCTGCTGGACCGCGTCGGCGGCACTGTCAGCAAGCTGCTGGCCGATTCCGGGCTCAAGGCTGAAAATGTGGACACCGTGTTCTTCACCGGCGGCTCCAGCGGCGTGCCGGCGCTGCGCGACGGCATCCGCGCGCTGCTGCCCAATGCCCGCCACGTGGAAGGCAATCTGTTCGGCAGCATCGGCAGCGGCCTGGCCATCGAGGCGAAGAAGCGCTACGGCTAAGCCAACAGGCAGCCCAATAAAAAAAGCCGCGATGATACGCG
>NZ_JZJL01000109.1 GCF_000971335.1 Chromobacterium vaccinii
GAATCGTCGCCGGGGCGGTGGCCCCCCTACTCCTTTGGCTGCAATGCTTGTCATATGGATTACCCATTCCTTCAATAAAACCGGCAGACTCGGCCGGACCGGCATTCAGGTCCGGCCAGAGCTGCCAACCTGTCGCGCAGGCGGGGTGGGATCACCGCCCCGCCATCGCATTCCCTGCGCATAAAAACCTGCGCCGTCATGACAGAATGCTATAGCTGTGGACTAAATACAATAGCCAAAGCTAGAGTTTGTATGACGCTTTCAAGAAATAGGCTCGGCCCACCGGGTCGGCGAGAATCGGATCAAATCCTTTCTGGAAGAACTTGTTCTGATTACTGAAGGGAGGCTCCTGATCAAACAGATTCTTCACCCCCGCCGTCACGCTCAGCTTCTTCTTCCATAGATAGGTGGAAGACAGGTTCCAGTTGGAATACGGCTTGACGCTATGCGTCGCCTTATAGTCGGTGTAGCCGGACACATAGTTTTGGGCGAGCAACGCGCTCCAATCGCCGAAAGACCAGCCGAATCCCAGCGAATGCTTCCAGCGGACCACCGGCTGCAGGCCATTGTTCCATTGGCTCAAACGCGAGTAGTACACCCCTCCCGCCTCCACCTGCTGAACGAACTTGGAGGTATAAGTGCCATCCAGATTGATGGTGAAATTACCAAGACGGCTCTTGGGCAAGCGCCAGGAAAACGAAGTGTCCAAACCCGCCGCGCTCAGATTGCCCAAGTTCTCAGTCGGGGTGGCAACATAGTCTAGCTTGGAATACGGGTCATTCGGATTCACCCGCACAAAGCGGTCGGCATATTTGACCGGATCGTTGAAGATCAGATCATTGTCCAGCACGCCGATCACTTTATTGATAGTGGTCCACCAGAAATCGACGCTGGCGGTGATCTCCTTGATCGGCTCGATCACCACGCCGAAGGTGAGAGAAGTGGCGCGTTCAGGCTCCAAATTGCGATTGCCGCCCTGCTTGGCGAAAAAGGTGGTGCCGCAATCCGTCTTGTCCCCGCCGTTGGCCGGCGTCCCGTTCGGGCAGCGCGCCGGGTCGTCCAGATTATTGCCATTGGTATAGGTCTTGGCGTCCGGTTGGAAAATGTCGAACAGCGAAGGCGCGCGGAATCCTCTGCTCGCGGAGCCGCGGAACATGATTTGCGACGCCGGCTGATACTTGAATGCCACCTTGGGATTGAAAGCTTTGCCGAAGTCGCTGTACTTGTCGTAGCGGGCCGCCAACTGCACGTCCAACCCTTTTATGACAGGCACTTCCGCCTCAAGGTACAGTGCCGAGATATTGCGGCTGCCCTTGGTTGACTTGGAATCGGCGATCCCCGATCCAATCGCGTACTGAGCCAGATCCTGAATCTGGCTGTCCAGCTTCTCGTGCCGCAATTCGCCGCCGATCGCCGCCGCGACATTCCCCGCCGGCAAGGCAAAGATCTCCTTGCTGGCCTTGAAGTCCACCAATGCGGTTTCATATTTCGAAATCCAGCCGTCTCCTTTCAACTCGACGCCTTCCCATGCGCCGGCCGGAGAATCGCCGAACGGATTGATCTGATCGGTCAGCAGCGCCTGTTCTATCTTGTCGCTGTTTACATAACCGCTCTTGTAATTGATGGTGGTTTGGTTCGACGAATACGCGGCGCCGGTACGATAATCCCAACCGCCGATCAGCCCCTCTAGATTCACCGCCAGCCGCTGCGTATCGGAAATGCTCTTGGTCGTTCTGGGGCCGAGAGGATCGCTGCGCAGATTCAACACCGCCGTCGCCCCCGGCGTCACCGGCGAGCCATCCGGCAGCACTGTCGGGAAGTACTTGTTGACGCCCGCGGTCAGCGTGGCGACGGATTGCATCGGCGTAGGGCCGATGCGCGTGGTGCTGATGTTTCGGGCGCCCAGATACTGCGCCGTCAACATATGGTCGCCAAACTGCTTGCTGAGCTTGCCGTTGGCGGTGAATTGCTCCACCTCCGGCGTCAGATCCATGAACAGCCATGTCTTCTCGCCGCAGCTGGTCGCATCCCTGGGCGTGGAGTATGGCGGACGGCAATTCGGCATGGCCATGTTGTAAACATTGCCGTCGCCGGGATTGCCTTTGGACTTGTAGAGGAAGTTGGCTGGATAGGTGGTGCTGCTCAAAGACTGATTCTTGGTCGCGAATTCGCGATCCACAGTGCGAATCGCCTTGCTCTTCTGATACGACAAAACGCCGTAAGCGTTCCAGCCATCTTTCGCCAGGTCACCCACGCCGCCCAATACGCTCACATTCGCGGAATCGCCGCCTTTGTGCTGAGGGCTCAGCGCTTCGCCGGAAATGGTCAGCCCTTGATAGCTCTTCTTGGTGATGAAATTCATCACCCCGCCGATGGCGTCGCTGCCATACAGCGCGGAAGCGCCGTCGCGCAGCACCTCGATCCGGTCTATGGCCGACAGAGGAATGGCGTTCAGATCGGTCGCGATGCCGGAAATCGCCTGGTTGGCGACCCTGCGGCCATCCAGCAGCACCAGGGTATATTGCGGATCGAAGCCCCGCAGCCCGGCATAGGACGCGCCGCCGCTGACCGACTGCACGGAAGACGCACCAACCAGACTGGACTGGTTGCTGGCCAACGAATTGACCACCTGCTCCACCGTGGTGAAGCCTTGCTTGGTCATTTCTTCGGTGCGCACGATCGTCACCGGCAGCGCTTTTTCCTGCTTGATGCTGCGTTTGATGTTGGAACCGGTCACCTCCACCCGGTCCAGCTCTCCCGAGGACACGCCATCGGCGGCCCATGCCACAGGCGCATTGACGCCTATCCCCGCCATGGCCAAAGCCACAGCCAGCTGCTTCTTTTTCATCACGGAACTCTCCTTTGCTCTTTATCCGTATCTCGTCCGCCAGTTCTTCAGCTGGCGTGATCGCGCTCAAGCCATTCACATCGCATGAAATGGCTCTGGATTCGAGTGTGGGAAGAGTTCCTACAAACCGTCAATATCCGTAACAATTTGTCATTAAGTACAGATCATTTCTATACGTCATGCCATTCAGCGCAATTTTCTGCCCCAAACCACTTCACCATGCCGTGAACATAAAAGCAAAACCCGCATGCAACAAAGCATCCAGCCCCACCAGCCGCGCTAACCTTTCTCTCAGGAGCCTTCTCATCTCATATTCATCTGACAATGTCGTTTTTATGTAAAAAATGTTGCATTTACACAAATCACTAAAAGAAATTGTCAAAACTAGAAGTCTCCCCGGAGTCGGATGATGAGAAATAATCATGGTATTGATGCAAAAAAAGGAAGCGGACTTTGACCCTGAATGATCCCGCCCCATAAAAAAAGCCGGCCCCTCGGGCCGGCTTGTCCTGCATCGCCTCTTCCGCGCTACGCCGGCGCCAGCGCTGGGCACCAGCCCTGCGGAATCGCACCCAGC
>NZ_JZJL01000110.1 GCF_000971335.1 Chromobacterium vaccinii
TCGTATGGGGCGTCTGGCGGTGTCCTACTTTCACATGGCGAATGCCACACTATCATCGGCGCTAAGGCGTTTCACGGTCCTGTTCGGGATGGGAAGGCGTGGGACCACCTCGCTAAGGCCACCAGACATAAACTGGCACAAACTGGAAGAAGCCTGGGCTGAGTCTCTCGTCTCAACCCGCATATATTCGGTATTTGATGTACTTCGCACATCCACTCTCGTCGCCTAGCCTTGCTAAGCCACTCAAATGATAGGATCAAGCCTCACGAGCAATTAGTATCGGTTAGCTTCACGCCTCACAGCGCTTCCACACCCGACCTATCAACGTCCTGGTCTCGAACGACTCTTCAGGGAGGTCAAGCCTCCAGGGAAGTCTCATCTTCAGGCAAGTTTCCCGCTTAGATGCTTTCAGCGGTTATCTCTTCCGAACTTAGCTACCCGGCTATGCCACTGGCGTGACAACCGGTACACCAGAGGTTCGTCCACTCCGGTCCTCTCGTACTAGGAGCAGCCCCCGTCAAACTTCCAACGCCCACTGCAGATAGGGACCAAACTGTCTCACGACGTTTTGAACCCAGCTCACGTACCACTTTAAATGGCGAACAGCCATACCCTTGGGACCGGCTACAGCCCCAGGATGTGATGAGCCGACATCGAGGTGCCAAACACCGCCGTCGATGTGAACTCTTGGGCGGTATCAGCCTGTTATCCCCGGAGTACCTTTTATCCGTTGAGCGATGGCCCTTCCATTCAGAACCACCGGATCACTATGTCCTGCTTTCGCACCTGCTCGACTTGTCGGTCTCGCAGTTAAGCTACCTTTTGCCATTGCACTATCAGCACGATTTCCGACCGTACCTAGGTAACCTTCGAACTCCTCCGTTACACTTTGGGAGGAGACCGCCCCAGTCAAACTGCCTACCATGCACTGTCCCCAATCCGGATCACGGACCAAGGTTAGAACCTCAAACACACCAGGGTGGTATTTCAAGGACGGCTCCACTGAAACTAGCGTCTCAGCTTCAAAGCCTCCCACCTATCCTACACAAGTCTGTTCAAAGTCCAATGCAAAGCTACAGTAAAGGTTCACGGGGTCTTTCCGTCTAGCAGCGGGTAGATTGCATCTTCACAAACACTTCAACTTCGCTGAGTCTCAGGAGGAGACAGTGTGGCCATCGTTACGCCATTCGTGCGGGTCGGAACTTACCCGACAAGGAATTTCGCTACCTTAGGACCGTTATAGTTACGGCCGCCGTTTACCGGGGCTTCGATCAAGAGCTTGCACCCCATCACTTAACCTTCCGGCACCGGGCAGGCGTCACACCGTATACGTCCACTTTCGTGTTGGCACAGTGCTGTGTTTTTGTTAAACAGTCGCAGCCACCTATTCTCTGCGACCTGTCAAAGCTCCTCCCGCAGGGGATTCACCTCAACAGGCATACCTTCTCCCGAAGTTACGGTATCAATTTGCCGAGTTCCTTCTCCTGAGTTCTCTCAAGCGCCTTAGAATTCTCATCCTGCCCACCTGTGTCGGTTTGCGGTACGGTTCTTATGCAGCTGAAGCTTAGTGGCTTTTCCTGGAAGCGTGGTATCAGTCACTTCAGGTCCGTAGACCCTCGTCATCACTTCTCGGCCTTAAGGAGCGGCGGATTTGCCTACCACTCCAGCCTACCGGCTTAAACAGACTATTCCAACAGTCTGATGACCTAACCTTCTCCGTCCCCACATCGCACTGCATAAAAGTACGGGAATTTTAACCCGTTTCCCATCGACTACGCTTTTCAGCCTCGCCTTAGGGGCCGACTCACCCTACGCCGATGAACGTTGCGTAGGAAACCTTGGGCTTTCGGCGAGCGGGCTTTTCACCCGCTTTATCGCTACTCATGTCAGCATTCGCACTTCTGATATCTCCAGCATCCCTTACGAGACACCTTCACAGACCTACAGAACGCTCCCCTACCACGGACGCTTACGCGCCCATCCGCAGCTTCGGTTATCAGTTTGAGCCCCGTTACATCTTCCGCGCAGGACGACTCGACCAGTGAGCTATTACGCTTTCTTTAAATGATGGCTGCTTCTAAGCCAACATCCTGGCTGTCTGGGCCTTCCCACTTCGTTTACCACTTAACTGATCATTTGGGACCTTAGCTGGCGGTCTGGGTTGTTTCCCTCTTGACGATGGACGTTAGCACCCACCGTCTGTCTCCCATGCTCGCACTTTCCGGTATTCAGAGTTTGCCATGGTTTGGTAAATCGCAATGACCCCCTAGCCATAACAGTGCTTTACCCCCGGAAGTGATACATGAGGCACTACCTAAATAGTTTTCGGGGAGAACCAGCTATCTCCGAGTTTGTTTAGCCTTTCACCCCTATCCACAGCTCATCCCCTAGTTTTGCAACACTAGTGGGTTCGGACCTCCAGTGCGTGTTACCGCACCTTCATCCTGGCCATGGATAGATCACTCGGTTTCGGGTCTACGCCCAGCAACTAAAGCGCCCTATTCGGACTCGGTTTCCCTACGCCTCCCCTATTCGGTTAAGCTTGCTACTGAACGTAAGTCGCTGACCCATTATACAAAAGGTACGCAGTCACGGAACAAGTCCGCTCCCACTGTTTGTATGCATCCGGTTTCAGGTTCTATTTCACTCCCCTCCCGGGGTTCTTTTCGCCTTTCCCTCACGGTACTGGTTCACTATCGGTCGATCACGAGTATTTAGCCTTGGAGGATGGTCCCCCCATATTCAGACAGGATTTCGCGTGTCCCGCCCTACTTCTCGTATGCTTAGTACCAAGAATGCGTTTTCGTGTACGGGGCTATCACCCACTACGGCGGTCCTTTCCATGAACCTTCCACTAACGCAATCTCTATCACATACAGGCTGTTCCGCGTTCGCTCGCCACTACTTACGGAATCTCGGTTGATTTCTTTTCCTCGAGTTACTTAGATGTTTCAGTTCACTCGGTTCGCCTCCTCTGACCTATGTATTCAGTCAGGGATACCGCCTAAGCGGTGGGTTTCCCCATTCGGACATCGCGGGATCAAAGCTCTATTGCCAGCTCCCCCGCGCTTTTCGCAGGCTTACACGTCCTTCATCGCCTGTGATCGCCAAGGCATCCACCAGATGCACTTAGTCGCTTGACCCTATCATTTCAGCAGCCTAAACCACTAAAACAACAAGATGTGTTTGTGCGACGACTGCACCGCCCCTTTTGATATGGCGACGCAGCCTTAGATACAATCAAATACCCAAGATGACGATTTGTCCGCATGCAGAATTAACTTCATGCCTTCATCTCGCCGTCTCAATATATTCGGCTTCTTCAGTTTGTTAAAGATCGGGCG
>NZ_JZJL01000111.1 GCF_000971335.1 Chromobacterium vaccinii
ACATGGAGAAGGTTGGCAGGGGAGACAGCTTCTTCGATCTGGGCGGGCACTCGTTGCTGGCGACGCGGCTGATCCGCCGCATCCGCGAAACCTTGGATGTGGAGCTGTCGATCCGCGATCTGTTCGAGGCTCCCTGCGTCACGGAACTGTCCCGGCATATCGCCGAAGGCGGCGACAGCAAGAGCCCTTATCAAGTGTTGATGCCTATTCGGGCCACTGGCGGCCGCCATCCCTTGTTCTGCATTCATCCCGAGGGCGGGTTGGGTTGGAGCTATATCGGGCTGGCTTTGCATCTGGACCATGAGCAACCGATCTACACCCTGCAAGCCCGGGGCCTGGACGGCATGTCGGAGTTGGCTCCGTCGATTCCGGATATGGCTGCCGACTATATCGAGCAAATCCGCAGCATTCAGCCGAATGGCCCCTATCACTTGCTGGGCTGGTCGCTGGGGGGGGTGATCGCTCAGGAAGTGGCGGTGCAGTTGGAGCGGGTCGGGGAAAAGACAGCGTTGCTGGCAATTCTGGATACGTTTCCGATTGAAATCCTGCATGAGGCGATGTTTGGCAAGCAAGCCTGCGCTTATGACCTTTTTGCCCGTGTGGTTCAGGAAATGTATTTGATGCCGATCGAGGAGGCCCGATTGAAGAGCATGTATCTGATCGGTCTCAACCATATGAAGATCACTGCGGCCTTTTCCTCCTCTCATTATGGTGGCGATTTGCTGCTATTTCGCTCCTTGATTCCATATGCCGAAGACGCGCTGATGCCAGAGGCGGATACATGGCAGCCTTATTTGTCTGGCCAATTGGAAGTTCATGACATCGAGTGCACACATATGGACATGATGCAAAGAGATGTTTTGAAAATAATTGGTCCTGTTCTCGAGTCGAAGTTGTCTGTCACCGCTGTCAAGCAATAATCCATAAGGAATCTTCTGATGAGCAATCCCTTTGATGATAAAGATGGTGTGTTTCTGGTTCTGATCAATGACGAGAATCAGCATTCTCTATGGCCGGATTATATTGCGGTTCCAGCAGGATGGAGCCAGAGCTTTGGCCCTGCCTCCAAGCAAACTTGCCTTGATTATATAGAAACAAGTTGGACTGATATGAGGCCTAAAAGCCTGATTGATGCAATGGAGTGCGATGATAAATGAAAAATTCCGTCCGTGTAGCTATTTCTGGTGCGGCTGGCCGCATTGCCAATAACTTGTTGTTCAGTATTGCAAGTGGCCAGCTATTGGGTGATCAGCAACCAATATCGCTGAGTTTGCTGGAGACGCCTGCCAGGTTGTCAATGCTTAATGGCATTGCGATGGAGCTGCACGACGGAGTTTTTCCATTACTTGCCGGAGTAGAGGTGAGCGATGATCCATGGCAGGCTTTTGAGGGCGCGGATTATGTTTTTCTGATCAGTTCGCCGCTCGATAGCCTGGCCACGGCATCAAAGACTGCTGATGCGAGAATGGAGCAGCATGGCAATACTTTCGCTCTTCATGGCAAGGCATTGAATGATGTGGCTAGCCGCGATGTCAAGATACTGGTTATCAGCAATCCCGTGATGATCAATGCATTGATGGTTCAGCGCAACGCTCCAGATTTGAATTCGTCTTGTATTTCTGCATTGATGCGGCTGGATCATAATCGCGCTCATGCTTTATTGGCGCATAAAGCTGGAGCCAGCCTCGCTGATGTGAGGAAAGTGATTGTTTGGGGTAATCACAGCTCTACTCAATACCCGGATTTTTATCATGCCACTATTGGCGGAGTCCGCGTGGATGCCTTGTTGGAGAATGACTGGCTGCATCAAGTTTCAATTGGCCTTGTCAGGCAGCGAGGGTATGCAGTGATTGATGCTTATGGTGGTTTGCGAGCGGCATCCTCAGCAGCTAAAGCGGCCATCGATCATATGCGGGACTGGATTTTTGGAACCAGGGACGGCGATTGGACCTCGATGGGTGTTTTGTCGGATGGTTCATATGGAATCCCTTCTGGAATCTTCTTTGGTTTTCCAGTTGTAGCCGATGGTGGACAGGTGAATATTGTGCAGGGATTGCAAATTTGCCCTGAAAGATTGGAAAAAATACATCACAGTGCCGACGAAATTTATCGACGGTGTCAGCAATTCAATTTGTTGTAAGTCTTCGGCTTTTTATCTCACCCATTCTCCTGTTTTCAGAAATGGTTTTTATTCTGACCTTTTTATGGTTCAACAGAGTGACGGTATGAGCAAAATAACAGCAGGAATTTCTTCCGCGCAGATGGAAATATGGCTGGCGCAACAGCTGATGCCGGATTCGCCGAATAATATTGCCGAGTATCTGCATCTTTCCGGTCCGTTGGATCCAGATTTGTTTTTCAAAACCTTGCGGCAGGTCGCGAGCGAGACGCCGGCATTGCAGGTCAATTTTTCCATTGAGGATGGACGGCCTTGCCCGGTTAGCCGCGTCCATGAGGACTGGAGTCCTGATTTCATCGATGTATCGACGCACGGCGAGCCGGAACACGCAGCCCTGCGCGCCATGCGGGAGCGGGTGGAGAAACCCTTCGATCTGGCGCGGGACGCGTTGTTTCGCTGGACCTTGATCCGCCTGGCCGACGAGCGCCACATCTTCTGCCATGTGTATCACCACATCGCGATGGATGTCGCCGGCTATGTGATGCTGCTGCAGCGCATAGCCGAGGTTTACGGCGCGCTGCGGGAAGGCCAGCCGGCACCGGCCTGCGGTTTCGCCGATGCGGATGCCATCGTCCGCGAGGAAGAGCGCTACCGCCAGTCGGAGCAGTTCGCGGTCGACCGGGCATTCTGGCAAGCGCGCTCGGCCGAGCTGGCGACGGCGGAGCCGCCGCTGCCGGCGGCCGATGGCCCGTTCCTGGCGTTCGCCCAGACGGCGGTGATTCCGGAAGACGCCTGCGGCGGGCTGCGGATGACGGCCGAGCGGCTGGGCGTCTCCCAGTCCCGTTTGCTGACAGCG
>NZ_JZJL01000112.1 GCF_000971335.1 Chromobacterium vaccinii
TCACCACGCTGCGCGCCGGCAGGCTGCGCGCCGCGCCGCCGCGCTCGCGCACGATCACCGCGTCGCCGGTGATCTCGACGACGTCGACCCGGCTCAGCAGCCGCACGCCCTCGCGACGCAGCGCGTCCATCAATATCCAGCGCGTGGTGCGGCCGACGCGGTGAGCGAACTTGCGACCGGAGCGCTGCAGCAGCGTGATCGCCGGCGCCTCATCGTCCGCGCCGCCGTCCAGATACGGCGCCAGCGCCTCCGCCGGCAGGCGCCGCGCGAGGTAGGCCCGGGCGCCACGGATCAACTCGCCGCGCTTGGCCGCCAGGTATTTCGCCAGATCGCAGGCGATGCCCCCACCGCCGATCACCACCACCGGAAACGCCACCGGACAACCCTGCTCCAGCACCTCGGCGTAGTCCCGCACATGGGGCAGCCCCAACCCCGGCACGCCTTCCGGCCGGCGCGGCGCGGCGCCCTGCGCCAGCACCACGTGGTCCCAGCGCGCGGCGTCGACCTCGCGCGCGTCGAAACGACAGCCCAGCCGCACCGCCACGCCTGCGCGCAGCAGCTCGCCGCGGTAATGGCGGATGGTGGCGGCGAACTCCTCTTTTTGCGGAATGCGCGCGGCCAGCCGCAATTGGCCGCCCAACTCGTCCCCGGCCTCGAACAGCGTCACCCGCGCGCCGCGCCGCGCCAGGAACAAGGCCGCGCCCATGCCGCTGATGCCGCCGCCGGCCACCGCCACCTCCAGCGTCCGCGGCAGCGGCGGGTAGCGCCCTTCGTCCGGCAGGCCGCAATCCGGATTGACGCTGCAGCCGACTGGCTGGCCGGTCAGCACGTGGTCCAGGCAGCGCTGGTTGCAGGCGATGCAGGCGTTGATTTCGTCGAAGCGGTTGGCCGCGGCCTTGCCCGCCAGCGCGGGGTCGGCCAGAAAGGGACGCGCCATCGCGATCACGTCGGCGCAGCCGTCCAGCAACAGCGCCTCGCCGTCGCGCGGGTCGTTGACGCGGTTGCTGACCGCCAGCTTCAGTTGCGGATAACGCCGCCGCGCCAAGCGGGCGGCGTCGGCGAAAGCCGCGCGCGGCACCGCCATCGCGATGGTCGGCACCTCGGATTCGTGCCAGCCTATGCTGACGTTGAGCAGATCGATGCCGTAGGGCAGCAGCTTGCCGACCAGCGCCATCGACTCCTCGGCGTCCAGTCCGTCAGGCAGCAGATCCATGCAGGGCAGGCGGAAGATCAGCGGAAAATCCGGGCCGACGCGGCGGCGCACCGCGGCGGCGATTTCAACCGCCAGCCGCGCGCGGTTGTCGAAACCGCCGCCCCAGCGGTCGGTGCGCTTATTGCAGGCCGGGGCCAGGAACTGGTGCACCAGAAAGCCCTGGCCGAACAGCAGCTCGATCGCGTCGTAGCCGGCGGCGACGGCGCGGGCCGCGCAATCGGCGTGGGCGGCGATGGTCGCCTGGATCTCGGCCTCCCCAAGCGGCCTGGGCGTGAATACGCTGGACGGCAGCCGCTCGGCCGACGACGACACCATGCCGCCGTGAAAGGCCTCGCGGCCGAAATGCAGAATCTGCAGCGCGATGCGGCCGCCGACTTCATGCACCGCGCCGGTGATCAGCCGGTGCGGCTCTATTTCGTCGTCGCGGCACAGCGCGAAGCCGCCCTTGGTGGTTTTTCCCGCCTCGTCCGGCGCGCAGCCGGCGCTGACGATCAGCCCGACGCCCTCCCGCGCGCGCAGCGCGTAAAACGCCGCCATCCTTTGCCAGGCGTCGTCGCACTCGTCCAGGTTCAGGTGCATCGAGCTCATCAGCAGCCGATTGGGCAGCCGCAGCCTATTCAGCCGGATGGGCGAGAACAGCTGGCCGAGCAAGGGCCGGGCTTCAGGCACACAGCCCTCCGTCGATGACCAGCACGTGGCCGGTGATGTAGCTGGCCGCGCTCGAACACAGGAAGCCGACGGTCTGCGCCACCTCCTCCGGCTTGCCGAAGCGCGCCAGCGGAATTTGCCTGGCGCGGGCATCCTCCAATAGCGCCGCGCCTTTGTCCGACGCCTTCATTTCAGTCAGCATGTCGGTGTCGATGAAGCCCGGCGCCACCGCGTTGACGCGTATGCCGTAGCGGCCGACCTCGCGCGCCAGGCCGCGGGTCAGCGCCAGCAAGCCGGCCTTGGCCGCCGCGTAATTGGCTTGGCCGACCTGCGCCCGCATACCGCCGACCGAGGCGATGTTGACGATCTGCCCGCTCTTGCGGCTCATCATCGTCTGCAGCGCGGCGCGCGCGCAGTGGAAGCTGCCGTCCAGATTGCTGCCCAGTACCGCGCTCCAGTCGTCGGCCGGCATCATCGCCAGCAGGCCGTCGCGGACGATGCCTGCATTGTTGACCAGGGTCTGCACCCAGAAGCCGCGCTGGCGGATGTCGGCGAACATCGCCGCCACCGCGTCGCGGTTGGACACGTCGGCGCGAACCGGATAGGCCTCGCCGCCCGCGGCCCGGATCGCCGCGCAGGCGTCCTCGGCCGCGGTACCGTCCAGCCGGTAGTTGACGAAGACCGGCAGCTTGCGGCCGGCCAGCTCCAGCGCGATCGCGCGGCCTATGCCCCGCCCCGCGCCGGTGACCAGCGCCGCCTTGCGCAAGGCCAGCGGCAGTGCGTGTTCACTCATTCGGATTCTCCATATGGCCGCCGCGCCCCGGCGCGCGGCGCGAAAACAACGGCGCTCACTGGCGCAGCCCCAGCGCGCAGAAAGCG
>NZ_JZJL01000113.1 GCF_000971335.1 Chromobacterium vaccinii
CCATGGACCTTAGCACTCTGCTTTCCTCCTTCGCCTCCGCCTTCAATCAAGACCAGCGCCTGCTCACCCTGGAGCTGGGCAGCGGGCAGGTCGCCGCCGAGCAGCTGCTGCCGCAAAGCCTGGATGGCGAAGAGGGCGTGTCCAAGGCCTATCGTTATCAACTCACCTGCCTCTCCCCCGACGGCGCCATCGAACTCAAGACCCTGCTCGGCCAGTCCGCCCGCATCGGCATCGCCGACGCCCAGGGCCAGGAAACTGTCCGTTGCGGCGTGGTCAGCCAGGCCCGGCTGATGGGTTCCGACGGTGGCTTCGCCCAGTACGGCCTGACCATCGAGCCGCCGATCGCGCTACTGCGCCACCGCCGCACCTCGCGGGTGTTCCAGGACTTGAGCGTGCCGGACATCGTCCAGCAGATCGTCCACGAGCACCAGGCGGCCAACCCGGTGTTCGCCCGCGCGCAGGCCATCGAGTTCAAGGTCGGCCCGGCGCAGCCGCGGAGCTACTGCCTGCAGTACCGCGAGGACGACTTCAGCTTCATCGTCCGCCTGCTGCATGAAGAGGGCTACGCCTGGCGCTTCGAGCATGTGGACGGCGACAGCCCGCAGGTCAAGCTGGCGGTGTTCGACGACGCCTACAGCCTGCCGCCGGCCGAGATCGAGCGCGTGCGCTTCCACCGCAGCGACGCCACCGAGGAAGAGGACGGCCTCACCGACTGGAACGCCAGCCGCCAGATCGTGCCCGGCAACGTGGCGCTGGCCACCTTCGACTACCAGCCGGTGTCCACCCAGCACACCGGCGACAGCAGCCAGATCGACCAGGGCCAGGGCGGCCAGGCGCTGCAATCCAGCCTGCAGGACTACGACCCGCAGGGCCTGTACTACGCCGGCGACGCCGACCAGCTGTCGCACTACGCCCGGCTGCGGCAACAGGCGCACGACCTGCAAGCCAAGCAATTCGAAGGCGGCGGCTCCATCCGCGGCCTGACCGCCGGCCAATGGTTCCGCCTGGACGACCACCCGGCGCACGAGGCCGACAGCCACGAGCAGCGCGAATTCGTCGTCACCGGCCAAAGCTTTCAGGTGCGCAACAACCTGCCGACCGACCTGAAAGCCATCCTGCCGGCGGGCGACAAAACCGACGCCCCGTTCGCCACCCGCATCCAGGCCCAGCGCCGCGGCATCCCGCTGACCCCGGCCTACGCCGGCACCCAGTCGGCCAAGCCCACCAGCCTCGGCGTGCAAACCGCCACCGTGGTCGGCCCGGCCGGCGAGGAGGTCCACACCGACGCCCAGGGCCGGATCAAGGTGCAGTTCCACTGGCAGCGGCCGGACGAACACCCCACCATCGGCGCCGGCCTCGACGACAAATCCTCCTGCTGGCTGCGCGTCGCCATGCCCAGCGCCGGCGCCGGCTGGGGCCACCAGTTCATCCCGCGCCTCGGCCAGGAAGTGCTGGTCGACTTCATCGAAGGCGACATCGACCGCCCGGTGATCACCGGCGTGCTGTACAACGGCAGCCACCCGACGCCAGACTTCAGCGGCGCCGGCAGCCTGCCCGCCAACAAGACCCTGTCCGGCATCAAGAGCAAGGAACACCAGGGCGGCGGCTACAACGAGCTGCTGTTCGACGACACCCCCGGCGAAGTGCGCGCCAAGCTGTCCAGCGAACCGGGCAAGACCCAGCTCAACCAGGGCTACCTCGCCCACCCGCGCAGCAACGGCAAAGCCCAACCGCGCGGCGACGGCTTCGAACTCAGAACCGACCACCACGGCGCCATCCGCGCCGCCCACGGCCTGCTGCTGTCCACCGAGGCGCAGAACGGCGCATCCGGCAAACAGCTGGCGCGCGAGCACGCCCAGAGCCAGCTCGACGCCGCGCTGAGCCTCTCCCAGGCGCTGGCCGAGACCGCCACCGGCCAACTGGCCGACACCATGGAAACCGGGCCCGACGAAATCGGCCCGGACAACGCCAAGGCCGGCAAGAAACCGGACGGCCACCTGCAGCACCACGCCGACGCGCTGAAAGCCTGGGAAGCGGGATCGAACACCGATAAGGACGGCAAAACCGCGAAAGAGCAAGCCGGACAGCAGCCGCTGCTGGTGCTGTCCGGCCCGGCCGGCATCGCCTCCCTGACCGAGCAAAGCCAAACCCTCAGCGCCGGGCAAAACCTTAACCTGGTCGCCCAGCGCGATGCCAACCACGCGACCGGCCGGCGCTGGCTGCACAACGTCGGCCAGCACATCAGCCTGTTCGTGGCGGGAGTGAAAGACAAGGTGGCGCTGAAGCTGATCGCCGCCAAGGGCAAGGTGCAGGTGCAGGCGCAGAGCGACGCGATGGAGCTGACGGCGGATAAGGATGT
>NZ_JZJL01000114.1 GCF_000971335.1 Chromobacterium vaccinii
AGCCTGATTGGCGGCCAGGGCGTCGATTTCACGGTCTCCGATCAACTGCACAACGACGGCGTGGTCGGCAGCGACGGCCAGGTGAAGCTGACGGCCGGCACGCTGGAGAACGCCGCCGGCACGATTCAGTCGGGCAAGGATCTGCAACTTACCGCTAACAGTCTCAGCAACGCCGACAAGGGCCAGATCCTGGCGTTGGGCAAGAACGCCGCCAGCACCGTTGATGTCAGCGGCGAGCTGCATAACCAGGGCAAGCTGGCTGGCAACGCCGACCTGACCGTCAATGCGGCGACGATAGACAACGCCAAGGGCACGTTGCAGGCGGCCAGCCATCTGGAGTTGAGCAAGCAGGCTACATTGACCAACGACGGCGGCCACATCGTTGGCCAGAGTTTGAAGTTGAACGCCGGCTCGCTCAGCAACCAGGCGGGTGAGATCTATGCCCAGCAGCAGCTGATCAGCCAGTTGAAGACGCTCGACAACAGCAAAGGCAGCCTGATCGGCGGGCAGGGTATCGATCTGACCGTTTCGGACCAGTTGCGCTAAGCGTGCATGGGCCAAGTCGGCATGGGCCGGACGATGGTAGTGCGGTGCCCGATGGGGTTCCAAACGGCTGGATCCCGCCTGGCCAATGCCAAGGCATCACGGGAACGGGGAAATACGGGCCGCCGGCACGATTCAATCGGGCAAGGATCTGCAACTGAGCGCATCGGGCCTGAGCAATGCCGACAAGGGTCAGATCCTGGCGTTGGGCAAGAATGCGGCGAGCAAGGTTGACGTCAGCGGCGAGCTGCATAACCAGGGCAAGGTCGCCGGCAATGCCGACCTGACCGTTAACGCAGCCAGCATCGACAACGCCAAGGGTACCTTGCAGGCGGCCAGCCATCTGGAGTTGAGCAAGCAAAGCACGCTCACCAACGATGGCGGCCATATCGCCGGCCAGAGTCTGACGCTGAACGCCGACTCGCTCAGCAACAAGGGCGGTGAACTGTATGCTCAAGGCCAACTGAGCAGCCAACTGAAGACCCTAGACAACAGCAAGGGTAGCCTGATCGGCGGCCAGGGCGTCGACCTCACCGTCAGCAGTCTGCTGCGCAACGACGGCGTGGTGGGCAGCGATGGCCAGGTGAAGCTGACTGCCGGCGCACTGGAGAACGCTGCTGGCACCATCCAATCTGGCAAGGATCTGCAGCTGACGGCAAGCAGCCTCACCAACGCCGACAAAGGCCAAATCCTGGCCCTCGGCAAAGACGCGGCGAGCAAGGTGGATGTCAGCGGCGAGCTGCACAACCAGGGCAAACTGGCCGGCAACGCCGACCTGACTGTCAACGCGGCGGCGATAGACAATGCCAAGGGCACGCTGCAAGCGGCCAGCCATCTCGACCTGTCGAAACAATCCAGCTTGATCAACGATGGCGGCCACATCGCCGGCCAGAGTTTGAAGTTGAACGCCGACTCGTTCAGCAATAAGGGTGGTGAACTATATGCCCAAGGCCAACTGAGCAGCCAACTGAAGACCCTAGACAACAGCCAGGGCAGCCTGATCGGCGGCCAGGGTGTCGATCTTACAGTCAGTACCTTGCTGCACAACGACGGTGTGGTCGGCAGCGACGGCCAGGTGAAGCTGACGGCCGGCACGCTGGAGAACGTCGCCGGGACCATCCAGTCCGGCAAGGACCTGCAACTGACTGCCGCGTCCCTGACCAACGCCGACAAGGGCCAGATCCTGGCGTTGGGCAAGAACGCCGCCAGCACTGTTGACGTCAGCGGCGAGCTGCACAACCAGGGCAAACTGGCCGGCAACGCCGACCTGACTGTCAACGCGGCGGCGATAGACAATGCCAAGGGCACGCTGCAAGCGGCCAGCCATCTCGACCTGTCGAAACAATCCAGCTTGATCAACGATGGCGGCCACATCGCCGGCCAGAGTTTGAAGTTGAACGCCGACTCGCTCAGCAACCAGGCGGGTGAGATCTATGCCCAGCAGCAACTCACCAGCCAACTGAAGACGTTCGACAACAGCAAGGGCAGCCTGATCGGCGGCCAGGGCGTCGATCTCACCGCCAGCAGTCTGCTGCGCAACGACGGCGTGGTGGGCAGCGATGGCCAGGTGAAGCTGACTGCCGGCGCACTGGAGAACGCTGCCGGCACCATTCAGTCCGGCAAGGACTTGC
>NZ_JZJL01000115.1 GCF_000971335.1 Chromobacterium vaccinii
GCTCATGGAACATTGCATGAGCAGGCCCGTTGTCTGACAGTGGAAGAGCCCCTGACGCCGGGTGTGGCTGCGATACGCCGTTCCGGCAGCCAGACGCCATTGTTCCTCATGCATGAAGTGTCGGGCTGGGATTTGTACTTCCCTTTGATCGCCGCCCATATCGATGAGGATGTGCCGGTATACGGCTTGCGGGGAGCCGCGCCGGGCGAGGCGTTGCCGAACACGGTGGAGGGCCTGGCCGCGCGCGCGCTGGACTTGATCCGAAGCGTGCAGCCGCAAGGTCCGTACCGGCTGGCCGGCTGGTCGTTTGGCGGGTTGTTGGCTTATGAGGTGGCTTTGCAGCTGCTGGGGCAGGACCAGCAGCTGGAATTTGTCGGCCTGTTGGATAGCTACCTGCCGTCGCAACTGGACCATGTGTTGCGGCAGCCGTTTGGCCGCCAGTCGGAAGGCCGGCAGCTGCTGCAATTGTGCCGCAGCTGCTGGGAAGCCGAGCGAGACGCCGGAGGCGTGGATGTCGACGCAGGCTTGCGGGCGGTGGCGACGCTGGAGCCGGATGCGGATGCGCTGGATTTCAGCCTGCTGCTTCGGCATTGCCGGCGGGAAGGGGCGCTGCCTCGGGCATTGTCGGTAGATAAGGACGAGCTGCGCCATTATCTGCGGCGCTATGCCTCGCATGAGCATGCATTGTTGAATTACCAAGTGTGCCCGGCGCCGTTTCCCGTGCATCTGTTCATTGCCGAAGATGGGCCTGGCGCTCAGCAGGGCGCCGGTTGCTTGGGGTGGGACGAAGTGCTGCCGGCGGAGCGGATTGTGCGAACCGTTGTGCCTGGCGACCATTTGTCCATCGTCCAGCGCGATGCCGCGGCCATGGGGCAGAGGATAAGTTCGGCGTTGCGCCGCGCCGCCGGCCGGAGTGCGCATGAGGACCCCAATGCCGCTTACCACCCCTTGATGACGATACAGAAAGGGCGAGCCGGACAAACCCCGGTGTTTTGCCTTCCCGGCGCGGGCGACAGCGTGACCCGCTTCGTCGAGCTGGCTGGCTCGCTGGGCGATGAATGGCCGGTGTATGGCCTGCAGCCGCGCGGCGTCGATGGGTTGCAGTTGCCCCATAGCAGCGTGGAGGCGGCGGCAGCAGTGTATTTGACCATGCTGGAGACGATTCAACCCCGTGGCCCTGTTCACCTGATAGGCCATTCATTCGGCGGCTGGCTGGCGTTCGAACTGGCCTTGAGGTTGAGCGAGCAGGGTCGTCCGCCGGCCTCCCTGACTTTGCTGGACAGCGAAGGGCCTGGCGGCAGCGGAGTGCTGGGAATTGAATATACGGCTGAGGCGGTGTGGCGGCAGTATATCTCCGGACTGGAACTGCTGACCGAGTCTCGGCTGGACCTGAATCCGGAGGCGTGCAAGACCCAGAAACAGCGCGAGCGCGCTCTGCATCAGGCGATGGTGAAGGCTGGCTTCTTGTCCAGGCATTCGCCTCAAGATGCCTTGGCGGGGTCGATGCGGACATTCGGCACGGCGTTGCGCACCCGATACGAGCCGGCGCGGCCTTATATCTTTCGGCTTGGATTGGCTTTGGTGGATGATCCGCGCGACGACGCGGAAACCAATCAGAGGATACAGCGGCTGATGCGGGAACAGTGGCGGGAATGGGCGCCGCAGCTTGAGGTCTGGCATGGCTGCGGCAATCACGCCACCATGTTGAATGCGCCCAATGTGTTGGGTCTGGGAGCCTGGTGGAGGGGGCGTCTGCAGTGACGCGTTGACATGACAAGCTCGGCAGGCGAAGCCGCCGAGCGATGCGTTGATCTGGCTTGTCCGGCAGCCAAGCGTTTCCGGGCAAGCCTGGATGGGCTTGGCCCGCCAGGACAAGGATGTCCGCGACTGAATGAAAGAGAGTCCGCAGCCGGGCTCTTTTTACTTTTTATCCGCAGGCAAAGGCGGTAGGGATGGGGTGCCGGTGCAGGGAGTTTTCGGCAAATCGGCCGGGAGACGCCATCAAGCCGGTTTCCGTTAACGCTCAGCCAAAGATCAGCCGCCCGGCCATCGCTACGAACATGCCGCTGAGCAGGCCTGGCCTGAGTCGCGCTGCCGGGACCCGTCAAGCTCCAGTCACGGCTGAGCTCGTTCCATG
>NZ_JZJL01000116.1 GCF_000971335.1 Chromobacterium vaccinii
GGCCGGCCTGGCGGGCGTCGTCCTGTTCCATGCCGCGCTGATCTACGCGCTGGTGACAGGCCTGGCCCAGGGGGTGGTCAAGGTGATCCAGCAGAAAGTGGAAGTGTCGGTGATCAGCGAACCGCCGCCGCCCCCTCCGCCGCCGCCGCCGAAGATCGAGAAAGTGGTGCAGCAGCCGGCGACGCCGAAGCCGCAGGCCTACGTGCCGCCGGTGGTGAATCCGCCGCCGGTCACGCAATCGGCCAACGCCATCCAGGCGGTGACCTCCGATCCGAAGCCGCAACCGGCGCCGACGCCGGCTCCGGCGGTGGAAGCGCCGAAAGGCCCGGTCTCGGCCAAGGCCAA
Organism: Chromobacterium vaccinii; assembly: GCF_000971335.1. Taxonomy (GTDB): domain Bacteria; phylum Pseudomonadota; class Gammaproteobacteria; order Burkholderiales; family Chromobacteriaceae; genus Chromobacterium; species Chromobacterium vaccinii. Next base: position 346 of record NZ_JZJL01000116.1, read on the forward strand.
TTGCAGCCACCTGGAAGCGCCGGAGTATCCGTCCAAGGCCCAGGAAGACGAAATCCAGGGCGTGGTGTCGGTGGTGTTCAGCGTGGGCGCCGGCGGCAAGTTCGGCGGCGAGGCCAGCTTCAACTTCAGCGGCGACATTCCGCCGCGTTACCGCAGCAGCTTCAAGTCGGCGATCACCACCGCATTGCAGGGTTACACCTGCCAGGCCAATTCCCAGCTGAAGCAGGAATTCGGCTTCAAACTCGACTCTGGCGCCTAAGTCGCCCAGGGCATCTCAAGACACAAAGGAGCAAATACCATGATCAAGAACACTCGCGCACTGCTGGGCAAAGTCCTGGGCGCCGCCGGCCTGCTGACCGCGCTGCCGGCGCTGGCGGCGGAGACCGTCAGCACCTCCAATCCGTACGGCATCGACGCGCTGTGGTCGCAAGGCGACTTCGTGGCCAAGGGCACGCTGATCATTCTGCTGATCATGTCGGCCTCCACCTGGTACGTCGGCATCGTCAAGCTGCTGGAACAACGCCGCCTGATCAAGCAGGGGCATGAACTGCTGGGCCACCACGGCGTGGACCTGCAAAAAGCCGCCACCGAACTGGCGGACGAAGGCATGTACAGCGCGGTGGCGCAAGCCGGCATCGAAGCGGCCGCCGAGCACAAGGGCGAACTGGCCAACCGCGTGGATCTGAACACCTGGGTGGCGATGGCGATTTCGGACGCGGTGGACTCCACCAGCCATCATATGCAAAACGGCCTGTCGGTGATCGCCACCGTCGGCTCCACCGCGCCGTTCGTCGGCCTGTTCGGCACCGTATGGGGCATCTACCACGCGCTGGTGAAGATCGGCACCTCGGGCCAGGCCTCCATCGACAAGGTGGCCGGTCCGGTGGGCGAAGCGCTGATCATGACCGCCATCGGTCTGGCGGTGGCGGTGCCGGCGGTGCTGGGATACAACTGGCTGGTGCGCCGCAACAAGCTGGTGCTGGACAACGTGCGGGTGGTGTCGGGCCGTCTGCACGCCAGCCTGCTGAACACCCCGAGCCGGTAATCGAAGATGGCCCGTTACAAACGATTTGGCCACGGCAAGGGCGACGAGGACCAGGTGCTGTCGGCGATCAACACCACGCCGCTGGTGGACGTGATGCTGGTGCTGCTGATCATCTTCCTGATCACGGTGCCGGTGGTGACGCAGACAGTGAAGATGACGCTGCCGAAAGAGCAGAACATCCCGACGCAGACCAAGCCGGAGAACGTGGTGCTGGGGGTGGGGCCGGACAGCCGCATCTACTGGAACATGTCGCCGGTGAAGGACCAGCAGGAATTGTTGGCGCGGCTGGTGAAGGAAGCGAAGAAAGACCCGCAGCCGGAAGTGCACATCCGGGGCGACGCGACGGCGAAGTACGCGCCGATCGGCCGCATCGTGCTGGCGGTGCAGCAGGCGGGGATCGTGAAGATCGCGTTCATCACGGAGCCGCCGGCGCCCGGCGGCGGCGAGTAGGAGAAGAGACATGGCGATGAATGTGGGTTCGTCGGGAGAAGACGACCTGATGATGGAAATCAACACCACGCCGTTGATCGACGTGATGTTGGTGATGCTGATCATGCTGATCATCACGATACCGATCCAGACGCACGCGGTGAAGCTGGACATGCCGCAGAACACGCCGGCGAAGCCGTTGGCGAAGCCGGT
>NZ_JZJL01000117.1 GCF_000971335.1 Chromobacterium vaccinii
CCCTGATAGGCCACCCCATTTTTACAATGCACTTTAATGAGGCCAAGTAATTACCTGATATGCGCTGGCAGCCCATGGATCCCCCGCAGGGACATATTCAATGACATATTGGCTGCCAGGAGTCATGGCGGCTGACATTGGCACTTTTGTTGTTCCTGAGTTGTGGCCTGGTCCAATAAGGTCTGTAACTGTCATAAAGCCAATTAAATGTTTAAGCCAAGGAGAGGCTGGCTTGTCGCCTAAATACACGACCATAGTGTCGGTTGGGTCACTTGGGTTGTTTGAAATTGGTGAAGTATAGTTGACTTTTATATTGAGTTCGTTATTGATGATCTCATGCCCCGCGAAGGCTATTGCAGTGTACTCAGATATGGTTGCTTTTCCGTTAGAAAGGGTCAACGTCGTACAAATTGCACGTTGTATATCCATGACATCGAGAAAATACGCAATGATGTAGTTACCTGATCGGAAGTTGATGTCATTTACTTCCAGATGGAAAATCCCATCCGTTCCAATAACTTCCTGCGTGGCGATCGGAGCTTTGCGATTGTCTGGTAAGTTGGGAATTGTGAGCCCAGGCCATACTCCGATACGGCAAGCATTTGGATCTCCTCCTTTGCCTGCCTGCCATCCTGCAGGCGCATGAAATCTTCCCCTGATTATGGATGGGTTTGGCACCTCAACAGCCCATAAATAGGTACTTCCCAAGAATGTGGTTGTGAAGTCTGGTGAGTCGATCATGTTAAATCTCCTGATGGTGATTGGATGCGATCATTACAAGTGCTCAATTAGTGACTTCTATCTATAGTTAAGTAAGGAGGGACGTCTGGTGTTGTGGGCTTTCAATTTTGGTTGAAGCTTTGAATTCTATGTATATCGCTTCTCGTATGTGGGGTGAGAATATTTTTATTGAATTGTTGATTTATTTTAATATAAAGCTCTTTGTTAAGAAGTATCGCCACATTGAAGAGGATATCAATGCGGCGGGTTTGCGTTTGGAGAGGTGTAGGCTTTGTTAATTGACTGTAATTCTTGGGTCCCAGCGATAGTATCCTAGGATCTCAATGTTGCGGCCTGATTTTTCTTGGGTGATGTAGAAGTGTACCTCATCTCCTTCCCAGCCGGATTTAAGGATGGCTGAACTAAGGAAGTAGTCTGGTATTTGCATCGCGTTAAACTTAAGTGGATCAACATTTAAGCTTGCATCTTGCTGTGGTATTGGCCGCCAAGGCATAGCGAGATTTGGTTCGGGGGTTCTCATGATTGGGAGATTGTCGGGGGGGCCCTCAAACCTGACAAGCTTATAAATGATTACACTTTGGCTGACGTCGCCCGAAACTGAGACAGATCTCCAGCGTACAACATCACCTAGGTCCGCTTTTATCCAAAGGTTAGCGGTTGCTTGGGAACTGGGATGAAATAGGTTGTCTTTTTCGGTTACCATGTACACATCATCATGATAAATGCCTATTCCTCTTTCTGGTTGTCCGCCCGGCCCATATTTTTCGAGTATGGTCTCTGTGTCAAAGATGGCATTGATATTAATGATCTTGCTCATTTTATTTCTCCCATGTTGTGAAGTCATGTAGGAAATTTGAGCAGGCTTGAAAATAAGTAACTAGACCTGCAGTTTCCATTGGGTAGTATTAAATTTGGTTTTGCAGATAGATATAGATAGAATTACTCAAGTGAGTATTGGGAAAGGGTAGCTATGGATGAAGTGCAAATGATTTTACTAAATGTAGTGTTTGGAAAAAGTCAAGTTAGATTTCCTGTTAGATAGGATGGTTATTTTAGACTTGAAAGTTATATAGATGGCGTAATTTTATGTACTTTGCTATTTGCTTATAAGTGGTTTCCTCAGTTGAAAAA
>NZ_JZJL01000118.1 GCF_000971335.1 Chromobacterium vaccinii
CAGGCGGCCTTGCGCGCAACGACCTACACCGACAGCGCGATCACGCCCAACAACGCCACCCGCACCATCAGCTTCGTCGTCAACGACGGCACCAAGAACAGCGCCGCAGCGACGCGGACGGTGACGGTGGCGGATACCGACCAAACGCCCATCGCCACCGTCTCCGGCGCCAACGGCAGCTACACCATCAGCGGCACGCCGACGCCGGTGGCGGTGGATGGCGGCATCACCGTATCCGACCGCGACAACGCGACGCTGGCCAGCGCGACAGTGTCCATCACTGGCAACTTCCACAGCGGCGAGGACGTGCTGGCGTTCAGCAACACCAGCTCCAGCAGCTTCGGCAATATCGTCGCCAGCTACAACAGCGGCACCGGCGTGCTGACGCTGACCTCCAGCGGCGCGACCGCCACCGTCGCGCAATGGCAGTCGGCGCTGCAGGCGGTGACCTACAACGACACGGCCGGCTCGCCGAATACCGCCACCCGGGTCATCAGCTTCGTCGTCAACGATGGTACGGCGAACAGCGCCGCAGTCACCCGAAACATCGCGATCCAGCTGCCGACGCCGACGGTGGCCGGCCTGACGGCGGGCACCGACACCGGCAGCAGCAGCTCCGACGGCATCACCAGCGACAACACGCCTACGGTGACCGGCACCGCCACCGCCAGCAGCACCGTCACGGTCTATGTGGACGGCGTCAGCGTCGGCACCACGACCGCCGACGGCAGCGGCGCGTGGAGCTACAACTTCGTCTCCAGCCTGGCGGACGGCAGCCACGCGATCACGGCGATGGCCAGCAGCGGCGGCGTCAACAGCGGCGTGTCGTCCGGCCGCGCCATCACCATTGACACTGCGGCTCCCGCCACGCCGACGGTGACGGGCCTGACCGCCGCCACCGACACCGGCAGCAGCCACAGCGACGGCGTCACCAGCGTCAACACGCCAACGGTGCAGGGCACGGCCGATGCGAACAGCACGGTGACGGTCTATGTCGACGGAACCGCGATGGGCACGGCCACGGCCGACGGCAGCGGAGCATGGACCTACAACATCGTCAGCAGCCTGGCCGACGGCAACCACAGCATCCGCGCGACGGCGACCGATACGGCCGGCAATGTCAGCGGCCAGGCGACGGTTTACAGCGTCACCATCGATACCGCGACCCCGGCGATGCCGGCGATCAGCGGGCTGAGCACGGCGACGGACACCGGCAGCAGCCACAGCGACGGCATCACCAGCGACAATACGCCTACTCTGCAAGGCACCGCGCCGGCCAACAGCACGGTGACGGTGTACATCGACGGCTTCCAGGTGGGCACCGCCACCGCGAACGGCAGCGGCGCATGGAGCTACAACCTGAGCACCAGCCTGCCGGACGGCAACCACGGCGCGCGGGTGACGGCGACGGACGCCGCGGGCAACGTCAGCACGCTGTCGGCGGCGTACAGCATCACCATTGACACCGCGGCGCCGTCGGCGCCAAGCGGCTTGGCGCTGACTGCGGCGACCGACACCGGCAGCAGCCATAGCGACGGCGTCACCGACAACAACCAGCCGACGGTGCAAGGCACGGCCGAGGCGAACAGCACGGTGACGGTGTACGTCGACGGCACGGCGGTGGGCACGGCGACGGCCGACGGCAGCGGCGCGTGGAGCTACAACCTGTCCAGTCCCTTGATTGACGGCAACCACAGCATCCGCGCGACGGCGACCGACGCGGCAGGCAACGCCAGCGGCCAGTCGACCGCGTACAGCATCATGGTGGACACTGCCGCGCCGGCGGCGCCGACGGGTCTGGCGC
>NZ_JZJL01000119.1 GCF_000971335.1 Chromobacterium vaccinii
AATGCAGCGGCGGCCGATGCCCAGGCGCTGAGGCGTTTTCTGGCGGATCAGTTGCCGGAGCACATGGTGCCGGCGGCGATGATCGGCCTGGATGTCTTGCCGCTGACGCCAAGCGGAAAGCTGGACCGCAAGGCCTTGCCGGCGCCGGACTTCGCCGGCCGCAGCGGACGCGCGGCGCGCGACGCGCAGGAAGACGTATTGTGCGGGCTGTTTGCTGAGACGCTGGGGCTGCCGCAGGTATCAATCGATGATAGCTTCTTTGATCTGGGAGGCGATTCGCTGCTGGCAACCAGGCTGATCAGCCGCATCCGCGTCACGCAGCGGCGCGAGCTGTCGATCCGGACCCTGTTCGAATGCCCGACCGTGGCGGCCTTGGCGCGGCAGCTGTCGGGAGACGGCGAGCTGAGGCCGCCGCTACGGCGCCTGCCGCGCCCGCAAACGTTGCCGTTGTCCTATGCCCAGCAGCGGTTGTGGTTCATCCACCATCTGGAAGGCCCAAGTCCGACCTACAACATCCCGGTGGCGCTGCGCTTGTCGGGCGCGCTGGAGACGGACGTGCTGGAGGCCGCGCTGCTTGATGTGGTGCGCCGCCATGAAAGCCTGCGCACCGTATATGTCCAGTCGGCCGACGATACGCCGCTGCAATGCGTGTTGTCCGTCGAGCAACTGGATGACTGCCGTCTGATCGTGCATGAGCCGCTGGGCGAGACCAGGCTGGGAGCCGTGCTGAGCGAGGCCAGCCGGCATTGCTTCGACCTGAGCTGCGAGTTGCCTTTGCGCGCAGAGCTGTTTCCATTGGACTCCGGCCAGCAGGTGCTGCTGTTGCTGCTGCATCACATCGCCGGGGATGGCGGCTCTCTGCCGGTATTGGCGGATGATCTGGCGGCCGCCTACGAGGCGCGCTGCCAGGGGCGTGAACCGGCTTGGCGGCCGTTGCCGGTCCAATATGCCGACTACACCTTGTGGCAGCGCCAGTTGCTGGGAAACGAGCGGGATCCGGACAGTCTGATCGGTCGTCAGTTCGCTTATTGGAAGCAAGCGTTGGCCGGTTTGCCGGATCAACTGTGCCTGCCCACTGACCGCCCGCGTCCGGCGATGGCCAGCTACCAGGGCGATTACTGCGAGTTCAGGCTGGATGCCGAAACCCTGAAACAGCTGAAGACGCTGGCCCGCCGGCATGGCGCTACGCTGTCGATGGCGCTGCAAGCGGCCTTGGCCGCGTTGTTGAGCCGCTTGGGCGCTGGCGATGACATTCCGCTGGGGTGCCCGATCGCCGGCCGGACCGATGATGCCTTGGCCAACCTGGTCGGCTTTTTCGTCAACACCTGGGTATTGCGGGTGGATACCTCCGGACGGCCGGATTTCGCCACCCTGCTGGGCCGGGTGCGCCAGCAGGCCTTGGCCGCCTACAGCCACCAGGACGTGCCGTTCGAACGGTTGGTCGAACTGCTCAATCCGGCGCGCTCAGCCTCTCATCACCCATTGTTCCAGGTCAACCTGGCGCTGCAGAACAATATCTTCCCGCTGTTCCGTTTTTCCGGCCGGGAGGTCAGCCTGGAAACGGTAGGCAATCGAACCGCCAAGTTCGACTTGTTCTTCAATCTGTTCGAAATGCCGTCCGATGAGCCGCAAACCCAGTATCTGCAGGGTTATGTCGAATACGCGACCGAGCTGTTCGACCGCGCCACGGTCGAGCGCCTGCTGACGCGTTTCCGCCTGCTGCTGGAGGCGGTGGCGGCGGAGCCGTCGCGGCCGA
>NZ_JZJL01000121.1 GCF_000971335.1 Chromobacterium vaccinii
GGCGGCGGAGCCGTCGCAGCCGGTGTCCGACATCGAGCTGCTGGACGAGGCCGAGCGCCGGCAACTGCTGGTCGACTGGAACCGCACCGGACCGGACCACGGCCAGGCCACCTTCCCGCAACTGTTCGAAACCCAGGCGGCCCTCACCCCGCACGCCGTCGCGCTGGAAAGCCCGGACGCCCGGCTCAGCTATGCCGAACTGGACGCCCGCGCCAACCGGCTGGCGCGCCATCTGCAAAGCCTGGGCGTCGGCGCCGACGTGCTGGTCGGCATCTGCCTGGAGCGCTCGATCGACATGGTGGTCGCGGTGCTGGGCGCGCTGAAGTCCGGCGCCGCCTATCTGCCGCTGTCGCCGGAGTACCCGACGGAACGGCTGGCCTACATGCTGGGCGACTCGATGGCCCCCGTGCTGCTGACCGACTCGGCACAAGTCGAGCGGCTGCCGTCGTATTGGGGCCGGGTAGTCGAACTGGACCGGCTCGACCTGGACGCTCTGCCGGACAGCGCGCCGGAACGGGCGCTGCGCGCCGAGCACCTGGCCTATGTGATCTACACCTCCGGCTCCACCGGCCAACCGAAGGGCGTGGCGGTCAGCCACGCCGGCCTGGCCGGCCTGGCCGGCAGCCAGACAGAGCGGTTCGCGCTGCAAGGCCCGACGCGGGTGCTGCAATTCGCCTCGCTGAGTTTCGACGCGGCGGTGATGGAAATGCTGATGGCCTTCTGCAGCGGCGGCCGGCTGGTGCTGCCGGCGGCGGGGCCGCTGCTGGGCGAACAGCTGCTGGACACGCTGAACCGCCATGAAATTAGCCACGCGCTGATCTCGCCGTCGGCGCTGAGCACCGCGGACGCGGCGTTGGCGCCGGTCCTGCGGACGCTGGTGGTGGGCGGGGAAGCCTGCCCGGGCGCGACGGTGGCGGCCTGGTCGGCGGGACGGCGGATGGTGAACGCCTACGGTCCGACCGAGGCGACGGCCTGCGTGACGATGAGCGAGCCGCTGTCCGGCGACGGCGCGCCGAAGCTGGGCCGTCCGACGCACAACGCGCGGCTGTACGTGCTGGATGGCGCGCTGCAACTGGCGCCGGTGGGGGTGGCGGGCGAGCTGTACATCGCGGGGGCCGGGCTGGCGCGCGGCTATCTGAACCGGCCGGGGCTGACGGCGGAGCGCTTCGTGGCGAATCCGTACGGAGAGGGTGAGCGGCTGTACCGCAGCGGCGACCTGGCGCGGTGGACGGAAGAAGGCGAGCTGGAATACCTGGGGCGCAGCGACCAGCAGGTGAAGGTGCGGGGTTTCCGTATCGAGCCGGGCGAGATCGAAGCGGTGCTGAACCGGCATCCGCAAGTGAGCCAGTCGGTGGTGGTGGCGCGGCAGAGCCAGGGCGGCGACAGCCAGTTGGTGGCGTACGTGGCGGCCGTCGGCGGGGTGGAGGGGTCGGAGCTGCGGCGCCTGGCGGCGGGGCAGCTGCCGGAGCACATGGTGCCGGCGGCGGTGGTGGTGCTGGAATCGCTGCCGCAGTTGCCGAACGGGAAGCTGGACCGCAAGTCGCTGCCGGCGCCGGAGTTTGGCGGCTCGCATTATCAGCGGCCGCGCAACGCGCAGGAGGAAATGCTGTGCGGGCTGTTCGCGGAAGTGCTGG
>NZ_JZJL01000122.1 GCF_000971335.1 Chromobacterium vaccinii
ATGGATCTCGCCCACCACGCCCACCGGCACCGGCTGGCCATAGTCGTCCAGCAAGTAGATGCGCTTGTTAGGGATGGCATGGCCTATCGGCGGGTCCATATCGCTGTCGCCACCGCACAGATACACGGTGGAACATACGGTGGCTTCGGTTGGGCCATAGGCGTTCATCAGCCGGAGCGGCCCGGACCACTGCTCCACCAACTCCCTGCCGACTTTCTCCCCGGCGACGATCAGCACCCTCAACGAAGACAGATCGTCGCACTGGGGCAATGTGGCCAGCACGGCCGGCTGTATAGTCATGTGAGTGATGCCATGACGGCCTATCAAGCGCGCCAGCGCTTCTCCCAAGGGCTTGGGATGATGCGGCGCCAGATGAAGACAGGCGCCGCTGGTCAAGGCCATCATGGTCTCCGATACCGAGGTATCGAAGCTGAACGATGCGAATTGCAAGACCTTGCAACCAGGCGCCACCATGAAATGCCGCGCTTCGGCCACAGCCAGATTGCACACACCCTGGTGCTCCACCATCACGCCCTTGGGTTGGCCGGTGGAGCCCGAGGTATAGATCACATAAGCCAGATGATGGGCACGCTGTCCGGGGGCCTCTTCCTGCTCCAGCCGCTCGCCGGACTCCCCACGCCAGGCGTCTGCGGACATGTCTATCAGCGGAACCGGAGAAACAGCCACCGCGCTCCGGGTCCGCGCCTGATGCACCACGGCCGCCGGTTGGCAGTCTGCCAACATATAGGCCAGCCGCTCCGACTGATAGGCTGGATCCAGCGGCACATAGGCGCATCCCGCCTTCAGAATCCCCAGCAGCCCGATCACCTGGTCGAAGCTGCGCTCGACGCAGATCGCCACGCGCTGTTCCGGCCTCACGCCTGTCCGCCGCAAATGGCGCGCCAACTGGTTGGCCTGGAACTCCAGTTCGCCATAGCTGAGCTGTCCGCGCTCATCGCTCACAGCGATGGCGTCCGGCGTCCTCGCCGCCTGCGCCTCGAACAACTCGTGCACCCCTTGCTCCCGCGGATACGCCAACCCGGTGGCGTTCCACTCTTGCAGCAGGGTGGCCAATTCGGCCGCCGGTATCCAAGGCAGCCTCGCCACCTCGTCCTCCGGTGCCTGTTCCAGCGCCTGTGCCAAGCTGTCCAGCGCGGCATGCAAATAGCCTCCCACCCGCGCGGCGCCGATGCCGGCCGCGGCCTGCACCGTCAGCTCGAAGCCGACGCCCAGGTCATCCACCGTCAGCGTCAGCGGATAGTTGGTCCGCTCCTCGCTCCACAGCACCCTCACTCCGGGCAGGATCTCGTCCGGATTCGGCAACGCCGTGCTGTGCCGGTAATTGATCAGCGCGCTGAACAACGGCTGCCCCGGCGCCAGGCCGCTGCAGCGCTGCGCCAGCGCCAATGGCGCGTGTTCGTGGATCAGCAGCCCGCTCAGACTGGCATGCACCGCCTTCACCGCCGCCCTCGCGCCGACCCGGCCCGCGCCTATCCGCAACGGCAGCGTATTGATGAACATCCCCAGCGCCCGG
>NZ_JZJL01000123.1 GCF_000971335.1 Chromobacterium vaccinii
TAACAAAACCCCTGATCCTGCGTTGCGCCTCCTTGTCATACGACTGGCACTGCCTGCGTCGGGAGGTTTTGTTAGCGGCTCTTAGTGCAAGGGGCGTTAGGCGAACTATTGACTCGACGCCTTCCGTCCCAGTCTCAAGATATTTTAATGGATGCTCGATAAAATCCAATTGAGCTTGATATTAAAAATATTTAATGATAAATATATATCCAAATTGAATATTTGGCGGTGTGCTGTGTCTCGTGACTTGTTGGCGTGAGCGTCAGGGAGGAGTGGGCTGTGCAGAAATTACATCCGTTGTCGCCGGCTCAACGGCGCATCTGGGCCGCTGATGCTATTGCCATTGAATCCGGCAGTTATTGCATACCTTTGTCATGGAGGTTGGCAGGCAAACTCGATGTCGGAGTCTTACGTCGGTCGCTGCAACTGCTCGCATGGCGCCATGATGCATTGCGCACCCGTTTCCGGAACGGCTCTGGCGGCGTTGTCCAGTTCATAGTCGAATTCCCGGAATGGCCATTGACCTGCGTGGATTTCTCGCATGAGCAAGACAAGGACGATGCGAGCACTCGGCTGCAGAAGAAGGAGGCCGTCCGTCCTTTTTGCCTGGACCGGGAACCACCGGTTCGAGCGACGCTTGCCAGGCTGGATAAGGATGTTCATGTTCTTTTGTTGACGCTGCATCACTTGGTCGTGGATGGATGCTCGATAGGCGTGCTGCTCCGCGATCTGGCGCGCGCGTTCGCTGGCTTTGTTGAAAACTGCGAGCCAGATTTTCCTTCGCTCGCTCTTGGTTATGATCAGTACGCGGAGGGGCTTCCGGGGCCGGCTTCCTGCCAGATGAGTCAGAAAGAGGCCGAATACTGGCGTAATGAATTGGCTGGAGGCCTGGAGCCGCTCGCACTGGCCGTTTCGGGTTCGGACAAATGTCGGGGCATTGGACCCGGCGATTGGGTTTCTCTCGGGGGCGACGCCCTTCTCTCCGCCTCTGTTCAGCAATGCGCGAAGTCTACGCAAACCACAGTTTTCTCAATTTTTGCCGCAGCAGTTGCGACGCTGCTTCATCGCCATACCGGGCGCCGCGATTTCTGTCTGTCTTATCCGATTGCGAATCGTCACGCGGAGGACCACAAGGATCTGGTCGGGTGTTTGATCACGACGCTGCCGCTGCGGTGCAGGCTTGAGCCGAATGACTCTTTCAACGACGTGGCGCGGAGGATTCGGCAATCGGTTGTCGATGGACGACGCCATCCTTCTTTTCTTGTCGATGAAATAGTCTTGGACGGCGCTGCTGGTGATCGTGCCGCGTTATCCCAAATCATTTTGAACCAGAACAACAATTATCAGGCGCCACTCGAGTTGCTCGGTCTGCAGACTGAGTCGTTGCCACGCGTAGCGGAAACGGTCTTCTGCGAACTGGGTTGGATCTTGATGGGAATCTCGCCGCTGTTGCATGGGCGG
>NZ_JZJL01000124.1 GCF_000971335.1 Chromobacterium vaccinii
ACGACGCGGCGGCGCTGCAGCGCGACGAAGACAGCGAATCGCGGCAGGTGGAAGCGTGGCAGCAGGTCTACGACACCCTGTACGACGCCCACCAGCACCAGCCCTTCGGCGAGAACTTCGGCGGCTGGGACAGCAGCTACGACGGCCAGCCGCTGCCGCTGGCGCAGATGCGCGAATGGCGCAGCGCCACCGTGGAGCGGATCCGCGAACTGCGTCCGCGCCGGCTGCTGGAAATCGGCGTCGGCAGCGGCCTGCTGCTGGCGCCGCTGGCGGACGCCTGCGAAGCCTACTGGGGCACCGACCTGTCGCCGGCGACGATCGCGGTACTGGAGAAACAACTGGAAACCCAGTCCTGCCGCGACAAGGTGCGCCTGTTCGCGCTGGGCGCGCACGAGCTGGCGCGGCTGCCGGCGATGCGTTTCGACTGCATCGTGATCAACTCGGTGCTGCAGTACTTCCCGAACGCCGCTTATCTGGGCGAAGTGATCGAGCAGGCGCTGGCGCGGCTGGAAGCGGGCGGCGCGCTGTACCTGGGCGACGTGCGCAATCTGGAGCTGCTGCCCAGCTTCGCGGCGGCGGTGGAGCTGCGGCAGTCGGAGCCGGAGGTCGACGCGGCGGCGCTGCAGCGGCGGGTGAGCCAGCGGCTGCTGGCGGAGAAGGAACTGCTGCTGGCGCCGGACTTCTTCAGCCGGCTGCGGGAACAGCTGCCGCAGATCGGCGCGGTGGACATCCGCCTGAAGCGGGGCGAGGCGGCGAACGAGCTTAACCGCTACCGCTACGAAGTGGTGTTGCGCAAGGGCCCGTGCCAGGCGCGCTCGCTGGCGTCGGCGGCGGCGGAGCCGTGGTCGTCGCTGGGCAGCCTGTCGGCCTGCCGCGAGCGGCTGTCGGTCGGCGGCGACGCGCTGCGGGTGACGGGGGTGCCGAACGCGCTGCTGCATGGCGAAGCGGCGGCGGCGCGGGAGCTGAAGGCGGGCGGTTCGCCGTCGGCGCTGCTGGCGCGGCTGGACGAGAACGGCGGGGTACGGCCGGAAGCGCTGCGCCGTCTGGGCGCGGAGCTGGGCTGGCGGATGCTGGCGACGTGGTCGCGGCAGGCGGGGCATTTCGACGCGGTGTTCGTGCGGGGAGAGGACGGCGAAGCGCTGGACGGGGTGTACCAGCCGGCGGGGGCGTTGCAGCCGCTGTCGGGCTATGTGAACAACCCGGCGAACTTCGAGCAGTACGCGGCGATCCGTCGCTACGCGTTGGAGCAGTTGCCGGAGTACATGGTGCCGGCGGCGATCGTGTTGCTGGACGCGTTGCCGCTGACGCCGAACGGGAAGCTGGACCGCAGGGCGCTGCCGGCGCCGGAGTTCGGTGGGACGGGCTACCGGGCGCCGGAATCGGAACGGGAGCAATTGCTGGCGCGGCTGTTCGGGGAGGTGCTGGGTCTGCCGCAGGTGGGG
>NZ_JZJL01000125.1 GCF_000971335.1 Chromobacterium vaccinii
AGCTTCTTGGTGTAGCCGTCCCGCGGCTCGCGGTAGATCACGTCCGCGTCCGCCTGCTCCACCACCCGCCCCTTGTTCATCACCAACACCTGGTCGGAGATGTGCTTCACTACCGCCAGATCGTGCGAGATGAACAGGTAGGACAGCTTGAACTCGTCCTGCAGGTCCTGCAGCAGGTTCAGCACCTGCGCCTGCACCGACACGTCCAGCGCCGACACCGATTCGTCGCAGATCAGCACTTCCGGCTTCAAGGTCAGGCAACGCGCGATCGCGATCCGCTGCCGCTGGCCGCCCGAGAACTCATGCGGGTACTTGGCCAGGGCCCCGGCCGCCAACCCCACCTTGTCCAGCAGCTCCTGCGCCAGCTTGCGGCGCTGGCCGGCATCCTGGCCGATGCCGTGCAGCAGCATCGGTTCGGTCAGGATCTGCTCCACCGTGAAGCGCGGGTTCAGCGACGCGTACGGGTTCTGGAAAATGATCTGGATCCGCTTCTTGTAAGTGTGGAATTCCTTGGCGCTCATGCCGATCAGGTCCTGGCCGTGGAACAGCGCCTTGCCCGCGGTCGCCTGGTGCAGCCGCACCAGCGTCAGGCCGACGGTGGTCTTGCCCGAGCCCGACTCGCCGACGATGCCCAAGGTCTTGCCGCGCGCCAGCTTGAACGACACGTCCTGCACCGCGTGGAACTGCCGCTTGCCGAACAGCCCTTCGCGGATGTCGAAGCTCTTGCACAGACCCTGCACGTCCAGCACGATCTCGTCGTCCGCCGCGTAGCCGCGCTTGCGCTCGGCCGGCTCCACGTAGCCGCCGGGCTGCAGGAAGTCGTCGATCACCGCCAGCCGCTCGGGACGGCGGTCCAGATGCGGCCGGCACGACAGCAGCGCCTTGGTGTACGCGTCCTGCGGGTTCTCGAAGATCTGCCGCACCGTGCCCTGTTCGCGGATCACGCCGTGGCGCATCACGATCACTTCGTCGGCGAACTCGCCCACCACCCCCAGGTCGTGGGTGATGAACAGCACCGACATGCCGTGCTTCTTCTGCAGATCGGCGATCAGTTGCAGGATCTGCTTCTGAATCGTGACGTCGAGCGCGGTGGTCGGCTCGTCGGCGATCAGCAGCTTGGGCTCGCAGGCGATGGCGATGGCGATCATCACCCGCTGCTGCTGGCCGCCGGACAATTCGTGCGGGTAGCTCTTCACCCGCTTCTCCGGCTCCGGCAGCCCCACTTCGCGCAGCAGCTCCACCGCCCGCTTCCACGCCGCCGAGCGCGACAGCTTCGCGTGCAGCGTCAGCGTCTCGACGATCTGCTCGCCGACGGTGAACACCGGGTTCAAGGAGCTCATCGGCTCCTGGAAGATCATCGCCACGTCCTTGCCGCGCAGCCGGCGCAGCTCGGCCGCGCTCAGC
>NZ_JZJL01000126.1 GCF_000971335.1 Chromobacterium vaccinii
ACGAGCCGGCCGCGCCGGCTCCGGCGGCCACGCCAAAGCTTGATCAAGACGAACTCAACTATTTGGGCTCACTATATGAATCCTAAAAAAATCGAAGCCGCTTACCCGTTGTCGCCGTTGCAGAAAGGCTTTCTGTTCCACGCCGGTTACGATCTGCAAAGCGCGGACAGCTATGTTGCCCAGTTGTTTCTGGATTTCGAAGGAGAGCTGGACGGGGCGGCGATGCGGTCGGCGGCGGACGCGCTGATGCGCCGCCACGCGAACCTGAGGGCGGGTTTCGTGCATCCGGGCGGGCAGGAACCGGTGCAGGTGGTGCTGCGGGAAGTGGCGGCCGGCTGGGAAGAGCGTGACTGGCGCGGGCGGAATCCGCAGGAGGCGGCCGAGGCGCAATCGGCGTGGCAGGAGGCGGATCGCGAGCGACGTTTCGAGCTGTCGCAGCCGCCGTTGCTGCGGTTCGGCTGGCTGAGGCTGCCGGCGGGGCGCAGCCAGCTGGTGGTGACCTACCATCACATTCTGCTGGACGGCTGGTCGCTGCCCTTGCTGCTGGAGGAGCTGCTGGCGCTGTACCGCGCCGGGGGCGGGGACGGCGGGCTGCCGGAGGCGACGCCCTACAGCGCGTATCTGGGTTGGTTGCAGGAGCGTGACCGCGCGGCGGCATGCGAGGCCTGGGGCGGCTACCTGGAGGGGCTGGAAGGGCCGACCTTGCTTGCGCAAGAAGGACAAGCGGACAAGGGAGCCGCTGCGGCCCAGGCCAGGCTCAGCCTGGAGCTGCCGGCGGAGTTGACGCAGGCGCTGACGAGGCAGGCGCGGCAGCAGGGGGTGACGCTGAATACGCTGCTGCAGGCGGCCTGGGGCATGTTGCTGGGCAAGCTGAACCTGAGCCGGGACGTGGTGTTCGGCATCACGGTTGCGGGCCGGCCGGGGGAGTTGCCCGGGGTGGAGCGGATGATAGGCCTGTTCATCAACACGGTGCCGGTACGGCTGCGATGGTCGGCGGGCGAGACGGTAGCGGGCCTGGTGGGGCGGCTGCAGCGAGAGCAGGCGGGATTGCTGGACCACCAGCATCTGGACCTGGTGGAAATCCAGCGGCTGGCCGGCCAGCGCCAGTTGTTCGATACCTTGTTCATTTTCGAGAACTATCCCTTCGATTCGCAGGCGATGGCGCCGGATTTGGGCCAGGCATCGCTGCGCCGCGTGAGCGGCGGGGAACAACATGAAAGCCACTATCCGCTGACCCTGATGGCTGTGCCGCGGGAGATGTTGAGCCTATACCTGTCCTACGATGCACAGAGGTTCGACAAGGGTGTGGTGCAAGGCCTGCTGACGCGTTTCCGCCTGCTGCTGGAGGCGGTGGCGGCGGAGCCGTCGCGGCCGG
>NZ_JZJL01000127.1 GCF_000971335.1 Chromobacterium vaccinii
CGGCTGCGGCTCCGCCCAGCAGTGCGGCCCAAGTAGCGCTCAATCAAAAAGAACTGAACTATCTAGGTGCCTTGTATGAATCCTAAAAAAATCGAAGCCGCTTACCCGTTGTCGCCGTTGCAGAAAGGCTTTCTGTTCCACGCCGGTTACGATCTGCAAAGCGCGGACAGCTATGTTGCCCAGTTGTTTCTGGATTTCGAAGGAGAGCTGGACGGGGCGGCGATGCGGTCGGCGGCGGACGCGCTGATGCGCCGCCACGCGAACCTGAGGGCGGGTTTCGTGCATCCGGGCGGGCAGGAACCGGTGCAGGTGGTGCTGCGGGAAGTGGTGGCCGGCTGGGAAGAGCGTGACTGGCGCGGGCGGAATCCGCAGGAGGCGGCCGAGGCGCAATCGGCGTGGCAGGAGGCGGACCGCGAGCGCCGTTTCGAGCTGTCGCAGCCGCCGTTGCTGCGGTTCGGCTGGCTGAGGCTGCCGGCGGGGCGCAGCCAGCTGGTGGTGACCTACCATCACATTCTGCTGGACGGCTGGTCGCTGCCCTTGCTGCTGGAGGAGCTGCTGGCGCTGTACCGCGCCGGGGGCGGGGACGGCGGGCTGCCGGAGGCGACGCCCTACAGCGCGTATCTGGGTTGGTTGCAGGAGCGTGACCGCGCGGCGGCATGCGAGGCCTGGGGCGGCTACCTGGAGGGGCTGGAAGGGCCGACTCTAGTGTCTACCGGGCATCCGCAGGATCACGCCGAGCAGAAGCAGCGGGCTTGGCGCCTGCCGGCGGAGCTGACGCAGGCGCTGACGAGGCAGGCGCGGCAGCAGGGGGTGACGCTGAATACGCTGCTGCAGGCGGCCTGGGGCATGTTGCTGGGCAAGCTGAACCTGAGCCGGGACGTGGTGTTCGGCATCACGGTTGCGGGCCGGCCGGGGGAGTTGCCCGGGGTGGAGCGGATGATAGGCCTGTTCATCAACACGGTGCCGGTGCGGCTGCGATGGTCGGCGGGCGAGACGGTAGCGGGCCTGGTGGGGCGGCTGCAGCGAGAGCAGGCGGGATTGCTGGACCACCAGCATCTGGACCTGGTGGAAATCCAGCGGCTGGCCGGCCAGCGCCAGCTGTTCGACACCATCTGCGTGTTTGAGAATTATCCGGTGGACGCCGCGGCGATGGAGCAGCCCAGCGGCGGGCTGCAACTGCGGGGAGTTAGCGGCGGCGATCGCTACATGACCCACTATCCGCTGTCGCTGATGATAGAGCCGGGCCCCGAGTTGAAGCTGAATCTGATCTATCAGCCGGAACGGTTCGAGCCGGAGGCGATTGAGCGCTTGAGCGCGCAATTGACGCGGTTGCTCGGCGTCATC
>NZ_JZJL01000128.1 GCF_000971335.1 Chromobacterium vaccinii
CCTCTTTCGCGCAGCGGCGCCTATGGTTCATCGACCAATACCAGCCGGGCACCTCCCTGTACAACATCGCGGCTGCCTGGCGGCTGGAAGGCCCGCTGGACCAGGATGCGCTGGCGCGCAGCCTGGAAACGCTGGTGAACCGGCACGAATCGCTGCGGACCACCTTCGTTCGGCAGGGCGACGAACTGCTGCAGTCCATCGCCCCGCCGGGGGATTGGCGGCTGCAGACGGAAGACCTGTCGGCGTCGCCGGCGGCCGAGTTTGAAGCGCTGGCGCGGGTGCAGGCCGAAGCCGAGCGCCCCTTCGATCTGGAGCGGGGGCCGCTGATCCGGGCGGGCCTGCTGCGGCTGGGGCCGCACATGCACGTGTTTTTGTTGACCCTGCACCACATCGTGGCCGACGGCTGGTCGATGCGGGTGCTGGTGCGCGAACTGGGCGAAGCGTATCGGGCCAGCCGGCGCGGCGCGGCGCCGTCGCTGGACGAACTGCCGATCCAATACGCTGATTACGCCGCCTGGCAGCATGACCGGCTGCGGGGAGAGGCGCTGGAGAGGCAACTGGCGTACTGGCGGCGGACGCTGGAAGGCGCGCCGGGCTATCTAGATCTGCCGCTGGACCGTCCGCGACCGACGCAGATGAGCCACCGCGGGGCCGTGGTGTCCATGGATATCGACCTGGAACTGGTCGAGGCGCTGCAACAGTGCGGCCGCCGGGCGCAGGCCACGCCGTTCATGGTCCTGGCTGCGGCGTTCAATGTCCTGCTGCAGCGCCACAGCCGGCAGGACGACATCTGCATCGGCTATCCGGTGGCGGGCCGCCAGCAAAGCGAGACGGCGGGCGTGGTCGGCCTGTTCGTCAACACGCTGGTGCTGAGAACCCGGCTGGACGCGGAGCGGGACTTCGAAACGCTGCTGCGGCAAGTGAGGGAGGCGGTGCTGGAAGCGGACGCGCATCAGGACCTGCCGTTTGAGAAGTTGATCGAGGAATTGCAGCCGGAGAGAAGTCCCAGCCACACCCCGTTGTTCCAGGCGATGATCGCGCTCGGCGACGCCGAGGACTTCCGTCTCGAGCTGCCGGAAGTGACACCGCGTCCGCTGCCGGCCAGCGGCGTCAGCGCCAAGTTCGACCTCTCTCTGGTGCTCAAACCATCGGCCGACGGCATGCGCGGCCAG
>NZ_JZJL01000129.1 GCF_000971335.1 Chromobacterium vaccinii
CTGCTGCCAGGAGAACATCGCCTGGAACACCGGGCTGTGCGCCAGGCTGCGCGTCGGCTGCGCCAGCTCCACCACCTGCTCGAACGGCAGCTCCTGGTGCGCCTGCGCCGCCAGCGTCTGCGCCTTCACCCGACGCAGCAGCGTCTCCGCGTCCGGATCCCCGGACAGGTCCAGCCGCAGCGCCAGCGTGTTCACGAAGAAGCCCACCAGCCCTTCCACTTCCGCCCGCGTGCGGTTCGCCACCGGCGTGCCGACCACCAGGTCCGTCTGCCCCGACAGTCGGCTCAGCACCACCGACCACGCCGCCAGCAGCGTCATGTACAGCGTCACCCCGTGGCGCTGGCTCAGCGCCTTCAGCGCCCCGCTCAGTTCCGCGTCCAGCACCAGCGGAATGCTGGCGCCGGCATGGTCCTGTTCCGCCGGCCGGCGGTAGTCGGTCGGCAGCGCCAGCAACGCCGGCGCGCCTTCCAGCGTATCCCGCCAGTACCGCCGCAGCCGCTCCGCCCCGGCTTCCGCCAGCCAGCCCCGCTGCCACGCCGCGTAGTCGGTGTATTGCAGCGCCAGCGGCGGCAGCGGACTCTCTCCGCCGGCCAGCCGCGCCGCATACAGGCTGTCCAGCTCGCGCATCAGCACGCCCAGCGACCAGCCGTCGGAAACGATGTGGTGCATGGTCAGCAGCAGCGCGTGCCGTTCCGGCGCCAGCCGCAACAGCAGGCCGCGGATCAGCGGTCCGGCCTCCAGATCGAACGGCGCCGACGCTTCCGCTTCCGCCTGCGCCCGCCAGTCCTCGCCCGCCGCCTCGATGCGCAGCGGGAAGGCTCCGGCCTCGACCACCCGCTGCGTCGCCGCGCCATCGCTAGCCTCGAACACGGTGCGCAGCGCCGCGTGCCGCGCCAGCAGGCTGTCCAGCGCCCATTGCAGCGCGTCGGCGTCCAGCGCGCCGTCCAGTTGCAGGCACAGCGGGATGTGGTAGGCGGCGCTGCCACCCGTCCATTGCGACAGGAACCACAACCGTTGCTGCGCGAACGACAGCGGTTGCGGGCCCCGCCGCTCGGCGGGAAGCAGCGGCGGCAGAACGCTGGCCGCCGCCTGCGACACCGCCTGCGCCTGCGCGTCCAGTTCGGCGTGGGC
>NZ_JZJL01000130.1 GCF_000971335.1 Chromobacterium vaccinii
CCGGCCCGGAACAGCTGCTGCCGCAGACGCTGGACGGCGAGGAAGGCGTATCCCGCCCCTACCGCTTCCAGCTGGATTGCCTGTCGCCAGATGGCCAGATCGAACTCAAGTCCCTGCTCGGCCACCCGGCCCGCATCGGCCTGATGAATGCCGAAGGCGGCGAGGATGTGCGTTGCGGCGTGATCAGCCAGGCGCGCTTGCTGGGCAGCGATGGCGGCTTTTCCCGCTATGGCCTCACGGTGGAGCCGCCCTTTGCGCTGCTGCGCCATCGTCGGACTTCCCGCGTGTTCCAGGACATGACGGTTCCGGACATCATCAAGCAGATCATCAGCGAACATCAGGCCGCCAATCCCGCCTTTGCCCGCGTGCAGACGCTGGACATCAAGGTGGATGCCGCCCAGCCTTCGCGCAGCTACTGCCTGCAATATAAAGAGAGCGATTTTGATTTCATCGTGCGGCTGATGCATGAGGAAGGTTTTGCCTGGCGCTTCGAACACGTCGATGGCGATAGCCCGCAGGTTCGGCTTGTCGTGTTTGACGATGCCTTCAGCCTGCCTGCCGGCAGCGCGCCAAACGTGCGCTTTCACCGCGCCGACGCCACCGAGGAACAAGACGGCCTGACCGACTGGCAGGCCGCGCGCCAGATCGTCGCCGGCGGCGTGGCGCTGGCCAGCTTCGATTACCGGCCCACTAGCACCAGCCACAGCAGCGACACAAGCCAGGTGGATCAGGGACAAACCGGCCAGGCGTTGCAGAGTAGCTTGACCCAATACGACGCCCCCGGCCTCTACTACGCCAGCGACGCCGACCAGCTCAGCCGCTATGCCCAGCTGCGCCAGCAGGCGCACGACCTGCAGGCCAAGACCTTCACCGGTTCCGGCGCAGTGCGCGGCCTGCAGGCCGGCGCGTGGTTCCGGCTGGACGACCACCCGGCGCACCAGGGCGACAGCGCGGAACAGCGTGAATTCGTCGTCACCGGCCAACGCATCCAGGCCCGCAACAACCTGCCGGGCGACCTATCCCGGCAGCTGCAGGCCATCGCCCCCGGCTTGGGCCTGCAGGCGGCAGACCCGACGGCCGCGCCCTATCAGACCGAATTCCAGGCGCAACGGCGCGGCA
>NZ_JZJL01000131.1 GCF_000971335.1 Chromobacterium vaccinii
TCGAGCGCATGCGGCAGGCCGGACTGGCCGCCGACGTGAAGACCTTGTTCAACGAGCCGACGCTGGCGGCGCTGGCCGCCCGGGTGGGGCTGGGGCGGCGCGAAGCCGAGGTGCCGGCCAACCGGATTCCGGCGGATTGCGCGCGGCTGACGCCTGAGATGCTGCCGCTGGTCGAACTGCCGCAGCCGGCGCTGGACCGTCTGGCGGCGGGCGTGCCGGGCGGGGACGGCAATGTGCAGGACATCTATCCGCTGTCGCCGCTGCAGCAGGGCATTCTGTACCACCATCTGGCGGCGGAGGCGGGCGACCCCTATCTGCTGCAGGTGCTGCTGGGGCTGTCCGACCGGGCCGGCCTGGATGCCTTCGCCGCAGGGCTGCAGCAGGTGGTGGACCGGCACGACATCCTGCGCAGCGCGGTGGCCTGGGAAGGTCTGGACGAGCCGGTGCAGATCGTGTGGCGGCAGGCGCCGCTGTCGGTGACCGAGTGGATGCTGGATCCGGCGGCGGGCGACATCGGCCGGCAATTGCGCGAGCTCCATGATCCGCGGCAGTACCGGCTGCGCCTGGAACAGGCGCCGCTGCTGCGGCTGGCTTGCGCCTGGGACGAGGCGGCGGGGCATTGGGCGGTGCTGCTGATGTTCCACCACCTGGTAATGGACCACACCACGCTGGAAGTCTTGCTGCACGAGCTGCGGGCTTGCCTGGAGGGCCGGGGCGAAGCGTTGCCGGAGGCGGTGCCTTACCGCAATTACGTGGCGCAGGTGCGGCAGGGGTTGAGCGAGGCCGAACATGAGGCCTTCTTCCGGGGGATGCTGGCGGGCGTGACGGAGGCAACGCTGCCGTTCGGGCTCAGCGATGTGCGGGGAGACGGCAGCGACATCGAAGAGGCGCGCCTGGCGGTGGCGCCGGCGCTGTGTCGCCGGGTGCGGGCGCAGGCGCAGCGGCTGGGCGTCAGCGCCGCCAGCCTGTACCACTTGGCCTGGGCCCATGTGCTGGCGCGGACGGCCGGCCAGGACGAGGTGGTGCTGGGCACCGTGTTGCTGGGGCGTCTGCAGGGGGGCGCGGGCGCGGA
>NZ_JZJL01000132.1 GCF_000971335.1 Chromobacterium vaccinii
GTAGGTCTGGGTATTGCCCAGCGGGCGGCCTATCGTCGGCGCGCGCTCGCCCGCCTCCAGCCAGCCCCCAATCGCATATACCGTGGTTTCGGTCGGTCCGTAGATATTCGCCACCCGGCACTCCGGCCAGCGTTGCCGCACCGCCGCCACCAGCTCCGGCGGCAGCGCCTCTCCGGCGAACACCACGGTTTTCGCCTCCAGCGACACCGCCCCATGCTGCAACAGCTGGGCGAACACCGACGGCACCGCGCTGATCAGGCTGCCGCCGCTGATCGGCCGCTCGCCCAGCTCCAGCAGATCGCGCAGCAGCCGCACCCGGCCGCCGCTCAACAGCGGCGTCAGCAGCTCAAACACCGAGACGTCGAAGCTGAGCGAGGTAGTGGCCAGCACGTCGGCAAAGGTTTCCGCGCCGAAGGACGCCAGCGCCCAGTCGACGAAGTCGGCCGCGCTGCGCTGGGAGATCACCACGCCCTTGGGCTGGCCGGAGGAGCCGGAGGTGTAGATCACATAGGCGGGATGTTCGGGCCGCAGCCGGCGTTGGGCCGGCGTCGGGTCGCTCTGCGGCTGCGCCGCCAGCGTTTGCCGCAACGCCGCGTCATCCAGCCGCCAGCAAGCCACGCCGCTGTCCGGCAGCGCTTCGATGCCGTCGCCCAGCCCCAGCAGGCAGGCCGGCCTGGCGTCGGCCAGCATGTGCGCCAGGCGCTCGGCCGGATAGGCCGGATCCAGCGGCAGATAGGCGGCGCCGGACTTCAGCACGCCCAGCACCGCGACCAGCAGCTCGGCCCGCCGCGGCAAGGCCAGCGCCACCCGCTGCTCCGGGCCGACGCCCTGCCCGATCAGCCAATGCGCCAGTTGGTTGGCGCGCCGGTTCAGTTCGGCGTAGTCCAGCGTCTCGCCGTCGCAGAACAATGCCGCCGCGTTCGGCGCGCGCGCCGCCTGGGCTTCGAACAGCTCCGGCAGGGTGGCTTGCGGCGATGGACGCTCGGTGGCGTTCCACTCGATCAACACCTGCCGCCGCTCGGCCTCGTCCAGCAGCTCGATGTCGGACA
>NZ_JZJL01000133.1 GCF_000971335.1 Chromobacterium vaccinii
GGCTTTGTTGCACAAATCGGGGTCTGCTTGCGTCCGGTAGAGTGATGGCATGAACAAGCCCCTCCGTCCCAAGTACCAGACCACCAACTGGCATGCCTACAATCAGTCCCTCAAGCAGCGAGGGCAGCTACTCCTCTGGCTCGACAAAGACATGAACTGGCTGGCGCCTGCCACAGGCAAACGGGGACGGCAGCCGACCTTCTCTGACGCCGCCATTCAGTTCTGTCTCACCATTAAATGTCTTTTTGGCCTAGCGTTACGGCAAGCCACAGGCATGGTCGAAAGCATGCTTCGCCTGGCTGGGCTTGACTGGGCTGTTCCCGACTTCAGTACGCTTTCCCGCCGGCAGAAAGACCTGCAGGTGCGCATCTCGGTGCAGAAGAAGCAGGGTTGCCTGCATCTCCTAGTGGACAGCACCGGCATCAAAATGATGGGCGAAGGCGAGTGGAAGGTGAAAAAACATGGCGCTGACTACCGCCGTCAATGGCGCAAGCTGCATCTGGGGATTGATGCGGAAACGCTGGAAATCCGAGCCATGGAAGTGACCGACAATCGCACCGGCGATGCCACGATGTTGCCGGAGTTGCTATCGCAAATTCCGGAGGCAGAGGAAGTCGTAACGGTGACCACGGATGGGGCGTACGACACACGGCTATGTCACGCTGCGATTGCGGAGCGTGGGGCTGCGGCCATCATTCCCCCGCGTCGAAACGGCCAATTCTGGAAAGGGAATTCACAGGGCAATCAGGCTCGAAATGAGTCGCTACGCTCGGTGAAGTATCTGGGGCGAACGCTCTGGAAAAAGTGGAGTGGTTACCGTCGACGCAGCCTGGTCGAAACGAAGATGCACTGTTTCAAGTTGCTGGCGGACCGCGTCAAGTCGCGAGACTTTGACCGGCAGGTAGCGAGCTTCAAATCTGTGCAGCGATTCTGAATCGCTTTACAGCCCTGGGCACGCCGCAAACGGTACGCATGGGATAAATCCGGCTGGGGATTGGGGTAGCTCGGCCTTTAACTGATTTGTGCAACAAAG
>NZ_JZJL01000134.1 GCF_000971335.1 Chromobacterium vaccinii
CGCCGCTGGCCGGTCCGGATCACCTGGCGTACTGCATCTACACCTCGGGCTCCACCGGCTCGCCCAAAGGCGTGCTGGTGCCGCGGCGTGGGCCGGCGAATCTGTGCGCAGACTGGCAACGACGCTACCCGGTGTCCGGCGACGACTGTTTCTCGTTATGGACGCGGCTGAGTTTCGACGTGTCGGTATGGGAGTGGCTGCTGCCGCTGAGCCATGGCGCGAGCCTGGCGATTCCGCCGGAAGAGGCGCGGGCGCAGGCCCAGGATTTCCTGGTGTGGGCCAGACGGCAAAGGGTGAGTGTGGCATACCTGCCGCCGCACATCGTGCGGTCGCTGGCGGCAGCGCCGGAGGGCAGTTTGCCCGGCACGCTGCTGGTGGGCGTGGAGCCGTTGAACGAAAACAGCGTGAGGGTGCACAGCCGGGGCGCGCGGGTGGCGAACGGCTATGGTCCGACCGAGGCGACGGTGTACTGCACGCTGTATACCGAAGGCCCGGCGGAAGCGGAACGGAATCTGCCGATAGGCCGGCCGATAGGCAATGTGCGGATTTATCTGCTGGACGAGGATTTGAATCCGGTGCCGGCGGGGGCGCGAGGTGAGATTTTCATAGGCGGCGCGGGGCTGGCGCGGGGCTATCTGAACCGGCCGGAGCTGACGGCGGAGAAATTTCTGCCGGACCCGTACGGCGAGCCGGGCGGGCGGATGTACCGGAGCGGGGACCAGGGCCGTTACTTGCCGGATGGCAACCTGGAATATCTGGGCCGGCAGGATGGGCAGGTGAAGCTGCGCGGGTACCGGATAGAGCCGGGCGAGGTGGAGCACGCGCTGTCTGGGCTGGACGGAGTGCGCGAAGCGGCGGTGCAGGTGGTGAGGGACGAGAGGGGAGAAGCGCAGCTGGCGGCGTACGTCGCGCGGTGGGCGTCGTCGTCGAAGACGATGCGGGAGCTGAGGGAGGCGTTGAGGCGGCGCTTGCCGGACTACATGGTGCCGACGGCGTGGGTGGAGCTGGATGCGCTGCCGCTGAACGCCAACGG
>NZ_JZJL01000135.1 GCF_000971335.1 Chromobacterium vaccinii
CCCTTTGATTCCTGACACATTTCAGAGTTACAAATATGTTAGCACCTGTTCACGATCCTTTGAGTAGCAAAAGGAAGAAGGCCAAATGGATGAACTCCAAGCTAGTATTCAGCTTCCCCTCGCAGTTCTTCCACAACCTCCGACACTTCGCCAGCCAAGCAAAGGAACGCTCCACCACCCAACGCTGCGGCATGATCGCAAAGCAGTGTAGTTCACTGCGCTTTACTATTTGTACCTTGGTGCCCAGAAGCGTTTCCACTACCTTGGGCAAAAAGTTTGCCTACATGACACATGACCTCCATCAGCCAAGATGCTCTTTACTGCTCTCAGGCGAGAAACACTGCCTGCCAATGTTTTCAGCACACCTTTCCGATCCGTCAGATCCGCTGTCGTCACAGCAATCGCATGCGGCAGGCCTTCTGTATCGACAGCAAGATGGCGCTTGATTCCTGAGACCTTTTTGACGGCATCGTAGCCTTTTGCTCCTGCACTATCCGTGTTTTTCACGCTCTGCGCATCGACGATCAAAAAGCGGGTTGAGGATTTGCGCCCCAGTCTGATGCGGGCCTCGCCAACCCGATTTTTTAAGGGCCCGCTCCAGGGGGCTCACACCATCCTGATCGGGTTCGCTCCACTGGCTGAAGTAGGCATGTACCGTTCGCCACTTGGGAAAGTCGCTTGGCAGCATGCACCACTGGCAACCACTTTTAAGCAGGTAGAGCACGGCGCACCAGACCTCAAACAAATCCACCATTCTTGGCTTGGTTTTCTTGCGTACGCTTTCCAGCAGTGGCCTGATCTGTTCGAACTGTTCACGACTCACGTCGCTTGGATAATGGTTTTTCGCATTGGGCAATGACCCCTGCCTAAAAAGATCATGAACAGGCTCTTAGAACGTGCTTACGATCTTTTTGCCCAGTTTTTGGCTTGGTTTGCTAAAAATCGCGTATCCGGCGAGCCCAGACCCCATGCCTGTCGTCGGGCTGCGGACCCGAGGTTTTAAGCGGCTTCCTGCTTGAGTCCCGTGGCG
>NZ_JZJL01000136.1 GCF_000971335.1 Chromobacterium vaccinii
GGTGCTGGAAGGCGGCAGGGGCAACGACACGCTGAAGGGCGGCGCGGGCCGCGACATCTACGTGTTCAATCTGGGCGACGGCAGCGACGTCATCATCAACAACTCGGTCAACGGTTCCGTCAGCCACCAGAGCGAAATCCGCCTGGGCGTGGGCATCTCGGTTTCGGACATCGTCGTGGTGCGCGCCGGCAACGACGTGATCCTCAAGCACGTCAACGGCAGCGACTCCATCCTGATCCAGAACTGGTTCAGCGCGACTTCGGCCCAGGTGGGCAGCGTGATCTTCGCCGACGGCACCAGCTGGACCTCGGCGCAGATCAGCCAGTGGGCCAGCGGCATCATCACCGGCGGCGCGGGCGACGATCTGCTGCAGGGCGGAGCCGGCAACGATGTGCTGGACGGCGGAGCAGGCAATGACACCCTGATCGGCCTGGGCGGCGACGACACCCTCAAGGGCGGAACCGGCAACGATGTGCTGGACGGCGGCGCGGGCCGCGACGTCTACATTTTTAATCTGGGCGACGGCCAGGACGTGATCCGCTTCGATGGCAGCAGCGCGGCGGTGGCGTGGAGCGTGGGCGATGAAATCCGCTTCGGCGTCGGCATCGCCGTCAGCGACATCGTCGTGGCGCGCAGTGGCCTGGATGTGATCCTCAAGCACCGCAACGGCCAGGACAGCATCACCATCCAGAACGCGCTGACCGTCAATACGAACTGGGGTGGACACATCACCTTCGCCGGCGGCGCCAACTGGAGCCTGGTTGAACTGCTCAGCCTGTCCGGCGCGACACTGACTGGCACCGAGGGTAAGGACACGCTGACCGGGGGCAAGGGCAACGATGTGATCTTCGGCCTGGGCGGCGACGATGTATTGGTCGGAGCGGACGGTAAAGACAGTTTGTTCGGCGGCGCCGGCAACGACACCTTGAACGGCGGCGATGGCGCTGATCTGCTGGAAGGCGGCGACGGCGACGACGTGATCTACGGCGGCAAC
>NZ_JZJL01000137.1 GCF_000971335.1 Chromobacterium vaccinii
CGGTGATGGTGAGGGTGGAGCGCAGGCTGACGCTGTTGTCGCTGATGAGCTTGTTCATCGTCGGCAACCTGATCTCGGCGCTGGCGACCAGCTACGACACGCTGATGGCGGGGCGTATCATCGCGGCGCTGTGCCATGGCGCCTTCTTCAGCGTCGGCGCGGTGGTGGCGTCGGAGATGGTGGCTGAGAACAAGCGAGCCGGCGCGATCTCGCTGATGTTCGCGGGCCTGACAGTATCGAATGTGATGGGCGTGCCGCTGGGGACTTTCCTGGGCCTGCAGTTGGGCTGGCGGTCGACGTTCTGGGCGCTAGCGCTGATCGGCGTGGTGACGATGGTGGGGATCTGGGCGCTGGTGCCGAAGTTCCCGGTGCCGGTCGGCACCAGTCTGAGCAAGGAGTTCGGCGTGTTCCGCCGTCCGCAGGTCTGGATTTCGGCGGCGGTCAGCGTGCTGGCCTTTGGCGGGGTGATAGGTGCCTTTACCTATATCGCGTTCACGATCACGCAAGTTGGCGGTTTCTCGACGGCGATGGTGCCGTGGCTGTTGGTGCTGTTCGGGGTGGGAACCTTTATCGGCAATATCGTCGGCGGTAAGGCGGCGGATCGCGCGCTGCATGCGTCGCTGAGCATTCTGCTGGGCCTGCTGACGGTGGTGCTGGTGGTGTTCGCACTGACGGCGCACAGCAAGATCATGACGGTGGTGTCGCTGCTGCTGATGGGCGCGGTGGGTCTGGCGACGGCACCGGGGCTGATGCTGCGGATGATGAGCCATGCACCGGACGCGCCGACGGTGGCGTCGGGCGCGAATATCGCGGCCTTCAATATTGGGAATGCGTTGGGCGCTTGGCTGGGTGGCCTGGCGCTGGCGGCGGGGATGGGCTTTGTTTCGCCGCTGTGGGCTGGCGCGGCGCTGAGCCTGCTGGGTCTACTCGTGCTGACTGTGGGCAAACCGGGCAAGGCGCTGCGCAGCGCCTCTGC
>NZ_JZJL01000138.1 GCF_000971335.1 Chromobacterium vaccinii
TGTCGCATCCACCATCGCCGGGGGCCACCATGCATCAGCAAACCTCTTTTGCCGAACTGGAGTACCGCAACAAGAAGCGCCAGACCCGACGCGAACTGTTCCTGGCGGAAATGGAAACCGTCGTACCGTGGGCGGACTTGCTCGCCTGCATCGAACCCCATTACCCCAAGACCGGGCAGCGTGGACGCCAGCCCATGCCGCTGTCCAGCATGTTCCGCATCTACTGCCTGCAGCAGTGGTTCAACTTCTCTGACCGGCAGATGGAAGATGCGCTGTACGAAATCGACAGCGTGCGCCGTTTTGCCGGCTTTGCCAGCGTCACCGACGCCCTGCCGGATGAAACCACCATCCTCAACTTCCGCCACCTGCTGGAGAAACATGATCTGCCAGCGACACTGCTGGCCCGCATCAACACCCATCTGCAAGCCAAGGGCATTGCCGTCTCGCGTGGCAGCATGGTGGACGCCACCATCATCCACGCCCCCAGCTCCACCAAGAACGCCACGCAAAGCCGCGACCCGGAGATGCACCAGACCATGAAGAACCGGCAGTGGTACTTCGGCATGAAAGTGCATGTGGGCGCGGATGTGAACTCCGGCGTGGTGCACAGCGTGACGGTGACGGCAGCCAACCGGCCCGATATTGCCGAGTTACCCAAGCTGTTGCGGGAAGGGGATGAAGTGGTATTCGGCGACTCTGGCTATGCCAGCCAGGACTGCAAACGCGGCGCCCGTGCAATGGGGCTGCGCTGGTGCGTGCAAGACAAGAGCACGGTGCCGCACAAGCTGTCTTCCAGCCAGCGCAAGAAGAACCGCAAGCAATCCAGCATTCGAGCGCGAGTGGAACATGTGTTCCGAGTGATCAAGCGGCAGTTTGCTTATACCAAGGTGCGTTACCGCGGCCTGGCGAAGAATGCGGCGCAGGTGAAC
>NZ_JZJL01000139.1 GCF_000971335.1 Chromobacterium vaccinii
TGCCCGGGCCACGCCGACTATGTGAAGAACATGATCACCGGCGCGGCTCAGATGGACGGCGCGATCCTGGTTTGCTCGGCCGCTGACGGTCCGATGCCGCAAACCCGCGAACACATCCTGCTGTCCCGCCAGGTTGGCGTGCCGTACATCATCGTCTACCTGAACAAGGCTGACCTGGTTGACGACGCCGAGCTGCTGGAACTGGTGGAAATGGAAGTGCGCGATCTGCTGTCTTCCTACGACTTCCCGGGCGACGACACCCCGATCGTGACCGGCTCCGCTCGTCTGGCGCTGGAAGGCGACCAGTCCGAAATGGGCGAGCCGTCGATCTTCCGCCTGGCCGCTGCTCTGGATTCCTACATCCCGACTCCGGAACGCGCCGTTGACAAGCCGTTCCTGCTGCCGATCGAAGACGTGTTCTCGATCTCCGGCCGCGGCACCGTGGTGACCGGTCGCGTTGAGCGCGGCATCGTGAAAGTCGGCGAAGAGCTGGAAATCGTGGGCCTGAAGGCTACCGTGAAGACCACCTGCACCGGCGTGGAAATGTTCCGCAAGCTGCTGGACCAGGGTCAGGCCGGCGACAACGTTGGCGTGCTGCTGCGCGGCACCAAGCGTGAAGACGTGGAGCGTGGCCAGGTTCTGGCTAAGCCGGGTTCCATCACCCCGCACACCGACTTCGCAGCTTCCGTGTACGTTCTGTCCAAGGATGAGGGCGGCCGTCACACCCCGTTCTTCGCGAACTACCGTCCGCAGTTCTACTTCCGCACCACCGACGTGACCGGCGCAGTTAGCCTGGCCGAAGGCGTGGAAATGGTAATGCCGGGCGACAACGTGGAAATCACCGTTGCCCTGATCGCTCCGATCGCGATGGAAGAAGGTCTGCGCTTCGCTATCCGCGAAGGCGGCCGCACCGTCGGCGCCGGCGT
>NZ_JZJL01000140.1 GCF_000971335.1 Chromobacterium vaccinii
CTGGTAGTCAAAGGCACAGTACTGACTCCCGCGGTCCGAATGCAGAATCACCTCTCCTGAAGGCTGGCGGCGCGCCACTGCCATCGTCAGGGCAGCATGCGCCAGTTCTTGCTGCATTCGATGATGCATGGCCCAGCCCACTATCGCCCGGGAGTGCAAGTCGAGCACCACCGCCAAGTACAGCCACCCTTCACCGGTCCGGATATAGGTCATATCCGACACCCAACGCTGATTGATGTCGCCACCAGCAGCAAATTGTCGCTGCAGCAGATTAGGCGCCACGGGTAGAAGGTGTTGACCACCACTGACGGGTCGACAATGTCTAACCCTGATACCGTTTCGCCGCATCAGGCCCGCGATGCGATGCCGCCCGCAGGCGAAGCCCTGTGCAAGAAGTTCGGCATGAATACGCCGATGGCCATAAATACCATTGACCTCGGCATGCACCAGCCGGATTTCACGTAGTAGTTGTCGGTTCGCCATCTCTCGCGCCGAAGGTGGGCGGTGTAGCCACGCATAGTAGCCACTGCGGGACACACGAAACAGTTGGCACATCGGGGCTACCGGGTAGCGGTCCGACAGCGCCTGAATCGCGCGGAATTTCACTTCGTGGGTTGCGAGAAGATGGCGAGCGCCTTTTTTAGGACATCGCGCTCCATGGTAACGCGGGCCAGCTCATCCCGCAGTCGCTTGAGCTCGGCGGCTTCACCGGTCTGTTTGCCTCGGCCAGGGAAGGCGTCGGGTCCTGCGTCTTGGAGTTGACGCTTCCACTTGCCCAGCAGTGACTCGGTAATGTCAAAGGCTTGGGCAACATGCCGTAACGGGGTGCCGGCAAGCACCTGCTCAACCGCTTCGCGCTTGAGGGCCTCCGGGAAAGTACGTCTGGTCTT
>NZ_JZJL01000141.1 GCF_000971335.1 Chromobacterium vaccinii
AACCGGTTGAAACGGCTGGTGGCCGAACAGGCGCTGGATATTCAGATGCTGAAAGAGGTGGTCTCAAAAAACTGACGCGGCCCGACCAGCGCTGTGATGCTGCCCGGCAACTCATCGCTAGGCACGGTATTTCTGAACGTCGGGCCTGTCGCTTGTTGTTGGTAACGCGCAAGACCTTTCACCGCAAGCCTGCCGAAGATCGGAATGCGGCGTTGCGGGTAAGATTGCGTGAATTGGCCGAACAGCGCCGGCGTTTCGGCTCGCCACGGTTACATGCTTTGCTGTGCCGAGAAGGCTGGATAATCAACCACAAACGAGTGGAGCGGGTCTACAAGGAAGAAGGCTTGTCGCTACGCTTGCGGCGACGAAAGAAACGGCCAAGCCACCTTCGAGTGGTGCTACCAATGCCGGAGGGACAAGACCAGCGTTGGGCGATGGATTTCGTTTCGGATACGCTGTGGAACGGTCGCCGTATCCGAGCGTTGACCGTGGTGGATACCTGGAACCGTGAATCGGTTTGGATTGAGGTGGATCACTCGTTACCTGGACGGCGTGTCGTGCGGGTTTTAGACCAGTTACTTTGTGCGGGGCGTTGCCCAAACCTGATTCAGGTTGATAATGGGCCAGAATTTACCAGCCGAGCACTAGATGAATGGGCGTATCGACACGGCGTGACGCTGCAATTCATCCGGCCAGGCAAGCCTGTTGAGAATGCATTTATTGAGAGCTTCAACGGGCGATTCCGGGAGGAATGTTTGAACCAGTCCGTCTTTCACAATTTGCAGGATGCAAGACAGACGATTGAAGCGTGGCGGCAGGACTACAATCATGCCCGCCC
>NZ_JZJL01000142.1 GCF_000971335.1 Chromobacterium vaccinii
AATGCCGTTCGCTCCCAGATCCGCCAGCGTCACCCGGAACGTGGTGGCGAAAGTGGTGGTTTCCGTCGGGCCGTAGCCATTGAGCAAATGCGCCGGTCCGCCTGCGCGCAAGACCCGCTCGACCACATCGGCATCCACCGCATCGCCGCCGACGATCAGGTAGCGAAGGCCGCCAAACGCTTCTTGCAAGGCATCGGCGTACTGGCTGAACAGGCCTGCCGTCAGCCACAGCACGCTGACGCGCTGCTGTTGCAGCGCGGCTGCGAAGCGCTGCGGCTCCAGCAGCGTGGCCTGGTCCACCACCACCACGCAGCCGCCGTTCAACAGCGGCGCCCACACTTCCAGCGTGCTGGCGTCGAATGCCGGATTGGCGGCGAACGCCACCCGGTCATGTTCATTGAAGTCGGCGTAGCCGTTGTTCCGCACCAGCCGGCTGATCCCCCGGTGCGCCACTTCCACGCCCTTGGGCTCGCCGGTGGAGCCCGAGGTGTACATCACGTAGGCCGCCGCCTCGCCGGGCGTCTTCACCCCCAAGCTGCCCCACTCGCAGCCGCTCAGCTCCAGCGCGTCCATGTCGACGCGCCGCGCGCCTTCGCCTTCCGGTCCGGGCAGTCCGCTCCGGCTCAGCAGCAACGATGCGCCGCTGTCCGCCAGCATCGCCTGCTGCCGCGCCGCCGGCGCGTTGCCGTCCAGCGGCACATAGGCCGCGCCGCACTTGAGCGCCGCCAGCTGCGCCAGCACCAGTTCCGTCGAGCGCTCCAGCCGCAGCGCCACCCGGCTCCCC
>NZ_JZJL01000143.1 GCF_000971335.1 Chromobacterium vaccinii
GGAGCAGCGGGTGGCGGTTTGCGTGGAGCGCAGCTGCGAAATGGTGATTGGCTTGCTGGCGGTGATGAAGGCAGGCGGCGCCTATGTGCCGCTGGATCCGGCCTATCCATCTGAGCGCCTGGCTTATCTGCTGGAGGACTGCGCGCCGACGGTTGTGCTGGTTCAACCGGGAACCCGGGCTTTGCTGGGCGAAATCTCGGCGCCGGTGGTGGATCTGTCGGATGCCGCTGCCCTCGATGCGGAATCTCCCGCGCGCTTGAACCGGGAGGAAACGGGTCTGATTCCATCCAGTTTGGCTTATGTCATTTACACCTCTGGTTCCACGGGTCTGCCCAAGGGGGTGATGGTGGAGCATGGCAATCTGGCCAATCTGGTCGCCTGGCATGGACAAATGGCGGATTTGCGCGCGGGAAAACGCGTCTCCTGCGTCGCCGGGCTGGGTTTTGACGCGGTGGTCTGGGAGCTCTGGCCCGCCCTGGCTTGCGGCGCGACGCTGGCATTGCCGTTCGGGTTGAGCTCGGCGCAGGATGTGGCCGGCCTATTGGCTTGGTGGCAGGCCCAGCCGCTGGATGTCAGTTTCCTGCCCACCCCAGTGACAGAATATGTATTGGCGGAAGGTCTGCGGCACCCGACTTTGACGATGTTGCTGACTGGCGGCGACCTTCTGGGGCAAGGACCCGCGGCAGACCAGGGTTTTGTCTTAGTGAACAACTATGGCCCGACCGAGGCCACGGTGGTCGCGACTTCCGCGCCTGTGGAGCCTGGGCCCGCTTTGCCGT
>NZ_JZJL01000144.1 GCF_000971335.1 Chromobacterium vaccinii
ATGGCGGCATCACCTTGTCCGATCTGGACAACACCACGCTGGCGTCGGCGACGGTATCCATCACCGGCAACTTCCAGAGCGGGGAGGATGCGCTGGCGTTCAGCAACACCAATTCCACCACTTACGGCAATATCGTCGCCAGCTACAACAGCGGCACCGGGGTGTTGACGCTGACTTCCAGCGGCGCGACGGCCACGCTGGCGCAATGGCAGGCGGCCTTGCGCGCAACGACCTACACCGACAGCGCGATCACGCCCAACAACGCCACCCGCACCATCAGCTTCGTCGTCAACGACGGCACCAAGAACAGCGCCGCAGCGACGCGGACGGTGACGGTGGCGGATACCGACCAAACGCCCATCGCCACCGTCTCCGGCGCCAACGGCAGCTACACCATCAGCGGCACGCCGACGCCGGTGGCGGTGGATGGCGGCATCACCGTATCCGACCGCGACAACGCGACGCTGGCCAGCGCGACAGTGTCCATCACTGGCAACTTCCACAGCGGCGAGGACGTGCTGCCAATCGCAGCGGCCAGCTGAGTTACCGCTATGACCCGGTGGGCCGCTTGCTGGAGGCTGCCACCCCCAAGGGCGTGGAAAGCTTCCGCTTCGACCCCGCCGGCAACCTGCTGGACAACGCCCCTGCCGCCGACGGCCATCAGGGCGACAGCCTGCTCCGGCAACCTGCTCAGCCAGTACGCCGGCCGCCACTACCGCTATGACAGCC
>NZ_JZJL01000145.1 GCF_000971335.1 Chromobacterium vaccinii
GACGGCGTAATCGTCTCGTTCTCCCGCGCCCCAGGCGCGTTTTGGTGTCAGGACCGGGTCTCGCGATTGTCGGGACCCGCCTCTTCTTGTTGTCAGCCTCGCGCGGACGGCTGTTTCTGCCGCGCTCCCTTCCGCCGATGCAGGCCCGTTCGGTCGCCCCGCATCGCTCCATTCTTCGAATCGAATCTACCGCCGTCCTGCTGCTTTACCTCGGCATTGACGCTTATGCCCACGCGCGATCCGCGCATGGGTGTTGCAGATCGCGCTGCGGTGCTCGCCGGCATTTTATGCCCGGCATCCCAGTATCCCGGCTGTTATTGACTCGCATACACATATTTCACACTCGGATTTAACTCTGGCGGTCAAAAATATATTAGATAATCATAAAGCATATTTAGTTAAATAATTTAGTACGTTGACATTTTATCCTGTCTTGATTAGTCTGAAGTTAATTATATGACATTTGCAAATTACCGGAGGTTTGATATGCCAATTGGACTTTTTGCCCTGGCCTTAGGGGCGTTCGGTATCGGACTCACCGAGTTCGGCATCGTCGGCTTGCTGCCGCAGGTGGCGGCGGATTTCAGGATCACGG
Organism: Chromobacterium vaccinii; assembly: GCF_000971335.1. Classification (GTDB taxonomy): domain Bacteria; phylum Pseudomonadota; class Gammaproteobacteria; order Burkholderiales; family Chromobacteriaceae; genus Chromobacterium; species Chromobacterium vaccinii. The sequence continues at coordinate 596 of NZ_JZJL01000145.1, forward strand.
AGCAGGTGGCGGGCTATCTGGTGTCTGGCTACGCGCTGAGTGTGGCGATAGGAGCGGTGGCATTGACGA
>NZ_JZJL01000146.1 GCF_000971335.1 Chromobacterium vaccinii
ACACCCGTCCCGGCACGCACGAAATGTACGCCTTGCAACTGGCGGCGAGGGAAAGCCCTCACACCGACATCCGGGCGCTAGTGCCTGCCGGACTGCCCGGCATCGAATTCAGCGATGAATGGGAACGACTGGCCCTGTGGCGGGAATGAATCCAACAAGGGGGAAACCAGATGAGCGACATCCAACAGGGGAGGGCGCGCGCGGTGGTGGACAGCAGCTATCCCTGGACTCAGGTGCAAGACGCGCACGCTTACGTCGCCGACAACCGCAATCTGGGCAAGGTGGTGCTGACGCTGTTTCCGGTGATGGCCGGCGACAACGGCTAGCTGTCATCTCCCCGCAAGCCCGGCGTGGCGTTATGGTTTGATGTCGAGGGCCTGGTTGAAGAAGTCCAGCAGTTCGGCGTTCATCTTCCGGTGGAAAGCCGCGCGGTCGAAGCCGGGCGCGTCCCGGCAGATTTCCGGCGCTTCCTTCGCCGCGGCCTCGACGCATGGAGCCAGGAAGGCGAAATGGCCGGCTTTCGGCACCACGCGGTAATTTCGCACTGTGGGCAACCATCCCCGCAACCGGGCTTCGGCCGCGGGCTCCACGCCGTCGCCGCCTCTTTCGGAAATCCACAGGAATAGCGGAATGCGGATTCTCCAGTGTG
>NZ_JZJL01000147.1 GCF_000971335.1 Chromobacterium vaccinii
TTGCCCAGACCGCCGCGCAGGGTGTCGTTGCCTTCTTCGCCGAACAGGCCGTCGTCGCCCGCCCCGCCTTCGATCAGGTCGTTGCCGTTGCCGCCGTACAGCGAGTCGTTGCCGCCGTTGCCCTGGATCCAGTCGTCGACGTCGCCGCCGCGCAGCGTGTCGCCCAGCTCGGTGCCCACCAGCGGCACGCCTTGCTTCATCAGCTGGTCGGCCGTCCACTTCACGCCGCTGGCGAAGGTGATCTGCTCGATCCAGTTCAGCTGGCTGGCGAACCAGTCCTTCACCGTCACGCTGTCCTGGCCGTTGACGTGGCGGAACACCATGTCGTTGCCGCTGCGCAGCACCTGGATGTCGGTATCCTTGATGTCGGCGCCGAAACGCAGCTCGTCGCCCGCATCCGCCAGACTGGACGCCTTGTCCAGGATGACGTCCTGGCCATCGCCCAGATTGAACAGATAGATGTCGTGGCTATAGCTGCCCGTCAGCGTGTCATTGCCGCTGCCGCCTTCGAACACGTTGTCGTAGCCTCTCCAGCCTGCGAACAGTTGGTCGTTGCCGGCGCCGCCGCGCAGCGTGTCGCCCTCCACGCGCCAGTTGCCGCCGTC
>NZ_JZJL01000148.1 GCF_000971335.1 Chromobacterium vaccinii
CTGGAATACAACGCGGATCTGTTCGACCGGGACACGGTGGAAGCGATGGCGCGCCGCTTCCTGCGACTGTTGTCGGCGGCAGCGCGCGCGCCGCAGACGCGCTTGAAAGACCTGCCGCTGTTGGACGAGGACGAACAGCGGCTGCTGCTGCGGGATTGGGGGCAGGGCGCGCGGTCAGACGCGGCGCCGGACCTGTTGGCCGGTTTCGAGCGGCAGGCGATGGACCGGCCGGCAGCGGATGCGGTGCGCTACGAAGGCGAAGCGCTGAGCTACGGCGAGCTGAACGGGCGCGCCAACCAGCTGGCGCACTGGCTGCGCGGCAAAGGCGTGGGGCCGGACGCGCTGGTGGGCCTCTGCATGGAGCGGGGGCTGGAAATGGTGGTGGGGCTGCTGGGCATTCTGAAGGCGGGCGGCGCCTACGTGCCGCTGGACCCGGAACACCCTGCGGAGCGGCTGGCGCTGCTGCTGGAGGACACCGGGGCGAAGCTGGTGCTGACGCAAAGCCGGTTGAGGCCGGGGCTGCCGGCCGGGGCGGCGGAGACGCTGAGCCTGGATGGCGAGTGGGAGCAGGTGGCCGGCTGCGACAGCGGCAACCCGG
>NZ_JZJL01000149.1 GCF_000971335.1 Chromobacterium vaccinii
GGCTATTTGAACCGGCCGGAACTGACGGCGGAACGCTTTCTGCGCGACCCGTTCGCCGCCGAGGCCGGCGCGCGGATGTACAAGACCGGCGACCTGGGCCGCTATCGGGCGGACGGCAATATCGAATACCTGGGGCGCAACGACGACCAGGTCAAGCTGCGGGGCTTCCGCATCGAGCTGGGCGAGATCGAGACGCAGCTGCGGCGGTGCGACGGGGTGAAGGAAGCGGCGGTGCTGGCGCGGGAAGACCAGCCGGGCGACAAGCGGCTGGTGGCGTACTACAGCGGCGAGGCGGAAGCCGAGGCGTTGCGGGAAGCGCTGCGCAGCCGCTTGCCGGACTACATGGCGCCGGCGGCGTACGTGCGGCTGGAGGGTTTGCCGCTGACGGCGAACGGCAAGCTGGACCGCAAGGGGCTGCCGGCGCCGGAGGCGTCGTCGTACGGGGTGCGGGCGTACGAAGCGCCGCAGGACGGGACCGAGGCGGCGCTGGCGGAGATCTGGCGCGAGTTGCTGGGCGTGGAGCGGGTGGGTCGGCATGACCACTTCTTCGAGCTGGGCGGCCATTCGCTGCTGGCGGTGCGGCTG
>NZ_JZJL01000150.1 GCF_000971335.1 Chromobacterium vaccinii
CAGGACGCTGGGGATGTTCATCAATACGCTGCCGTTGCGGATAGGCGCGGGCCGGGTCGGCGCGAGGGCGGCGGTGAAGGCGGTGCATGCCAGTCTGAGCGGGCTGCTGATCCACGAACACGCGCCATTGGCGCTGGCGCAGCGCTGCAGCGGCCTGGCGCCGGGGCAGCCGTTGTTCAGCGCGCTGATCAATTACCGGCACAGCACGGCGTTGCCGAATCCGGACGAGATCCTGCCCGGAGTGAGGGTGCTGTGGAGCGAGGAGCGGACCAACTATCCGCTGACGCTGACGGTGGATGACCTGGGCGTCGGCTTCGAGCTGACGGTGCAGGCCGCGGCCAGCATCGGCGCCGCGCGGATCGCGGACTATGTGCATCGCGTTCTGGCTGGATTGACCGAACTGTTGGAAACCGCCCCGGAGCAAGATATGAGCGGATTGTCGCCGCTATCGGATGGCGAACGGGATCTGCAGCTGCGGCAATGGAACGCCACGGAAGCGGCGTATCCGCGGGAGCAAGGGGTGCACGAGCTATTCGAGGCGCAGGCGGCGGCGCATCCGGAGGCGGTGGCGGTGGAGCAAGAC
>NZ_JZJL01000151.1 GCF_000971335.1 Chromobacterium vaccinii
ATCCTGCTCCACCGCCACCGCCTCCGGATGCGCCGCCGCCTGCGCCTCGAATAGCTCGTGCACCCCTTGCTCCCGCGGATACGCCGCTTCCGTGGCGTTCCATTGCCGCAGCTGCAGATCTCGCTCGTCTTCGTCCATCAAATCCACCAGGCTCAACAACCCCGGCTTGGTCACGCCCGTTTCCGACAATTTGGCATTCATAGCGATATTTCCTTGTTGCTGTGGCGCCGGCCGCCCCTCTGCGCCGCCGGCCCCATTCAAGTTCGACTCAGGACGATTCCGCCCTCGAGGCTCCGCGCTCCAAGCCCCTACACCATGGCCTGCAGCATCCGCCTCAGATAGGCGACGTGCCGAATAGCGGTCTGCTCCTGAAACAGGCTGGTCGCATACTCCAGGCTGCCTTCGATCCGGCCGCCGGCTTCATACAGTTCAAGCGTCAGATCGAATTTGGCGCTGCGCCGCTCCATCTCGACTCTCGTCAAGCGCAAGCCGCCCAATCCCGCTCCCAGCCCGTCCAA
>NZ_JZJL01000152.1 GCF_000971335.1 Chromobacterium vaccinii
GCCTCGACGATGAACCGGGCCAGCCGCAGGGCATGCCGCCGCAGCGGTTCGGGCGGGCAGCCGCGCTCGGATGCGTACAAATCGAGGTGGAGGCCGTCACCGTTCTTGCGGTCGTGCACCGCCACTTCCAGCGTGTCCAGCACGCCGACGGTCAGCTGATGGGCGGACTCCACGCGACAGGCGCCAAACTCGAAGCGGTAAGCAAAAGGCATGAGGTTGATCACAGGCCCCTGCGCCCCGCGCCCCAAACCGGCACCGGCCTGGTCGCGCACGATGTCCTCAGCCCGATAGCGGGTATGCGGACGCATCCGCTCCACCTCGCCGTCCAGCTGTCGCGCGATGTCGGCCAGACTGGCGCGCGGCGGCAGGCTGGCCAGCAGCGGCAACGCATGCGCCAGGTGGCCGGGCGCGTGTCGCGTCGCATCGCTGCGCGCCGATACCGCCAGCCGGAACAAGATCTCTTGCTGGCCGCCCCAGCGATGGAAATAAGCGACGATGGC